>JABSOX010000021.1 GCA_013215655.1 Colwellia sp.
CCGGTTTCGAAATAACAGCGCTTAGGCAAATCGAAGGGGAAAGTGAAGTCGTCTCGATCGTTGAATGGAAATCCGATAAAATTACAGCTTCTCAGTTGTCGGTTTTGTTCAAGTTTGAGGGTGAAAAAATCTACGAAGAGCGCTGGTTTATAGACACTGAACAATGGAAAAGTGCATTCTGAGTAGTAAAGAAACATACAAGAATTTCAAGCGGAACTGCTAACCGTTTGACAGGTCATAACTCTAGCTATTGTGTTTAGCCCGCTTTGTCATTGTTAGCTTTAGCAGACTCATCATAAATATAAAAAGTGACCAGGTTTAGTTTTATATTTTAGTTACATTGTCGGTGTGTTGACAATGTAACTTGGACAATTATCGAAGGTTAAAATATAGAAGATGACTACCTGTTTGGTTGGGGTAAACAAGTAGTTTGTCGCTAAGAGAAATGTTGCTTTAAATATTAAAAATAGCTTTATGACATTGATAACTATTATCTTGGTCATCAGGTGAAATAATATGAATTTGTTGATGCTCAAAGTCGCCAATTATTACTTGAAGAGACGTAACAAAGGTATCGGCAATTTTTCCTATTTTATCTCCTTGTAATCCTAAGGCATCAAAGTCTTGTTGGTGTGCTGCCATTAATACATTAAGTTTTTCGACAACTTTCTCTTGTTGCTTAAGGTAGTCTTTATCGATGTATAAACTTTGTTCTGTTTCTTGAAAAGCAAGAGCCGTTAACTCTTCAATTTGTGCTGAGTAACTTTCTAATTCGTTTTGTATTGCTGAAATAGGAATTTCTAGTGAACTCATCTTTTTTTCTTCAACTTTAAGTGCAAGATATGCATCTATTTGTTCATTGTTCATTTCATATTCTTTAATAACCTGACAATTTTCTATAACTTGTATTTTATAGCCGTTTTGTGGTGTCTCGCTTTGATTGGCAAATACTGCGGTTGTTAATAAACATGTAACGATAATTGCAGGTGTAAATTTTTTTAATAAAGTCATAGTGAAGCCCCGTTATTAGTCATTTAGTTTTCAGTAATTAACTAGTAAGTAGGACTGTTGTATTAAATAGTTTGAAATTAACTCATTTTAATTTTAATTATTTATACCAATAATAGATCTTAGGCCGTAAGTTCATCATTATCTAAATCAGTAGTTTTTGATGTAGGTAGTCGCTTGGCAAATTCCCTGCGTAGTAGATAAAAGCTCAAACATGCTTGCAGGCATACGGTAGTTACCGAAATATACCAAAGATGTTTTATTTCAAAACCGCTTTGTTGTGATAACCATAATGCAGGAATTACAAATGTGATTAAACGTGTTGCGGTGCTAATAAGCGCTGGCCATGTATTGCCCATCGCTTGAAATAACCCTGAACAGGTAAAAACAAGACCTGAAGGAATAAAGTTAAAGCAGATGATTTGCAAGAAAGTGATACTGAAAATTAGTACATTTTTATCTTCAGTGAAACTCTGTAAAAGTAATGGTGTTTGCCATAAACATAACAAGGTTATAAGCAGCATCAATGAACAAGTCATAATGGTTGCCCAAGTAAAAGTATCTTTAACTCGTTGATATTTTTTTGCGCCAAAGTTTTGTCCGGCAACAGCCGGCGCTGCAAATGCTAGCGCCATTGCGGGTAAAAATAACGACTGCATTATTCGAGAGCCGAGCCCAAAACCTGCTTGGGCATCAGCACCAAATTGTTGAATTAACCAGTAAATAGTGCTCATGTAGGCGAACATTAAAAAGAATTCTCCACCTGAAGGAAAGCCAATAGCAAGAATTTTTTTTATGCAGCTAACGTCAGGCTGCCATAGTGAGAACTCCACAGAAATATACTTATCGGCATGTTTAAAGTAATACCAAATTAGTACTACAGCAAATACTACGGAAATAGAACTTGAAAGTCCTGCTCCCGCTATACCCATTGCATAACCTGTACCCCAACCCGCAATTAACATTGGTGAAAAAATAATATTGATAAATACTGAGGCCATTTGAATAATCATGATAGGTTTTACAATACCGGTACCACGTAAGGCTGCACTCATTGCCACCATAGGAAACTGTAATGCCATGCATGGTATAAACCAATAGAGGTAGGTGAGCCCCTCTTTAACAGTTGCTTGGTCATTTGAAACAAGATTAAGGTAGTTTTCTGCACCTAAATAACCGGCAATACAAACAAGTATGCCAACAATGCTGGCAATCATCATCGATTGGTTAAAAGCTAAATTTGCATCAGCTTTATCTTTACGACCTACAGCATGAGAGACAATAGCAGCAGTACCAACATTTAAAACTTGGGTGAGAGCAAAGATTAAGAACATTGCATTACCCGCTAAACTTAACCCTGCTAGCGATGCTCCACCTAGTTTCCCGACAAAATATAGATCAACTAGAAAATAAAGTGTTTGTACAAACATGCCTATCATCATTGGCATGGCCATGGTGATTAAATGTTTAGGAATTGAGCCTTGGGTAAGATCTTTCATAGGGGAAACTGTCCGTAGAATAAGAGATAAAGAGTTGCTCTAAATTGAGCAAGGTATTTTATCTTTTGATTTAAAATAGAACAATAGATTTTTTAAATTTACTTAACCCGAGCTAAGGTTTTTTTACAGAAATAATTATCAATTTAGTACCAGTTCCCGTAAATTCATATTCTTATAAATCAATTTCAATTGATAGAAACCCTTCATGGAAAAATAAAATAAAATGAATCTACGTATTGCCATATTAGATGATTTAGACAATATAGCTCATTTACATGCAACAAGTTGGCAAGAAAATTACAATGAAGTATTGGCTGAATCTTACCTTAAAAAAGAGGTATTTAAAGATAGGTTAGCTGTTTGGACTGAACGATTAAATAATCCAGTAGAAAATCAATTGGTTTTAGTCATTGAACAATATGAAGCCGATAAAACAAATATATTTTGTGGCTTCATTTGTGTTTATGGTAATAACCATCAGCAGTATGGCACTATTATCGATAACCTTCATATCACTGGTGATTCGAAAGGCAAAGGGCTGGGAACTCAGTTAATTTCCGCAGCTGCTCAATGGGCAGATAAACACTATCAAGATTCGGGTATTTATCTTGAGGTGCTTGAGTGTAATCATAAGGCTAGAGGGTTTTATGAAGCACTGGGTGCAAAAAATGAAGCGACAGCTTATTGGTATACACCTTGTGAAAATAAAGTTAAAGAATTTATTTATGCTTGGTCAATGCCTAAAGAATTAATAAAAAATAACTAGCCCTGTAAATATAAGGAAGTAAAGAAAATGAAATTTGGTTATACCATTGTATATGTTAAAGATGTGGCGAAATCATTATCGTTTTATGAAAATGCGTTTGCTTTTAAAACGAAGTTTTTACACGAGTCTAATGATTATGGTGAATTGGATACCGGAGCAACTACTTTAGCTTTTGCATCTTATGAACTCGGAGATGCGAACTTTAATGGCCAATATATAAAAGGTTGTTTAGATGAAAAACCTTTTGGCATTGAATTAGCTTTTGTTAGTGATAACGTGCCTGAAGCCTATAGAACCGCACTTAAAGCTGGAGCTGTTTCAATCAAAGAGCCAGAGCGCAAACCTTGGGGGCAAGTTATTGCTTATGTTCGCACACTTGATGGTGAATTAATTGAGCTATGTTCGCCAATACAAGCATAAAGTAAACGTTTACCTTTATGGGTGAACTCATAATAAAAAGTAAAAAGTAAAAAGTAAAAAGAATTCGAAGGATTTTTTTATTAACTTACTCTAATGACTTAACAATAGTAAAATGCTGGTTATAACGGCATTTTTAGTGGATATGCTTGGTAGATATGTTTGGTAAATATGTTCAGTAAATATAGTACAGACAAAAGACTCGTTAAAAAGCTCCTTAAAGGAGATGAGGCGAGTTTTGATATTTTTTATGAAGAATACTTTGATAAACTCTATCGATTTGTCTTATCTCGTGTTGATCATCAACATCACATTGCTGAAGATATTGTGCAAGGTAGTTTATGTAAAGCAATCGACAAGCTACATACCTTTAGGGCGGAAGCTAGCTTGTTAACGTGGTTATGTACTTTTTGTCGTTATGAGCTGAGTGCATATTTTAAAGCGGACAACCGTCAACCTTCATTACTCGATGACTGCCCCGAAATCAGCGCTCAAATTGAATCACTGACCATCGCGTTACAGCATCAACCAGAGAATAACCTTTTACAGCAAGAACTTAATAAAATAGTGCATTTAACTCTTGATAGCTTACCTGAACGTTATGCCCGAGTCGTTGAGCTTAAATATATTCAGGGTTGCTCAGTTAAAGAAATTGCGATCACCATGGATGTTACTGCAAAAGCGGTTGAATCCTTATTATCACGTGCTAGACCGGTATTCGAAGATGTTTTTTTTAGTCTCAGCGGCGGTAGTAAGTTATTTAATGAACAACAGGTTAAAAGCTAATGACTAATCAACAAAGTAAAGTGCGACCAGCGCAAGAACAAAAATCAAGTCAAGGAGATGCTTTACCTGAACTCTTACGCCATGTACAAGCGAGAGAAAACGCTCCAGAGCAAACGAAACAACGTATAAAACATCAGTTAAAAGTTCATTGGTGCGAAAAAAACAAACAACGTAATAAAGTTAAACCTTGGTTGATGTTTGGTTCGATGGCGACAGCAATGAGTTTAGTCATTGGTATTGTTTTTACGCAATTTACGATGACAACAAATGTCATGTTAACCACTGTCTATCTTGAAAATATACAAGGCTTAGTGAAAACCAGCGGCTTAAATATTAATAACCAAGAACTTGTCGCTGGCGCTATGGTCGAAACTTTTGCTGATGGCTATGCAACATTAACTTTGCAAACAGGCGGGAATTTAAGGCTTAATCACAATTCTCAATTAATTATCAATGAAAATAATGAGTTTACGCTTTCATACGGTACGGTTTATTTTGACTCAGGATTTGAGCAAAGTAAAAAAGTGCCAATTACACTGCATACCATTCATGGCAATATACAAGACATTGGAACGCAATTTGAAGTGAGTAGTCATCGCGATGGAATTCAAATAAGTGTACGTGAAGGACAGATAAATTTAGACAGTGGTGAAAGTATTAAGTCATTGTATGCAGGATATCAATTGGTCAGTGATAAAGCAGGGCTATTTCAGCAATACGAAATTTTACCGACAAGCTCAAATTGGCAATGGGTAAATAATGCCGCACCTAAGTTTATGCTTGAAGGCAGAGATCTCTATCAATTTCTAATCTGGATCACCAGAGAGCATGGTATAACACTTGTTTTTAGAAATGACCATATTGAAAAGCTGAGTAAAGTGGTTACATTGCACGGTGATATTAATAACCTAACGCTAGAGCAAGCATTGTCTACGGTATTTTCTACGACTGAGTTAAAATATATGCTGACGCAAGATAAATTGGAAGTCTATCGATAATACACTTTATGCTGATACGTTTTTTTACACGCTATAGCCTCGCCCTGACTCTGTTAGGGCTTTTGTGTATTATGAGCTTTTCAATTTCGGCAAAAACTAGCGAATCTAACGTCACTGAACTTAACGTTAGTAAATCTAAACTCACTGAACCTAAATATCATTATTCCGGCAAAACATTACTGGACGTTTTACAGCATTTAAATCAGCGCGATTATAAAATAATTTACAGCAGTGAACAAATTCATCGTGGGATGAAAGTTAAAAACGAACCTGTATTGTTAAATGGATCATCCTTAGTTAAAGAGTTGCTCTTGCCATTTAACTTAACCCTTAAACAAGGACTAAATAAGCGTTCTATTATTGTAGCTTTACCGGCAATAAAAAATGACTTCTCTCTTGGTATTACTATTTTTGATGAGCTCAGTAAACCAATGAATAACGAGGTAAGTCTTACCTTAATTAAGCAAAATAACGAAAGTAATAAAACCAATACAGCTAAGCTTTTGCGCAAAGTTATTACTACACAAACAGGACTTGCTAGCTATCATAATCTGAATAAAGGTAGTTATACTTTATCTATTTCAGCAATTGGATATTTAACAGAAATAATAAAACCTATCTTGTTTACCACAACTAGCGATAAGAAAAAGAACATCAAAATTAATCTGGCGAGATTACCCATTGAAAAATTTGTTGTTTCAACTAGCCAATTCAATATTGATTATGCGCAAACTTCAGATAAAAAGTTTATGAGTCAGGATGATCTTGAGCAAATTTCACACCTTGCCAGTGACGTTAATCGAGCGGTTGCTAATATTCCGGGCGTTGCCGGTGGAGATGTTTCTGCCCGTATAAATATTCGTGGTGGCACAAGTCATGAAAATGTATTTTTATTGGATGGTATGCCTTTGTATGATCCCTTTCATATGAAAGAAGCAGGAGGACTATTTGGCATTGTCGACTCTTTTACTATTAGTCATGCACAAATCATCACGGGTGGCGCTCCAGTAGAGTTTGGTGATCATTTAAGCGGAGTGATTAACGTATCTTCGCAAGATTGGCAGCAAGAAACACCTTGGGCTGTAGGGATAAATTTCCTTGATTTGAAAGTTAAAGGCAGTGGTCAGTTTAAAGATAGTGAAAATAATTGGTTTTTTTCAGCACGAAAAGGTTTTTTAGGGGCTGTTAGTGCAACTTCGGATGTGGAGTTAGATAACTATAAACCTCTATACGGGGACGCTTTTGGTAAAGTTAATATCAACCTATCAGATAATACTTCATTGTCGTGGCACTCATTAATCACTCAAGATAGCCATTCTTGTATAGAAAAGTGCATCAACGGCAGTGATGGTACGTCAATAAGTTCATATAATTGGCTTACCTTAAAGAATAAATGGCTAGATAATTTATCGAGCTCATTTTTGTTAGGTTATGGTGACCTCGAAAACAATCGTAATGGTTATGATGCATACGATAATAATCAAGGGTTCTCCGCTATAGATGATCGACTTAATTGGTCTTTTATTGTTACCAAACAAAGTGTGCAGTATAAAGTATCTAGCAATCAAATTATAAAAGCGGGTATTGAAGCTAAATGGCAACAGGCTGAATATAAATATGTTGTTGCTTATCAAAAATATAACCCTTTTATTGCGCTGTCTCAGCAAGAGGGCACTTTTGAGCGAAAGAGTAGACTGAACATTAAGGGTAATACTTATGGAGCTTACCTCTCAGATTTGTTTAAAATCAATCAGTCCTTTACTGCCGAAGTTGGATTGCGTTGGGATAAACAAACGTATACAGATGAGCAACAACTTAGCCCAAGAATTAACCTTGATTATTTAACTGAAAATGGTAGCAATTATAAAATCTCTTGGGGAATATATCAGCAGGCACAAGGTATTCATCAATTATTTATTGAAGACGATGAAAACTCTTTCCATTCGGCCCAACAAGTAAGGCAAATCAACTTTTCATATCAAGCACAATTGATCAAAGGATATGATTATAAAGTGAGTCTCTACCATAAAAAATATGATGAGCCGCTACCTCGTTATGAAAATATTTTTGGCGGAGAGACCTTTATTTTCGAAAGTAGTGTTGATCGTACCTTAATTACTCCCCAAGAAGCCACAACAAAAGGGCTTGAAATTGTTTTACAAAATAGCCACAACAACAAATTTAATTGGTGGTTAGGTTATTCACTCAGTAAGGCTGAAGAACAAATTAATGGCCATACTGTACCTAGACGGTGGCAGCAAAAGCATACAGCAAACTTTTCACTAAGTTATCAATTCTCTCCATCGTGTAATATTAACTTGTATGGTAATTATCATACCGGTTGGAAAAATACATCAATAGCTTTTAATCAACTCACCCCGAGGGAAGATAGTAATAAACCCTTTTTAAAATTTGGCAAACTTTATCAAAATACTTTTTCAGATTATTTTAGAGTAGACTTTAGAGTGGGATGTGAAACACATTTAAATCATGGACGATTACGTT
This sequence comes from Colwellia sp., assembly GCA_013215655.1. Lineage (GTDB taxonomy): Bacteria > Pseudomonadota > Gammaproteobacteria > Enterobacterales > Alteromonadaceae > Colwellia_A. Next base: position 7,980 of record JABSOX010000021.1, read on the forward strand.
ATTTTTTTGAAGCTATTAATGTTTTAAATAGAGACAATACTTCGGGTGTAGCAGATGCTGCAGAATTTCTCACTGCGACAAAGTTTCGTGGCTCAAATGCTGATGATGGCAATTATATTCCTTTTATCCCATCATTTGGTATTATTTGGCAGTTTTAAGTTAGCTCTAAGTTAGCTCTAATTTATGTTTAAATTTGTTCTTTACCAAAGATTAAAGGAGTTACCGCATGACGTTTTTTAATAATGTCTTATCTTTAATATTTGTTGCTGTCTTATTTATCGCTTGCGGAGGCGGTTCGGGATCCTCAGGTACTGTTAATGATGTTTCTTCACCCGCAGGAGATGTTAACTGGCAACCCATATCAACAGACTCATTTATTATCGGTGATGCCCAAAATGAAAGTTTTGATGTGCCTCTACTTATTATCGCTTACAACAATGCTCGTGATGCTGATGGCTTAAAAAGTTTACTTGTTGTTAGAAATGAATCTTTAGTTGCTGAAGCATATTTTGAAAACACACAGGTTAATGATCTATTACATGAACGCTCTGTTACTAAAACAATGATTGCGATGTTAATAGGACAAGCGATTGAAGACGGTTATATCATGGGTATTGAACAAACTATGGGTTCATTTTTTCAAGCTGATTTCCCTGAACTTTCTCAAAGTAAAAGAAACATTACCATTGCTCATTTATTAACGATGACCAGTGGCTTTCAATGGGATGAAGGTCAAGTATCTGGTTATACTAATTGGGCCAATTCATCTGATCCACAAGGCTTTCTTCTTAATCGTGATTTATCGGCGGTAGTAGGAGAACAATTCAATTATAACTCTGCTGCGGTGCATTTATTATCGGTAATTTTAACCAAAGCTACAGAAATGACCACGCTAGAATATGCAATGGAGAAATTATTCACACCATTGGGAATATCGCAAGTAGATTGGGAAATACTTAATGATGGCTATTATAACGGTGGTGCAGGTTTGGCTTTGCGTTCAGTCGATTTAGCCAAAATAGGTAGTTTGTTACTCAATGATGGGGTTTATCAGCAACAAATAATTTTACCAAGTGCTTGGGTTAAAAGTGCGAAAAATCATCAAGTAAGCTTAACTTCAGGAAGTAGTCCATTTGCTGTCGATGGTTATGGCTATTTGTGGTGGCTTGGGAAGGGTAATACACAAAGAATGCAAATGGCTTGGGGAGGGCAATTTATAGCGACCATCCCTGATAAAAATATGATTATTATTATCAATAGTGCATGGCAGGTTAGCGGCACTACCTCACGTGAGCAATATGCTGCGGCATTTAATGTCATGAATGACGTTATTACCGCAGCTAATTAAGTCCAAAACCAACTACGTTTTTAAATATTAGGATCTAAAACTGCCACTTTATACCCAATGATGGAATAAGTGGTAACCAATGCCCTTTGATTTGTTTGACAGTAACCGTGCCATTATCACTTACATTATAATTACTGCCATCTACACAGCACTCATTTTGTGTATCCAATAAGTTACTCACTTCAACAAACCACGTTAAGGTGCTGTTATTGAGTTTTTGAATTTTGGATGCTCGAATATCAATACGACTATAATCTCCCAACTGCTCGTTATTACGTTTGGCTAAATGCCTTGTTACTTGATAACTGCCATCTGGATTTTGCTCGGCGCTGCCAAATTCTCCAGTGGTTGGCCAACCCGAATGATAGGTATAAGCAGCGTGTAAATTCCAGCCATTGTGCAGTGCATAGTTTATTGACGAATTAACAGCATGACGTTGATCCCAACTACGAGGAAAGTCTTCACCATTAACCTTGTCATTGGCTTCTGAGTAGCTATAGCTGCCAGTCCAAGTGAGTTGTTCGTTTATTCTATGTTTGAAACTTAATTCAACCCCTTTGATGTCAGCACTTTGTGGAATAACGTGTACGCGGTCTGACTCCCCTTCAGGAAAAAAACTAAAGCGGTCAAAAACACTTTCATAACGTGAACGTGCGTTGGTGATTAATTTTTGATACAACTCAGCTCTAAAATTTAAAGATGGCGTAAGTTGGCTATCAAAACCAATGATGCGATGTTCTGATTTTTGTGCTTTTCCAAATTCTGTAACACCGTCAGCAACCTGTAAACTTAGAATATCTTCGGCTTGATGGTAATAACCCCAGCTAAATCTCAACGTTGATAGTGGTGAAATATTGTATGCGATACTTGCTCTTGGGCTAACTTGATCATCATTAAAACCAAGGTACGTTTGTTTATCCCAGCGTAGTCCTAATTCAGCGACAATATTTTCTGAAAAACGTATTTTATCGTTAAGATAAACACTGTACTCAGCACCTTTAGTATCAATTTTAATTTCGCTTATTAAAGGTTCATTGGCGTGAAACCCGTCATATAACCAATTTTTAGATTTATAATCGTATTCGGCATCTAATGACTTTAGGTCAAGTCCCCATTGCCATATTTGATCGTTTGAAAAACGGTATTTCCAGTCTTGTTTGAGTTCAATAAAAGTAAATTTTTTATAATCATCAACCAGTATATCAACTTCTTGAGGTTCAAAATTATCGCCGTTTCGGTCTTCATCAATAGCACCCGCAGAAACAATAATGGTAGAAGTTAATTTGTCATTCCACTGGGAGTGGAGACTTAACCATAAATAACTACTTGAGTACTTGCCGGAGATTTTTTTCTTTTCTTCAATAAAACCATTGGCATTCACAATTTGATCGTCGTATATCTCATCATCAAAAGCGTATAATAAACTTAGTGTAATTTCGTGTTCGTCGTTTAACTGATAACTCAACTTACCATAAGCATCGGCATAAATAGGTTCGAATTTATTGGTCTCATCATCCATAGCTTTTAAGATCATATCGAGGTAACCGCGGCGAGCCGATACTAACCATGTTCCTTTACCATTAGCAAAACCACCTTGTGCGCCTGCGCGGGCATTGATAAAACTGGCACCAATACTGTATTGCGTTTCATCTAATGGTTCTAAGCTTTTTAAATCCAGTACGCCGCTCATTTTATTACCAAATTGAGCTGAATAACCGCCGCTGGAAAAGTCCATTTGGCCAATGTTTTCAGTATCAATAATACTAAAGGCACCGGAAAAACTTTTCATGTGAAAGGGGCGATAAAGTTGTTGCCCATCTAACAATACCAATACTTCATCGGCTTCACCGCCACGAATATTAAAGCTTGCCGAATAATCACCTGCTGTTACGCCGGGTATTGATGGCATCATGCGAAAAACATCATCGGCCAAATGTGGCATTTGATCAATTTCTTCTTTTGATAAAAAATTGTTAACACCCGCAGAACTATCCATTAAGGTGTAGCGGCTACCACTTACCGAAATATGTTCTAAGTCGGTTTCTGCTGCAATTGAATAATTTTGAGTTGATATGCTCGCCAATATACCAAGTGTTAATGTCGTTTTTTTCCAGTGTTGCCTATTTTTCAAAATAAGGTACCTCTAATACTGTTGAGGCGTTCATATAACTCTTGGCATGAACGCTGTTTCCATGTGTGTGGTTAAATACCACGTTGTTGTTATTGATTGGCTACTAGTGGATCGCTACCAGCGTCTCGTTCATCTTGGTTAAATAAACCATCTTCATCATTATCAATGGCTATTCGTTGACCTGAACCGGGAGGCACACAACTAAACGTCATGTTTTGCTGATCAGCGGTGCCGAGCTCTAACAGTTGCGTTGTAGTTAACTGCTCTTCTAAGCTATCGCTTTGCCATAGATCTGCGGTTTGATAAAATGCAGAACGTGGTGTGTCATCAATAACACCGTGAACAATAAGATCACATTCTTGTCTTGGTATCGTGATTAATGATCTGGTTTTTAATAGTTCCAGTTTTGCTAATTGTGCACTTACATTGTCGCTGTTTATGGTTAGCTGTTGGCCTACAATGGGAGCTAGTTCACTACCAAAAGCAAACAGGAAATTCTCTAAATGTTGGCGTTTTTGTAGTGATTCAAGATCAAACACTTCAGCGGTAAAAAAGTGCGATAACATATCGACAGAGCCATCATGTAAATAGCCAAAACCTTTAATTTGCTGATCCATATTTTCACTTGGTCCACCTGGGATAAATCGTCCTGAATGACCAAACATGCCAACCTTTTGATATAAGTTGCGTAGGTGTGGTACTTTGAAATCTTCAATAATGGTAGGCCCTTCAACGCTCATGAGTCCAGCCGTACCAAATTGTCCATTTTCAGGGGATAATTTGTGACAAGTATTACATTGCTGATCTCCAACAACATCGTCTTCAAGGTAAATTCTTCTCCCTTCGGTTTGACTTATGGTTAAGCTATTGTCAAGTGCACGTATTGGGTTAGGTGGATAACTGATGCTTAAGGCAAAGTCGGTAAATTTTTGTATGTCATCAGCACTCAGTTCGTTCTCCAGTCCTAATAAACCAACAAAAGCAGGGTTAAACTCTTTAAAAGCGGCGCTTTCTAGCGATTCATCGGCTGCTTTATTCACTCCTGTGCGATCACCACGCCAATGCATCGGGCCATTGCCCGTTAAACCACGAAAACTTTGTGTCGTCATTGGTCCTTTTAACGAATGAAAACTAGGCTTTTTTTCACCAAAGTCTTCTTCTACATAGGTATTAGGACTATCTTTCATTTGACCCTCAGGATCTCCTAAATCCCACGCCAAGCCGTCAGTATCTCCAAATAAATGACATGAACCACACGAGGCATCACCATGACCAGAAGTATTTGTTGCATCATATAAAAAAGGTCGGCATTGAGTGATGTGTATAGGCTCAGGGTTAAACATTGTGAGGTGCTGAATTTCACTATTACTTGATAGATCTACTGTCGAAATACTGTTATCAAAACGCGTTAAGGCATACAAACGGCCATGCTTTTCATTGATTATAACGTTGGTTGGTCCGCCACCTGATAAATGTATTTGTTGGTTTAGTGCCGGCGTAAAAGAATTTTTTTCTAATGCTTGAGTATCAAATATACCTATTTTAGATGAGCTAAAGGCGGCAACATAAAGTGTCTTTCCATCGTTACTAATATCCATACCTAATGGCATCGCTAAACTTAACTCTCGCTCGGCGTCATTGCCTTCTGGGAGGTTATAGTCAATGTGTTTGTTAAGGTGAATCGGACTAATTGTTGTTGCATCGTCATGTTCTTTTATGACCGTTATTCTACTTTCAACAATATGTGCACGTACTGTTGATGTATCTTCTGCCAATCCTTCAAAGCGGGTTAAATTAAATGCTTCTTGATTTGATACATACAAGGCGCCACTTTGGGGATTTACTATCATATTAAATAGATGTGTACCCACTCCTGCAAAAGAGTTTGTTGCAACGGGGATATCTGCTGTGGCATCAATGGCAAAAACGTCTAAGTCGGGTAACTCAAAACGTACTTTATCGTCAAAAATATTACCATGTTCATCAACCCAGTTTTGACCGTTAAATTGCACGATAAGACCAGTATCAGGAGCATCTATACCGTCACTTCCAGTAAACGGCGCTTGTTTAATTAAATCATCAGCTCCTATGGTGGTGGTTCTATTTCCTGATAAATAAGCGGCTGCATAAACAGTTTTTCCATCAGGCGTTACTGCTAATGCTCTAGGTGTATCGGCAAATAAGGTGATAATTGTTGTTGGTAAGTACTCAAAAGTGTCAGCTGTTTTATTAGTATCAAAAACCCAAATATCGGCGCGGCCAACTCCCGCCGTAGTTAACTGCGGATCATTGGGGTTATTTTGACCTCGGTGAGCTGTGGTGATAAACGCTTTATTATGATTTTCTCCAGCAAAAACAATATCTCGAGGTTCATCCCCAACTTGAATAGTGCTAATGACTCTCATTGGTTTGGTACTTATATCAATAATGCTAATACTGTCAGATAAGTGGTTAACTACCCAAGCGTGATTATTATGAATAGCTAAGGCAACAGGCTCTAAGCCAACATTTATTGAAGAGCTTAAAGATAAACTGCCATCATCATTTATGGTAAATACTTCTAGGCTGTTATTAGGGGTATTCAAAGCAAAGAGTTGGCTACTATCATCGTTGATAGCTAACGCTCGTACTTGTCCGGATTCAAAATTTGTAAAACTAGCAAGGGCCTGTGGTGTGCTTGGTGTGCTTGGTGTATTGTCTACAGGTGTTGTTACTTCCCCTGAGGGTATGATTGACTCAACTTTTGTGGTGCTTTTTTCTGAATCGCCACACGAGGTGGTCAATATTGAAATTATCGCCGTGAGAATAATTAACTTTTTATTAGCCATATTTCTTACTCTAGTCTTTGTTATTTCTTAGATAGAGGAAGTGAACGTTAATAATCCTTCGATAAAATTTAATTTATTATTGGTTATATAAATTTTTTTACTAAAACCCGATACAAATTGATACGAGTTGACACAAGTTGATGCAATTATTCAATAGCTTAACTTCTTGTAGCACTTTATTATTTTGCAATAATGAGAATTAGGTGAAACTAAAAGGCTGTGCATGAAAGTAGCAATATTGGGAGCAGGAGTTGGTGGTTTAAGTACTGCGATTGCATTAAAACAAGAAGGTTTTGATGTTGATGTTTATGAGCGCCAACCTATATCAACCGAAATAGGGGCGGGCATTGTTTGTTGGCCTAATGCTTCCTTTGTTTTGGAGCAACTAGGTGTGCTCGCTCAAGCTATTACTGTTTCAGGCTCTTTGAGTAAAATGAATCGATTTTCATCAACAGGGGAAATACTTGGATCTCTTGATATCAATGAATTGAGTGGACTGATGGGCTACCCGAGTCTTGCCATTATTCGTAAGGATTTGATGTCTATACTTAACCAGCGCTTTATTGCTTTAGATGGAGAAGTAAATTATAACCATAATGTTTTAACTTTATTAGATCATAATGATCAACAGGCAGAGGTTATTTTTGATAATGGTAAACGGATAACGGCTGATGTGATTATTGGTGCTGACGGTCGTATGAACTCTATAGCAAGGCAGTATGTAAATTTAGATAATAAACCTGTTTATCAGGGTTTTATTAATTGGGTAGGAGTATTTGAGAGCTTAGATGATGTTTTTACTGAGCTTGTTGTCGCTGACTATTGGGGAGTTGGTGAACGGTTTGGCATTGTTCCTGTTTCTAGTAAAAAAGCTTATTGGTCTGGTGGTGTTATTGCTAAAGAGGTGGGCGAACGAAAATCTGAATTTTATAAGCAAGATCTACAAATGCTTTTTAATAAATGGCCACAGCCAATAAAACAAATCATCGAACAAACGCCACTTTCGGCAATTAATAAAATATATGTGCATGATCATAACCCGATATCTTCTTGGCATCGACATAACGTTTTATTATTGGGTGATGCCGCACACTCTCCTTTGCCAACATCTGGGCAAGGAGCTTGCCAAGCATTAGAGGATGCTTGGCATATTAGTCAGTGTTTAAAGAAAAAGGGTAGTATAATTGATGCTTTTCAGTATTTTACCGAATGTAGAATGGCTAAAACTACAGGTATCACTATGGGCGGTAGACAATTAGCACAATCGATATTTAATGACGATGAAAATTATTGTCTACAAAGAAATATAGCCAGTAAAAATACAGATTATAAAGCATTAGCATCGGGTATGGCTAAAGGGTGGTGTAGTGGTTTACCGATTGGATATTAATCGGTAAAAACTAATGTTCTTATATTTATTATTGGGTTATACCAATTAGGAATTGTTTTGACTAAAATTATTGATAAATTAGCATGGCTTCATATAGAAGATAAAAAATTATTAGCCGCACGTTCTCATGGTAAAAATCTTTTCTATATTCCGGGCGGAAAGCGTGAAATAGGAGAGTCTGATCAACAGGCATTAACTCGAGAAATTAAAGAGGAAGTATCTGTCGACATTGTTGCTGATTCGATTAAATACGCTGAAAGATTTTCGGAGCAAGCGTTCGGTAATGGTGCTGGGGTTATGGTTAAACTCACCTGTTATTATGCTGACTATATTGGCGAATTAACTCCGGATAGTGAAATTGAAGAGCTGCGCTTATTAAGTAGTGCGGATAAAAAACTTTGTTCAAAAGCAACCGTAGCGGCTATTGATTGGTTAAAAGAACAAGGTGTTATTGAATGAAGCTTATTGAATTAGACTTAGGCACTGCGTTTGATGAAGTCAGTCAATATATTGATTTATTGTATCTTGAGCTTTTTGGCGAGGAAGCGTTATTGTCGTCGCAAATCAAAGCTGATATTAAACAGCAGTGGCAAACTGATAATCCTGCACATTGGGCTTATAAGATCGTTGATAATAATCAAGTGATTGCTTTCTTTACTTTATCTGAGTCGTTTTCATTCTTTGCTCATGGGCGTTATGGCATTATCAATGAACTTTGGGTTGCTCCTGATTTTCGTGCTCAAGGTGTCGGTGGAAAAGTTTTAAATTTGATCAAAGAACTTGCCCATGAAAAAAATTGGCAGCGCATTGATGTTTCAGCACCTCCTTTTGATGAGTGGATTAAAACGTTTGAGTTTTACCAAAAACATGGTTTTATTCATACCGGTAAAAAATTAAAGTATCTCGTTAACAATTAACTAACTTTTCTTGTTTGATCATCTTTGTATTGTAAATAGCAGCATTCTATTTTCTCCTAGTTAACATCAATGATTAGATAAGATAACTAAAGGAAATAATGAAAACCTTGCATGTCTAAGTTAAAGCTAAATTGATAAGTTTAAAGCCAGAGTTGTACCATTACTGCAAGTTGAGCTATAACTTAATCAATAATATGTATTTTGGAATGTTCTTTGGCTATTTATCTCCGACTTGCTTTTATCTTACTCAACATTTGTTGTTCTCTTTGGGTCAAAGCTGAAATAATTAAAGTAGCAGGAATAGATTGGTGCCCGCAAATATGTATCAATGACGAAAAACCGGGCTACGTAGTTGAGCTTGTAAATGAGGTTTTTAAGGGAACTAAGTATTCTTTGGAAATAGATCATTTTCCTTGGTCAAGAGCTATAAAAAATGTATTGCAAGGGAAGTACGACGCTCTACTTGCCCCTGCAAAAGCGGAAGCTCCAAATCTTATTTATCCTAAGCATGAAGTTGGTAAACAACGGATGTGCTTTTTTACTAAAAAGAGCTCTCAATGGTCATATTCTGGTCCCGAATCATTAGCTAATTTACAAATAGGTATTGCCGTCGATACGTCTATTGAAGAACTCAATGAATACGTAAAAAATAACTTAGCTCAATTCCAGTTCCAGCCTTATCATGAACGCTATGTTTTACAAAATGCTCGAAAGTTAGACAAAAAAAGAACAGATACCTTTTTGATGACCAAAAACACTACGTTGTATTCATTATCCTTGGCCGGTTTGGCTGATAGATACCGAGAGGCGGGTTGTGTTTCAAATACTTCAATATTCATGGCATTTACCCCTGAGCTTTCAAAAAAAAATAATGTTGAAGAAATGACTTTAGTTTTTGATAGAAGAATGGCAGAAATATATAACACTTCATTTATTGATAAATTAATGCGACGGTATGGCCTGTAACCTGTTGATTGAAATTGTTATTTTGTAGCTGTTCACTTTGAATTATTTACTTTGATATTTTACTTCAGGTCGATTGTATTAGCTTAACTTGAATAGGGTATGTAGGTTTAATTTAACAGCAATAGTTGGTTCAATGTAAAGATCTGAGCTATAACTTAATTAAGTCATTTATATTTTGAGTTCTACATTGGTAAAATATATTTATATCCCTTTTTTATTATTCAGTTTGTACCTTTCTCGCCCTGTTTGGGCCGAAACCATTAATATATCTGCAATAGATTGGTGTCCTCAAATTTGTGTTGGTGGCGATAAACCGGGTTATGTCGTTGAGCTGGTAAGAGAAGTCTTTAAGGGCACTAAATATTCGTTAAATATTGAGCATTATCCTTGGTCACGAGCAATTAAAAACGTTCTTCAAGGAAAGTATGACGCACTGTTATCTCCGGCAAAAGCGGAAGCACCTAACCTTATTTATCCGATGCATGAAGTAGGCAAACAACGGATGTGTTTTTTTACTAAAAAAACCTTTGATTGGAGATATTCTGGTCCCGAATCATTAGCGAATCTACAAATAGGCATTGCCGTTGATACCTCGATTGAAGAGCTCAATGAATACGTAAAAAACAACCTAGCTCAATTCCAGTTTCAGCCTTATCATGAACGTTATGTCATTCAAAATGCCCACAAACTAGACAAGAAAAGAACAGATACCTTTCTATTTACTAAGAATACCACGTTGTATGCTCTAGCAATGGCAGGTGAATCTGATAAATACCGTGAAGCGGGTTGTGTATCTGAAGCGTCAATTTATATGGCTTTTACACCTGCAAAATCAAAAGAAAAGGAGATAACAGAAATGATATCAATTTTTGACCAACGAATGCTTGAGGTAAACAAAACACCTTTTTTTGAAAAAATAATGCAAAAATATGGTCTAGAATAGCATGAAAATAGCGTGTAATTAAAATGTCATATCAGCGTCAAAAAGTAGTCATATCTTCATATTAAAGTTATATCAATACTTAACTGATGAGTACTGATTATGAATAACTATGAAAATATTGAATTTGATGATTTGATTAATAACGAACAACCAATTTTTGAAGGTAAAAAAAATACGCAAGTATACAAAAGAAAGTGGCGAGAGATAGAATTTTTAAAAGAAAAACGTCGATTACGTAGAGAGTTAGCGGATTACAACTTATGCTCTATATAGCGTTTTAACTGTTATTAAGTGACTTGAAATATTTATAAACATTTAATTAAAATTTTCTATCATTTTGCCATTGTTTTTTGTGTCTATTGCCCAGAGTATATTATTAAGCCCGATAATTAATGAAGATTCTATTTTCAATTATTTGTGGCTTGGCACTTTTGAAAACAACAAAAAAGGTAGCATTATGAAAATAAACATTTCCGGTCACCATGTTGAAATTACTGAAGGTATTAAACAGTCAATTGAAAACAAATTCTCCAAAATAGCTAAACATTTCCCAACGATCATGACCATGAATTCAACCATAACGGTTGAACCTCATTTGCAAAAATTAGAAGTAACCACACATTATGAAGGCAGTGATGTTTCTGTTACTGCTTCTGGAAAAGAGTTATATGCAGCCATTGCAAGTGCGGCTAAAAAATTAGAAGCAGCGTTAAAACATCGCAAAGGTGTACTTGCTGCTAAATTACATGAAAAATATCATGTACAAGAGTCGGATGCTTTCCAGAGTTAATAAACCTGAATAATTCAAATAAACTAAATAAAAAGGCTATCAATCGATAGCCTTTTTATTTACAGGAAGTACGGTGTAGGTCGAAGTTCACTTCGACAATACTTCGACAATACTTCGACAATACTTCGACAATACCTCGATAAATAAAACTCTTATTTTGAAAACCCCGAGTAGTTTATCCCCGATAAACTCGCCATTTGTTGATGCCAAGTTGCCAAGTCATTTTTATTAAATTCGCTCAATTGGTGGTGACCACAGGCTCTGGCCATTACTTGCATAAGCTCAACCGATGCAGCAAAAAAATTATTTAATTTAATTGCTGAATTCTCAATATTTAATAGTTTACGTAGCTCAGGATTTTGAGTAGCAATACCTACTGGGCAATTATTAGTATTGCACATGCGAGCTGCAACACAACCTATCGCTTGCATTGCACTATTTGCTACGGCAATGCCATCAGCACCTAATGCCATGGCTTTAACATAGTCGATAGGCGTTCGTAAGCCACCTGTTATGATCAATGTTACTTTTCCTGATAAGCCTTGTTGATCTAAGTATCGACGAGCTCTAGCTAAGGCTGGAATAGTGGGCACACTAATATGATCTCTAAAAATTTCTGGTGCAGCGCCAGTACCACCTCCTCGACCATCTAAAATAATGTAATCGGCACTGGCGTCTATCGCAAATTTCATATCTTCTTCTATGTGATTTGCACTGAGTTTAAAACCGATGGGTATGCCTCCGGTAATTTCACGTACCCTGTTGGCAAAGTTTTTAAAATCTTCAACACTATGTAAATCTATAAACGTTGGTGGAGAGACCGCTGCTATCCCTTCTTCAATGCCACGTACTTGCGATATTCTCCCTATATTTTTATTACCCGGTAGATGACCACCAGTGCCTGTCTTTGCTCCTTGACCACCTTTGAAATGAAATGCTTGTACATTTTTTAACTGCTCTTCATTAAAACCAAATTTTGCACTGGCTAATTCATAAAAATAACGAGAATTACTTTGTTGTTCTTCGGGTAACATTCCGCCTTCTCCCGAACAAATACCCGTGCCAGCAAGCTCCGCTCCTTTAGCCAGTGAAATTTTTGCTTCTTCTGATAAGGCGCCAAAACTCATGTCTGATACAAACAAAGGAATATCTAATTGCAGTGGTTTTTTTGCCTTAGGCCCAATGATAAGTGTGGTACCTACTGATTGATTTTCTAGCAAAGGTTTATTCGCCATTTGCGCCACCATTATTTGAATATCGTCCCAGTGAGGGAGTAAATGACGTGGCACTCCCATTGAAGTCATTGGGCCGTGATGACCTACTTTAGATAAACCATTTTTGGCAAGTTCGTGAATAAAAGCAACGGTGGGTTCTTCGGGTGTAGGCTCTGCGGTAGGTATTTGTTGTGCTTGGACTTTTACATCAGGGCCGACATTACCTACTTGTTCATTGCTAAAGTTTTTATGTGTGCCATCACAAAAAGGAGTATTGTTACTGTACTTACAAGCACATAGATAAGCGGTATCGTCGCTTTCTGCTTGAAAAGCTTTGGGTTTGAATGTAGAGCCAGCATGTGAACCATCACAAAAAGGCTGTTTGGCTGACTTGCCGCAAGTACAAAAATAATAGTCTTCACCTTTATTGAGTTCTACACCAACAGGTTTGTTATTAGCTATTACTGGGTTGTTCATATATCCACCTTTTTATGAATTAATCTATTTAACCTAATCATTTTATTATGCTGCTTCAACTTGATTTTGCACGATAAAACCGCCTAAGTATCTGAGTATAGCTCAAGGTAATGTTGCAAGTTCAATGTGGCCTAGGTAAAATCCCTTTCTTTTTTATCATGTAAAATCTTATGTTTGAACTTAAATACCAAACCCCTTTTAATTGGACCGAGAAGGTCTTGGCTGATATGGACTCTTTTTTACAAGATCATGCTGCGGCAGAGAAAAAAGCTTCGGGAATGGCAATGTCGATGTTGTCTCATTATCCCGATAGAAAACGCTTGGTAAAAGAGATGACAGACTTAGCTTTAGAAGAGCTTATTCATTTCAAAGAAGTGGTGAAAATTTTACAAGCACGTGACGTGAATTTATGTGACGATAAAAAAGATAGTTATATAAAACAAATTCGTGCCATTTTTCGTAATGGTCAAGACGTGTTTCTTCTTGATCGATTGTTAGTCGGTGCAGTGATTGAAGCGCGTGGTTATGAGCGTTTTTCATTGGTAGGTGAAGCATTAGAGGCGGGTGACTTAAAAGATTTTTATGTAACTATTGCTGCATCAGAAAAAACGCATATGAATTTATTTGTAGAACTCGCTTACGAGTATTTTGATAAAGCAGAAGTTGATATACGTTTAGACGAAATATTGATTGCTGAAGCTAAAATTTGTCAGGATTTACCTTTTAGGGCTGCGTTGCATTAATCAAATTGAATTCAGCTTACTATATGAATGATCAAAACGTAGCTTTGGTCATTCATAATATGAGTTAACCAATTAACCCCTTAATATGCGCGACAACACTTCTTCCTAACGCGCCTAATGAATAGCCGCCTTCTAATAATGAGATAATACGACCTTCACTATACTGTTCTGCAATTACCTTTAATTGATCGGTAACCCAGCGATAATCAGCTTCAGTTAAACTGATTTGCGACATATCATCTTCAATGTGTGCATCAAACCCAGCAGAAATAAAAATCATTTGCGGCTTAAAGTTATGTAATGCAGGCAACCATTTATCGGTAATAGCTTGACGAAATTCAGGGCCTTTTGTGGTTGCGGGTAATGGTGTATTTATAATTGGTGGGGTATCGCTCTCTTGCATTTCAAAGGGGTAAAAAGGGTACTGATAGGTTGAACAAAATAAAAAGCCATTTTTGTCTTTAATAATATTCTCAGTGCCGTTGCCGTGGTGAACATCAAAATCAACAATAGCGATTCGCTCAAGTTTATATTTCTCTTTTGCATAAGCGGCGGCAATACAAATATTATTGAAAAAACAAAAGCCCATGCCTTTATTACGTTCAGCATGATGACCCGGTGGCCGAGTTGCACAAAATGCTGACTTTAATGTACCTGACATCACTAAATCAACGGCATCAACTGCAGCTCCCGCAGACAGTAATACTGCGGGTAAAGTTTCTGGTGTCATTGAGGTATCGTCATCAACTTTAAAGGTGCCTTCTTGCGGAGCATTATCAAAAATATAATCAATGTAACTTTTGTCATGTGCTAATTCGATAAGCTTTTTGTCAATAGGTTTAGCATCATATTGACGAATAACATATTCAAGGCCGCTGCGAATAAGTTGGTCGTGAATTGCGCCTAAACGAGCGGGCGACTCAGGATGATGATCTCCCATATTATGATTGCTACAGCGGTGATGACTGATAACCCCAACAGACATATTAATTCCTTGTTTTTCTAATTTTTCTTGTTTTTATGTCGAATGTTATTTAGCTATCAAATGTTAAAGCTAAATCAATTTCGTCCATTTCTTCTGAATAGCCACGTACGAAGCCTACATTTTCAAATACTTTGAGCATCGGCGCGTTATCTCGGCGCACACAGGCAACTAATTTACTTAATTTTCGTTTTTTTGCAATTTTAATTATTTCAGCAAGTAATGTTCTTGCTAAACCTTTACCTCGTTTATTTTCACTGATCACAAAAGCGACTTCAGCGCTGTTATTACTTTCAATAAAATAATAGCGTCCTACGGCATGAATAACTTCACCTAAATGGTTTTTCTGAACAAAACATAAGGCCAGATCTTTATGTTGATTAACACTGACTAAGTTACATGATTTCTCACGCGTCATTTGTGTGGCGTGATGGTTGTAACGCATGATCAATGTTTCTTTATTATGCGAATAAAAAAACTCTTGTAGCTTACGTTCATCGGCAGGCGCTAGTGGTCGTAGCATATATTCAACATCTGAGAAGATGAATTTTTTAAGTTCTACCGCGCCAAGTTCAGGTACAGATGTTGGTGTACTTTCCTGATATTCAGGCACCCAATAATGTTTACGAACATCAGCGAGTAATTTATCTCTAAATTTAGGGTGGGCGATACGAATAAGTTCTAATGCCCGTTCACGAATGCTTTTTCCTAATAATGAAGCGATACCATATTCTGTGACTACATAAGCGACATGACCTCGTGAAGTTACGACACCACCGCCTTCGGTGATATGTGCAACGATACGTGATATTTTTTCGTCTTTAGTGGTTGAGGGTAGGGCAATGATTGGTTTGCCGCCTTTACTCAAGGATGCTCCACGGGTGAAATCAACTTGTCCACCAATACCACTATAGAATTGATAACCAATCGAGTCTGAAACCACTTGTCCTGTTAAATCAACTTCAATAGCGCTGTTGATGGCAACCATATTGTCATTCTTTGCTATATTCACTGGAGAATTTATATGTTCTGAAGGGTAAAATTCAACATGGGGATTACCATCAACAAAATCGTATAAACGTTGTGTACCTAGACAAAAGGTAACGACAGCCTTACCTTTATGAAAGGTCTTTTTACGGTTGTTAATCACTCCTTTAAGCATCAAATCAATCACACCATCAGAGATCATTTCACTATGGATACCTAAGTCTTTATGATTAGCTAAATAACGTAATACCGCTTCAGGTATTTTACCTATACCAATTTGTAAGGTTGCGCCATTTTCTACTAACATCGCAACATATTGACCAATTTGCTCATTCACTTGATCGATACCAACCGGCGGTAATTCAGGGATAGTTTGCTCTGCCTCAAGCCAAGCATGAATTTGGTTCATATGCACAAAACTATGACCGTTGGTACGTGGCATTTTTGGATTGATTTGTGCGACAACATATTTGGCTGATTTTACGGCTGAACTGACAATATCAACACTTACTCCCATAGAACAATACCCATACTCATCTGTAGGACTAACCATAATAATATCAACATCAAGGGGTAATACATTTTCACGAAAGAGTTTAGGAATATCTGAAATAAAAGTTGGGGTGTAATCTGCTCGCCCTTCAGCTATGGCTTCACGAATGTTTTTCCCACCAATAAAAAACGCATTGACCTTAAATAAGTCTTTATATTGCGGCTCAGCCCATTTATTTTCTGAGAGTGTTAAAATATGAACCGTTTCAATATCATGCAAGTTAGCACTGTTAGCGATTAAATTATCAATCAGTTCATTGGGTACTGCAGCGTTGGAGCCAATAAAAATGCGATTACCTGATTTAAGAAAATCAGGCCAGTGAAGTCTGTTCGTTTTAGAATATTGAATTAACATGAATAAACTAGATTCCAAATATCATTGTATAAGGGTAATTATGATTCGTTTGGTAATATTTTTGTTGATCGTTGTCAAAGGGTTCAGCTTTGACAACGTAATGTTCATCTCATTTGAATCTTAGGCAAGTTCTGCATCTACAGCCAATTTCTTTTTGTGACCTAATTGCAATAAACTGGGCAAAAATATTAAGGTAAATACAGTACTGACACTCATACCACCAACAATAACTGCCGCGATACCACGGTATAATTCAGCGCCTGCTCCAGGTATTAATAACAACGGTAACATGCCACAAATACTGGTTAAGGTACTCATTAAAATCGGACGTAAACGTAATCGAACCGCTTGTTCAACCGCGTCATGTCGAGAAAGGCCTTCAGCTTCGCCAGTACGTGTTTGATAAACCAGTAAAATTGCATTGTTAACCACTAAACCTAAGAGAATAATAAAACCAATCATGGTTAATAAATCAAGTGGTTGAAATATCACTAAATTTGTCAGTTGTAAAAAAGCAATACCACCCACAGTCGCAAGAGGTATGGTTAATACCACGAGCAAGCTATCTTTAAATGATTTAAAGAGTGCGGACATTAATAAATAGAGAATCGCTAAAGCAAGTAAAAAACTTTGACTCATATTGGTTAATGCTTCTGTTAATGCTTCAGCTGAACCGCGATAATTTACGGCGCCAGTATCTGATAGCTCGGCTAAAATAGCAGGCTCTGCTTTTTCTTTAATGAGATCAATTGCTTCTTCTAAACTCAAATTTTCTGGAGGTGTCACTTGTAAGGTAATAGTACGCTTTCGATCCACTCGTCTTATTGAACTTGGTCCTGCCGTACGGATAATATCTACAAGTTCACCTATAGGTTGTATGCCAGCTTTTGGGGTATAAAAAGGAATGGATTTTAATTCCTCAGGTGTCTCCCAGTCGGTCGAACGTAAAAATACGTCGAGTCTTTTTTGACCATTAAAATAATCGCCTACATATAACCCTGTACCTAAGGTGCGCGAAAGCGCTGATACATGTTGCCTTGTCCAGCCAGCTTCTGCCATACGTCTTTCATTAGGGATCATTCTAAATTCTGGCTCTGCTAAGGTTAAACCTGGACTTGGTCTTACTTGTGCTCCCGGTAAAGCCGCACTTACTGCGCCAAAACCAACTTGTGCCGCCGCTAATAATTCATCCACTTCATTGCCCTGAATATCGATATCGATACGGCGACCACCACCTAAATTACCAAAAAGCTGTGCTTGTGAAGCAAAAGCAATAGTGTCAGGAAAACCTCTTAAGACTTCACCATTGATAATATTAATAATTTTTTGAATGTCATCTGAATCTTCGGCTCTACCACCCATAAAACCAAAGTTACCAAAAAAACCCATCCAAGAGTGATCTATTTTTGGTGACTTTTCTCCAGTTAAATAGGGCATTAAACGACGGTTGATTTCATCACTCATCTCTACACGAGCGGCGGGATAGCTTAGTCCTGGTGGAGGTAGTATAAAAGCGTTAAAGGAATTTTGATTACCTTTAGGTAAATAATCGATTTTAGGAAACATTAAGTAACTACCAAGAAACGAAAATAACATCAATCCTACTATCCATCCAATACGCTTTTGTTGTGTAGAGGTGATTTTCATAATGAATGTTGTGGTGTTTTTCCACCAATGGGCATGGGGATCTACAGCGGAAACGTCGGCTAACAATCGTCTCGCAGCTGTCGGTAATACCGTTACTGCAATTAATAATGAAGCAACAATTGCCACGGCGATAGTAATCGCCAGGTCTGCAAAAAGTTGCCCTGAAACTTCTTCTAAAAAGGCGATAGGTAGAAAAATTGCTACAGTGGTTGCCGTTGAAGAAATAAGTGCGCCCCATACTTGGGATGTTCCTTTTAAAGAGGCTTGTTCAGGTTGTTCTCCTTGTTCACGTAAACGTACAATATTTTCTAAAACAACAATCGCAGCATCTAATACCATACCAACAGCAAAAGCTAGGCCCGCCATTGAAATAATATTGAGTGTCCGTCCAACACTGTACATCACAACGAGAGTCACCACTAAAGAGATCGGAATGGATAAGGCAACAATGAGTGTTGCTCTAAATTTTCGTAAAAACCACCACAAAACAATAATGGCAAGAAAAATACCTATGATCAGATTATTTCTAACTAAATTCATTGAACGACCAATGTAGATGGTTTCATCATACATTTGGATCATTTCTAAGCCTGCACGTTTTAAAGGTCCCTCATTAAGCTCAGCCATAGCAAGTTGTAAACCTTCCATGACCTTAATAACATTTACGCCTTGCTCTGTTTGAGCGTTCATGGCGATAGCAGGTTCACCATCTAACGTTAATATTCCCGTTCTATCGGCAAAGGTAAGTTCAACATGGGCAACATCTTTAAGTAATATCGGTTGGCCTTCACGCCAATCAAGGACCATATTTTGTAATTGCTCGACGCCATATTTACCTGAAAATCGTAGTGTATATTTACGTCGACCAATTTCGTTAAAACCACCTGATGTATCATTGTTATTTGCCAAGGAACTGGCAATGTCAGGGATATTTAAGCCTAGGTTCGCAGCTTTATAGGGATCAAAAGTAATACGTAATTCAGAGTTTAATCCGCCAAAAGCATTGGTTTGTGATACGCCCTCAACACGCTCTAAACGAGTTTGTACAACTTCTTCAACATAGTCTTGGTAATTAACAATATCGGTATCATTGTCCTCAGTGGGCTTTAAAGCAAACCATGCAATAGCATTAAAGGTACTGGCGCCGCCAACAGCGATAACAGGTTCAGTGGCATCGGCTGGGTAACTAGGCACCTGATTAAGCGCGTTCATAACATCAATTAATGCACGTTCAAGATTAATACCTGTTTTATAACGTAAGGTAATACTACCGCTACCTTGACTCGAAGTAGACTCCAATAATTCTAAATTCTGTAATCCTTTGAGTACATCTTCTTGGCGTTCGATGATTTCGGCTTCTATTTCTTGTGGAGCTGCAGATCGCCAATTGGTTGAAATAACAATTTGTGGCTGACTAATATCAGGGGTTAGTTGAATAGGTAATTTATATAAGCTGATTGCACCAAATAGGGCAATCAATAAAACCCCAACTATGACAGCCGTTGGATTTTTTAACGAAGCGGCAGTTAATGTCATTGTTTGTTACTCTCATTATTATTAGAGCTATTATCTGAGCCATTGCCTGAACCATTACCTGAAATGAGCGCTTGGTTGTTAGTTTTTATATTAACGGTTTGACCAATACGAAGACGTTCAGCGCCGCGGATAACAATACGGTCTCCTTCGTTAATATTCCCGGTAATTTCAACTAATTCTCCTTCACCCATACCAACCAATACGTCAATTTGTTGAGCGGTGTTTTTGTCATCAATACGAAAAACTGTTGTACCATTTCGTCTCAATACTAATGCATCTCTTGGTATGGCGAGTACTTCTTTACTTTCACCAACAGCCACCGCAGCAGTAATATTTAAACCGATAGGCCAATCAAAGTTAGTCATATCTAATCTTACTTCCATTAAATGGGAACGAGAGTCTGCAACGGGAATAAGTGCCTTTATTTTGGCTAATCCTGTGCCAAATGGTGAGCGTACCGCAAGAGAAGTACTTTGTTTCAGATATTGATAAGCGGTCAGAGGCGTAAAAATTGAAGCTTCTAAGTTTGCTGTTTCAACAATACGTACAATAGCGTTGCCACTGTCGACATATTCACCTTCATTACTGAGACGCTGGGAAATAATACCGTCAAAGGGTGCTTTTAATTTTGTATATTCAAGGTCTTGATCTGTTTGTGCTAAACGCGCTTTAACTGCAGATAATAGACCTTGAGCAATATTCTTTTTAGAAAGTGTTTCATCAAGCTCAGTTTGTGAAACCAACTTTTTACTGATCAATGATTTCTTTCGACGAACCTCTGATAATTCAAAGGTTAATTTTGCTTGCGCATTTTCAACATTGGCTTGTTGTTCAAGGCGTTGTAACTTTAATCGCCGATCATCAATTTGGGCAATGATTTGATTTTTTTTAACCTGAGCGCCTAATTCAACCAAACTGATCAACCGCCCTGACACTTCAGCGGCAATGTTAGAGTTGTTATGAGCGACAACCGTACCTGAAACCCAAGATACCGGTGATAAGATAGTTTTCTTAATTTGTGCGATATTGACATTTGCAGGAGGTCCTTGTTGCGCATGAATAGCACTTGAACTCAATAAAATGGTGCAAAATAAAGATAATGGCTTTATAAAAACTCTTTTCATATCATTCCTGTAAGGTCGTTTTACTGGTTATTAGTTTAAGATAAAAATAAGATAATTGCGTTATAAGTTGCTATTTTTCTTCATTTTGAAATTTATGATGATTTAGAGAGCTTTGACTTAACTGAGTCCCTAAAAGTGATAATAAACAATAGCCACAAAAATAATAAAATCCCGGGCCTATATTCGAAAGGGTTTCGCTACTCATTAATAAATCTATTTTAAAGCCAAACATGGAAAGTTGTTGGTGATCAGATGTTTGTGCATGGTCTGTTGACAGCACGGCTAAAAAAATGGCGACTACAAAAACATCAGCCATTGACCATTTACCAATAAATGCGACAAAGTTAAGCAATTTACGTTCAACATCGCTATGTTTTTTAATATATGACCAAGTCACTAAAAGTGATTTTATGATTGGGATGGCAATAGAAAATGCAAATATTAGCGCAGCGACTAATAACCGTTCATCTTGCCACAATTCTTGTATGGTGGTGAGCAGTGAAAGCTCTTTATTCACTAAATCAGAAGTCATACTGGCACCACTGACTTTTGCGGTCATTTCCATGGTTAATGAGAACATAGGTAATAAAATCCCCGGCACAAAGAGCATGATGGCGATTAAATTAAATGAAAATCCTAAATGTTTTTTAAACATGATAATGTAAACCCTAGTATAAAGTTATTGTAAGTATATCGGTAATCATTGCTTTAAAAAAGTCTTAAGTAACAACTAGATACAAACTATAAAGTAAACTCTTATGTTGTATAGTAAGTGTATAAAAAAACAAAGAAAGTAGTCAGTTTTGCTAATAAATCATTTATTTCACAGTGATTTATATTGATTATTTCTTAAGTTTTTGATTTGTATTGTTATTTATTTTGGTTTGTGAATTGCATAATAGCTTGGAAATTAAGTTATACGCATCGGTATTCGATATTAATCAAGGAAATAAATATGTCAGTTGTTATTGAAGATAGACCTATTGAAAGTGTACGTGAAGAAGTTATTGACCAACTGATCATGAATTATAGCCATGGCAAACTCTCTCATGAGGCTTTTGAGCGACGCTTAGATAAAGCAATAGAGAGTCAGTGTAATAAAGAAATTTCTGCTCTTGTTGAAGACCTTGAATTAACCGTCGATAAAAATTATGTTGAAGAAAAGAAAAAAGATTTTTCAGTGAATTATTCACATGATAAATCGGAAAAATTAGATTATATCATTAATATATTTGGCGGTAGCAGCCGTAGTGGACGCTGGCATGTCGCCAAAGAAATTCGCGTTTTTAGCTTATTTAGTGGTACAGATATTGATTTTTCCGAGGCAATATTTACTCATCCAGAAGTGACTATCCGCTATTTTAGTTTATTCAGTGGTACCAATATTTATGTGCCAGAAGATGTTAATGTGGTATCTAAATCATTTTGCATATTTGGTGGAGTTGATAATAATGCGCCGTGTAATGCCTCACCTGATGCACCAACTATCGTTATTGAAGGGCTTACTATTTTTAGCGGTGTTGATATTTCAATTAAACGCACCATGAAAGAGAAGTTTGTTGAATTCGCTGATAGTTTAAAAAAGATGTTCTCTTAATTCGTTAATTTTACAAATTGTGCCTCTTGCGGCTGATATTTCTATCAGCCGTGAATTATTTTCCTTCTGAAAGTCCTCTCTATTCGCTACTCACTTAAAATTAACGTAAAATGCTGGCCATTATCTGCTAACTCCTTGTAGGACAATAATGAAAAAAACATTTGAATTAACTCACCCTAAAATTAAAGCGGCGAGAATGATTGATGCTGTAAAGCATGACGTTAAGAAATATATTAAAAGAGAAAGAAAAAAGACATTACCAGCGGGTGTTGATTTTTGGGATTTTGATTGCCAATTTGGCAATACTAAAGATGCAGCTGAGGTTGTTCACCTGACTGAAATTAATAGTAAAATTGATGCAGCAGTAAAATTAGAGTTAACATCATTTTATATTGAAATATTGGCTAAAGAAGGTTTTCGCTCTGTTAAGCCTATGCCGGAAGATGAAGATGAAAGTGAAGAAGAGCTTGATTACGAAGAAGAGGAGTAATGTTAGGATAGAATAAAAATTAGAGAGTAATAAGTTGGCAGGCTCAGGTTTATTAACGTTAATTGATACATTGCAACAGTATTGGATGATGTCGCTATTTTATCGAAAGTCGCGGCGAAGAAAACCGCTGGTGTTCTCGGAGATGATCTAGCGCTTAACGCTGAGTAGGTTTCAGGCGTTAAGGCTGCTCGATAGTTAGCTGTGTTCGTATTATTGTATGGGCGGTAACTAAAGGTTCATTCCTTAATAAACTAATTTTGGTGTCTGCCGCACTGCTTATTAGCGCTTTTACTCCGCCATTGATTGATGAAAATGGTTGCTCCCTTGTCAAAATAAATAACCTTTATTCAACTGATATAAATTGCGTACTTTAATCAGCTACTTTTAACTGCCTATTTTTAATCGTTTGGATCTCATTTATTTCATTTTTTATAAAATCTATTAATTAAACCCTATCAATAAAGCTTATCTCAAGGATGTATAAATGCTCAAAAAATACCATAAATTTCTTGGTTTGTTGATGATATTACCTTTTATTGCTTGGGCGATAACAGGGGTATTCTTTTTTATTAAACCGGGTTATTCATCTGCTTATGAAAGCTTGCCGGTAAAAACTTACCCACTTGTTGATGCTGAATGTACTCAGCAAACAATACCTAAACATCAGACGTGGCTTGAAGTTCGTTATGTACGTTCAATATTAGGTCAGCACTTGCTTGTTAAAAATGAAAAAGGTTGGCATCAAGTTGATCCTTTAACAAAAGAGGTCATTAAAAAACCCACTAAAGAGCAAATAGATACCTTACTTAATGATGCTATCCGTATCAATCCAAAACGTTATGGTCAAATCAAAACAATTGATGGTTTACAAGTCACGACAACCACTGACGTTAATATCTCGGTAAATTGGTCTGAAATGCGTTTGTATCAAAAAGGAGAGGATACTGCCTTTATAAATACCATGTATAAGATACATTACTTACAATGGACAGGTATAAAATCTGTGGATAAGGTTTTAGGG
This sequence comes from Colwellia sp., assembly GCA_013215655.1. GTDB lineage: Bacteria > Pseudomonadota > Gammaproteobacteria > Enterobacterales > Alteromonadaceae > Colwellia_A. The sequence goes on from JABSOX010000021.1 coordinate 32,018, forward strand.
ATAATCGGTTTGGTTCTAGTGGTTATTTTAGCCATGTTAGGTACTGTGATGACGTTTCGACGAAAGGCTACTGAATAAATAATTAATGAACAGATGAATCAAAGGGCTGGATTAGAAAAATGAGTTCAAAAGAATATGAAATTAGTTTTAATTCTCCTCAAGTTGAGGATTTTGCAAACTTAAGGCTCAAAATAGGTTGGGGAGCAATTGATCTTTGTTTAGCTAAGCAAAGCCTCGATAATTCATTATTCCAAGTGGCTATTTATCATCATGAAAAACTCATTGCGATGGGACGAGTAGTTGGCGATGGTTTTATGTATTTTTACATACAAGATGTGATTGTTGACCCGCAATATCAGGGTAAGGGCTTAGGTAATGTGATCATGGAACAAATAGAAAACTACTTATCCAAAGCAGCGGTAAAAGGGTCTACGATTGGTTTACTTGCCGCTAAAGGGAAAGAGGAGTTTTATAGAAAATTCAAATACATTGAAAGAAGTGGTGAGCCTTTAGGTAAAGGTATGTGTAAGTTTATTTAATTCAATTGGCATAACTCATTACAATAAGAGGAAATGATGTTGAGATTAGCAGAGAAGAATGTATTAATTACGGGTGCCGCACAAGGCATTGGTCGTGCTATTGCTGAGTTGTATATTAGTGAGGGAGCTAACGTCATACTTTCAGATATAAATGATGATGCAGGAAAAAGCCTAGCTAATTCATTGGGCGAGAACGCTTTATATATCCATTTAGATGTTGCTGTTGAATCTGATTGGAAAAATGCTGCAGAATTTGTACAAAAGCAATATGGGCACTTAGATATTTTAGTAAATAATGCTGGCATTACCGGTTTTCTTGAAACAACGGGGCCTCATAATCCTGAAAATTTAGACTTAGCCAGTTGGCATAAAGTACATAATATTAATTTAGACGGTGTTGCCTTAGGTTGTAAATACGCAATTATGTTGATGAAAGCATCAAAATCAGCAAGTATTGTCAATATATCATCACGCTCTGGCATCGTTGGTATTCCTGCTGCAGCGGCTTATGCATCAAGTAAAGCAGCCGTTCGTAATCATACCAAGTCTGTTGCTTTGTACTGCGCTGAACAAAAATATCCTATTCGTTGTAATTCCATTCACCCTGGAGCAATACTCACTCCTATGTGGGATATGATGTTGGGTGAGGGGGAGCAAAGAGAAAATGGGATTAAGGCTATTGCCGCTGATGTTCCGTTGGGAACAATGGGAGAGCCATTAGATGTTGCTTATGCTGCTTTATATTTAGCATCTAATGAGTCTAAATATGTAACAGGCATTGAGCTTAACATTGATGGTGGAATTTTAGCTGGCAGTGCAGCAAGACCTTCCTAGCAAGTTACCTTCCTAGCAAGTTACCTTCCTAGCAAGTTTCCTTGCTAGAATATGTTTTATTTTGTTAATATACTTTAGTGGTCAGACCTTTGTCTGTGTGAATATTTATAGGATATATACAGAGTAATGAAGCAAGAAAGCATACTGCAAAAAAAAATACAGCAAGACTCATTATTTATTCAAGATGATGAACATCAATTACATCTTCGCCATATTTCAAAAAACTCAACGGGTACGCCTATTCTAATGCTCCATGGAGCAATAGAGAATGGTCTGATCTTTTACACCGAAAAAGGTAAAGGTTTGGCTTGTTATTTAGCTGCGCAAGGTTTTGATGTTTATGTTGCTGATCTTCGTGGTCGTGGTCAAAGTACCCCGATAATAAATGCTGATTCTGATTTTGGGCAATATGAAGCGATCACTCAAGATATTCCCCTTTTTTTAGATTACATAACTAAAAAAACAAGCAAAGCTATGCATATTGTTGCTCATTCATGGGGCGGTGTATTAATGGCGAGTTGCTTAGCGCGCTATCCCGAAAAGTTATCGCAGGTTTTAAGCAATACATGTTTTGGTACTAAAAGAAGGGTAACCGTAAAAAGTGTCGAAAAATTCTTAAAAGTTAATATGTTTTGGAATAATATTGCACCTAAACTTGCCAAGAAAAAGGGCTTTTTAGATGCTAAAAAATATGGTTTTGGCTCTGATAACGAAACAAGAAAATCTCTTGAACATAGTGTCGCTTGGGTTAAGAAAGGTGACTGGGTTGATCCTCATGATGATTTTGATTATCAACAAGCCGCTAAAAATTTGCTATGGCCGCCGTCTTGGCATTTTACTGGCGTAAAAGATCGCGTTTTGGGGCATGTCAAAGATGTAAAGAGGTTTATTGGTGAATCAAATAATCATCAGTCTAAATTTACTTTATTATCTAAAAAAAATGGTAATGCACTGGATTACGACCATATTAATATTCTAACGCATCCGCTGGCTGTTACCGATCATTTCCCGTTGTTGGTTGAATGGTTAAAAACTCATAGCTAAATGTTGCATGTTGTTATTGTGCTAGGTAGAGTAGCGCCAAATTTTTAGGTCAATAACAACATATTCACTATGCATGCTGTTCAACGTTTATATTTACATCGAAAATCTTTAAGTACCACAACGTTTAAAGCGCGTGGTCAACGAGTTATACGTTGTGACAAATGTCGTATTGCTGTTGATTATTGTATATGTACTTTATCTCCAAACATTAAAAGCAATGCTGGTTTTTTGTTATTAATGTACGACACCGAAGTATTAAAACCGAGCAATACCGGTCGGTTAATTGCTGATGTTATTCCTGATACTTTCGCATTTTTGTGGTCTCGTACGGAAGAAAACAGCGAATTGCTTAGTGTTTTAAATGATCCACAATGGCAACCTTTTGTGGTATTCCCTGCACAGTATACTGAGCCAGAACGAGAAGTTTTTAAAGATAATTTACCGTTACAAGAAGGCAAACGTCCTTTGTTTATTATGCTTGATGGTAGCTGGCGTGAAGCTAAGAAAATGTTTCGAAAAAGCCCATACTTAAATAAGTTTCCTGTGGTTGCTTTTGACCCTGAAAAAGTGGATGACGAGCAATTAGCGTCAAGATATCAAATACGAAACGCTAATGTAGAAAATCAATTTGCTACTGCTGAAGTCGCGGCAAGAATGCTGGCGATGATTAATGAGCCTATTAATGCTAATGTACTTGATTTATGGTTTGACGTGTTTAGTTTTCAATATCAAAAAAGTAAAAGTCGTGGTAACAAAGGTAATCCGTTAGCTATTGAAAATTATATACAATATATAGATCAACAACACATATCTAAAAAGTAGTGTTAACTACTAATAAAGCACTCTAATAAAAGCTCTCACTTTCACCTATTCATTATCTCCATTCCTTTGGGTTATGGACTGGTCATTAATTTGAATGAACCTTTAAATACTATTTCTATATACTGAGGGAATTGATATAAATTTCCCTGCAATATTTAGGATGAACATGCGACTACTCACTTTTATTACCCTAATACTTATTTCGGGGAGCTACAGTACTTTTTGCTTTGCTGATGGGACGTTTACCATTGAAGGTATGATAACGGCTGAGAATGGTCAGCCAATAGCCGATGCTAGTATTTCGATTAATGGTGATATAATACGTAACAACAGCAAAGGACATTTTTCTATTGATGTTCCGGTTGTGGATATTTATCAGCTAACATTCGAGAAAAAAGGTTTTTACAAAAGTGTGCATACCTATAGTCACTTTGAATTGAATTCAAATATTAACAATACAAAATTGACTGACGTTACTCTCGTTGCCAAAAAAGAGCATAGAGTGATGTTGGCATTTGGTGGTGACGTGATGATGGGACGTCGTTTTTACAAACCTTATTTTGATGATCCTATACTTATTCATCAAGATAATAAGCTTGCAAACAGTAAAGCTGTTGTACAATTTATCAAACCTTACATGAGCTTAGCAGACCATGCTGCGGTCAATTTAGAAACTCAAATATCTGAGGAACTTCCGGGCGAACGTGCTCCCAAATCCGTAACTTTTTATTCGCGTCCTGAACTACTTGCAGCGTTAACTTGGGCGGGTATTGATTATGTAACGCTAGGAAATAATCATACTTTTGATTATATGACCGCAGGATTAACCTCAACCATGGCTTTGTTAAATAAAAGCGCTTTAGGCTTTTCAGGGGCCGGATTCAATGAACGTGAAGCGTTGTCTGCATATCATCAAAAAATTGGTAATACTGAATTTTCCATGCTCGGTTATGTGGGCTGGCAAGGGGGCTCAAATCCTACACAAACAGCTAATGACGAACATGGCGGCGCGGCTTACGGTTCAATGGATAATATGTTGAGTTCCATTCATCAAGAAGTGGCGCAAGATAAAGTAGTGATCGCGCAATATCATGGCAGTAAAGAGTACGCTAACAACCCTACAGGTGTTACAGAGCAACGGCTTAAATCATCACTTGATGCGGGGGCGACCTTAGCAATTGCTCATCATCCCCACGTTACCCAAGGTTTAGAACTATATAACGGTAAACTCATTGCTTACTCAATGGGTAACTTTATTTTTGATCAAAACTTTACGGCAACTCAACACAGTTTTATTTTATATGTATGGCTTGATGGAGATAAATTTCATCGCGCTGAGATTGTTCCTCTTTATAATAAAGCCTATAAACCTACTCCAGCGACAGGCATGCATCGTTACACTGTAATGAAACGTTTAACGGAGCTCTCTAAACTACGCGGAACGTATATCCATCACTCTGCTGGGCATGGTGTTATTACAGCCGCTAATGTAGTAGCAAATAACGAGGAACAAGAGACTTTAATTTCATTTTCACAAAATGAGCAAGTAGAAAGTTTATATCAACTACCTTGGCAGTCCCCAATTACAAAAGTGTTATTAGATGACGTATCCTTAAAATATCGTTTGGGAACCAATTTGGTTAACGGTAGCGACTTTGAAAGCTTCAATAACTTCAATGCGGCGGAACGTGGTTGGCACTTCGAAAAAGGGGCTATGGAGCTTAATTCATATGGGTTCAGTGGTCAGCACAGTCTTTCTTTAATACTAAACAATAAGCAAAAACAAATGTTTGGTATGCAAAGCTTTAGGCGAGTTTATAAAGCCAGTAACCCGATGACCATTAAAACAAAGCTAAAATCTAAAGACTTAGTGAAAGTATCTTTTTATTGGCAGGGTAGAAAAAAGCGCCAAAAACTCTTTGATGCCTTTAAAAATAGTGAAAAGCACTTAATAAAAACCATAGAGATTAATAATAAAGGCAACTGGCAAAACATTGAAGTAGATTTTAATTCACCTCGCATAGGCTATAAAAGTTATCGTGTTTTGGTTGAGTTTGAACTACTGAGCAACAATGAAAAGATGAAAAACAAAGGAATGAACAATAACGAAGACAAGAGTATGACAACAGGTAAGATTGATATTGATGATTTTTCTGTCATTGAATGGCAAACGGCATTTAGTAACTCAATTACCCCACAACAATTTAATTTTGATGTCAGTCAAGCGTCTTTTATTGGTATTAATCACCAAGGTAAACATTCGGCAGTACTAACGTACTAATTAATTAACCAAAACAATGTTCACTAGGTTTATTATTAATAATTATGACACTTAACGGTAATTCGGCAACCAATCCAGCCTTAATAACAACATTCAAATTATTGCTGAATGAACGGCGCTTTGGTTCTCAACTAGAGTTAGTTACTGCGTTATCGTCACACGGATTCAATATTACACAAACCCGAGTTTCACGATTATTGATTAAATTGGGTGCGATTAAAATACGTAATCATCGTAATGATTTTATCTATAAATTACCGGGTGAACAGGATATTCCTCGAGTCAAACAAGCGATTGACTCTGTAGTACTTGATATCAAACATAACAATGCACAAATTATTATTAAGACAATTGTTGGTGGTGGACGATTAATTACCAAAATTATCGAGACAATGGATGAAACGTCAGGTGTTCTAGCCTGTATCGGCAGTGATAATACTATTCTCGTGATCCCTACAGATATTGCAAACGTTAAACAGGTTTATCGGAATGTCATCAAATACTTAAACATTAGATATACAATGGCTTCAGCATAAAGTAATCATTGTGATTAGGTAAAAATGTTTAACTGTATTATTCATAAATGTAATTGAATTCAAAAATACTCAATAACGACAAAAACCATCACATTGCGGTCATTAGGTGTTAACGTCGAAATAACGTTTCGGATTATATTTCGTGCCAATAACGCCTACTTAATGGACAAAAACGCTTGTTAGATGCTTGGAGCAAAGACAATAATAAAATCTATCCAATATCCTAAATCCATTTAATTGCTCCAATCTATGAGCTGCTTAAAATATGTACCTGAGATTTTCTACCTATTTTACAGAATTTTCATAAGTATCGACATATGCCTGAAGATTTTCGCCCTGAGAAACTTCGAATGCTACCCAAGAGTCGTGAAATATTTTAATGGTAACAATAATGCTTGAGTCGTGATATTTTTGTTCCATATAACCGAGTTCGTATTGTCTAATAAGGTTTTGCAGACGGTATGCGTGGGCAGTTAGAAAGTTGCGGTATTGATTAAACTCAATTGATGTTAGAGCAGTCATGGCATCTTGAATGACCTTCGTGCCTTGTCCATTATTTTCAATTACCTGCGATTGAATTCGAGATAATGTTTCCGATTCTGCCACACGCATTCTCAAATCTTGCAGCGCATTAGATCTTTCCTGAAATGCCTGTGCCTTCATGGCGTTATTACTATGCTTTATTTGTATGGCTAAATACATTAAAGATGCAAAAACCGCAAAGGTACCAGCTATTTCGACCAAGGCACTAATAGCATCCAAGTTCATAGATTTTCCACGTTAATTTCCACACGAATAATAAGAAATAATAGCTTTTTAGCTGATAATTAAGCAACTGTTTATTCAGTTAATATTTAGTTTGCTATTAATAAATATCCTTCGCATGATCAATACAAAGGTAAACAAAATACTTACTTGAAAACTTAGCCATAATTATATCCAACTATAATCGTCAACATGAATGCTAAAGCAATATAGATGGCGTTTATTAGCAAGCACAGATTATTTGAACTAAGGTTCACTTTCACCACTTTGCTGACTAAAACTACTAGCTGAAATCATTCAATATTAGGCTCACTCTCGAATCATAAGCAGACATAAATATATGAGATAAAATGAGGACTCTCTTTCCATAAATAACATCTGGCCTTAATTTTAAGAGCCTACCCTCCCAAAACAGCTTTAGACTTAATCAGATATATGAATACACAATGTTTGGTAATTATGCGCGGCATGAAGATTTTTATATTTAAAAAATCCTCACCGCAATAATCCGATAGTAACAAAAACCAACAAAACTTAACCTTGGTAAAACTCATTACATTACCAGGAAACTTGTTGAATACTTTAAAATACCTCAGCGCTTTATTTTTAATAATTATTTTTAGCAATACAACTAAAGCTGAACAGCAAAAAAATATTACATATAAAGTGAATATCCCAGAAGTTAACCAAGAGCCTAAATTATCAGCTTATTTATCGGCAATGGAAAACGGAAATCACCAAAGCTTAATCGGTCACAAAATGGACAGTTTACTTACTCGCTCTCCCATTAATGGTGCACAAAGCTCACAAAAAACGGCAGTTTATCTATCGTATGATAAAGCGCATCTATACGGTGTTTATATGTGCTTTGATGATGCCCCTGATTTGATTCGATCTACAGTTTCACCAAGAGATGGATTCTCACAAGACGAAGATACAGTTGCTTTACATTTAATCCCATTTGCTAATTCCCAACAAATGTATGGATTTCAAGCAAACGCGGTTGGCTCACAAATTGATGGCATGTTTAGCGAAGGTGTCGGATGGGATTTATCTTTTAATCCTATATGGTTTACCGAATCTTTAAGAGCAAACAACGGTTATCTGGTCAAAATTAAAATTCCACTTTCAAGTTTAAGGTTTCCACCAGGGGATGTACAAAACTGGGGTTTTTTTGTTTATCGAGGAATACCTAGAAATAATGAAAATGCTTTTTTCCCTCAATACTCAACTAATATTTCTTCAAGAATTTCACAAGCAGGTACTTTAGGTAATATTAATGTCGAAAGAAAATCATTGAAAATTGAAATGACTCCTTTTGTTACTACAAAAAAATCTCAATCGCAGTCGTCATTAAGTCGCGAAGGTTGGCAAAACAAGAGTGAAAGCGATTTAGGTTTGGATGCTAAATTTGTATGGGATGACCGAATTGTTTTAGACTTAACTTTAAATCCTGATTTTTCCCAAATAGAGTCTGACGAACCACAAATTGTTACTAATGAAAGATTTGAGGTTTTCTTTCCTGAAAAAAGGCTCTTTTTTATAGAGAATGCCGACTATTTTAGTACACCGCTGAATTTACTTTTCACTAGAAAAATAATTGATCCTAGTGCTGGTTTAAGAACAACAGTGCAACTTGGAGATTGGTCAATTGGTGGCATGATTATCGATGATGAAAGTGCTACTTCAAATAGTACAATAAGTAAGGACGCAAAAATATCAGTCTCTAATATAAGAAAAACTATAGGCTACGATTCCTATTTAGGTCTATTTATATCAAATTATTCTAAAGGTGAAGTAGATTCGACAAACATTGCGCTGCAAACGCGCTATAGATTCAACGAAAATTGGAATATGGACTCGCAGTTCGCCTATTCAGACAATTCTTCTAAGACAAGTTCAAATGAAGCTGGTGCACTATATTTAACCATTGGCGGGGGAGGTGAATATTGGAGCTATAGCGCAAAGGTACAGAGTGTTGCTGAAGACTTCGATAGTCCAATTGGTTATATTCCACGTAAGGGAATAACTGAAATCACACAACAATTTGCTTATCGATTTCTAGCAGACAACCCTCTATTTATATCTTATACATCTGAATTTGAGCTTAGAAATGTCTGGGATACAAAAGGCACTTACCTGGATCAAATTCAATCGGCTGTAATCAGTACAGAATTACCGGGACAAACACACATAAGATTTAAAGCAATAAATAAAAGTGAACGTTTGGGGGAAGACGATTATGCAACACTGTCCCAATTAACTACATTCAATCAAAACACATTTTTCATTGGTGTTGAGAGTTTATGGTTTTCTTTCATGGGGTTTGATATTAACTATAAACAAGGTGATGCGGTAAATTATCAGCTTGCAAACGGGTTAGCACCGGAGCTGGCAAAATTACAACAAACCGTTTTATCAATGTCATTTAAAGTTACACAAAAATTAAAATTCAAAATCCAGTTCTTAGATAATATGCTTAATACCGCTGCCGATGAAAAGATATTTTCGAGTAGGCAACTTAGATTTAAAACAACTTATCAATTCAATCAAGATTGGTCACTTAGGTTAATTCTTGATAAACAAAAAGTTAATAGCAATGCCTTGTTCAGTAGTATGAAAGACCAAAATATAATTGTTGGCGATGTACTATTAAAATGGGAATCCACACCTGGAAATTCATTGTTTTTAGGCTATGGTACATTCCAAGATGAATATGAAAACCCTTCATATGTAACCGTTATAAAGGACGAAGAGAAAAGCCTGTTTTTAAAATTTACCCATAGATTCAATTAGTAACCTTATTTAGGAGACATTATGAAATACCAAATAACCCCAATACGTAACGATTTTCTAATAAAAGTAAGAGAGTCTGGCATTGATGATCAAAATCAACCCATAGTACATTTAATTGCCGAGGGTGGAGAGCCTTGCCGGGATGTATTGAGGAGAGCTGTTGCAGGTGAAGAGCTAATTCTTGCAAGTTACTGCCCTTTTTCTAAGCCTGGTCCTTTCAAAGAATACGGAGCAGTTTATGTACTTGCAAATCAATCTGATGAAGCAATTAGTTATGATAAAATCCTTTTAGCCAGTAATTCTGAAAATAATTACTTTGGGGATAACTTAGTTTTGAGGGCATACGGTAATGAAGAAAGTATCTATGACGCGCGTGTAGTCTCTCCTATAAACACTGAGCTAACTATTAGTGAGTTTTTAGCACATAACGAGGTTAAATTTATCATGGCCAGGTTTACTGCGTACGGATGTTATGCTTTAAGGCTTGATCGAATATAACTATTAATCGCTTTGAATAATTGCGTACTAATATTAGTTAGGCGCAACTATCAGATAGAAATAGAATGATTTTCAAACATACAATGTCAGTCTTAAACAAAATTAACGGTAATCAATATGTCTAATGACGTTTACTGGAAAGCGATAGTTGAACAAGATTCCGCTTTCGATTTTCAATTTTATTACGGTATTAAAACAACAAAAATATTTTGTAATCCGTCATGTAGCACTAAAGCACCGCTAAGAGAAGATGTTATTTATTTTGAGGACACTTCATCGGCTTACAATGATGGATATCAAGCCTGCAAATGCTGCAAACCTGAACGTAATGCAAGTCAGAACACCGGATTAATAAAGCTTTTACATGTTTGCCGTAATATCGAGGAGCATACCGAAGGGCCATTAACCGCGCTGAAATTAGCAAGTTCTGTTGGGCTGACTCAATTTCAATTACATAGGTTATTTAAAAAATATCTTGATGTCACACCAAAGAGTTATATTGATCAAGTTCAGTTGAATACATTAAAGGTAAATTTGAGAACTTCTGGTAGTGTTACAGATGCTATCTTTGAATCGGGTATTGAGTCTACTTCCGTCATTTATGGTCGAATGAATAGTCATTTAGGCATGACGCCAAAAAAATACCGAGAAGGTGGTGATGGTGTTCAGATTTCATATGCTGTTGGTATCACTAACTTAGGTCTTGTTTTAATTGCCGCTACAAATAAAGGGCTATCATTTTTGCAATTTGGAGAATTCGAGCATCAGTTATTAGCTCAACTAGTGTCAGAATATCCATGTGCGGAAATAGTGCCGATGTCCTCAAAAAATGAAGAGCAGTTGAGTCATTGGTTAAAGTTACTTAACTTATATATAGATGGAACATCAATAGATTTAGATATACCGCTAGATGTAAGAGGAACTGCATTTCAAAAAAAAGTATGGGATTTTCTCCGTAGTATACCTTATGGAAAAGTCATGTCTTACGGTGAAATCGCTCAAGCTATTGGAGCACCTAAAGCTTCCAGAGCAGTTGCAAATGCCTGTGCTGGCAACAACGTAGCACTTGTCATCCCTTGTCATCGTGTAATACGTGGAGATGGTGCTATCGGAGGATACCGCTGGGGAGAAAGTCGAAAACGTGTGATTATTGACTTTGAGAGAAAAAATACATCTATCGAATCTTAAAAATAAAAAAATCTTTTATGACATTGGAGCGAAAGGGTCATACCTCCAAGTCATCAACATTATTCATTACATCACTATTTGATTTTCCACAATGGCACAAAATGATCTGCCGATTGAAAATCAGCTTTCTAAATCCAAACTGTAATGACTCTATCAAGTAAAGTGCAGAAGTTTAGGCTTATAGGTTGCTCAATTCCGCTTCGCGCACCAAGAAGCCATTAGTGGCGACCTGTTTTTCATTGTTCATTGATTACGAACTAAGGTTCACTTTCACCACCAAGAAGTCATTAGCGGCCACCTGTTTTTCATTGAAATTTGATTACGAACTAAAGCTCACTTCCACCACAAAGTTGTCAGTTTAAGAATTTGCTTACATCAATTAGTCTTGTTTAATAAATCGCTATTTGAGCTTCATAGACAACATTTTTACCTTCTAGCTCTTCAAACATCAGCGATAAAGCATAATTATCAGTATGTACTTCAGCTTTATCAAATAAAAATATCGCTTCTTTGTCTAAGTATTTTTGGCTCTTTTCAACACTAATACCTTGTTTTATTTCACCTAATGACCAACCATGAGACTGTTCATTAATCAATGCATTCTCTATCAAATAAAGCTTATTAAATTGCTCTTTTTTCATCAAAACAAGTAGGTTGTTATTATAAATGTTCAAATCGGAATATCGTGAAAGTGATATAAAACCAATAGGTGCTCCTAGTTGTTCTAGTAATTTATCTTTCTGTATCTCTTGACTATTTCGCAGTTGTGAATATAAATGATCTATCACTTTAAATTGAGCTTTCGAACGCACAGCAATACGCTGTTTATTTTGTTTGTAGTTATTTGCTTTAAGCGTAAAGCCAATTAATTCATAGCTTTTTTCTAAAGAACGTTGGTCTCTATTAAATATGAAATTCAATGTTAGAGTATTTTCATGGTCTTTCAATACTAACTGATCTTGGTTATTCAATTTAGCGGTTATATTCAGCGCAGATTTAACATCCGATAACAGCATTTTATAAACTACTTGTTGGTTGATCTGCCAGAGAAAATCATCAAAAAAATCAAGAGGTGGTACTTTATTGACCATGTCTTGCGATAAATAAGCTGAATTATTTTGAATTTTCATTAACTTATCAGACTGAAAGTAGAACCAATGTCTTCTTCCATAGCCAAGCACAACTTCATCTACCATCACTTTAAGTTTTACACTGGGTTCACCAAGCACATTAATAACATGCTGATAGCTTGAGCCAATATTAACCCCATAAACGCCATGTTTAAGCGAGACTTCATCATTGCTCATAGTCGGTCTCTTAACAATCACTTTACTGGCAATGGCAATGGCAATGGTAACGGTTTCGTTGTAGGTAAAAATGGTGTTAGATTTTATATCAGTTACTTTGTTGCCTTGATGATTTAATGGGGTTCTTTTTCGTTTTTTATTGCTATTTTCTTCACAAAGGTTGATTAATTCCGCATGATACCTAACAAGGAAACTCGTATTTACGATACCTTTCGGGTCCCTATATTTTTTAACTTTTTTAGCGGTTAAAATTACCGCGTCAGCATTAGCATTTTTTGCCCTAACTTTAATTTTGTCCAATAGGCTTTTTACTATTTTAATAGAGAGAGGCGTATCTGTGATGATTTTTATTTTAGTTTTATCGACCACTTCATAAGAGCAGTTCGGGTAATAATCTAAAATAGGAGGCAGTTCACTTTTAGTCTGAGCTAGGCTAAAAAAAGAAAACAAGACCAATAAAAAAGTCAAAGTTACCTTGTTGAGTGATGAGTAATACAAATTATATCCTTATGCATTAGGCGTTTTATTTAGTTTATAAATAGTGATAGTACAATAACTAAACGTTCGTACTTATATTATTTTTATATTGTTTTTATATTAACAAACACCATATTTTGGCACTTAAACAATGCGTTAGTTCAGAGCCCCATTCTTCAAAAACTTAATACGGCCATTTTAAATTTACGTTTAAGAGTCACTTTCCTCAGTATACTTTGTTATAACTCTTGATCTTATTTGATCTGCAATATCTTTCCGATCAGGAGCCCAATCTCCATAGACATAATCATCTAATGTAATAGGGATAAGAACTTCTGAACCACCTTCTTTCGCTTCTCGTTCAAGTACACGCTCAATTTCATTCAATACACCAACCCTTGTCAATGACTCTTCTGAGCATACCAGTAAAACTCGATCATGATTATTAACCCCATCATGCATCATTCGAGGTAAGTCGGTTTCATTATTGAGTTAATAACTCAGGATCTTCATGTATGTTTCCCATATCAATAATTCATTTTTTAATTAATTCCGTCATCAATTTAACGAAACCATTTACAGTAATTTTAATTGAGTAATTAATGCTAACTATTACCACAACGCCGACCTAATTTAGACGCGAATCTCTCACATTAAATAGTCTGCTTAGCCACCATTACCGTCACTCAAATAATCGTTTTGTTATGACTTCAAAATACCAAAAACGGGTTTTAAGCACCACAACTGTCATTCATGATAGAGCTGGTAAAATCAACTTTTTTAATTTAAGAACAAATCGATTAGTAGGATATTAAGTTTTATCAAAGTGTCCTGTGCCATTAAACCAAAACGGTTGATAGCTAAACTCTGTCATTAGACAAATTGAATTTAACGGTTATATTTATAACTTAGAATGGATAAATATATAGGACATTCACATGATAGTTGCACGTTGGTCAATAGACGCAAAATTTGGACATAAGTCTGATCTTATTGATTCTTTGTCAAAATGGCAAAATAGTTTTGGAACCCAAATAGGATGGGATGGAAAGTGTCGAATCCTAACAGGCTCTGTTGGTGCTTTAGAGTCAACGGTTATCTCTGAAATCACTCTTAATAGTATAGCTGAATTAAGTGAATCATGGGACAAGCTAGCAGAGTTAGATGGACATAAAGAATGGAGTATTGAACTTGAGCCTCACGTAGTATCTGGCTCTATGAAGTGGGAAGTATACCGTATTGTTGAATAATTTAAATTATAAAAAGTAGCAACTAGTGGCCTCTTCTCTAGTTATAATGTCCCCTTACGGCTGATATTTCACTGTTGGTTGTAATCTCATTTAACCAATTTTCAACGTTTCTGACTGACTAATTCGCCACCATAGCTGTCATAGAGATTTTTAATCAAAGCAGGAGTCTCATACGACAAGTTGACGCAGCGAACATATGAACTACCTGGTGAAAGCTGAGCAACCATATCTGTGCTGATTGATAAAATTATGGAGTTTTAATGCGAAGGGGCGGATTAATTCTGCTTTTTAACCTGCGGCATAGAGTTTCTTAAAATTTTTTAGATTCCAGCCAATCATTACTTCATTACCAATTTTAAGGGCTGGTACAGAGCGAGCCCCTATAGCGTCAAGCTCTTTTCTACCGCGCTGCATTTTCGCATTTGTTAATCTGTATTTAATGCCATTATCATCCAAGTATTTTTGAGCTTCACGGCAATGGGGGCATTTATCTGAAATATATAAAACAACGCGTTTCATCACTAACCTTTACAGAACTGTTAAAGACTAACTATTTTACTGAATTCTCAAAAATAAACAAAAATTAATTAACTGAACAATCGATTCTATACAAAGAAAATTAAGCTACTCTAGTAAACCAACGGGGTCAAAGCATTTGAAGTAGTCGTTTTGGCTTTGATTTAATAGTTTCAGGTTAGAGCTGCCAACGGCAGCAATGTAACTTGAAGCAGACCTTAGGTAGTGAGATGTTGAGACTTCAGCAACGCGCACCAAGAAGTCCTTAGCGGTATATTATTTTTCAATGTTAATTTATAACTGGCTAAGGCTAACTAACACCACGAAGCGGACTCAATATATGACTTAAAAACCTGCCAAATCAGGTCCGCTATGGATACGTAAACGGACATAATTAATTGAGAAGCTTCGAATACTTTGTTCTTATAGAAAGCCTCGAAAAAATGCCAGCCATGAGTAAATACGACTGTTATAGCTGACATTGGATGTAAAAGACATATTAGTGTTTTGTTGATGAATACAAGCTATTACTTGAGCATTTTGCTAGTAATTTAAATTCTTTCTGTAAAGCTTTACCTTCATTAGTTTTCTCCATTATATTCTCACCTGCCGCCCAAGATTGCATATTGGGGTATACATCAACAAAAAGAAAGCCATCTTGCTTGCCAACTCTAGGATCCAAATCATAGGAGTTTATACCTCCTCCCTTAACATTTGCATTCATGAATTTCACCCATTTATCGTTTAAAACACCTACATCTTTCATCGTTTTATTTTCTTTTAACTTGCACTGCCAGACATCGACAATAGTTGACTCCGCGTAAATACTTGCACTAAATATAAAGGCTACGACGCTTATAAATTTAATTAAATTGTTCATTGTTTTTCCTTGATTAAATTTTTCAAAGAAAACGAAGGTGGATATTATTACCTAAGACATCATTCTTAAAATTACTTTCGGCTCAATTATTGTTCACTAACTTTATTAACGCAATTTATTAGCATTCTATTAAATGTCTTTTAGCTAGTTATAGCTTTCAGCTGGAGTTTTGATGTGTGGCTTTTACTTCCATTGGCACCTGAAAAATAATTAATTAACGACAATGTTTACTAAATGGCGGAAATGAGTATTAAATATTTATAGGTGGTTTTTGGACTGGTATTTATCAATAGTCAACAATCTCGAATGTCACCTAAATAATCAAAATGTCTATACTGTAGATTATCAAAAAGATTAAGTTCCAATTGAAACTTACAACTTTAAGAGCGTTGAACAATGCAAATAAAACCTACGGTAATCGTTACTGGTGCGTCTGGATATATAGCGCCTCACGTAATAAAGCAGCTTCTTGATGAAGGCTATGCTGTTCGGGGAACATTACGAACTTTATCTGGTGGTGAATTATTGAAGGCTAATCTTTCTAAGAATACAGATGTTAGTGACCTTTCATTTGCTCAAGCTGATTTATTGAACAACGATAATTGGGCAGCAGTGATGCAAGGTGGCGATTTTCTTATTCATATGGCCTCTCCTGTTCCTATGAAAGAACCTGCTGACGAAAACATCCTTATAAAACCAGCTAGAGACGGTACAATTAGAGTGTTAAAAGCCGCAAAACATGCTGGAATTAAAAGAATTGTCCTTACATCATCAATCGCTGCAATTTGTAGTGGATTGAATGTTCACAGAAAATATGATGAGGAAGATTGGAGTAATTTAGACAAACTTAATGGTTCTATGTTGGCTTATACAAAAAGTAAAACCTTAGCAGAAAAAGCCGCTTGGGAGTTTGTTAAAGGAACCGATATAGCTTTAAGTACCATAAACCCATCATTTGTTATTGGTCCACTTATAGGAACTCGACATAGTTCTTCCACTGAAATTATTCGTCGAATTATCCAAGGTAAAGATCCTGGTTGGCCGAGACTAGGTTTTTCAATGGTTGATGTTCGTGATGTAGCGAATGCTCATGTAAAAGCGATGCAGTTTAGTGAAGCCATAGGGAATCGCTTCATATGTTCTAACCAGTATTTATGGATGTCTGAAATAGCACTAATTTTAAAGGAGTATTTTGAACCAACAGATAGGAAGATTAAAACATGGGAGCTACCTGATTTTATGGTGAAGTTCGCAGCATTATTTGATCCCACTGTCAAAATGTTATTGCCTGGACTAGGAAAAAAGAGTGAATTTGATACTTCAAAAATACGTAGTCAGTTATCATGGTCTCCGCGCTCTATAGAAGAATCGATAGTCGATACAGCAGAAAGTTTGATTAAAAATAAAAGACTCTAGCTTTCAAAAACTATAACCATAATTGGCTCAATGCTGGAGTATTTCATAGGACAATAGGGTGCCCTATAACTTAAATTTACATGATAATATTAAGTTTTGTTAAAAGTAATGTCAGTAACAACAATATTGTTGTTACTTAAAACTCACTAATACGACATTGAAGAAGTTAGCATTTATACTGAAAGCTTTGTATGTTTTGACCTTAAGAATATATATCTTTGATGCTGAGATCTATGCGATGGTTTAATATCGAAAGCAAAGCTATGACTGGCAATAGCACGAATGTGGTCTACGATTAGTTTGGATCCAACCAAGGAGAATTCTAATGCTAAATCCAGATAAAAAGAAAATATTGCTAGCCTTTGCTGTAATACTGCTCGCAGGCACTGTCCAAGCGGCCGACAAAAAGGCCCTGATCGCTCAAGCAAAATCCGCTGCACCTTCGATGATTAGTGCTGATGCCACGATAATTTATCGTGGAGAAGTGCTCCTTGAAGGCAGCAACGGCTGGGTTTGCTTGCCGGAAACCCTTCCCGACGACAAAGCGCCAATGTGCAACGATGCGGTGTGGATGGAAATGATGAGCGCAGTAGGCACTAAAGCCCCGTTCTCCTCAACCAAAATGGGTTTTTCCTATATGTTGCAAGGCGATGGCGGCGTGTCCAACTCTGATCCCTACCATGCCGATCATATGAACGCACCCGACTTTATCAAAGAAGGACCACACCTAATGATCATTGTGCCCAAAGCTGCGCTACAGGGCATCACCAACGACCCTCAAGCAGGAGGCCCTTATGTGATGTGGGGCGAAACCGACTATGCACATATTATGATACCGGTGGCGAATAGGAAATAAAGTAAACAGAGAACAAATAAAACAGCCCAGCACTAGGCCGGGCTATTTTGATTTTACGAAGAGGGTTTGGTTATTACAGCGTCCGCTGTACCAACTTTTTCTGGTTTGGTCAGTGATTGAGCATAATATTTAAGAGTATTAATCACCAAATGAGATCGCTATCCAAAGATCACTTTTACCGCAAAGTTTTTAGTATTGAGCTATTTTTCATCTTTTATTAACTCGGATGTAAGGTACTCTTTTGTTACTACTAATATCGTTAAAACCAACAATAAATGTATAATTTTTATCTATCAATTCTTAGACCTCTCTATAGATGAATAAATTAATCACAGTAATTATTCTCCTATCATTATCTTCTTTCATCCGAACTGAGCCATTAAAAGTAGTATCATGGAATATCGCTTGGTTAGGCTCGCATGACAATAACAAGCGTGTAGGTAATGATTATAAGTAATTAGCCAAATATGCATCAAAATTGAAAGAGGAGAAAAAAATATTACATTAACCAAAATCTATCAAATCTGTGGTGTATTTAATATAAAACCCGTTGATTTGTTATTAGTTGAATGTAAGCTTAATAAAGAAAGGATACAGGTAATATAATATGAAAAAAATAAATAAAAATAGATTTTACGAGCGTAATATTAAAGAAAAACTAATAAGGTGGATTATAGGAGACACTTTCAAGAACAGAACGCTAATATATATAAACAATCAGTAGTTAATTCTAAACTAGTACTCACTAGTACTCACTAGTACTCACTAGTACTCACTAGTACTCACTAGTATCATCATTTCTTTTCTTGCTCTTTTGATAACTGTAGTAGACTGGAACGTAGCGATTTATCAAATACAATATCAATCAAAAGTTAATGATCTAAAAGGTATGTTAACTGCAGTTTCAGAATATGAAAAGTCCATCAATACTTTTTTTCCAACTCATGCAATCTACTCAATTCAGGCCTATCTATTAGTTATCATATTGACAATAAAGGTGATGGGGTGACAGACATCAAAGAATTCTTTGCTAATTGATGATGATAAATTAATAGAGAAAATAACGAATTATCAATTAACCTTATCGACAACTAAGTTCTACAATATAAATCAAGAGGTTATGACGACAAATTTTCGACCTTATTAGGTCTGTCATCTTTGCATATATTGAACGCTTCTAATGCGCACTTCTACCATTTGAAGACTTCAGCAAACACCATACTGCGAAAATAAGGATTTGTGATTGTTTGGTATGTTTTTAGAACGTTGATACGCCTAAAGGAAACATTATTATTTGGAATAATACATTCCCACTGCATTGCCAAACGCATCGGCTAGCGATCAACGCTAACCGAATTTAAAGTGTCTCAGATCTCATTTATTTCAGATAAAATCGAAATTTAGAGCCTTTAAAAACGTGTTCTGTCCCCTATTTACTGCGACAAATCATTTAAATTTACTCTGCCCCCGTTTATTACTTGATTAAGTGACTAGTCCTGACAATGAGCATCAACAAGTGTGATTTGCGAGATAAGCACGCTATTGGGCGCAACTGATCCTGGTAAACCTTTGCTGCCGTATGCTAAATCGGCCGGTATATAAAGCTCCCAGGTTTCACCAACCTTCATCATAGGCACACCTTCACGCCAACCTTTAATCATTTTAGATAGCTGTAACTTACTGGGATTACCACGTTGGTAACTACTGTCGATGATTTGTTTCGATTTAGCTGACAACATTTTATAGTGCACAGTAACGTTATAATCAGGATCAGGTTTACAACCAGCACTTTGCTCTAAAACTTTGTACTGCAACCCAGAGCCAGTGGCTACCACCCCCTCTCGTTTAAGATTCTTGGTAAACCAGTGTGCATTGATTCTTTCGAGGCTATACACTCTATTGGAGTTATTTGAACTAGCGCAACCAAACATCAAGGAACAAGTAAAACTGACGAACAAAGTGCGTATTAACATCTTTTACTCTCAACTAATAAATAGGGTGTTTTATGATTTATGGAATTAATTATAGCTTTTGTAATAATTATTTTTTCACTATGTTATGACTAAGAGGAAAACTGATTTTATAGCTAAGTTATATTAAAGTCATGGTTTCATTATATTTAGTATTACAATAAATCTTTTACTATCCCTCTATCTGCAGGTTCATTTTTCACTTCAAAGGACTCAATTTGAACGGCAGTTTGTAGCGGATATTTGAAATTAACTAATTATTTGAAGTGAGATGTTAAGGGCAGAAAGTACCACAAAGCCGATGAAAATTATTATCTGAAATGAATCAATGAGGTGCGCTATAGATATGTAAGCGGGCATAAATATTTGAAAGGCTATGCTTACTTTATTGCGTTAATTGACATTAAAAATAAACACATCTGTCTCTTAATGACATGATGATGCGTTGTAAAAAAGAGCGATTCAATATCGAATCGCTCTTTTAATATTTACCCCGTTAAGTCGACTTTACCTTGGTAATCCAAGTATTAACTCTGCGCTCAAGTAAACCTAATGGCATAGCACCACCACTTAAAATAGTGTCATGAAAGCCCTTAATATCAAACTTCTCGGCCAACTCTTTTTCCGCAAGAGCACGCAGTGAAATTATCTTTAACATACCTATTTTATACGCAGTCGCTTGACCGGGTATAACCAGATAACGACGTATTTCTGACTGTATTGCTTCACTTGATACCGGTGCCTTCTCTTTAAAATAGGCAATTGCTTCTTGCTCTGTCCAACCCTTGGCATGTAAACCAGAATCAACGACTAAACGCACTGCTCGCCAAATTTCGTTAACTAAACGACCAAAGTCTGAAAAATCATTTTGATAGCCACCCATTTCCTTGGCAAGCAATTCAGCATAAAGTCCCCAACCTTCGGCATAAGCAGTGAAATTTGCTTGGGTTCTAAACTGAGGCACAGATGTTAATTCTTGTGCAATTGAAATTTGCATATGATGACCAGGGCTACCTTCATGGTAGGCAACACCTTCCATTTCATTTTTGGGCATAGTGCTCATATCAGATAAATGGGCATAATAAACACCAGGACGTGAACCATCTGGCGTACCTGCAAAGTAATGCTGAGCTGCACCATCTTGTTCTCTATAGGATTCGACTCGTTTAACGACCAAAGCTGATTTAGGTAAAATACCAAAGAAATTAGGTAGTTGTTCAGTGATTTGTGCCAAGTATTCTTCTGTCTCGGTAATATATCCTTGACGGCCACTATCATCATTCGCAAAGAAAAACTGCTTGTCGGTTTTTATAAAAGTAAAAAACTCTTTTAGTGACCCTTCAAATCCGACCCTATCTTTTATCGCTTCCATTTCTTGCGTAATACGGGCAACTTCATTTAAACCCGTTTGATGAATTTCTTCCGCAGACAAATCTGTGGTGGTTGAAGCTTTTAATCTAGCATTATAATAAGCTTTACCGTTCGGTAGCCCACCAACACCGGAGGCATTATCTTGAGTATTGACAATATCAGCTTCAAACCAAGCGACCAGAGCCTGATAAGAAGGTAAAAAGTGCTCTAATAATGCTTTTTTCGATGTCGCTAGTAATTCATCTGCTTTTTTCTGATCTATTTTTTTATCTTTTAGCAAACTAGCCACTTTTTTATTGGCGTCGGCCCAAAGTGCCGAGTCAGTTTCTTCATCTGATGTCGTAAAAGGTACGCCATTAATTAAGGCACTTGCCTGTTCTATAACGCCCTGATAGGCGAACTTTGGTGGTCTAATGCCATTTTCTGCTCTTTTCTTTGCTCGTTCCAATAAAACACTGATTGCTTTAGCAACTCCGATAATACGAGTGTTATAGGCAACCATATCGCTTTCTTCATCAACTTTATGAAAGCTCATTAAAAATTGAGCTGCAAAGGATTGAATACCTTGCATTTGAGTAAAAACATAACCATATTCAGTAAATTTGTCATTGTCGACAGCTTCTTGATATTGGTATAACCATAAATCGTAAGAAGTTTTACTTTCGTCATTCAGCTTCTGGTAATCAAAGGATGCTTTTAACTCTTTTGCAGCTGCTGCTTGCCAAGCAAGTTGACGTTGCTCTTCGGCTTCTGACATATCGTCGATTTTGTCATATTGATCTTTTCTACCAAGAAAAGTCAGCATCATAGGACTCATTTGAAGCTGTTCTTCATACTTGTCAGCAAACCAATGATTTAAGCGTTCACTTTCACTTTGTATGGCTGAGCTTGTTTGCACTTGCTCTACTGCTTTTTCTGAAACAGAAGTGGTTGAGTTTTGCTCTGTCGGTTGGCAGGCCGTTAATATTCCAATTGCGGTGAGTGTTAGTACAGTCGCAAATTTGCGCATGGTAGTTTCCCTTAATCATTTTATTATTGGCAACAAAATAACTGTTTGTTAATTAAGGGTCAATATAGATTGATCAGTTCCAGGCTGAGTGGCAAGCGGTAAACTCTAAATAAAGTCATTAAGCTTGTCGTTAACAACATTAGTTGCCGACTGGTATTGAATGTTGAGTTCATTCAAAATAATTTTATTGGGAATAATTCTAGTATCAAATTAATTCAACAGATTATTTTAATTAGCGGTGAAGGTTCTTTGATGAGAAAAAACTAAGATCACTTTGATCAAAAATTGAATTGGTTTTAAGTATTATAGCTAAAAAACAGTTCGCTAATACTAGTTGATATGGTTTTTAGAGCTAAGTATTAAGGGGAGGGATGTTAATAAGTAAGGTATTATTGTTTCAATACAATAATACCTATAAAAATAAAGACTAGCTACTCTTTAATCATGACTGATACTGCGTTTACTGTTTCGCACCACCCCATAACGCTAAGTTTAGTACTTGCATTTCACCCTGATAAAATTCAAAACCTAACTTTCTATCTTTGCTAATAAGTAGAGGTCCATCTAAATCAACAAACTTTGCATAATGGGTTAAAAGTGATGCCGGCGCCATCGAGAGTGAGCTAGCAACCATACAGCCAAGCATGATATCAAAACCTTGTTCTTTAGCTTCTTGTGCTAATTTAAACGCCTCTGTTAGCCCGCCTGTTTTATCAAGCTTAATATTTATGACTTCATAGCGATTTTTTAGGTAGCTCAGATCTGCACGGGTATGACAAGACTCATCTGCACATAACGGAATAGGGGAGTTAAACTCTATTAGTGCTTGGTCTTTACCTGCAGGCAACGGTTGCTCAATTAATACCACATTGAGTTTTTTTAGCTCCGATGTATAAGTGAATAAATCGTGCATCGACCAACCTTCATTAGCATCGACAATAAACAGGCTGTTAGGGGCCGCAGTCTTGATCGCGGTCATTTTTTTAAGGATATCGTGACTATCAAGTTTCACTTTCACCAAAGGTGGATTATTTAAATCAATAACCGCTTTCGCCATCGCCTCTGGTGTATCAATACTAAGTGTTTGCGCGGTAATACAAGGCATCGGTGAGGGCAGTGATAAGAGTTTTATTACTGAGGTGTTTTGTTGTTTAGCCTTTAAATCCCAAAGAGCACAATCAAGCGCATTACGAGCTGCACCTGCCGACATCATATTAATAAAGCTACTTATGTTTTGTTTGTTTATTTTACATTCTGCGAATTGATTTATTTGAGCGATAACACTATCTACAGATTCTTCATATCGCGCATAAGGAACTGCTTCAGCCCAGCCTGAATATTGACCATCTGTTATGGTGACAACAACAACATCAGCTTGCGTTTTGGCGCCACGAGCAATGCGAAAAACAGATTTTAATGGCAGTTGTTGATGATCTACCATTATTTGATAGTTGGCAGTAGTGGTAGCTGTTTTTTGAGCGCTATTATCTAACATGCTTTTCATCATAACTCCGCGATAATGGCGTCGCTGCCATCACGTAAAGGATCAATACAGGGCATTGAAAACTGCTCACTTAACTGCGCACAAATTGTTCGACCATCTTCAATACTAACACTGGAAGTATTTATGGAGATGCCTATGACTTTAACATTAGGGTTAGTAAGCCTTGCTGCCTGTAAATTCAATTCGATTGTTTTGGCAATACTAGGAAACTGGCTATCAGGTAAACCACGCATAGTAGAGCGATTTAAAGCATGGCAAATAACAAGGGTGTCTGGTTGTGAGCCATGTAGTAATCCTAAACTAACCCCTGCAAATGCTGGATGAGAAAGTGAGCCTTGCCCTTCAATGATATCCCAATGATTTTCATTATTATCAGGTGATAATGACTCACTTGCGCCGGAAAGAAAATCAGCAATAACACAATCAATAGCGACACCTTTTCCTGCGATTAATATTCCACATTGTCCTGTGGCGCAAAAACTGACATCAAAGCCTTTTTTAAGCATCGACTTTTCTAAACTTAATGAGGTATACATTTTACCGACGGAGCAATCGGTTCCTACAGTAAGTAAACGTTTACCAGAACGCTTTACTCCCGTACCAGTAACAAATTCTGCAATAGGGTGGCGGATGTCAAATAATGTTCTGTTAAGTTGTTTTGCTTTTTCGACAATTTCTGGAAAGTCGATTAATCTGTCATGTAAACCACTAACAATATTCATGCCTTTATCTAGGGCGTCTAAAATAGTAGGTAGCCACTTTTTATCTAATATGCCACCACTATTGGCAAAACCTAAAACAAAGGTTTTTGCTCCTTGTTTTGCTGCTTCATCTATTGTGGTATGAGTTAATCCCGTTGAAACGGTACAACCTGAAACACTGTATTCACCAATGCATAGTTCGGGACACCAGTCAGCAGCACTTTGTGCCATTTTAATTGAAAGTTGATCTGTTGCATCACCAATAAATAATAAATATGGGGGATGAATTTTCATAGTATATTTCCTGAACGTTTAAGCTAAGTTGAATCAAATATTCATCCTTTGAGCTTATACCCGTAGGAAATCAATGGAAGTATGAAGGTTTTTTTACCTCATAACCTAAGGTTATGTGTTGAACTAACTGTTTGAAAATTCGGCTTTTAAAGTTGGAATGAATTCTTCCAATACTTTAGGCATACTTTTACTTTCCAAGTGTAAACCGTTAACGCTAAAGTGTAATGGTGGGTCAAATGGTGCGATTGCCATATTATTAGATAAGTTACCCTGCGCAGTATATCTATCAACGATACAAATCCCCATGCCTTGTGCAACCAACCTTGCCGCAATAAAGTAGGTTTGTACCTTTATTTTTGAGTCTAAAGATACATTCTCCTCCATCATTCTTTGCCATAGTAGGTCTCCCAAGGGGCCACTATCGCCAATGTCGATGAACTCAAAGTCGGTTAACTGGCTTAATGTTAACTTTTCAGGCGTTGAGGGGAAATATTCCTTTGGATAAACAATGACTAGCTCTGATTGGGTAAATTTTACTGAGGTGATTCCCGGCATAATGTTTGGGGAAAACAATATGGCGAGGTCGCATTTATGTTCGAGTAATGTCTGCATTACCGCATCATTATGTACCGTTTGTAAGTTGAAATTAACCTTTGGGTATTTTTGATGATATTGAGCAATAGCTTTTGGTATAACATCAAAACCTAAGGCGGGTGTAACAGCTATACTAATATTACCGTATTCAGATTTTTTAATATTTTCAGCGGTGTTTTCTATTGAACGCATTTGTTGATAAATTTTATCCACTTCATCAAAAAGCATTTCTGCTTCATCTGTGGCAATTAATCGTCCTTTAACCCGTTCGAATAAATTAAAACCGAGCTGCATTTCTGCATGAGATAGCACTTTACTTACCGAGGGTTGCGAGACATGCAAAATTTTAGCTGCGTTAGTAATTGAACCTGTTGTATAGATAGCATGAAAAATTTCAATATGTCTTAAGCGCATGTTAGCCCCTCGGTGTTGGTGTGAATCTATTTAATAAGTTTTAAGCAAAAAAGTAAGCAGCTAATGTCCATAATATTGCGGCTAAACCAGCAGCAAAGGTTGCAGGCACCAGTTGAGATTTAACATGGTCCATAAGGTCACAGCCAGTGGTCATCGCACTGAGTATGGTAGTATCTGATATTGGTGAACATTGATCGCCATAGACACTGCCATTTAATACGGTTGCAAAACAAATCATCATAAATATTTCTGGATTTGCCAAACCTTGTGATTGACATACTGCCCAAGCTAAGGGCATTGCTAGTGGAAACGCGATGGCGTAAGTACCCCAACTTGTACCAGTAGAAAAAGCGATGATCATAGTGATCATTTGTAAAATTACCGGTAATAACCAAAAAGGGAGTTGCTCGCCCAATAGAGAAACTAAAAAGAGACCGCCGCCAATTTCTTTGCTGATACTACCAATAATGACTGCCAACATTAATATTACCGAAGCAACAACAACACCTTTTAAGCCATTAGCAAAACCATCAATTAAATTTCCTAAGGACATGCCTTTAGCTAAAGCAACAAAAGCTGATAATAATAACGCCGCTCCAAACGCCCAGTTTACTTTGGGGGAGCCTAAGGTGATAAAAGTAAAAATGGCAATACCAATTAATATCGCCAATGGCAAAATAAACTCTAAAACATGAGGCTTGTAGCCTGTGGGAACATCGCAAGTTTGCAATTCTTTAGCACTTAATGGCTTGGCATTATCAGCATCTAGCTTACCTGAGGTTGCAGCTCGATGATGAGCTTCTTAAATTCTTCGTCAGGAAAAGGTCATGATATTTAAACTTAATAATAAAGTGCCTATTACCGCTAAAATGCCATAGAAGCTAAAAGGAATACTGCTGAAAAAAAACTTCAAACGGTCGGACTCTGTTGCTAAAAATGATACGCCGGGTACAAAAATAAGTGCTTGAATGTAGGCTGGCCATGCGTTAAATGCTAATACTGAGGCGATAGGAGAAGCGGTTGAGTCAACAATATAACTCATTTCTTCATGGCTAACTTTTGCACGGTCAGCAAGAGGACGAACTGTGGTACCAACAAGTACGGTACTCATGGTGCCGCCTTGGAAAAACAATACACCAAGCAACCAAGACACTAGTTTTGCAGAGCGTTGACCTTTAACAAAATGTAAAGTCATGTAATTAGCGAAAGCTTGTGCAGCGCCTGTTTTTGACCAAATCCCTAGTAAGCCCCCTAATAACCATAGATACAAAAGTAATAACGAAGCAGTGCCTTCTTTTGCCAAATTAGGAATGATAACTTTGTCGGTTAAATCAAACTGACCCAACATAAATGCACCAACAACAATGCCGCTAAATAATGCGGATAAGGGTTCTCGGGTAATTAAACATAAAGCAATGGTTATAAACGCAGGTAGTAGCGACCATACACCGTAATGAAAAGCTGGCTTTAACAGCTTTAATTGGTTTTCTTCATCAAATACCCATTGTTGTGCATCTTTAGGTTGGTCTTTATTTTGACTCAATGATTGTTGATTAAGAGCAGACTCCGCGTAAGGTACAGCATCATTAATGATGATTTCTTTACCTTTATATTTATAAGCGGATTGCCCGGACTCTGTTTGATAAACATCATATAAATATGATTGTTCTAACCACGTTTGTTTTACATCGCTATTAACATAGAGTGCAGAGCCTAATCCAAGTATTAAAATTAACAGTGCAAAGATATTATTATTTTTCATTTTAAGCTTTCCTTTCAGCTTCTGTTTTTTATTTTATTCGATATTAGAAATAAAATAACAATTTATTTTACCTCTGTAATTTGATTTTATGCAATCACCCTATAACTTTAGGTTATAGGATGGCAATGAAGAGTCAATTGTTCAAAGGAAACTTTATGTTCATGGTAGTACGCAGAGATGAATGAACAGGTAATTAATAACCTGACTAACTATAAAATATGTGGAAATAACACGGGTGAACAATTATGAAACATGATTCAAATTACAAACATAAATTAACATACCTTAGTTTATGTGTATTTACAGCATTATCTTCTCAACTTGCTTTTGCGCAAGAAGAAACCTCGGTAAAAGAAGCAGAAGTTGAACGTATCTCCATTATAGGTAGTAACATTAAACGTGCCACGGATATTAGTACCCTGCCTATTACGTCAATGACTGCTGCTGATATTGAAAATACTGCGGCAATGACCGGTGATGAACTACTGCGATCTATTCCGCAAATGGGCTCAGTTAATTTTGGTGAAACTACGGGTTCTTCTAATGTTAATGACGCACGAGGTGATGTTGGCTCTTTTAACCTTCGTGGCTTAGGCGCTGGTAATACCTTAGTATTATTAAATGGTCGCCGTATGGTTAATCACCCAGGTACACAATCTAAATCAGGCGCTAATAAAGTTCCAGTTAACACAGTCAACTCAAATACCTTGCCTGTTTCAGGTTTGCGTTCATTAGAAGTATTGCGTGATGGTGCTGCTGCTATTTATGGTTCAGATGCGATTGCTGGCGTAGTTAACTATGCATTAGACAGTGAATATGTTGGTTCTAAAGTTAGCCTTAGATACGGTCAATCTGAAGGTACACCATTAAATGAAAAAACCTTTAGTTACTTAGGCGGCATAGAGCTTAATGATGGCCTTTCTCATCTTGTAGGTTCAGTAACCGTATATAAACGCAACGGTATGATGGCAACAGAACGTCCTTATTCGGCAAGCCACGACAGACGCAATTACCCTGGTTTACCTGAAGAGTTTATTGGTGATAGCCAACTAGATAATCGCAGCAGTGATACACCTTGGGGTGAATTTAGTAGTTCTTCTTACGGTACCTTTCATCTTCAACCAGAAAGTATGGGTGATTGTGATGCGGGAGGTGCAGATGGAGCATCTGCTGCACTTGGTTTAGAGGGCGTTTGTGTTGTAGGGGAGTCTGTTTCTGGTTCAGCTGGTTCAAAGCCAGGAGGGGATGTTAAATTTGACCGTGGTACTACACGACCTCTGTCTTCAGATGCAGAAAGATTTAATTTTTACACCCACTTTACCCATGAAGTTAATGAAGATGTAGAATTTTTTGCTGAAGGAATTTATTACCGAGCTGAACTTACCAATCAATCTGAGCAAAACCACAATGGTAGTAAACATCGCTTTAATATAGCCGCCGATGCCTTTTACAATCCTTTTGGTGAAACAGTACGTCTTAGCAGATATCGTCCTACTGACATTGGACCAAGAACGGTAACGGTGGAAGATACAAGTTTTCGAGTGTTAGCAGGCTTTAAAGGATATATGGGCGATTGGGATTGGGAAAGTGCCGCATTTTATAGTGAAGCTGAAACTAACGACCGCAGCACACGTATTGATATAAATGCCTTTGAAAAAGCGGTTAACAGTACCGACGAAAGTACCGCTTACAATGTCTTTGGTGGTGGTGATATTAACAATCCAAATACTATCGGTACTAGATCATTAGTTTCGACTTCAATCAGCGATCAGTTTTTAGTTCAAGCACATACAGATTCAAAAACTAGCTTAGCGTCCATAGATTTCAAAGCAAGTAATAGTGAAATTTTCTCTATGCCAGCGGGTGATGCCGGTATTGCATTAGGTGTTGAGTTCCGCCGTGAAACTTACAATAGTGACCGTTCTAAGTATGTCGATGGTAGTTTGCCTTTTACTGATTATAAAGGTGTTGTTAATGAAAGCTCATTATACGGTAGTAGTGCTACAACTGACGCCAGTGCGAGTCGTAATATTGGTTCAGCGTTTGCTGAACTTATTTTACCGTTAATTGATAATGGTGACCAATATGCCGAAATTCAACTGGCAGCACGCTACGAAAACTTTTCTGATGCGGGTGATGCATTTAAACCCAAAGTCGCTTTATTTTACAAGCCTACTGATTGGTTAAGTTTAAGAGCATCGTATGCGGGTGGTTTTAAAGTACCTGGTCTACAACAAAGTTCTGAAGAGGTTAATATGCCTCGTCGTAGTAGTAAGTATGACCCTGTGCTTGATTCAAGCTATGCCGTTATTGATAATCGTCAAGGTAACTCAGATCTTGAGCCAGAAGACAGTGTTAATACCTCTTTTGGATTGGTTATTGAACCGTTTGATAATTTAACGGTGACGATAGATTATTGGAATATTGATCAAGAGAATCTTGTTTTCCTTGCTCCTTATGAAACCGTTCTCGCGCACGACTATGTATTACGTCAAGATGGTGGTACAGGTAACGCTAATGTTATTCGTGATGCTGAATTATTTGCTAGCCAAGTAAATAACCGATATATAAATGCGGCAAGCCAAGAATTGACCGGTCTTGATTTTGGCATAGTGTATGATTTTGAAACAGCCATTGGTGATTTTCAGTTTAACGCGAATGCAGCATATTTAGCTAAATATGAAACATCCGTCGATAGTCTCTCTGCTGTAGTACTCGATGCACAAAAAGATTTAGACAAATATCCAAATCTTGCCGATGTAAAAGTTGCTGGTGTAGGTGATCTAATCGAACAAGATGGCAGTCCTGAGTGGCGAGCCAAGTCATCACTTAACTGGAAACTTAAAAATTGGGGTGGTGGTGTAAGTATTGACTATATAAGTGAGTTTGTTGATACCAGTACAAATTACACTGTTGACGGTGAAAAAATATTTTTACCTATTGCCAGCATGACAACCGTGAATGCCTATGCTTCATATAAATTTGGAGAAGGTAGTGCATTAGATGGAACATATGTGCGCTTAGGTGTTCGAAATCTTACGGATGAAAAACCGCCATTAGCAGATAATTACTGGCATGGTTATTCTGGTGATTATCATTCAAATCGTGGCCGTTACGTATACATGAATATCAGTAAAACTTTTTAACAAATAAGTCTTTGCTCTTAAAGATAGTTCTTTCAAATAATTCTTTAAAGAAGTTCATTAAGAGTAGTTTTTAATAATATGGCTCGGTTAGTTTAATTAATTTGATAATTCGAGCCATATTTTCTCCTAAACAAAACACTGACAAGATACCAACATGAAAAAAATTCTACATACGTTCGCATTATTATTTATTACCTTGTTACTCCTGTCTTGTAGCTCCTCCTTTTACGGAATAGATAATGGAACAGATAACGGAACAGGTAACGGACTAGGTAATGAAACAAGTCCCAGTGTAGTAGATAATACAAAAGCCTGTAATAAAGGTGCGGTTCGATTAAGCGCTGATTTTTCAACTGGCAGAATGGATAAGTGTCAGTTAGTTGCTGAAAATGAATACTTAATTACCTTAATCCCAGAGAGCACACCGATAAATTCAAGTCCTTGGTATGCGTTTAAAGTTGAAGCTGACCAGCCAACGAAAATCAAAATCACCATGAAAGTGCAAGGGGATAAACATCGTTATCCACCAAAAATAAAACGTGCTAGTAAATCATGGCAGTTACAAAAACACCAAATTAACAATGGGCGTTTGACGATGACATTAATAGCAACACCCAAAGCAAGTTTTATCGCAGCACAAGAAATTATCGATAACAATTATTATATAGATTGGGCGAATAAGCTTTTGAGTGATGGCATTATTACTCATGAATTATTAGGAGAATCAACGCAAGGACGGCCAATTTATAAACTAGAAAGTAAAGCCAAAACTAATGAATGGCTAGTGATTTTAGGCCGCATGCATCCCCCCGAAGTAACAGGGGCATTGGCATTATTCCCATTTGTCGAAAACTTATTCTCAACATCAAATTTAGCTATAGATTTTAGAAATAAATATAATATTTTGATTATTCCTAACATAAATCCTGATGGCGTTGCAGTAGGGAATTGGCGATACAATGCCAATGGTTTGGACTTAAATCGTGATTGGATCGATTTTAGCCAAGTAGAAACTCAGCAAATTAATAAATACCTACAAGCGCTTGTGAGCAAGGGAGATAAAATAAAGTTCGCTGTTGATTTTCACTCTACACAAGAAGATGTTTTCTATTCCATGCCGGTTGACTATGGGGTTGAACAACCTTATTTTGTTAAGCATTGGCTGGCAACTCTAGATAAGATAATGCCAAACTTTACTGTGGTAACAAAGCCAGGGAATACACCTAATAATGGTGTATCAAAACAGTATTTTTCTGACAATTTTAATATTCATGCGATAACTTATGAGGTGGGAGATAATACCGACAGGAGAAAAATCGTAGACATAGCCATTAACGCATCAAATACATTAATGACAACATTATTATTGAATGAAGATCACAATCAAGAATAAACCTAATGAAAATACTTAAATTCAAAAGAAACACTGCGCAATTTATTATTACCCTGTTCATCGCAATGAGTATTTCCTCTTGCGCCAATGAAAAAACAAAGGACGTTGAGCAAACTTCTACTTTACCTAAAGTCGATATATTGATTGTCAATGGCACGGTTTACAGCGGCGAACTAAAATTGCCTGAAAAAGTAAATGTTGGTATTTGCCAACAAAGTATCTGTGGCATTTATTCTCCCAATGAAAAGATTAAAGCGCACAAAACTATTGATGCCAGCGGCAAGCTTGTTAGCCCAGGCTTTATTGACCCTCATACACACTCTTTAGAAGAACTAAGCAGCCAAAATAAAAATCATAATCTTAATTATCTAACACAAGGGGTCACTACTGTTGTTAACGGAAACGATGGTGATAGCCCTATTGATATTAAGGCAATGGCTAATAAATTGGGGAGAAACGGTATTGGTACCAATGTAGCTTTCTACATTGGTCATAATAGCGTACGCAAAGAAGTCATGGGCAAAGCTGCTCGTTACTCAACGCCTGAAGAGCTTAAATATATGGAAAGTATTGTTGAACAAGCAATGCTTGATGGCGCTTTAGGTTTATCTACGGGGTTATATTATGTGCCGGGTACATACGCTAATACCGATGAAGTCGTTTCTTTGGCTAAAGTTGCTAGTCAGTTTGGCGGAATTTACGACACCCATTTACGAGATGAAAGTACCTTTAATATTGGCTTTGAGGCGGCGTTAGATGAAGCCATAAATGTTGCAGAACAAGCGAATATTCATTTACACCTTGCTCATATAAAAGCGCTTGGTGTTGATGTTTGGGGACAAAGTCAGTTAGCCATAGATAAAATATCTCAAGCACACCACAAGGGGATTAGTATTTCTGCAGACCAATATCCTTGGTTAGCTTCCGGAACTAAATTACACAGTGCTGTCATGCCTAAATGGGCAATGGCCGATTCAGTACAAGCATTTCATCAACGATTAAATGATCCTTTATTAAGTGAAAAACTTCAACGAGAAATATTGGATAACATTCGTCGTCGAGGTGGTCCAGAGTCTTTATTAATTACCGCCTTTAAAGATAAAAATATCGTCGGTTTAACACTAAAGCAGATAGCGAAACTGTATGACAAATCGGCTGTTGATACAGCAATATATCTGGTGCAACAAGGAGAAGTACGTGTAGCTTCATATAATATGAACGTAGAAGATGTTGAACGATTCATGAAACAACCTTGGGTTGTTACCTCATCTGACGGTACCAATGGTCATCCTCGAAAATACGCAAGTTTTCCTAAGAAATTTCAAACTTATGTCAAAGGTAAAAAGCTACTTTCAGTGACTGAATTTATTCATCAAAGCTCGGGGAAAACGGCTCAGATATTGGGTTTGGCTGATAGAGGTTTTATTAAAAAAGGTTATAAAGCTGACATCATCATTTTTGACCAAAATGATTTTAAAGCAAATGCGAACTTTTCAAAATGGAATGAATATTCTAGTGGTATTGAGCATGTAATCGTCAATGGTCAACATGTTATTGAAAATGGCAAGTTTAGTAACAAGCTAGCCGGAGAGTTTGTGCATCGGTAAGTTGTATTTTTAAAAATAATTGACCATATTGTAAACAGGAGTTTAAAAAGGTTTCAATATGGTTAAGGCACTTTTCATTATTTTAGTATGTTTTTATGGGGCCTCTTCCTATGCTGCTGAAGAGTTAAAAACATTAAGAACGGCTGTCGCTGAAGGATATATTGATGGTTTACACAGTAAGTATTTACGTTATATAGCCCAGCAGTTGTCCTTGCCGATCACTATTGATGTGATGCCGTTTGCTCGTCGGGTTAAAGAAATAAAAAATGGTGAGTTAGATATTATTGTCGGTATACAACGCACCAAAACTCGAGAAGATGAGTTTATTTATATCAAGCCTTATTATGAATCACTATCTTATCGTTTTTTTTCTTTAACCAAAAATAGAAATACGATAAAGAAATATGAGGATCTACAAGGAAAGTTAGTTGGTGTTAACCGCCATGCAAAATATTTTTCGCCCTTTGATACCGACGAGAGTTTTGAAAAAATTGCCGTATCAAGTCTAAAACAAAACATTGATCTACTACTTTATGGGCGAACCGATGTATTTATCCACTACGAAGAAAGTACTTTACCTAAGTTGGCAGATTTGAAACTCACCAATCAAATAAGTAAAACGGTATACCAGCCTCACCACCTCATCGAACATTATATTGCGATATCAAATAAATCACCACTGATGGACTTGAGAAAACAACTTCAACAAGTGGTTAAAAAAGGTATTGAAAATGGTGATTTTATTAACATTAGACAAGCTCATTACACCTCATTAAATAACGGGTAGACTTTACTAGGTTAGTTATAACCTAGTACGTAACATCTGGTTGTATCGTCAATTAAATCAAAATAACGCATTAATGGTATGGTGGGATTATCTGTTTGTCTTTTCTGATCACCCATGGTGTTTTTTGATTCTGCATTGATTTCTTTTTTTATTAGTTCTACTTGTGAAGAACTACGAGAAGACTCATTCATGGCCATAACCTTAACTTATTGTTTGACGTTGTTAGCTTTATTCTTGAATAATTTTTGTTAAATGAATATTCATAAAATTTTGTATATCTATAAAGAAAGGTTATGCCTTTTAACTAGAACAATGATAGTTAAAAATCCAATCAGAACGGCTTTAAAAGGCAATATATTTATCGAAGTGACAATCTTCAATCTAAATGTTTTAGCTTGCTTAAAATTTTGTTTCTATTTTTTTTACAAACCTTTCGATTTTGTCATCAGTAAGGCTTTCACTTTTATATAACGATAACATCTTAAATTTGCAGTTTTTTGCACATGCCCCTAATAAAGCGATTTTAAGGACCTTTTTTACGGGTTTTCTTAGAATGAAAAAATCAACCCACCAAGGTGAACCTAACGTTGTTACGACCTTCATTTCTTTTAAATTGTCTAAACACTTTATCATTGGGCCATAGTCAGAGGCATGTTCATAGGCGTGTCCAGGAGCCCAGACACGATCAAACCAGCCCTTTAATATTGCAGGAAAACCATACCACCAAGTTGGAAAAATTAAGACTAAAGATTCAACTTCCTTAAGTTGCGATAGCTCTGACTGAAGTTGACTTTCATCAAAGGGGCCGTGGTAATAGCTTGCTCTTTCACCTTTTGTTAAAACGGGATCAAAGTTTTCTTTATAAAGGTCTTTTACTGTTACTTTATATCCCTTTGCCTCTAAATGGCTTATGGTTTTTTGTGATAAATAGTGACAAAGACTATCTTTTAAAGGGTGTGCTATAACAACTAAACAGTTCACGGTGACTCCATAATTTTTTTTGATTTTGAGCTAAACAAATAAGCTGAAGATGCCTAATGTAGCAACAATGGTAAAGAGTGATGTTGAGGGAAAACGAAAAGGGTTTATATTTCCTTTTATTGCAACTGCAGTGCTTAGAATTGCCAAAGCTACGTTTAAAATACTTAAAAATACAACAAGTTCTGGTTTATTTGGATTAAGAGCAACATAAGCGTATGCCCAGCCCATTAAAAAAGTATAAATGGTCGTAATATGCCAGCAATAGTAGTTTAACCATTTAGAAGCTACAGGCAGACTAGTATTTTTAAGTAATGGCTCAGCAACTCTTGGCCCGCCAACAAAGGTATGAATAGCAAACGTAATAAAACTCATCACGACAGCAGCCCATAATAAACATACTTGCATATTCATTCCTAATAATTTTGATCGAACTATAAACTGAAAGATCAACAGAGCCTAATAAGTGCATTGTAAATTATCAAAATATGTTTAATTAGCAAGTGTTTATATTGGAAAAGAGAATAGTAAATGGATTTTTTTGAAAGATATTGTAAATAAAGCACAACGGTTAAATTAACCTGCTCATTCTTAGGTTTTATTTTTATCAGTCACTAAACATCATAATAACCAGCCGATAGTACATTTGCGGTTTCAATACCTATACCAATACTGGTTATGGCTCCGTTTTTACGCCATGTTAGAGCAAAACAGCCATTACGTTTTTGAATCTCTAAATCAAGCTCAGCTTGCAAGCTGCCCTCATTATCAAAATATTGAATTTGATAATTCCCTGCAAATGTAGAGTTTGGCTCGCCCGTTGTGATGTCCGTTGCGAGTCCTGTTCCACAACCATAATCATCATGGGTCCACACTGCTTTTAATTCGCCTGATTGATTATCTTTTTGGTATTGTACATGCCCTATGTTGGCCATTGAGACTCTCACTATTTGCTATTTATAATTAACCAATTTCTTATTATGACTATCATTAATCGATACAGTATATTTTGCAACATTCATTTTTAAATGATACTACTGATTAGCTACGTATTCGTCAGCTCGTAAAAAACCGGGTCGTGATAATTGATGTTCAGTCAATTGATTAATGACGTCGCCGATTACGATAAGTGTTGGAGGTTTAATATTATGCTCTGTGATGAGCTGTTCAAGAGTATCTAGTTGGCCTCTAAATACTTCCTGTTCAGGTTGAGTGCCTTTATAAATAAGAGCTGCTGGGGTACTTGCTGCTCGACCGTGTCTTATGAGTTCTTTGACAATTAGGGGTAAAGTTATAATACCCATGTAAAACACTACGGTTTGTGAGCTCGCAGTGAGACTTTGCCAAGGTAAATTCAATTGACCGTCATCTTGCATATTTCCTGTAATGAAAGTACAGCCTTGAGCAACACCACGATGTGTTAACGGAATACCAGCATAGGTTGTACAGCCTGACGCCGCCGTAATCCCCGGACAAATATGACAACTAACACCCCGTTTGAGCACGTATTCAGCTTCTTCACCACCACGGCCAAAGATAAAAGGGTCACCACCTTTTAGGCGTAATACTCGTTTACCTAATTTGGCTTGAT
Organism: Colwellia sp.; assembly: GCA_013215655.1. Lineage (GTDB taxonomy): Bacteria > Pseudomonadota > Gammaproteobacteria > Enterobacterales > Alteromonadaceae > Colwellia_A. The sequence goes on from JABSOX010000021.1 coordinate 69,144, forward strand.
CAACTAATAATTGATTGATATCTTCTTGCGAGACACTATGTTTTGACCGTTTTTTACCCACATAAAATTGCTCTGCATCTTGAGGTAACATTGACAAAATTTCATCACTGACTAGGCGATCAAAAACTACAACTTCAGCTTGTTGAATAAATCGAAGTGCTCGAATGGTTAAAAGCTCTGCATCCCCAGGGCCGGCTCCCACTAAAGCGACCTCACCAGCCTTCAGGTTTGCTTTACCATGTTTACTTAATTTTGCGCCCAGAACTTCGATTGTCATTTTTACTACCTAACTACTTTTATGTTTTCGTATTATTTTTAATACCGTTTGCAGGCGCTGTAACTAACCTAAAATACTTCTAAGTTTATAGAAAGAAAAAGATTAGCAGCCAGATGATTACCATTACTAATATAACATTTGTTGAAAGGGCAACATAGAAACCTTTTGATTTAGCATATGCCGTTATTTCATAGATGGCAGGGTGTATCAGTGGTTTACCTCCTGATAATCTCAATATAGAACATGAGAAAATTTAAGAGCATCTATGGTTGTTTTTATTTGCTCAGTAGTTAACTCATCATTAAAATCAATGTCTAAAGATGTTGAATAACAGTGCTTACATTGTAAATTACTGTGACGTATTCGGTTCCATATTATCACTGGACCTGACATCTTTAATAGCAAACATTAATTAAAGGGCTGGCTTACTTAATAAGACATCAGGAAGTAATGCGGGGCCTAAACCACCTTTTAAGGTCAAACCATGACAAGAACCACAATCTTGCTTTAAGAGATGAATGAGTTGTTTCTGACGAACTTCTGATAACGCTTCATTAAAGGCACTTATAGGGGGGATAAGAATCAAAGAGACAAGCAGTATTAAAAATTTAAGAATGCTCTTAAGATGCATGAACCTTTTCTCCACTTACAAAATATTTGGGTTAAATACTTAGTTTAAATACTGAAGGTAAATAATGAAGTTAGATTAACAAGTGTTGTTATATTATTGTTTGTCGAAGATCATGCTTTGCGGATCAACAACTGGAGATTATTGATCTATGTCAAAAGAGGATTGATTAGTTATATTGAACGGGCAATAAAAAACGGCCATAAGAGGCCGTTAGATAGATTCTATGTTTATTGGGTAAAGCTAAGCCGAAAATCCTTTCTGCTTACGGCGATAAGTTATGCCAGCTAAACCTAATAACATCAATAATATCGTTTGTGGTTCTGGTACTGTTGTTCCACCACCACCACCGCCATTAGATATAGAAACAAGTCCTTCTATAATATCGTTAGCACAACTCATAGCCCAACGAAAGGCAATTTGGTTAGCTGTTTCAAGTGCAGTACCTGTAGTGTCGAAACTGAATGACAACGTACCGTACCAAGAACCATCTTGCGTTGTAAAACCTTCGTTACTCCAGCCACCACTATTATTAATAGTATCACCTGAGCCAGCGCCTAAATAAACTGCTTGATTGGCTCTATGCCCATTATTTGCATTTGAATGAACAAGGTCATCACTACCAAAATTATCAACTAGACGGCCAGTTCCAGAACCATTTGCATATTTATAGTTGCCATTTGTGTACCAAATATTTCCTCGTTCGCCTTGGTCAATATTGTAAGCATAGTTCCAGTTAGTACCTGTATTTCCGCCATTTTCTGCAAATCTATCGTCAGAATAATTGGAGCCACTTGTTCCGGTAGGATTCCATGGAGTACCATTAGCTCCTATGTCAGTTGACATAAATAAATCACCCAAAACAATACCGCTTTTACCTATATCATTATAAAAAGAGGTTAAAATATCAACGGTCATTATACCATTGCTATCTCGGCTAACGGTCATATTTGCGATGTCCCAATATCTGTTTCCACCATTAACATCGCCATTATAACCAGCGCCAATATAGTTATCAGCGATTGTTGTTGCTGGGATATTTGCCGCAAAAGACGATAAAGATGATATCGAAAGCGTAATCGCAGCGATCCATTTCAAACACTTCATTATTTACTCCATAAAACTAAGTGTGGTACTACAAAACATATAAACGCATTCAAAGCAATAAACAAGCCACAATAAAAAAACGTATACTTTTTAGTTGGTTGTATTTGTTTTTATTGCTTTATCTTATAAAGGTTCTATGTTTTGTAAAAAAAGCTGACAACAAAAAATATGTTTGCTGACACAGATGATTTTATCATATCATAGGCAACATAATATGTACTTAACTATAAGAATGTTATGAATTACTTTGTATCGAAAAAGTTCACTTGTTCAATATTTTTTTGCTTAAATATCACTCTGAGTTTTAGTGCTTTTTCAGCTCAAACAACAAATCAGCCATACGAAAGTGCGCTTACTAGTTTCCATCTAGAAGATTTAAATTCAGCAGTCGTTCACTTAAAAAATGCACTTAAAAATAATCCTTCTCATTTGCCTTCACGATTGTTGATGGCTGAAATTTTAGTTGCCCGAGGAGATGGTGTTGGTGCGGAAATAGAATTAGCATTCGCTGAGCAGGGAAATGCTGATGTAAAACGTATTTTGCCCCTAAAGTTAGAGGCTCTTATTCTGCAAAATAAATATGAACAAGTTATAAACTTAGCAAAAGTTATTCCTGGTAATAATCGAATCTCTAGCGTGATTTTAGCTTATAAAGGACAAGCGCTATTTAGCAAAAATAATGCGACCTTGGCACAAGTTGAGTATAAAAAGGCATTAAAATTAAATAACAGGAATGTTAAAGCGCTACTCGGTTTAGCGGAGGTAGCAAATAAAAAAGGTCGGTATAATGTAACTATGGACTATCTTGCTAAAATTCTTACCATTTCCCCTCTTAATACTAATGCAATGCAAATGAAAGCTAATATTTTTCAGCTAAAAGGCGAGACTGAAAAAGCAATGGTTGCTATTAGCTCTGCTATTAATATTAATAATAAACATTTTCCTGCTTTATTAACCCGTGCAAGTATTTTTATCGAACAAAATAATTTTCAATTAGCGCTTGACGATGTTGAAGTGATATTAACGGATATTCCAAATGAACCTAGAGCGAATTATTTAAAGGTTATTATTACGAGGGCATTAGGTTTAGATGAGGAAAGAAAAGCAACGCAGTCACATTTGGATATTGTTCTAACAGGTATACCTGATAATGTGATGCAAGAAAACCCTATTTATTATTATTTGGCTGGACTGGTTAATTATGAAAATAATCAACATATAAAAGCTCAAGATGAATTAAGAAAATATGTGAACATAATTAGTGATGATGTTCGAGCCCTTAAGTTACTTGGAAAAGTGGAACTGGCGCTTAATGAAGCATTTTCGGCAAAAAACTATTTAGTTAAAGCCCGTCTAATTTCTCCTGACGATGTGGAAGTATGGGCGTTGTTAGGTCGTTCGTACCTTCTTACTGGAGATATTGAAAAAGCAGAGCGATATTTACTTGATGTTGTTGATGCTTTACCACTTATTGCAGGTCCATTATATAATCTAGGGAAAATGCAACTAGCTGCTGGTAAGCAAAAAAAGGCAATTCAGAGTTTAGTTAAAGCTAAAGGAATTAGAAGTGATTCAGATACTCTCTTTCTACTTGCAAATGCTTACCACGTGGATCAACAAATTGAGCGAGCATTTGAGTTAATTAATGAGCTAATTGGTAACCAGGGAGAGGTTAGTTATTTATACCAGAAAAAAGGTATATTACTTGGTTCAATGGGGAAGCATGACCAAGCTAAAGAAGCATTTGAAGTAGCATTAAACTTAGATGAAAATAATATTGAAGCTCTCGTTCATCTGGCCCGAATTGACATGATAGAAGGAAATATAAAGGAAGCAAGAAATAGAATCATTGCAAAATTAGAGATTCTTACAGGCAATACTCTATTACTTGTTGAACTTGGTAATACTTTCACTACTAAAGGCGAGATAGAGCAAGCAAAGACTAATTACGAAAAAGCCTATAGCTTGAATCGGGGAAGTAAATTAGCGCTTTTAAAAATTGTGGATGTATTTATTGCACAAAGTGAAATTGTTAAAGCCATCGATATCACTAAAGAATATTTGGGACGAAACAGCCAAAATTCAGGTGTTCAACTCATTGCGGCAAGGCTCTACATGATGAGTAAACAATATGAAAATGCCATCAGTGCACATCAAATTTCAGTTAAACATGCAAATGATAAAGGGAAAATGTTGATTGCCTATGCAAATAGTCAATTAATAATGAACAACGTTGAAGGTGCTATTTTAAGTTTACAGCGAGCAATCGGTTGGAATGATGACCTACTAAAAGCTCATTTACAGTTAATCGATGTTTACGCTCACGAAAGACAACAAGATAACGCTATTGCGGCTATAGAAAAATTGGAAAGGAAAAGTGATAACAAAGCGATGTCACATGCGTTATTTGGGGATGTGTATTTTTATAATGAACAGTTAAAACAATCAGTTGAGGCTTATAAATTATCGTTGAGCTTGGAGCACTCTAAAAAAGCTATGTATGGTTTGTATAAAGTTTATAAAAAACAACATGCTTATAATAGTGCAGATAAATTATTAAAAAACTGGCTAAAAGAAAATCCGAACGATATTTTAATGGCCATCGCTTTAGCTGACAACTATGTTGCTCAAAGTGATTTATCATCTGCGGTTAATTACTATGATGATTTGATAACGCAACATGGTGAGTTACCTGTTTTACTTAATAATGCAGCGCAACTTAACGTCACGGTTAACAACATAGCACAAGCTCTAGTTTATGCAGAAAATGCCTACAGAAAAATGCCAAATGTAGTTGCGATAAAAGATACCATGGCGTGGGTATATACAAAAAATAATGAACTTGATAAAGCTCTTCCTATTTTTAGAGAAGCTCTGGCTATTGACTCTGAAAATGCAGAAATTAAGTATCACTTGGCTGTTGCTCTAAATTTGTTGGGGCGTAGTAATGAAGCCATTCGATATTTGCAGGATATCATCGAGAGTAATCAAATTTTTAGCGGAAAAAATGACGCAGAAAAGTTGTTAATTAAACTTAAAAAATCTCTATAATTATTTTTATTGTAAAGTTTATGAATAGAAAATGAACGTGAGTATGATAGATAAATAATTAAAAAAGGAGCTGTAGATATTAGGAATTAGTGTTTTATAAGTATTGGGTTCATTGGATATAAAGCTAAGTTCAAATTTTTTTCATTATTTACATAAACTGAACCTGTAGCTATACAGCTGAGCTAAAGACACTTTAAATGTTGAGAAGTGTAGATATTGAATACTTTAGTTATAAAAATATGATTTGAGGTGATAGAATTAATCTTTACTTTTACTTCTAAAATTAAATATCATGAAATTTAGTCCACTTGTTCAAGAACTTATAGACTCCCTTAAATGTTTACCCGGTGTGGGTGCTAAATCAGCACAACGCATGGCTTTTCATTTGCTTGAACGCAATCGTCATGGTGGCAATAAATTATCCAAATCACTTGCAACGGCAATGGAAAATATTGGCCATTGTCAGCAATGTCGAAATTTTACTGAAGAAACGCTTTGTGAGATTTGCCAAAGCCCTAAACGTGAAATTGTTCAGCAACTTTGTATTGTTGAAACTCCTGCAGACGTAATCGCCATTGAGCAAACGGGAGAATTTCAAGGGCGATACTTTGTTTTAATGGGACATTTATCACCAATTGATGGTATTGGACCTGATGATCTCGGTTTAGATATTTTAGAAAAGCAATTAGCAACCTCTCAGTTTAATGAAGTGATTTTAGCCACCAATCCTACGGTAGAAGGAGAGGCTACGGCACATTTTATTGCCGAACTTGCCAAACAATATCAAGTGAATATTTCTCGAATTGCTCATGGAGTACCTGTAGGTAGTGAACTTGAATATGTTGATGGTAATACGCTTTCTCATGCCTTATCTGGTCGAAAAAACTACGCTCTATAATTTATCTCCTCTTGATGAACATAGAGCTTTTAACCAAAGGATATTTAAAATATCCCTTGAATTAATTAGAGTCAATTGATTCAATAAAGATACTTCGACTAAAACAGATTAATTTTACGTTAGCACTTGAAAATATCATTCTGGCCTTTATCTATAGACAGGTGACCCTTCGATAGAGGTATCCGCTATAGCAGGTTTTACTGTATATATAGGTTTGCTTAACACACTTTTATTTCGCAGTTTTAACATATGCTCTAACTTGAATCGTTTTCATGATGAGGTAGAGAAACTCAAGGAAATATGGATAAAAAATAAATATCCGTCTT
>JABSOX010000022.1 GCA_013215655.1 Colwellia sp.
GGTATTGAAGAAAATTGTCAGTTTTGCGGTCACAGTGTTGCTGGGCGAGGGTTTTGAACCCTTGCTCAAAGCCGTCAGGGCAGCATTCACTACGGTGAGATCTCGCAAACCTGATGCTTCAAGGGATCGTTCGCGGGAAGTATATATAGTGGCTACGGGATACAAACTGTAGTAGATTAGGGAGCCTCAGACTGATAAGGAACTAATTCCGGGTCTGTGGCAACAATTTTATCAATTATTATTAATTTTTAGACAAAGAGGTCGAAACTTTGAGTGATATGGCAAAGAATCTGATTTTATGGTTGGTCATAGCTGTAGTGTTGATGTCGGTTTTCCAAAACTTTACCCCGGAAGACGATATAGACGCGCGTACTAGTTATAGTCAGTTCGTTAAAGAGATAAAACAAAATCAAATTCGCAAAGTGAAGATCTACCCCAGCGGCATGATCGTAGGCAGTCGTCGAAACGGCGAAGAGTTTGAGCTGATGAAACCCGGATATGACGAGGCGTTGCTTGATGACTTGCTTAATCACAATGTCATCGTTGATGGCGAGCCACCGGAAGAACCCAGTATTTTGGCCAATATCTTGATTTCTTGGTTCCCAATGATTTTGCTGATTGGAGTGTGGATATTCTTCATGCGTCAAATGCAAGGCGGCGGTGGCAAAGGGGCAATGACTTTTGGCAAAAGCAAAGCCAAGCTGCTGTCTGATGATCAAATCAAAACCACTTTTGCTGACGTCGCGGGCTGTGAAGAAGCCAAAGAAGACGTTGAAGAGCTGGTTGACTATCTTAGAGAACCTGCCAAATTTCAAAAGCTTGGCGGTAAAATCCCCAAAGGTGTATTGCTGGTTGGCCCTCCGGGTACTGGTAAAACCTTGCTGGCTAAAGCCATTGCCGGTGAAGCAAAAGTGCCGTTCTTCGCCATCTCTGGTTCTGACTTTGTCGAAATGTTTGTTGGTGTTGGTGCCTCTAGGGTACGTGACATGTTTGAACAGGCAAAAAAGTCAGCTCCATGTATTATCTTTATTGATGAAATCGATGCTGTTGGTCGCCAACGTGGTGCCGGTATGGGCGGTGGTCACGATGAACGTGAACAAACGCTAAACCAAATGTTAGTAGAAATGGATGGTTTTGAAGGTAACGAAGGTGTTATCGTGATTGCCGCAACTAACCGTCCAGATGTTTTAGACCCTGCATTATTACGTCCTGGCCGTTTTGACCGTCAAGTTACCGTTGGTTTACCTGACATTCGTGGTCGTGAACAAATTCTTAAAGTGCATATGCGTAAAGTACCGTTAGGTGACGATGTTAAAGCATCGGTTATTGCTCGTGGTACACCTGGTTTTTCAGGAGCTGATTTAGCCAACTTGGTAAATGAAGCTGCACTCTTTGCTGCTCGTACTTCTCGCCGTGTTGTCGGTATGGAAGAGTTTGAAAAAGCAAAAGATAAAATCATGATGGGCGCAGAACGTCGTTCTATGGTAATGAGTGAGTCAGAAAAAGAAATGACCGCTTATCATGAAGCAGGTCATGCCATTGTTGGTCGCTTAGTACCAGACCACGATCCTGTTTATAAAGTGAGTATTATTCCTCGTGGCCGTGCTTTAGGTGTCACTATGTACTTGCCTGAACAAGATAGGTTTAGCCATAGTAAACAGCATTTAGAAAGCAATATTTCATCTTTATATGGTGGCCGTATTGCTGAAGAAATTATTTACGGTTTTGAAAAAGTATCTACTGGAGCTTCAAATGACATTGAACGTGCCACCCAATTAGCACGTAAAATGGTTACCCAATGGGGCTTCTCTGAAAAAATGGGACCTATGTTATTTGCTGAAGAAGAGGGTGAAGTATTCTTAGGCCGTTCGTCTAGTAAATCACTTAATATGTCTGATGAAACGGCTCGTGATATTGATGCTGAAATTAAAGAATTTATCAATCGCAACTATCAACGCGCTGAGCAAATTCTTAAAGATAATCGTGACATATTAGAATCAATGAAAGAAGCACTAATGTATTACGAAACAATAGATGCATTACAAATTGATGATCTAATGGAACGACGTGAAGTGCGTCCACCAGCTGCTGATTTTGATAATCATTCCGACTCTAATAAGCCACCAAAAGCTGAAGCGGGTAAGGGAAATGAAGGTAAGGATGATGAAAGTAAAGATGTTATCAAAGAAGAAAAGGTAACTCCCGATACTGACACGTCAGAGGATATACCAGCGAAATAACATTTGTTAATTAAAGCCTCGATTATCGAGGCTTTATTTTATCAAAGCTAATTAGGTTAGAGTTTCCCAAGCCATAGTTAGTTTTTATAAAATAGTTTGTTGCTTATAATAAAAATACTTAAAGAGTTACCTTTTGTTAAAAACACTATCTTGCGCTGAACTAGTTCTTAATATAGAAATACCTCAAATCATGGGTATTTTAAATGTCACCCCAGACTCTTTTTCTGATGGTGGACAATTTACACGGATAGATTCCGCTTTGTCTCAAGTAGAGAAAATGATCCGTGATGGCGCACAAATTATTGATATTGGCGGCGAATCAACCCGTCCCGGAGCAAGGGATGTCAGTGAAAAAGATGAAATTTCACGTGTTGTTCCTGTATTAAATGCAATAAAGCAACGTTTTGATATTATTGTTTCTATTGATACCAGTAAAGCTGGCGTTATGAGCGAGGCGATAGCAAATGGTGCGGGTATCATTAATGATGTCAGAGCATTACAAAATGATGGCTGTCTAGCTATTATGTCACAGTGTGAACTCCCTGTTTGTTTAATGCATATGCAGGGCTTACCGCGTTCCATGCAAACGTCTCCTCAATACCATAACCTAATCGATGATATCAAAATGTTCTTTGAACAAAGAATTGAACAATGTGAACAAATGGGTATTAATAAACAACGCCTTATTCTAGATCCTGGTTTTGGTTTTGGTAAAACACTAACGCAAAATTATCATTTACTTGCTCACTTTGCAGATTTTAAAAGCTTGGACTTACCATTGCTTGCGGGACTCTCTCGTAAATCAATGATTGGAAATTTATTAAATAGAGATGTTGAACAACGTTTAGCCGGTAGTTTAACTACCGCGATTTTAGCTGTACAACAAGGAGCTAAAATTATTCGTGTTCATGATGTGAAAGAAACAATGGATGCAATTAGGATTTTAAATGCGGTGTCAGAACGAGTTTAGCCGTACGATAAATAGGATTAATACAATGTCAGAAAGAAAATATTTTGGAACAGACGGAATTAGAGGCTTAGTGGGTCAATATCCGATCACCCCTGAGTTTGTAATGAAGTTAGGCTATGCTGCGGGTAAAGTATTGGCAGCACAAGGTACTAAAAAAGTACTGATAGGTAAAGATACTCGCATCTCAGGTTATATGTTTGAATCAGCACTTGAAGCTGGTTTTTCAGCGGCAGGAATTGATATTGGTTTATTAGGTCCTATGCCCACTCCCGGGATTGCCTACTTAACTAAAACCTTTAGGGCTGAAGCGGGTATTGTTATTAGCGCATCACATAATCCTTTCTATGATAATGGTATAAAATTTTTCTCTCAAGACGGTCAAAAATTACCTGACGAAGTAGAACTAGCTATTGAAGCTGAACTCGATAAAGAGATGGGCTGTGTTGAATCTATTAACCTTGGGAAAGCAACTCGTATAGATGATGCTGCAGGGCGTTATATCGAATTTTGTAAAAGTAACTTCCCAAGTCAATTTTCACTCAGTCACCTAAAAATAGTAGTTGATTGTGCACATGGTGCTACTTATCACATTGCGCCTAATGTTTTTCGTGAACTTGGCGCTGAAGTTATTGAAATAGGAACTTCACCTAATGGTACTAATATTAACCATGAGTGTGGCGCCACCTCTATGGACGCAATTAGTCAAGCGGTTGTAGAGCATCAAGCTGATTTAGGTATTGCTTTAGATGGTGATGGCGACCGTTTAATGATGGTTGATCACACCGGTTATGTGCTTGATGGTGATGAATGTGTTTATGTTATTGCCTGTAATGATTTAAAAACCGGCAGCATGCGTGGTGGGGTCGTTGGTACACTAATGAGTAACATGGGTTTAGAGCTTGCTTTAGCTGATATGGGTGTACCATTTGCGCGTAGTAATGTTGGCGACCGCTATGTTATGGAAATGCTAAAACAAAAAGGCTGGCAACTTGGCGCTGAAAACTCAGGTCATGTCATTAACTTAAACCATACCTCAACGGGTGATGGCATTATTGCCGCTTTAAATGTATTAACCGCTGTTTGTGGCACAGATAAAAAACTTCATGAATTAAGGCAGGGAATGACTAAACTGCCACAAATTCTAGTGAATGTACGTTTTACTGGCGATAATGATCCTCTAAGCTCCGATGAAGTTGCGGCAGCTGTCCATAATGTTAATGAAAAATTAACCGGAAGAGGGCGAGTTTTATTGAGAAAATCAGGAACTGAGCCATTAATTCGTGTCATGGTTGAAGGACCTGATCTAGATGAAGTTACCACATTAGCAAATGTTATCGCTGATGCGGTAAAACGTGCTTGTTAGGTTTGTTTCTCTGGTTTTTGTTACGAAGGTTGAATGTTAAGGTTGAATATTAAGCAAATGAGCAAGATATTCACCTTAATACTTGTATCTTATTGTTAGGTTCGTTAATATCTCGCCGCTTTGATTTAGGAATGATAAATGAAAAGACGTGCAATCGTTGCCGCTAATTGGAAAATGAATGGCGGCTTAGAACTCGTAAAGACTATGACTACCGGATTAAATAATCTGGATCTTGCTGAAAATGTAGATGTTATCATTTGTCCGAGTGCTCCATATTTGTCAGCGTTTGAACATGACAAGTTAGGTAAAAGTATTCACCTTGGCGCTCAAAATGTAAGCGAGCATCAAAAAGGAGCTTTTACTGGTGAAATTTCTACGACAATGTTGCAGGAATTATCGGTAGAGTTTGTTATCATAGGTCACTCAGAACGTAGGAGTATTTTTGCTGAATCTAGCAAACAAGCTGCTCTTAAAGTTAAAGCAGCTTTAGCTGCTGGTATTACACCCATATTATGTATTGGTGAAAGTGAATCTGAGCGCGTTGAAGAGCAAACTGAAGCTGTATTGTCAGCGCAATTGCAGCCGGTAATCGACGAAATCGGTATTGAAAAATTTAATGAAATTGTTATTGCCTACGAACCCGTTTGGGCTATTGGTACAGGTAAAACAGCTTCACCTGAAATGGCACAAGCAACACATTGTTTTATTCGTCAATTTTTAGCAAAAGCTAATAGTGAAATCGCGAATAAAGTGCCGTTATTATATGGTGGTAGCGTAAATGCTGCTAACTGTGAAAAATTATTTGCACAAGCTGATATAGACGGTGGTCTTATTGGCGGTGCTAGTTTAAAAGTCGACGAATTTAAAATAATTTGTTCGGCAGCAAAGGGAACATAAAATGTTGTATCAAGTATTAATTGTAGTATATCTAATCGTTGCGCTATGTTTAATTGGCTTAGTGCTAATTCAGCAAGGTAAAGGTGCTGATATGGGCGCATCTTTTGGTGCAGGTTCTTCTGCCACAATCTTTGGTTCAAGTGGTTCAGGTAACTTCTTAACCAAAGCAACAACATGGTTAGCCATTGCTTTTTTTGCTATCAGTTTAGTTTTAGGTAACTTAACAGCAAATCGCATTAAATCTACAGATGAATGGAATAACCTTGATTCGGCTACTGAGAATTCAATTCCAGCAGACAGCGCGATTCCTAGTGAAAGTGCTGAGCCTAAAGCCGCAAATTCTGATGTACCAGCTGGTGATGTTGATGCAACTAAAGCTGATGATAGCGACGTGCCTAACTAAAGCTTAGTTATCCTCAATTAATAAATATGCGGATGTGGCGGAATTGGTAGACGCGCCAGCTTGAGGGGCTGGTGACTTAGGTCGTGGGGGTTCAAGTCCCCCCATCCGCACCACTACAAGGTTCGTTAAGAACCAATAAAGACCGGAATAACCTTTAAAACCAAGGTGTTCCGGTTTTTTTATGTCCAGAGCCATCCAATTTACTCCGGTTAAATCCATGGTTTAATGTAACACTGAATTTAGGTTGAGCTAGATTAGGTTGAGCTAGATGATGTTACATGAACCCTGTAATTGATTGATATGTTTAGTGGTGATTGTTCGTATGCTGCCGGCACCAACCTGAACAGATCAAGTATGGTCTATTTCAGGCTTGAAAGATTATATTGTGGTGTGACTTCAAATGGTCAGTGCAACACACTCTATTTTTAATTAAAAATAAAAGGAGTGTTAAATACGGTTCATCATTCAGGAATTAAATACACAACAGACATTATAGTTATAACTTTTACGATATATTTACTAATGTATCTGTTGAAGAACATATCTGTATTACGAAGTAAGACTCGGTCGTTTTTAGCAGCACTTAAACAAGTGGGGCATTTAAAGTCCAAGGTCAGGCTCAACGACTCTTCACCTGCTATGGACTGGTCAATAACTTGTTCCGGCTTGGCCGATATCTGATGAAGGTGAATAATTACAGTGCACTCTGTGAATGATCATTTACTCAGTGGACAAGTGGGAGACCTGTCTAACATTTCGCGAAAGCCGTTGAATATGAGCTTTTATCATTCTCATTTGATAAGTTGACAATTCGGTTTACCTCTATCTTTGTATTTGAAAAAAAGGCTTGTCTTCTTTAATAGTAACTCTTATTGCCGTGATATGATCATCTTCTTCTGTTTTGTTATAAATGTCAGAAAATAAAATTTCATACCTAGTATCAAGTTCACGTGCACCCGTTTTTTGACTAATTGCAAGTTTAGCAATATAGCGCATTACATCTTCTCCAATAATAAGTACTGGCGATTGGTCTAAACGAAAGAATTGCTCTACTTCTTGTTTAGCAACGCTGTTAACGGTATCTCGCTGAATTTTTACCAATTCATATTCCGTTAATTCGTAGCAATGAGTTCGAATAGGGAGACGACCTAATACTTGTTCATTGATACCATATTTAATGTAATGATCAATACCAATTTCATCAGTTATCTCATTATATGTTGGAGTATTATCACCAATTTGCTCCGCATTAAAACCAATCTCTCCTTTTTCAGCAAAGAAATCCTCCATGCCTGTAAAGGCACCCGCTGCTATTATCAAGATGTTTTCAGTGTTAAGAATAATAGTGCTTGACTGAGGATCCAGTTTGAAGCTGATTTTATCGCCTTCAATGAATTTTAGTAAATCATTTAACACCGAAGACTTAAAGCCAGCAACTTCATCTTTATTTGCTTTTGCACCGATTTTATCGAACTCATCTAAGAACACAATAGAGGTTTCTGCTACGCCAATATTTTCATTGGAGTTCATATATATATCCGTGGCAATATCACTTATGTTCTTACCTTTAAAGCCAGCCGGTGTAATAGCCGCACAGTCTACAATGAGCAGTGGTATATCAAGCAGTACGGCTAGTGCACGAGCTATTTCTGTTTTACCACAACCAGAAGGTCCACGTAGGAGAACATTCTTTTTATGTAGTTTTACCAGGTTATCGCTTGGAACAAAACATCTAGTTAAATGCATATGAACCGCGCGAACTATTGTAGTTTTAGCATGGTCTTGACCAATAACATGTGAGTCAAGATGTTTACGCATTGTGTGCATTTTGGGTAAAATAAAAGGAATAACCTCATCTATTTTTTCTTCTGCTTCTTCTGTTTCTGTTTCGACCTTTGTTTTCATTAGAGAACTCAAGTCAATTATTTGCATATTTTGCGTAAATAATATTGGCGCGGGCTGCCCAGCTTTATTTGTAGAATCAAGCGTTGCAATACCCCCTCTTTGTACAAGCCCTTTTAACTGTTCAGGAGTCAGTTTCGGTTTATCAGTAGGCATAATAGTATCCTTGGTACCGGACAGGCACGGTTACTTCAGCTGGGCGGCCCTCTATACAAGTCGTCCTCTAGGAAACACTCGCATGACATAGTAATAGTCACAAAGCTGCAGTGTTCATCAATGTGCTGATTGACACTATTGTCTAGGATGTTCAACACTGCTGCACCGAGGTAAGATAATATTTTCATGATGTCCTCCTCGAGTCGTTTGAGTTGGTTTAACGATAATGTGGTCTGATAAAAGGAGAGACATAATGGCGGGAGAAGCCAAGGAGAAGAAAAGCTGCCTTTACCCTTATACCTAATGATAGCACTATTCGTGCCTATTTACTTAATCCTTGTATTAGCACACTTTTCTGAACCGCCAGAAATCCGTAGTAATAGCATTGTAAAAAAAACCGACAAAATATTGGCTTCACTTCTAGGTGTGTCTTTAGCCAAAGAGGTAGCAATAAACTAAAAGTGGTCGTATTGTCTAATCAATTTTTAGCTACTTAGGTGTGTCTGAGTAAAGGTAGAATACTGTAATTGTTCTTTGAGACAAATAGCAGAGATAAATAGCAGACACCCACCACTTGGAAATAATTCAGCAAATTAACTGTGCTCAAATAATAAGCAGTTAATTGTATTTGAGGTTACTATGGCAACAGCAAAAAATAGGCAAATTAGTTTATTTGATACCCAGTATTATCACTGTATATCACGTTGTGTACGCCGCGCTTTTCTTTGTGGAGAAGATAAAGTAACAGGTCAAAGTTTTGAGCACCGTAGAGGATGGGTTGAAGATAAATTGCTTTATTTAACTGAGGTCTTTGCTATTGATATATGTGCTTATGCGGTCATGAGTAACCATACTCATTTAGTTTTGTTTGTTAATGTTGATCAAGCAAAATCATGGTCAATGCATGAAGTGATAACTCGTTGGCCTCAGTTATTTAAAGGTACACTCATAACCCAACAGTATTTACGGGGTGAAACCCTGATAGAGTCTTTACAAAAAAATCTTGAAGACACCGCAACCGTGTACCGTCAACGACTGATGGATATTAGTTGGTTTATGCGTATTCTTAATGAAAGTATTGCCGTACAAGCCAATAAAGAAGATAACTGTACAGGGATATTTTGGGAAGGACGTTTTAAATCTCAAGCCTTGCTTGATGAGGCTGCACTTGCTGCATGTATGGCTTATGTTGATTTAAACCCAGTTCGCGCCAACATGGCGGACACACCCGAAAGCTCAAACCATACCAGCATTCAACAACGTATTAAAGCCGCAATAAAAGGTCAACAACCTAAAACACTACTCCCGTTTGTCGGTAACCCGAAACAAAATATGCCAATAGGTTTACCCTTTGTATTAAACGATTATATTCAATTGGTTGAATTAACTGGCCATTGTATTCGAGAAGATAAATACGGCTACATTGAACAAAGCCAAGCAGGTAAATTAACAAGGTTAAATATAAGTGCCGAAAACTGGTTAATTTTAACTACTCAGTTCAGAAAATGTTTTCATGGTGCGGTTGGACATAAAGAGGCGTTAACAGAATTTTGCCAGCATCAACACTTAAAAAAACGAGCGAACGTATCTATTTGTGAAAAGCTCTTAGCTTAGTTTCTAATCTTTAAACGTTAACCTTTAAACAAAAGCATTAAAATACAGCCAATAGGGGAAACCCTAGCTTTAGTGTGTCTTGATTTCATTAAAACATATTATTTTTTAATGACAAATAGGTAAGTACGATAGTTTTTTATACTCTCGGGTATGCTGATCGCATTAGAAGTTTAATTAACCAGAGAAGGGTTACGTTTTTATGTGTTATTGTTTTTAAATATTTGAATGGCTGTCTTCGATTTTTACTTTTTCCTTCAATTTTTTCCCCTATTAGAATATTTAACGACTAATTCATAATGCATTAAAATTTACTCTGGTTTAGATACCGCGCGAGTATGGGGATTAAAGTACAGGA
Source organism: Colwellia sp. (assembly GCA_013215655.1). Lineage (GTDB taxonomy): Bacteria > Pseudomonadota > Gammaproteobacteria > Enterobacterales > Alteromonadaceae > Colwellia_A. The sequence continues at coordinate 9,901 of JABSOX010000022.1, forward strand.
GCAATTTTTGATGTGTTAATTGCAGGTGGTACGATTAGGCCTTTCGACCTGTTACTCTTTATCATTTAACCTTGCACCACACTTTTACGATACTGACTAGGCGTTTGCTGCGCTACTTTTTTAAACGCAGTGTAAAAAGAAGACTTGGCATTAAAGCCAACGTTCATAGCAATATCTATCACAGTGTCACTAGAATGTTGTAATTGATGTTTAGCCATTTCAACTCGATATTTGTTGACGTAATCGAAAAAGTTCATTCCTATGGATTCATTCAATGTTTGCGAAATGTAATTCGGGGAGGTACTAATATGTTTTGCTAGCTTTTGTAAAGAGAGTGACGCATCTAAATAGAGGTTGTCTTGTTGCATTGCTGTTTCAATTTTTTTCGCTATTTGTGAGGCATGCTGTTCATTTAAAGCCGAACGCTGGTATTTTTCTGGCTGAGTAATTGTCTCTTCAAGTACTGCCTGAATATCTTCATCGCTATTGTACACCTCTACAAAACCAGGCTTGTGACGAAGCCCCCATATAGCGACACTCCAAATCATGACTAGGATTACTACGCCTGCCACCGTCGCGTTAATTTGTGTTGAGAAAATAAGGTTGTCTATAACAATATTAATTGCCGTTGCTGACCATACAATACCAACAGCAAGCAATAGCCAACTGAGCCATCTCATTTCTTTAACTTGGGTACTGGCAAACAAGTCTTTCAAATGTTGTCGATATTGGGTTAACCGCCGAACAACTTTAAAGAAATAAAAACCAGATTGTAATACCCACCCAAATACCAGCAGTAAAGTAGCAATAAGCGTTCCTACTGCCATGTACCTAATATTAGGAGTGCTACTTTTTAAAATGTTTTCATTATCCTCTATTAACAATGCATATTGCACTTCGTAGGGCACAAATAATGCGATAAAAGCGACAAAAGCACCTACGATAAATAGTACAAAATGGCGTTTATGCATTTGCCTAAGTTGCCAAGGCGTTTCCGCTGTAATACCTTCAACATAAAACCACAAACTAGGAGCAATTAACAAAATGGCTGGCAGTGAAAGAATTAGAATCGTGGGCTGTAATGATGTTGCCAAGCTTGCTAATGTTGGTTGACAAATAACAACACCTATCGCTAATAAAAAAATTGCCAACGGTAAATAAGCTTGCCGTTCAAAAGAGCGTAAGATCAACAAGTTTGCACTAAATATAATGATTATTAAGGAGGATATGTTTAATGCTAATAGCGTAGGGTTTTCCATTACAATAAATTCTCATACTAACGCGTAAAGGTAAGTTATATAAGGCTTCCAAGTTGTTTTTATCTGTACAAACCTATAGGCTGAACACTAAAAAGGTTCGAGTTAACATAAACGGACGCCAATTCTAATATAAGTCTACATAATCTACTCCACCTTAGCCACTCGATAAAATTTAAACAAAATGACTTCACTAACAAAAACCGACATTAATAAAATTAACATTCCTTTTAATTGGCCTGTTGTTGGCACACTACTTTTTTTAACGGGCATCGCAGGTATTCCTGCCATATTTTTAGTGGCGTTAGTGGTATTGGGTCCATCGGCAATTGACGGTGTGTCGTCGATGATTAATACCTTACACTTTGAAACTCCGGCTGCAATTTTGGTTCATGGTGTTTCCGGCATTTTGTTTTTCTTAACTATGCCATTTCAGTTCTCTCCAAGACTTCGTACTAACAACCTAAATCGCCACAAAATAGCGGGACGAATTGCACTTATATCGGGCTATATTATGGCAATATCTGGTGTTTGGATGCACAACGTGCTGTCGCCAGATTCACAGGGTACTCGATATGTTGTCCTGATTTTAATGAGTATGGCGATTTGTCTAACATTTTCTATCGCACTTTGGCATATTATCAAACGCAATGTACAAGTACACCAAAAATGGATGGCGAGAGCTGTTGCTATAACACTGGCCGCAGTAACGCCCTTATTTATAGATATACTTATCGTGATTTTATTTAGCCATTTTGACCGACTTTATACGATTTTAAACCAACTGCAATATGATTATGGGCGACTAATAGCCATTATGATCAACTTACTAATCGTCGAAATCATTCTAACTAAAAAATTATCGGAGAGCACACGATTAAACAGAAGGGAAAACAGAGTTGCTCTTTAATTAATGTAAGTAAGTCTGCGTATAGTAATAGCTTCTATCTAAGCATTGATATTTATCATTATGAATGACTCTCTACAGAATATTATTTTCTAGCGGCTTAGGAAGTCTTTCGTAATTACATCACATCTAATTTATGCCGCACAGCTTTGAAGTTACAGACTAAAGATAAGTATCTTAGGTTCTGTAGTTAAGCTAAGGGGAGTAAAACCGCAAGGAATTTAAGCATGAACAAGTTGTTTACCAATGTCAGCTAACAATTCATAAGAATGTAATTTTGCGCTTTGATCAAAAATACCGGCATTCACTATCAATTCATCAGCTTGAGTTCTATTAATAAAGTGTTGAAGTTTATCTTTCACGGTGGCGGCACACCCTATAAATGCACAACTTAACATGCTTTCAACCTGTGCTTTTTCCATTGGACTCCAACAGTTTTCAATATTATCGATGGGTGGTAATAATTTACCACGTCGATTTCTAATCATGCCTAAAAATCGCTGCTGCATGCTGGAGAATAAATATTCAGCCTGTTCATTGGTATCTGCCACAATTACTGAAATACATGGCATAGCATAAGGTTTTGTTAATTGACTAGATGGTTTAAATAGATGACGGTATTGTTCTAATGCATGGTCTAGTGATGCCGGAGCAAAATGTGAAGCAAAGGCATAAGGCAAACCCAGTTGAGCTGCCAATTGTGCACCAAATAAGCTAGAACCTAACATCCAAAGAGGTACTTTTAAGTTTCCACCTGGCACAGCTTGAACGGATTGATTTTCTTTTACTGGCTCAAAATATCCTTGTAGTTCTTGAACATCTTGTGGAAATTGATCGGAAGATCTAGGGTCTCTACGCAAAGCTTGCCATGTTAATTGGTCGGTTCCTGGGGCTCTACCTAAACCTAGGTCAATTCTATTAGGATATAATGACTCTAAAGTACCAAACTGTTCAGCAATGACTAAAGGCGAATGGTTCGGAAGCATGATTCCGCCAGCGCCAATTCTAATGTTTTTGGTCCCGGCCGCTAAATAACCAATAACCACAGACGTAGCTGCACTGGCTATGCCAACCATATTATGATGTTCTGCCACCCAATACCGCAAGTAGCCTAAACCATCAGCGTGTTGTGCTAATTCGAGAGATTCGGTTAGTGCATCTGCAGGTGTTTTATCGATTTTTACAGGTACTAGATCAAGGACAGATAAAGGGAACATAGGATTTAAGCATTAAATAAATAGAGTGTTGCAGATTAAAGACTCTTCTCTTTTGGTGCAAGTTAGATAGAGAATATTTTTTATAAAACTATAGTGTTAGTAGGTATTATTGAGTTGTCCATCGACTATATAGATTTATAAAAAAGAGCTTGTTTAAGCTCTTTTTTATTTGAGTTCCACTTAGAGTTTTACTAATGAATGTCTCTTTTCATATTGATTAATTAAGCTCGTCATCTTGCCAGTATTTTGTGCCTTTAATCGTCGCTTGTAAGGCTAAACCTGACTCAGTTATTTGATATACTGTCATATCATCAAGGGTTATTTCACCGCCTACGGCTGCGCCTTTATCATTTGCTTTTGCCGCAGCATCGGTTTGTGCGCCGACCGCCCAGCCATGCTCGACAAATCTATTCATTGCATCATTATTATGAAAAACAAAAACAATACGGAAATCTTTAGCACCTAGCCCTAGACCAATACCAACTTCGCCCATTTTCATAAAGGTATTTTCGCCAGTATTATTATTTTTAACAATACCTTGTCCTCCACCGAAACTAGCAAAAAGTAAATTGATATTTATATTACTAAAGACTGCATAACCCGGAGCACTGCTTATTTGTGATCTAACATCAGGTTTCATTTTATAAAGATCGGTAAGTACTTTATTTTTCATCGTTAATACGGCTTGACGTTTTTCTGAGACGGTTGATTTGTCTGTTGATACGCAGCCACTTATTAAAACGGCAAAGATGATAACAATAGAGGTAAATAGTTTATTCATTAATAATCCTTATTTTACTTATTATGAGTACAAATTTATTACTTTAAACAATATAGCATGCTGAAAATTTTTATTTTAATTCTCATCGAATTGTCATGAATTATTTTATTTGCTTTGAGTTAAAATTACCTTTGATCATTTGCTCATAATTCAATAAGATCTTCATATAATAAATTTAATGATTATGGGGTGTTATGAATATTGATGGCAAACAAGTCGCTGCGGATTTACGAAAAACCTTAGCTGTAAAAGTAGAGCTACTCAAAAAAGAGCAAGGCATTGTTCCGGGATTAACCGTGGTATTAGTTGGTGAAGACCCTGCAAGTCAGATATATGTACGTAATAAGGTCAAGCAAACCCGTGAAGTCGGTATGATTTCAAATGAAATTAAGTTACCTGTAGAAACTACACAGACACAGTTACTAGAAGAACTAGCACATTTAAACGATGACAAGAGTGTTCATGGCATTTTGGTGCAATTACCCTTACCAAAACATATTGACGAAAGTGTCATTATTGCAGCCATTGAACCAACTAAAGATGTTGATGGTTTTCATGCGATGAATTCAGGTCGTTTGTTAAATGGTGAAAGCGGCGCACTTGTACCTTGTACACCTCAAGGTTGCATTATTTTGGCTAAAACACATCTAGGTGATGATTTATCAGGTAAACATGCAGTAGTTATTGGTCGCTCAAACATTGTTGGAAAACCTGTCGCTTTATTACTATTACAAGAAAACTGCACAGTGACTATTACCCATTCACGTACTAAAAATTTAGCTGGAATATGCCAACAGGCAGATATTTTAGTTGCCGCGGTAGGACGTCCAGAATTTGTTAAAGCTGAGTGGATTAAACCAGGAGCAACCGTTATTGATGTGGGTATTAACCGTATTGAGGATGAAACAGGTAAAGCGAAACTTGTTGGAGATGTGGACTATAAAAATGTCCAATCTGTTTGTGGGGCAATAACACCAGTACCCGGCGGCGTAGGGCCGATGACTATTGCTTGTTTGCTTAAAAATACCATTGAAGCGGCTCAACGGTGTAATTAATTTACCAATAAAGGGGAAATCTATTTTCCCTCATTAAGTTGTCGTTATGATGAATTTGGCAATGCCATTGGTCATTCGATTGTAAGGAAGCTAATATTTATCGGCTGACAAGTAGTCTATTAATAACCGCGTATTATTATTTTCTTGATGATTATTCGGCCAAGTTGCATACAGTGGAATTGAAGGTACATGCCACTGTGGAAAAAGCACAATAAGTTCTTTGCTGCTAATTGCTTCATTAACTAAGTAATTGGGTGGTGTAGCTAAGCCGCAACCAAGTAAACAAAATTGGGTCATGGCTTCAACACTGTCAACGCTGATTTGATGGTTAAAATTAATCGTTATCTCTTTTTTGTTGTTATGAATTAGCCTGCGATAGTTTGGCAGCATGCTTAATTTTATCCATTGCCAGTGACTTAGCTCTGCTGGATTTTCTACCTTTTGTTGTTCAGAAAAGTAGTCTTTACTACATACTAATAAGCGTTTTATTTCGCCTACTCTTTTTGTTTTTAGATTACTGTCACTCAGCTCCCCAGCCCTAATCGCTAGATCAAATCCTTGCGCAATAATATTCTGACGAACATCGGTATATTGAATGTTGAGCGAAATTTGTGGGTAAAGTTTGGCAAACTCTGCCAGTTTATTGGTAATAGGGGCTTTGGTTAATGCTGAAGGTAATGCTAAGGAAAGTTTTCCTATAGGCTGAGATTTTTCTTTATTTAAACTGTTTAGACCTTGCTCAGCTGCACTCAGCATTTGTTGGGCGTAATGGTACAGATTTTTTCCGTCATCGGTGAGTGATAGTTTTCGGGTCGAACGATAAATTAATACACTATCTAATTCTTGTTCAAGCTGAGTAATTTGATAACTCACAACTGAAGCTGAAAGGTTAAGACTTTTCGCGGCACTACTAAAAGAACCTTGTTTAACTGTCTCGGCAAAAATTGCCATTGCACGTAATTTATCGAACATTAAGTACTTACCCTATTATTAATGATTTTAGAATAATTAATTTCAATTACACCATCTAATCAGATAGTATGCAAATTGTTATGCTGTTCTAAATACTTCGAAAGAGAACTTCTATGTCATTAATATTTGCGATGTGCTTATTTGCTTTTTCAATGTCAATATCGCCAGGACCTGTCAATGTTATAACCCTATCGACCGGTGTAAATTACGGCTTAAAAAAGGCAATGTCCTTTGTTGGCGGTGCAACAATAGGCTTTACCTTGTTGTTATTAACTGTGGGGCTAGGTTTACGAGTTATTGCTGAACTATCAGAAGTGTTTTTAATGGTACTTAGTTACATTGGGGCAATTTTTATTGCTTATATGGGCATAAAAATCATTTTATCTGCTGGTAACCCTGAATCGTTGTCATCATCACAGCAGAATATTCCCAGGTTTTGGGATGGTTTTTTATTGCAATGGTTAAACCCTAAAGCATGGATTGCTTGTATATCAGGTGTATCGGCGTTTAACTTAGGTCATTCATTATCATTATTGAGTATTTTTATTAGTTTATATTTTGTAATTTGTTATGCATCTATTACATCTTGGGCACTGCTAGGGGATAAGCTGCAAACACTATTAAGTTCACCTAGCCATTTTAAAATATTTAACGTAGCCATGGGCGGGGCATTAATTACGGTTGCTTGTTATTTGCTTTATTTACAAATATTGATATGAGTCATGCCTTAAGAAATAATACCTTTATTGAAGGCTCGTTGTTGATCTGAAAAAATTGCCATCGCCGTATTCATTTTTCGAAAGCCCAGTTTTTGATAAAAACCTTCCTTGCCGGGTACGGCATATAAAAGTATTTTCTTATGTTTACTGGAGTACTCAACTAACGTATTCACAATTGCTTTGCCTAAGCCCTGATCCTGATAATCAGGATGTATTGCAATGTCGCAGATATACGAGGTGTCTAAACCATCGGCAAGTGCCCGACCAATTCCGATGAGTTTGTTTGTGTCTCTGTATTTGGCAAAGACAAAACATTTAAACATGGAGTTTGAGAAGACAGTGCGTAGATCTTCTGGTGATTTATCGCCAAGGGGGGCAGATTTATATAAGTCTGCAAGTTCTTGCCAATTAACTGTTTCTTCATTTTTTAACCATAAAAACTTCAAATTTCACTCCTTTATTCCCTTTTTAACTTGCCCACTTATTTTATCCATTCATCTCAATAAAGACACCATTCATCTAAGTAGGAATTGTTTCAGGGTATGTCAGGTAATTACAAAGAATTTCATCATTGCTGTTTATCGTGTTTTACAATCCACTAAGCGTAATTTGGCTACTAAATTTTTCGTTGATTGCTACTTTATAGAGGTCGTTCTAATACATTTTTTCGCTCGGAGATAAACATGAAACTTACCTCAAGTGCCTTAACAAATCCTGCTGCAGTTGCCGTCGGTGTTGCTCTTATATTACTCGTTGGCATGTTAAGTCTGTTTAAACTTCCCGTGCAATTATTTCCTGATATTGAAAGACCACGCATTGCTATTCAAACCTTTTGGCGCGCAGCCTCGCCTTTGGAAGTTGAATCTGAGTTGATTGAACCACAAGAGCAAGTACTGAGAGGTATCCCTGGTTTGAGCTCAATGAACGCCTTTGCCAATAGAGGTAGCTCTTTTATCAATTTAGAGTTTGGTGTTGATACCAATATGGAACAAACGCTGATTGAAGTGATCAGCCGGATGACAAGAATTCCTAATTTACCACGTGACGCTAGGCCACCACGTATCATGCTTGGTGGATTTGGTGGTGGTACACCCGCGTTAACATTTTTCTTTTTACAAGCTCTTCCAGGTAATGACAAACCCATTGCTGAATATATAGACTTTACCAACGATACTATTCGTCCGCGACTTGAAGCTATTGAAGGTGTATCAAGTGTACAAACCTTTACTGCAAATAACCGCGAAGAATTACAAATTAGATATGACCCCGTTAAAGCGGCTGAATACGGTATTCAAATCCCGCAGTTAATCGCACTAGTCACAGCATCAACTGATGTTTCCGGCGGTTTTGTTGATGTAGGTCGCCGACAATATACACTTAGGTATAATGGTAAATATCGTGTCGAAGAGTTATCCAATCTTATTTTGGAATCAAGAAATGGCAGTAATATTCGCCTTAGTGATATAGCCACCGTTGAAGTGCGTCGTAATGACCGTCAAAACTTAGCCGTACAAAATGGTAATCCTGCATTTTCAATGCGCATTGACCGAGCTAATGGGGCCAATGTTTTAGATACACTTAATCGGGTAAAAGCTGAAGTTGAAAAACTCAATACAGAAGTATTGGCAGATAAGAAGCTGGTAATGGTGCAATCTTTTGATGCATCTGTATTTATCTACCGTGCAATTAATCTTGTTACTAGTAACCTATTTGCCGGTATTATTTTGTCATTATCGGTGTTGTGGTTTTTTATTCGACGAATGCGCGCAACACTTATTATTGCCACAGCGATTCCGATCAGCTTATTAAGCACCTTTATTGTTTTAGAAATTACTGGACGCTCTCTTAATGTTATTTCATTAGCAGGTTTAGCATTTGCTGTTGGCATGGTATTGGATGCCGCTATCGTGGTCCTAGAAAACATTTTACGAATGCGAGACAAAGGCTTAAATGAGCATGATAGTGCTGAGCAGGGCGCTCAACAGGTATGGGGAGCGCTACTTGCTTCAACGGCGACAACGGTTGCTATTTTCTTACCGGTATTCTTTTTAAAGGGCATCGAAGGTCAGTTATTTGGTGATTTGGCGTTAACCATTGCCATCGCGGTTTCTGTTTCCTTAATTGTCGCTGCCGTTTTATTACCGGTATTATCTAAATATTTTCTTAAAGATCAAAATGTAGTTGACCCAAATATTAAGCTTTGGCAACGCATTACTTCCGGTGTAATGTCAATAACCAATACATCTCGTAAACGTGTCTTGCTCTCAACTTGTTTGTTATGTATTCCTCTGATTATTAGTTACGTAGCTATGCCTAAACTCGATTATTTACCACCAGTTAAACGTGATGCAGTCGATGCCAATTTGCAATTTCCTCCTGGGGCAAATATTGAAACTATTGAAAAAGAAGTGATTAATCCGATAGTGCAGCGTTTAAAACCCTATATGGATGGCACAAAAGAACCTGCGTTAAAGAACTATTATATTTTTAGCGGGCCATTTGGTGGCAGTCTTGGCGTTCGTGCAAAAGATCAATCAAAAGTTGATGAGCTGCTTGCTCTTGTTAAGGAGGAGATTTTAGTAGACCTACCTGATACTCGTGTCTTTGCTCGACAAGGAAACCTTTTTGGTGGTTTTGGTGGTGGTCGCCAAGTGAGAATAATTTTACAGTCAAAAGATACTTATGCTTTACAAAATGTCGCTCGTCAAGGATTAGACTGGGTTAAAGAAGCCATACCGGGAGCAAGTGTCCGCGCGAACCCGGGTCTTGAAATGTCTGAGCCTGAACTGCGTTTGACACCCAATGACCGTAATATTTTAGAGCAAGGTTGGAATCGCAGAGATTTAGGTCGAGTAGTACGTACCATGGGTGATGGTTTATTTGTTGGTGAATACTTCAATGGTAGCAAAAGGCTTAACATGATCTTACGTGCAGAGGGCTGGGATGATCCCGACAACCTTGGTGATGTTCCGATTATGACAGCTAATGGTTCAATTACGCAATTGGGTGAACTGGTTGATATACAACGCACAGTTGGCCCATCTCGCTTAACCAGAATCGATGGGCACCGCACCATAACACTCAATGTAAATCCACCTGAAGGCTGGTCTTTAGAGGAAACTATTGCTGCGTTAAAGTCTGAAGTTGAACCAAAGCTTAAGGAAATTATGCCTGAAGATGGCAATATTTTATTTGGTGGTAGCGCGGATCAACTTGAAAAGGCAATCAGCATTATGGCGGATAACTTTGCTTTTGCCTTGGTCATCTTATTTTTATTGATGGCGGCCTTATTTAAGTCAATTAAAGACAGTTTACTGGTGGTTATCACTATTCCATTGGCAACCGTAGGCGGTATTTTAGCTATTCAATTATTAAACCTTGTGGTCTTCCAACCCTTAGATTTACTCACCATGATAGGTTTTATTATTTTACTTGGCTTGGTGGTCAACAACGCCATTCTATTAGTACATCAAACACGTATGGGACAACTTAACGGTTTAACCCGTATTGAGGCTATAGAGCAATCCTTAAAGTTAAGGTTACGACCGATATTTATGAGTACAGCAACAAGCTTTTTTGGCATGTTACCGCTGTTATTAATACCGGGAGCGGGTAGTGCTATTTATCGAGGACTTGCTGCGGTTATTGTTGGCGGTTTAGCGGTTAGCACTATCTTCACCATCGTATTACTACCTTGTTTATTACGATTAAGCCGAGCCGACTTTGGTTTTAAAGGTAGTTTGCTTAATTTAAACCAAAACTTAAATTCAAATCAAAATTCAACTGTTACAGCTGCATTAGCTGATGACAAACATTAAAAGTACGGAGAGAGTCATGAAAAACAATCTATCTAAAATTATATTCACTTGTTTGTTGTCTAGTCAGTTAATCATTACAGCGAATGCTGCAGAAAGTTCTGCTGATAAGGCACAATTGGTTACTACTGAAACTGCGAAGGTTGAACAAGTAAATCCAACCATGTGGTTGCCGGGTAATGTTATTAGTCGAAAAAATTCACCTATCTCTGCGGAGCAAACAGGGTTATTGCTCTGGATTAAAGATGTTGGTAGTCAAGTCGAACAAGGGCAAGTTATTGCTAAAATTGATAATAGACATTTAAAACTGCAACTGGCTCAGCAAAAAGCACAGGTTAAGCAGCATCAGGCAGATGTTACTTATTTAACCAGTCAGAAAAAACGGATGTCGACACTAAGTCAAAAGAATAATACCGCAGTGAGTGAACTGGAAAGAATAGTTAAAGATTTGGTGGTTGCTGAAAATGAAGTGATCGCTTTGAAAATGTTAGCTAAACAAACGGAATTAGCGATAGAGAAAACACATGTGGTAGCGCCTTTTAGTGGCAATATCAGCGAAAGGTTTGCTCATGTTGGAGAGTTAATAAGTATTGGACGACCTTTGGTGCAATTAGTTGATACCTATAATCTTGATATTAAAATTGCTGCACCGATTGCCATCGCCTCGTTTTTACAGGCTGATGCGCAGGTTATGGTTAAGTGGCAAGACAAGTTAGTGGAACTACCTATTCGTACATGGAGTAAAGCGGGCGACCAATCATCAAGAACCTTTGATGTTCGCCTTGCTGCCGACGACCTTAATTTACTTGCAGGAACAGCGGTAACTGTTTCATTACCTAAGCAGTTTCCTGGTGAAGCAACACTTGTACCGCGTGATGCCTTAATTTTACGTGAACGAGAAACCTTTGTTTTAACTATTGATGAAAATGATCAAGCTAAAAAAGTTAACGTCATGATTGGTCAAGGGGTTGGTCGTTGGGTTTCTGTTACTGGCGCATTATGGGCCGGTGATGAAGTGATAGTTCGTGGTGGCGAGCGTTTACAAGATGGTCAAAAAGTACGTATTGATCAAAGTCTAGTGGCTAAAGCTACAGCGAAGCGTTAAGAATGAGGTCGATGTTGTCCAAAGTGAGGTTGAAGTTTTTCAAAGTAAAACGTTTTTCTCACCTACGCATACTCTTAATATTTCTGATTGCTGCACTTTTTGGCGGTTCTATGGTCAGTTGTAGTAGCAATAATGAGATAACAAGTGGTTTATTAGCACCCGATCCCAAAGAATACTCTGGCGGGGTCATACAGGTTTATTCCGCGCGAACTTGGGGTGCAAAACAAGCGGTGTCTGTGCATACTTGGTTTAGCGTTAAACGTGAAAATGATGACTTTTATACTAGTTATGAAATTATTGGCTGGCGTTTACGACGAGATGATACGGCCTTAGTGGTTCGCACTAATAGCCCCGATCGAGATTGGTGGGGACACCAGCCAAAACTGTTGCTTGATTATCGAGAAAGTGATGTGAATGCCTTAATCAATAAAATCGAAATCGCCGTTGAAAATTATGAATACAAAAGCGAATATCAAGCATATCCAGGGCCTAATAGTAATACTTTTACGGCGACTATTGCTCGCGCAGTCCCTGAAATTGGCTTAGATTTACCTTCTACAGCTATTGGTAAAGACTATAAAAGTTTAAGCAATTTTTTTGGTCGCTCAGCAAGTGGAGGACTACAGGCGTCATTTTTGGGTTTGTTTGCATTAACCATCGGCAAAGAAGAAGGACTAGAATTTAATATTCTTGGTTTAAATTTTGAGTTTGATATATTTGATTTAGCAATTGAATTACCCGCTATTGGTCGCATCGGTCCTGATGCCGTCACGGTAGACTCCTCTCCATTTATGCCGTCTGATAGTGAAGAAAACTTAATTAAAACAGTAAACTAAATGTATCTGGCTTTTGAATGTTTGGCCAACTATACCCGTTGCCAATCAATATGCATGTTTCAGGACTACTGAGCAATTCATGATCAAGGCGTCTCTGTTTATTTATGGTCATTCCCTTAAAAACAGAGACAACGACGAGCATGGTTTGCTCAGAAGTCCCCTCTGGGTTGGTTTATAAGTACTTTATGCCGCGTTATTCATTGTGACAAGGGAATCACCATTATCTAAAATGAATGTCTCACCTAAAGTTCTTATAATTCCAACTGAAATCACGCACTTTGAATGGTAACGGGTATAAGCGTACTATTAAATGATAAAGGAATACATAAAGGGATTTTCATGCGTAAAAATATTGTTGTCTTAAGTGGTGCAGGAATTAGTGCAGAAAGTGGTATTGAAACTTTTAGAGATGCAAATGGTCTCTGGCATGGGCATGATGTAATGAAGGTCGCTTCCCCACAAGGTTGGCAAGAAAATCCAAAGTTGGTACTGGATTTTTATAATCAGCGCAGACGCCAATTACTTAATGTTACTCCCAATATAGCGCACGATACATTGGTTAATTTAGAGAAAATATTTAATGTCACTATTGTCACTCAAAATGTTGATGATTTACATGAGCGTGCTGGTAGTTCAAATGTTTTGCATTTGCACGGCGAGCTTTTAAAAGCGCAAAGTACTCAATATTTTGATTTGGTTTATTCTTGTTTGAAAGATATTTCTTTAGGAGATGTCTGCGAAATGGGCAGTCAACTTCGGCCTTATATCGTTTGGTTTGGTGAAGAAGTGCCTAAATTAAATGAAGCTATCGCAGAGGTTATCAAAGCCGATATTATTGTTATTATTGGTACTTCAATGCAAGTATACCCGGCTGCTGGTTTAATATCGTTTGTCCCTAAAAATACCCCTATTTATTATATTGATCCCAGTCCTGCGGCAAATGATACTTTAGAATGTGCTGATAACGTCACCTTAATTAAGAAGAATGCTAGTCTCGGGATCATTGATTTAGTAGAGCAACTATCTAAATTTAGCGTGGTATAACCTAATCATTTAGTACAATCACTATAAATTCGAAATTCAATACTCTTTCCTTCTCTTTAATAGTCCTTAAAAATAACAAATGACATTTTATTTGTCGACAATGTTTCGTTGATTTAACGGAATCCACTTGTTAATTTAAATATTTTATTTAAATTGTCGACAATATGTGTTCTAATGATTTTTTATTATTGGAGATCCTTAATGAGTTTGTATACCTTTTTTGGGGGTATTAATACCCTTTTTATATTTGTTAGTTTGTATGGTGTTTTATCACAACTTAAAACTATTTGGCGTAGGAAACTTGTCGAAGAAACTAAGCGACAATCGACGTCATTGTTATCATTAAATCAGTTTACCGTCAGTTTTTTAGCGTACTTCTCGTTTTTTATTTATGGTTATTCCATTGAACCTTTTAATCACTTTATTGTTTGGCCAAGACTTATTGCCGCTTTTTTAGTGCTCACCATTTTGTATGAACTGTGGCTTGATAGAAAAAACCAATCAACATTAATTGTTTTTATTTTAGCAATAGCTTCTTTGATGGTCGGTATTTTTGGGCTATTTTACGGAGAGTCTTTTGTTGATGAAGGGCGTTATGTGTCGACAATTATTATTCTGGTTATTTCGGTATTAATTGCGCAAGGTTATTATCATCAAATAATGTTAATTATTAAATCACGTGGTACCGGTGCAGTTGATTTAAAAATGAGTCAGTTTATTTTGATGATGGATATATCTACAATCGCTTTTGCATTGGCTATGGGATTAGATAATGGCTGGCCATTAATTGTTCTTGCTGTGACGAGCGCAATCACCAAGTTAATAATTATGTATCTTTTTAAATGGGTGAAAGGTTGTAATCAACAACTCAAAGCAGTTGGTGACTAGCTAGTCTGACAGCCGGGAATTTGGTTAATGTCGAAATCATCAAGCTGGCTGGCATCCAATGCTTGGTGAGCAAATTCCAAATAAACTTTTTCTTTGATGAAAACCATAAATAGGTCAGGGTCGAGGTGATCAGTCAATCTCATTTTTCCCATGATTTTTAAGGTTTCTGATAACGTTTTTGGCGCTTTATAGGGACGGTCATTAGCAGTTAGCGCCTCAAAGATATCAGCAATGGCCATCATTCTTGCTGGTATCGACATTTCATCGCGCTTTAACCCTTTAGGATAACCTGTGCCATCCATCTTTTCATGATGACCACAAGCATACTCAGGTACCCGTTGTAAGTGTTTGGGAAATGGCATCGCTTCGAGCATTTCAACAGTAACATCCATATGACCATTAATTATTTTTCGTTCTTTTGCGTTGAGAGTGCCGCGTTTGGTGATTAAATTGTAGACTTCATCTTCTGTTAATACGGATTGTTTGGTACCGGCGATTGCCACGTGGTAACTTTTTGCTATTTGATAGACTCGTTGAATTTTATCATCATCAAAAAATTCCCCTCCCGTATTGGCGGTATTGATAAACTCTCGATCAGATTCTAGTTGCTGTAATTTTTCAACTTTATCATTTCCATCTAATTGCTGGGAGTTGTAGATATCACGGGCGGCAACTTCAAAACGTGTATTAACCAACTCTATTCTGTCGCTAATCGTTTCAAGTTTTTTGGCTTTATCCATAATATATTCAGGAGTAGCTACTTTGCCACAATCATGTAACCAAGCGGCGACACTAAGCTCATTAAAATCTTCATCTGTCATTGAAAAAGACTGTAATTCACCAGAGTCTATTCGGTGACACGCTCTGGCAAGCATCATGGTTATTTCAGGAACTCGTCGACAATGCCCCCCCGTATAAGGTGACTTTTTATCAATAGCTGAGGCGATAAGTTGTGAAAATGAATTAAATAAATTTTCCATATCATCAACTAACTCTTTATTGGTGATAATCATACCGGCTAAAGACGTCAGGGCACTAACAACTCTTTCAATATCAGATTTAAATGCGATAACATTGCCTTTTTCATCACACGCATTGATTAGCTGGATAACACCATTTAAGTCGTCATGATGATTCTTCATCGGCAAGGTCAAGACTGACTTTGTATGATAATCGATCTTTCTATCCATCGTTTTTGCAGCACTCAAATCAAATTCTGTACAAGCATAAACATCATCAATATTAATGATCTTTCCTGACGCCGCTGAAATAGCAACGATGGCGCTATCGTTACTTTCACCGTATTTAAAAATGGGAATATTAGGATAGTTGATTTTTTCTTTGCTGGTTCCCCCAAGATGAATGTTGAGGGTGTTATTTAATAAGGTCTTAAAAACCAATTCATTATCAACTGATATTGAATAGATCGTACCGCCATCAGCATTCGCTAATTCCATGGCACTTTTTAGTACTTTCTCAAGCAAGGCATCGTGATTTTTCTCCGAAGATAATGCTATGCCTATTTCAATGAAATGCTCAATATTGGTCATCTCGTACTCGGTTTCTGATGATAAATAATAAAAGTATAGAAGCTAGTATCGGTTTTAGTAATTAATAGCTAAGGAAATTGGTAATTTCAATCTATTTTATTAATCTTAAAAGATGAATCAAAACAAATTATTACCTTGTGAAGGCATTTTTATAATATAAAAGTATTAACGATTATAATGGCGATTATTTTAGCTATTGTCTTTTTAATTAGCAGTGAAAGTGATGCTTTTGAAAATGTTGATTACTTTATTTTTGATTGGCAATAAAAGCAATTAGCTGCGATCTTATTGGTAGATGATGACTTTATTGTCAATGCAATTGATGATGATAGTTTATTACGCATGAATAATGTCCTAGGTCGTTGGGTTTGGCCAAGGAATTTTCATGCATCTGTCTTCGGAAATTGATACTTCGAACGATTACGCAATGGAGTCATTAATGGATCATATTGCCATTTTTATCTGCTAAAAGGTAAGGCTTACAAATGCCAAAACCTTGTACATAATCAACACCAATTTCTTTGAGTTTTTCTAATATTTCATCATTTTCAACAAACTCAGCAATGGTTTTTAAGTTCATGACATGACCAATTTGGTTAATGGAGTTAACCATTGCGCAATCAATTGGATCGTTGACCATATCTTTAACAAAGGCTCCGTCAATTTTCAAAAAATCTACAGGTAAGTTTTTTAAATAGGCAAAGGAAGATAAACCACTACCAAAATCATCTAAAGCAAATTTACATCCAACGGCTTTTAATGACTTAATGAAAGTATTAGCCGATGATAAATTGGATATCGCTGCTGTTTCTGTTATTTCAAAACTAATACTACCTTTAGTAATCTGGTGTTTTTCAAGTTGTTTGGTGATAAAACTCAATGTTTCGTTGTCTGATAAAGTTTGTCCAGAAAGATTAATGGCAAAATTAAAATTGTTTTTTGCAATGTATTCCTTGGAAGCACTGATCATCTTAAAGACATTTTCAACGACCCATCGGTCGATAGAAGACATTAAACCAAACCGCTCTGCTGCCGGTATAAATGCACCGGGAGGGATAAGTTCACCTTGTTCATCACGCATCCTTATTAATACTTCAAGATGTGTTTTAGTGTCACTTTTATCTAAAGGTTCGATAGTTTGTGCATATAATAAAAATTCATTTTTCTCTAGTGCTTTTTGTATGCGACTAAACCATTGCATTTCGCCGTGTCGTGCTGCAGCTTCACTGACATCCGCTTGGTAAAGATGAACTTGATTTCTTCCGCCATCTTTAGCTGCATAACAAGCGGCATCGGAGGCACTTAATAAATCTTTTACACTTATGTTGTCATCCGTTATTTTTACGACACCAATACTAACGCCGATACTGAACGACTTTTCACCCCAGACGAAACGATAATCTTTTATCGCCTGTCTAATTTTATTGGCGATCCTCATACAAATGTTTATTGGGCAGTCAAAGAGTTGTATACCAAATTCATCTCCTCCTAAACGGGCAAGGACATCACAATTTCGGATATGTTCTGACAGTAATTTTGATACTTGTATCAACAGTTCATCACCTGCTACATGACCACAAGTATCGTTAACAATTTTAAATTGATCTAAGTCTAAATACAGTAAAGCGTGTTGTGCTTGAATATTCTTTGTTGATTCAACCAGTATGTGTAATTTTTTATCAAAGACTTCGCTGTTATATAATTTTGTTAGGGAATCATGTTCTGCCTGCCAATTAACTTCATCAGCAAGTTTACGTGCACGAGTAACGTCACGAAAGACCAAAACGGACCCAGTAATCTCACTTTGCGAATTATATATAGCCGCTAACGACTCTTCAATGGCAATAGCCGTACCGTCTTCTTTGACGAGCACTAAGTTATTGCCGAAACTGTTAGGAATATTTTCGTTTTTAATACAAAGCCCTATTGAAGGAATAGGATCTTTTCCATCTTCAGAGTGCACAGAAAAAACTTCTTCAATATAATAGCCGTTTGCTCTTTTAATATTCCAACCAGTCATATTTTCTGCAATGCTGTTCATATACTCTACACGCCCATTTATGTCGGTTGTGATAACCGCATCAGCAATTGAGGATAAAATTGCGCGATTGTGTAATTCTTTTGCATGATATTCTGCGGCCTGAATACGTAACATATGGTCTCTGGCTACGGCCGCGCTCACATCTACAACCTGCACTAAACATAAAGTTTGGTTTGAAATAATAGGTTTAATCATAATCATCTGAGCCATCAAATTGTGTTCAGATACAGAAGATACAGATTTGTACAATGGCAGTTTATGAGGGTTGAGTTTTTGTGATAATACCGAAGCCATGCCATGGCACAAGGCGTCATCAATAGCATTGAGTAAACGAGCACTTTTAACATTAGGGAATACTTCAGCAAATGTTTTGCCTATAGCATCACTGTTATTAATGCCTGAACTTTGCACCATCCATTGGTTCCAACACTGGATGGTTTGCTTTTTATCTAATAGTATTAAGCCAATGTCACTTAAATCTATAATCGAAGACGTCCAGTCAGCAATTGAGTTTTTTTCCATATTATTTATTACAGCGGATAGACTAAATCATTATTACTAAGATTCATCTAAACTGCACCACCAAAATATTTACTTAACTGTTTTGATAATGCATGCATCGAGGCAACATCCATTATTAATGTTAAGTAGCCACTTACCTTTGTTTTTTGCAAAGCAAAGTTCATTTGTAATAATAATACCCCTTCAGAGGATGTTTCAGATGAAGTATTGCTTTTTATTACGTCTTCACAACTTCCTTGAGAGTATTGCGGTAAGGCAAACTCTAGGTTTTCTTGAAAGATATTCGCTAAACTACCAAGACATGCGTTAAGAATAATATTTCCAACTTCGGTTAATGCTTCTTGCTCCATTTCAGAAAGCATATCTAACGGTAACGTATCGTCTTTAATTAAAGCTCGAACCAGCTCTAAGCTATGCTCTTCAGGAAAGAGTAATAAAGCATCTCCCCAAAAAGCTCCTTTAAAAGATTCTTTGACTGCTGTTATATTGTCACCAACAAGACCTTTGATACGTTCTATGGCTTCTTCTTGACTGAGAGTATCTACTTTAGGAACAGACAGCTCTACTTCTTCGCCGACCATTTCACTTAAAGAGGCGGAAGCTCTACCCATACCTATATTGAGTAACTCTCCAAGGGCATCCTTTTGAAGTTCACTGAGTTCGATCATTGACTAATTCTCAATATAGTTTCGAATTTTATCTTCCGTGACAGGCTTTTGAATAAAAGTAACACCAATATCATCTGCTCGGGCTTTGACACTGTCTTGAATGTTTGCTGTTAGTAAGGCTATTCTTGCATTGGGGAAGCGTTCTCTAAGTTCAATACATAAGGTTATGCCGTCCATGCCGGGCATATTATAGTCGACAGTCATCCAAGTAATATTTTGGCCTTCACATTTGGCTAAGGCATCAATTCCATCTTCAGCTTCAATAATTTCCCAATTGGGCTTTGCTGCTAAAGTAAAACCTTTGATCATCATTCTCGATAAACGACTGTCATCAATAATTAAAATTTTATCTTCGCTCATTAAACGTTCCCTTTAATATGATGAATAAACGGTGTTTTTATTAATATGTTTTTGAAATGTCTACTTCTGAAGTTGAGTATAGTTGACGATTTATAATATGTTGTTAAATTTTTGTTTTCAAAGTAGATAAAGAAAGTTATTACTCAACTTGTAACCTATTAGCTATTGAATCTATCAAGAAGTAGATTTATTCTAGTTAACCTGAACTTTGGATAAGCAGCACTTGCTCAATATTCCTATTTACCCAATTCTCCGCGTTAAAACATTGATAAATAACTCGCTATTCATAAATGTTTTGCCTTGATAATCGAATAAATTGAAACATTGATTGAGTATATAATGCTTTAAACTATGCCATTAGGTTTGAGCACTTGAATAAGCTGTTGATTTGTATTGGATATCAAACACTCATTATCCAGAGTTCAGGTTAGTTAAAATAATAAAGGTGAGTAAAAAATGCAGCAAGTTGTTCAGCAAGCCACGGTGCTTTTGTCTAATGGAAATCCTAATAAAGCGGAAGCATTAGTGCGCGATGCATTAATTAAACAATCCAAAAATGAAGAACTTTTAACTTTATTAGGACATAGTTTATTTAGACAAAATAAATCGACAGCAGCGATTCAGATTTTTGAAGATATTATTGGTCATTTCCCCCATTCGGTTAATGCTTTACTTGAACTGGCAAGTGCTTATATGTCAATAAAAAATCATAGGCTAGCCGAACAGACTTTTAAAAGAATTATTGAAATTGAACCATCTTGCAGTGAAGCGTGGCAGTACCTTGGTAATTTGTTGATGCAACGTGGTGAAAATAAAGAAGCGACACCTTGTTTTATTCAAGCTGAACGTTGTGATCCTTTTCGTCATCATTTTGTTAAAGTACAAAATGCGCTTAAGGACAATAACTTTCATCAGGCTGAGAATATTTGTCGAGAAGTACTTAATCAAGAATCTAGGCATCCTCAAGCACTATATACGTTAGCCAAACTTGCTGAACAAGTTAATGCTCATGAGGAATCAATAAAAATACTAAAATACGGCTTAAACTACGCTCCTTATCATGTGAATTTATTAACGTCGTTAGTTAAGTGTTATACCTTTTTAGGTTTGTTAACGGAATCAATTAAAACCGCTCGTCGTATCGTTGCTATTGAACCTGACCAAGCAAAATATAATATGTTACTTGCTGAAGAGTTGGCCAATACCGGACAAAATGAAGAAAGCCTAGAGTATTATAATAAAGCGGTTGAGTTATCTCCCAACGTAGCCAATGTTTATATTCAACGTGGTCACCTATATAAAACAATGGGGAAACGAACAGCGTGCGAGGCTGATTATCGTAAAAGCCTTGAATTAGACAAATCAAATGGTACCGCTTTTTGGGCATTGGCTGATTTAAAATCTCATCGTTTTAATGATGAAGACATTAAAATAATGACATTGTTGGTGGTAAATACGGGAATTAGCAAAGCCCAGGCATCACAAGCTGCTTTTGCCTTAGCAAAATCTTTTGAGGACGAAGAAAATTTTTCTCGTGCTTTTGATTATTATCAGCAGGCCAATAAGCTCAGACCTGATATTCATTTTGTGCCAAGTGAATATAAAGCACAATGTGATGTAATACGAAACGGGTATTCAAAAGAGCAATTAGTAACAATAGCGAATCCGCAAATCAGCCAAGCAATACCCATATTTATTGTGGGTTTAACACGTTCTGGCTCAACTTTACTAGAACAAATATTAGCAAGTCATAGTGACATTGAAGGCACCATGGAGCTTTATTCTTTACCTAGAGTGGTAAGGCGACTAGAAGCTATTAATGGCAAACTGGGTAAAACTTATCCTGAAAATCTCGATATGCTTTCTAGCGAGGATTTAACTGAAATTGGCCAAAGCTACTTAACAGAAACAGCTATATATCGTACAGGAAAAGCTTATTTTATAGATAAAATGCCGGCAAATTTTCATAACGTCGGTTTAATTCATAAAATATTACCCGATGCCATTATTATTGATGCTCGCCGTCATCCGTTATCAACGGGATTTAGTAATTATAAACAGCACTTTGCTAGAGGATATGATTTTAGTTACGACTTAGATCATATCGGTCATTATTATAATCATTATGTAGCGCTGATGGATTATTGGAATGAAGTACTCCCTGATAGAGTTTTGTGTATGCAATATGAGGAAATGGTACAAGATACTGAAAATCAAGTAAAAAGACTATTAGCACATTGTAAGCTTCCTTTTGAAGAACAATGTTTAGAGTTTTATAAAAATAAGCGGGCAGTGCGAACAGCGAGCAGTGAACAAGTTAGACAGCCGATCAATACCAAAGGAATGCAACAATGGAAAAACTTTGAAAGTTACTTATCGCCATTGAAAGATGCATTAGGTGAACAAACACTTAAACGTTTTGAAAAATGGTTGTAGTTGGTACTTTCCTAGCTGTAAATGGATACAAAAAAGGCGAGTAGATAAGTTCTACTCGCCTTTGATTTTGTGTTAAATTACTTTGCTAATATCAATCGTTAGAAAGTAAAATCAACGCGCATAGTAACCGTTCGAGCGTTACCATATTCAACGTAATGATAGTTTCCGTAACCATTGCCGGTAGTACTTCTCCAGTCGATAATTTCTTTATCAAACAAGTTCTTAACATGTAAACTTAAGTTAATACCATCTTGTAATTCGATACGTCCTGATAAATTTACTTTTTCGTATGAAGGAATCGTATCTTCGTCAGTGGCTTTAAAGTGAGTTTTATATTCATCATAAGCTTCCATATCCAAACGAACATAAGCTTGACGGTTAAATAATTCAAAACCTTGGTCAAGTGCTACATATAAATTGAATTTTGGTACTTGGGTCATGTCATCACCCGCTTTTGCACCAATAGATTCTACATCTTCAAGCATTTCTGCACTAACATAACCCGCATTCACGGTAAGTGTTAAGTCGTCAGTTAAATTGGTGGTTGTTTCTAACTCAAAACCTCGTGAACGTGCTTCAGCGGCATTGGCAGTAAAACTAAAGCCACAACCCATATCAATTTCAGCCTGAACACCTGTCCAGTCAATTTGATAGACGGCTGTTGATACTCTGAATTTATTATCAAATAAGGTCGCTTTATAACCTACTTCATAGTTATTGATTGCATCAGACTCATAACGCGCTTGATAAAACTGTGCATTTTCATCGTTACGACATGCCTGTGGCAAGGTTGCTATGTTATTGCCGCCAGGACGATAGCCTTCTGAATAAAGAGCATAAACTGACATATCTGCATCAGGACGCCATGAAACACTGAATTTTTTACGGTTACCGCTTTCTTTACCACCTTGAGTAGGATTACTTACAACATGAACACCATCATCGTTAGTAGAGCCCCAGATGCCTTTTATTTCTGACTCTTCCGCATCTTCTAATTCATAAAAGCGAATACCTGCGGTAAATTCAAATTCACCCATATCGGCAACTTGCATGGTGTAACTAAATTCACCAAAGAAAGATTGTTCTTTGGTAAAACTAACCAGCGTTTCTTCACTGTAGTTAATATCAGGGTTATTCCAGTAGAACAGCCCTAAATCAGCAACGGTTGCTAAGTCTTGAACATTGCCATGACCATCATCCCAGCCACCTGATAAATAACCCCACGAATCGCCCCATAAGGCTGTGGCTATTGCTTTACCTTTATCGCCATCTCCATGGTACTGATCTTGTCTGTTTGGACCTTTACCTTTTTCATCTTTATCGTAGAAATAACCTACCGTCCAATCAAAGTTACTTTCAGTATCTAGGTTAGATAAACGTAACTCATGAGTCATACGTTTACGTTGAAAGTCATTGATCAGCCAAGTGCGGAACATATCGCCGCCATCACTGCGTGACCAATTAGCACTGGTGCCAACGTAATCGTCATATTCACGGTAAGAGCCGTCGTAACTTAATGAAGCAAAATCATAGAGATTATCGTGCTGAATATTTAAGGTGACCATATTGGTATCGTCATCGGTACGACGATCCATTAATTCCCAAGCATTGTATCTTGGGTCAGTACCGCCGGCGATATAACCCGAACTCATACATTCTACACGACCGTTATTACACTCAGGTCCTGCACCAATTTCAACATCATAACCAAATCGGGCATCTGAGTTGGCTGTCAATATCGCTTCATAAGCGGCGCCACCGGTGGCAAGATCAGCGGTGTCAGTGCCTATACGTTTATATTCATCATGAACAAAACCTAGATTGATACTAAAGTCATCTTGTGGTTGCCATAACAATTGCGCGCGTAAAAAGTTTTTATTGACGTTACCTTGCACTGCGGTGTTAACGTTAGTCACACTTAATGGTTGATCCGTGGTGCTACCCGTGACACGTAATGCTACTTCGTCGCCAATAGGCAGGTTGATGGTGCTGTAAATTCGTTGATCAAAGCCGTCAACTTCCTTTTCAGATGTTACTTGTAAAGAGGCATTTATTTCAAATTCATTAAGTTGTGGTCTTTTGGTGATAATTCTTACAGTTCCGCCAATAGCATTTGAGCCATAAAGTGTACCTTGTGGACCACGTAAGATTTCAACACGTTCAACATCATAAAGGTCATCAAAATCATAGGGAATTCCGTCTGTAAAAGTACTGGTTGTACCTATTTCAGATGTTGTTGTACCGCCTGATTCATTACTGCCACTTAAACCACGTAAGACAAGTTCGCCACGAGGGCTTGCTGCCCCTGCAATTGAGCGAAATAGATCTGATTTATCTAGTAAGTTACGATCGGCAATTTCAATAGCACCAACGGTAGATACGTTCATGGGTATTTCAATAACAGATTCTGATTTTCTGCGTGAAGTAACCATAATGCGCTCAACTTTAGCTTCTTCTGCTTGAGTCTCGGCTGCAGCTGCTTGCATAGGTAGTGCATATAATGCTGAAAGTACGGCACTACAGACAATACTGGTTTTGAGAGAGTTTGTTTTTATAGTAGACATGTTTTCCCTTAATTTTGTTTACCTGTTCTATCTTTTGTTTTTAAATTTATTACAGGGTGTATTACTTAAAATAAGAGACTTATTTTTGCTATTCCTTAAGCGTTAGCTTTACTTTTATACTGAAATTCCTAAGCCCTTATTTTAATTTGTACTAACTTATATACAAATTAGTACTACCGAGTAAATCATGGAAAAAATCAATAAACAACAGGGTAAAAGATAAGCAACTTATTGATTTTTGCGTTATTAATCACAAAAAATGAATTTTTACAGTATTCTTCGTATTTGCCGTTTTTTTTGTATTTGAATAATTATTTATCTTTTATTTTAGGGAATATTCGGAATCCATATGATTGGCTGATGTTAATCTTGTATATATTTAAAAGAGCGGTTTTTATACGTTTTTTTCTTGTAATTAATCTTATTACTATCATTTTAAAATCATTTTATTCATATTTTTTTGGATATTTATACAAAGTTAAAAAAATGAAAGTAAATGTTAATGGAGTGAATTCATACGTAAACGGCTAAACAACTCAGACAGGAAACTGTAAATGGAATGTTATTTGTTAGCTTATATACCCAAACAACTTCAAGA
Organism: Colwellia sp.; assembly: GCA_013215655.1. Taxonomy (GTDB): domain Bacteria; phylum Pseudomonadota; class Gammaproteobacteria; order Enterobacterales; family Alteromonadaceae; genus Colwellia_A. The sequence goes on from JABSOX010000022.1 coordinate 35,235, forward strand.
TGCTCGTTTCAGGGCGCCCGAGAAATTCATGTTCAAGGCGCGTATTTTATTAATGATTTTCTCGGACGTCTCCGTAGGACTGGTTTAGAAACGTATTATGCTGCGTTATTGATTTCGACAATAGACATAACTATTCTCCTCAATCAATGTCTTGCCTAAAACATTTCTAATTACAGCTGAACCCTGCATCTTGACGTAGCTTGGGTATAATTTGCTAAAATTGAATTTATTGCATAATTTAAAAGATAGTTACTATTAATTTTAATGCATTTATGACGATAAAACTTGCACAGCTTACCTTGATTATTTTGTTGCTTTTTAGCGATAATTGTAAGGCGGCATCTGTGCATTTTGTTACCGAGCATTTACCGCCATTTCAAATTGTAGAAAATAATAAGCTCTCAAGCGGTGCTATGTTTGAACTGGTCAAAGCGCTGATAGCATATACTAAAGTTGATGCAACAATAACGTCTTATCCTTGGGCAAGGGCGTATGCATTAGCATTACAACAGCCAAATACCTTTATATTTTCGATGCAAAGAGTTTCGTCACGGGAGTCACTTTTTCATTGGATAGGTCATTTATATACGCTTAAAACTCAAGTAGCCATATTATCTAAGAGGCTTGATATAAAGCTTGATAAAGAAGAATACATAAATAATTACAGCATCGGCGCAGTTAACGGTGGCTTTGAACATCTATTGTTAAATAAATTGGGAATTGATAGAAATATTTATCTGGCAACAAGTTATAAGCAGTTATGGCAAATGTTAGAGAGTGGACGTCTTGATAGCATTATGACTAATCCATATACATCAAAGTCGATGATGAAGGCATTGGGGATTAATGCGAATGAAGTTGTTTTTCCTCTGGAATTTAATGTTGATGAAAACAAGCTCTATTTAGCGGCAAGTAGACGAACAGACCCTGTTATTATTGAAAAGCTTAGACAGGGGTTAATTGCCCTTAAAGATAACGGTACTTATCAAAAAATACTTACTAAATGGCAGCTTAACCTTTAGCGCGAAGTTTGCTAAATATTCATCTTTCAAGTAATTTAAAATTATATTTGTATAGAGTGTTTCTTAATGCTTAAACGAGTCGTGTTAAAATTTTTACCACTTATTTGGTTTTTTTCAACTAGTTATAGTTACGGTTCGACAGTGCATTTTGTCACCGAAAACCTGCCTCCATTTCAGTTTTCAAAAAATGGTGAACTTGCCGGTGGAGCAATGGTTGAATTAGTTGATGCATTAATTAAGCATACTGGTATTGAAGCAACTATTGATAGCTATGCATGGGCTAGGGCGTATTCATATGCCATTCATCAGCCAAATACCGTTATATTCTCAATCCGTAGAACCGCTTCTCGGGAAAATTTATTTGTCTGGTTAGGCCATCTCTATACTTTAAAAACACAAATAGCAGTGTTAAAACGCAGAACAGATATCAAATTAAATAAGTTAAAAGATGTCAATAATTACAGTATTGGAGCAGTACGTGGTGACTATGATCAGTTGTTAATTCAGAATTTGGGAATTGATGAAAAAATGTACTTAGGAGTGACCTATAAAGAACTATGGATGATGCTCAAGTTGGGTCGTATTGATAGTTTAATGACTAATCCACAAACTGCTAAGATGGTCATGGCAGATTTAAAAATAGATAAAAGTGAAATTGTTTTTCCGTTTGAGTTCAATCATAGCGAAGATCACCTCTATATTGCAGCAAACAAGCAAACAGACTCCATTATTCTAGATAAACTGAGACTGGGATTAATTACCCTTAAAAAGAATGGAATATACCAAAAAATCCTTGAAAAATGGGAGCTTATTCCATAATTATCTATTTGAAATGTATACCATGAAGCAATTGAATCTTCTAGCTTCTATATATACGGAGCAGCAGGGTAAATAAAGTTACTCTGTATACTTTATCTGAATAACTTTAAGTCATTTAAATTAGCGATAATCCGTTAAACTTAAGTTTTCTTTACGGCAGACTTCAATGATTTCATCGCGTTTTGCTAAGTTACAAAGATAGGAAGATAGATTATTAAACGCAAGAGGTGGTTCTTTTAATTCATCAGACCACACTGCAAGCATAAATAAGTAATGATCACATATCGTCATATCATCACCAATAAGAAACTCTTTGCCTGCAAGCTTTTTGTCTATGAGTGCCCACATTTCAGAAATTCGTATTTCTTGAGCAGCAATGATTACCTCGTTATTTTCATCTGTTATATATTTTTCAGGATAAAAATAAACCATTAATTCAGCCTGTAGACTATTGGTTAAATACATTATCCATTGTAAAAACTCAGCTCTATCAGGATCTCCGATGTTAGGTACTAGTTTTGATTCTGGATTATTTTCACCAAGGTATAAGCAAATTGCGGCACTTTCACAAATGACGGTATCACCGTCAATTAATGTCGGTATACGACCATTTGGGTTTAAAGCTAAGTACTCTTTAGATTTTTGTGCATTAGCTTTTCGATCAACTAATACTAGCTCATATTCTTGATTTAATTGCTCTAATACAAAGTGTGGTGCCATGCTGGCATTTAGCGGGTAATAATATAATTTGTACATAAAGACTCTTATAAAAATAAATATGGGCTAGAGGAGTGAGTGTTCAGTTAACACTGTTAACAATGCTAATTTTCAAGCAAGATCTGTTTATATTCTTCACTTGCCATCACTGGAATAAACTCAATAATATCATAGCTTACTGCGCCACTAAGAATAAAAGGGTCATTATTCATTACAGTTTCTAATTCTTTTTGATTACTGTGTTTTGAAATCAGAATACCACCGGTACGTGGCACCTTTCTCCCACCAAACATTAGTTTGTTTTTAAGATATTCTTTTTCAATATGGCTTCTGTGTTGTGCTGTTAGTTCAGGTGTAATTTTATCTATATTGATGAATGTTATATTAACTAAAAACATAATTTACTCACTCTTTTTGTGAAAGTACGCTACCAATTCTGTAGCAAGTAAAGTCTATCTATTTTTGCAAACATGCACAATGAATTTCGCTACTATTTTTGTAGCAAAGTTGATGGTAGCTAATATTCGTTGCTATTTTACTCAGGATAACCGGTTATTTGTTTGATTTTTTTATAAAGAGGTTTAAGTTGGCGATACATTTTACGATAAACTTGATGATATAATTTGTCATACAAGTCTACATTTTCACTTATGGGTGAAAAGGTTTGTTTAATGTGGGTCATCACCTTTATTGCATCGTTATGATCAGTGAAATATCCGAGGCCAACGGCTACGGTTATTGCTGCTCCTAGACCTGAGGTTTCATAAGTATGGGGTCGATGTACCGGTAAATTAAAAATATCGGCGGTGAGTTGCATCGCCGCATCCGATTGTGAACCACCACCGGAGACGATCATTCGTGTAATTTTCTTTTTCTGGCGTTTTTCTAACGTTTCTTTGCCTTCTTTTAATGCGTAAGCTAAACCTTCTAAAATAGCTCGATAAATATGTGCGCGAGTATGCACATCGCCAAAACCTATGATAGCGCCTTTAGCTTCTAAGTTTTTTAAGCCGGGTGACCAGTAAGGTTGTAACATCAGTCCCATAGAACCTGGCGGAACAGCATTAACAAGGTCGTCAAATAAGCTTTCAGGGCTGACACCAAGCAGCTCTGCTTTGATGAGTTCACGTTGACCAAACTCTTTTTTAAACCAGTTAACCATCCAAAAACCGCGATAAATCATTACTTCACTATTGTATTGATTGGCTATGGCTGACGGGTAGGGGGGAATAAAAGCTTGAGGTTCAACGTATTGACTATTATTTGTATTGATAGTCGCGGTAGTACCGTAACTTAGACTAGCTGTTTGCGGTTCAATACAGCCACTGCCCAATACTTCACAGGCTTTGTCTGATGCACTGGCTATTAATTTTAATCCTTGTGGCAAACCGGTTAATTGTGCTGCATCGGCAGTAATTATTCCTAGCAACTCTCCCGGTTTAACTAGCTCAGGCAGCATACTTTTCTTGATTGCTAAGGCATGCCATTTCCAGTCATATGTCTTAGCCCATTGCTGTCTTTTATAATCAAAGGGCAGGTAACCGACCTGACAGCCTACAGAATCTTTGACTTCTCCGGTTAAACGGTAAGTTAAAAAACCTGAGAGTAATAAAAATTTATCAGTGTTTTGCCAAATTTCGGATTGTTTTTGTGCAAACCAATTTACTTGTGCTTTACGACGAAAATAATTAATAACATCTGTTTGGCCAATCATTTTAAATGCTAAACGCCAATACCATGGCATTGTCTTAATGTGAGGGTTTTTATTCGGGGATAGTTCGCTAAGACGTTGATCTAACCATAAAATAGCAGGACGTAATGCTTGGCCATGTTTATCAAGGTTAATAACCGTTCCACGCTGAGTCGTTAAGGTTACAGCGATTATTTTATCTTTTAAACCTTGTTTCATAACATCAGGTTGTTGCCACAATTCTTGGCAAGCTTGAGCGAGTTTTTGCCAAAAATAATCAGCTTCTTGTTCAGCCCATCCAGGATTATTAGAAAAATAAGCGGTAAGTGGTATTTTGCTTTTTGCGACTAAATTTCCTTTAAGATCAAATAACAATGCACGCATGCTTTGTGTACCGTTATCAATGGTAAGAATAAGGTCATCACAGTTATCATCTTCAACGGCTTTATTTATGTTATCAATCATTTGCTTAGCTCTAGGTTAACGCTAGGGATCGTGGGGCTATAGTAGGTTTGCCATATTTTTTGATAACGAAGTATTTCATCTTGCCATCGTTGCTCATTCCAGTTTAAATCATTCACACAGACAGCTTTTATTTTGTTAATGATATCTAGTCCACCGTTAGGCAATACATTGCCAAGGCGTGTTCGTCTTAATAGTAAGTCATCAAGGTGCATTACTTGTTCATACTTTACTGCCCAACTTAGCTCCGCCCATAAAAATTGACTATAACTAATGGTTGATAAGTCTGCTTGGCGAGCTTGGCTGATAAGTACTTTTGATAAATTACCATAGCAGCCAAGCAAGTGAGACGAAACATGCTTGGGCAGTTGTTTGTTATTTTTATTACTACTTCTTCTGCTATCTTCGTTGTTGTTTTTACTGGACGTTTTATCAAAAATGCATTCACCTGCTTTTATTATTTCTGATGATGTTAAATTAAGTTCATTTGCTAATTTTTGTAGTACTTGCTGGGCGATTAATCTAAACGTTGTTAATTTACCACCAGCAATAGTGAGCAAACCCGGTTGTTGCCATATGCTATGCTCACGTTTTTCTTGTGATGGGCTAATCATATTCTTATTAGCATTAGCAATGACATTATGATTTCTAGGAACTGATGAGGATTTTTTAGGCACAACCGGTCTAACGCCGGCGAAGGTTGAAATAATATCTTTATGATTTATGTTAAGTGCAGGGAATTGATGGTCGACTGCTGCTAGCAAATAGTTAAATTCATCGTGACTGATCATTGCTTCTTTTGATAAAGGCTGATCATGTTCTACATCGGTAGTGCCAACAACGGTAACATTTTGCCAAGGAAATATTTGCACTGGACGTTTATCAACTGGATGTAATACTGAAATTGCACTCGCCACAGGTAATCGCCAACTTGAAATAATTAAATGACTACCTCGTAATGGACGAATGTTTATTGGTTGAACTGGCTGTGGATTTAATTGTTTTACATCGGTTAACAAGTTTTTAGCCCAGGCTCCTGTTGCATTAATAACAATTTTTGCTTGCAGTTTTAATGACGGGTATTCGTTATTTTCATCTTCTGCTGGTTTTTCTTTCGTCTCGGCGGTGGACAGGTCTTGGACGATAACGCCACTGACCTGTGAGTTATTATGCAAGAGCTTATTAACTTTTACATAGTTGATGGCTAGCGCGCCTAATTGTTGTGCTTCTTGTATAAGCCGTAAAACGAGGCGAGCATCATCGGTTATTGCATCAACAAACTGTGTACCGCCCAATGAATTAGTCTGTTGGTTATTCTTTTGGAGAGTACTTTGGTTATTCTTTTGATTAATAAGGTCAGTATAAGGAACTAGGTAGTTATAATCGGTTTTAGTATAATATCTATGTTGTTTTTTTCCGGCTAAAAAATCGTAAACGTTTAATAAGCTATTGAAAATCCATGGTGATGGAAATTGATTTTTATAATGACTCATCGCAAAGCTTTGGCTATTTACTAGCTGTGGGGCATCATTTAATAAATGTTGCCGTTCTTGTACGGATTCTTTGGTGAGTTTTACTTGTCCCTGCGCAATATAACGTAAACCGCCATGGATCATTTTTGATGAACGACTAGAACTACCCCAAGCAAAATCTTTTTGCTCTAATAACAGCACTTTTAAACCTAACTGAGCGGCTTGTTTTAAAATACCAGCACCGGTAATGCCACCACCAATAATGATAATATCCCACTCTTTCTGTTGAGTGATGATATCAAGGCGCTGTTGACGGCTTAGCAACAAATTTTTTTCCATATTGCTGGTTATTGAAATGTCATTTAATGAAATAGAGTTTAACGTTTTCATCAGCCTTAACTATTTGAGTCTTGGTCGATATGATACAGCTGTTCTAAGCTGACGGAATCAATTAATGTACCCGGATTTAGCTGTTTATTTGGATCAAAATGATTAGCAAGGTTTTTTATGATGCCCATGCCTAGTTGACCTTTTTCAACAGATAAATAAGGTGCATGGTCTTTACCAACACCATGTTGATGACTGATTGTCCCGCCGTTATTGACAATAACTTGGCTGGCAGCATGTTTTAATTTCTGCCATTTCTTTAATGTTTGTTGGTGATCATCACCATTACGAAATAGATAGGTAGTATATAAACTGCAACCTTGACTATAAACATGGGACATATGGGTAAATACATGAATATCATCACCTTGTTGAGATAAACAATCACGCAAACTGTTTTCTACAAGTTGCATCATATTATCGACATTTTGCCAATTAGTTGCGGTTTCTAACGTATCAACCACATAACCTTTTAGCCATAAGGCTTCACGCAGATAGGGAAAGCGAAAACGGTTTTGTACCCAACGTTTACCTAATATAGTGCCAGTCGAAATGCCCTGATGTTTTTTCATTAGCGGCTTAACTTCTATTAAGCTTGCTTGGTTTTGATGTTTTGAGCCGGTTACTCCTAACGTCAACATACACTTATTGTTTTTACAGCCACGTAAACTTAAATATCTTTCTAGCCAAGCAATCGATTTTTCATGACCAGCTAATTTAAGTTGAGTTTGTGTTTCAACGGCATTACTGACTCTTAACATTGATAGCGGGGTACGTTGCTGAACTAACTTACGGCAAAAATTACTAGCGAGTTGCCAGTCAGGAAAAAATATAACGATAAAGTCTTCACGTTGCGCTAGTTTGCTTACGCGAACATTTACTTCACTGATAATGCCAAAACGACCTTCAGATCCCAATATTATTTCTCGTAAATCAGGTCCCGCGGAAGATGCTGGAAAGCTAGGTAAATCAAGACTACCAGCAAAAGTTTCTATGGTGCCACCGGCGAACATTTGTTCAATTCGACCATATCGTAATGATTGCTGACCACTTGAACGACTCGCTACCCAACCACCAATGGTTGATAACTCAAATGATTGAGGAAAGTGCCCAAGTGTATATCCTTTGGCACGTAGCTGAGCCTCCACCATTGGACCTGGTGTACCAGCACCAAAAGTTGCAATGTTACTGTGCTCATCTAGATGTAGCAATTGGTTCATATGTGACATATCAACGGTCAGAATGGGTTTTGTTGATGACTTTGGATTGATATGACCAGCGACACTTGTGCCACCACCATAAGGAATAAGTTCCACATCATAACGCTGCGCATAAGCAATAATTTCTTGAACTTCTTCTCTATTATTAGGAAAACAAACGCCATCAGGGAAAACATCAATATTGCCACTGCGCATTGCTAACCAGTCAGGCAATGACTGCCCTCTTGCATGGCGGACACGTTGTTCTTTATCAATTGAAATTAAAGGGTGGTTAATTAACTTGCTGTTAGGAACCTTAGCAATAACATCACTGAGTTGGCAGTCTGTTAATCGATGACCGTTACCTAATTTTTCTTGTAAAAAAGTATCTGCAGAGTTTGGTAGCTCCATGTTGGTACTTTCATCTCCCCAACCATTCCAACGTCTCATTTTATAACCTAGTAACTATTTATTGATATTTAACCATGTTAAAACAAAGCTAAATAAGTTTAAATGTCCTATAAAGACAGTTTGCATGACTAAAGTGGACAGTATAGTGGGTACTTTAGTGATCAATATAGTGGACAGTGTAATGGAAAAAATTAAGGGAAGTAAATGAGTGACGATCTTGGCCAAGTATCAATACCCGCAGTAAATCAATATTTACAATTAGCTCGAGATCAGGGGCTTGTTATTGTTGATGTACTGCATCAATTGTCGATCAGCAGAGCCTTACTGAATGACAACAGTTTACATATAAGCGGTATTAAATTTCAGCAATTACTCGTCAAGCTTATTGAGTTATCAGGTGATGAACTATTTGGCTTACACACGGCACAATATGTTCAACCTGTTTCATACAGTGTACTTGGTTTTATCACGATGAATTGTGAAACGCTTGGCGAAGCCATAGCTAAAATTCAGCCTTTTGAAAAATTGGTAGGTGATATGGGAACCACCCAGATAGAAGAGCAAGAAGAATATATCACTATAAGTTGGTCTTGTATTTTCACTGATGCATTAGTTAAACGGCACATGGTTGATAACTGTTTAGCTTCTTGGCTAACTTTTGCAAGATTTTTGACCAATGCAAACAGTGTACCCATTCAGGTTTTATTAACACGTAAGCAGCCGAGTTTAAAACAGTGTGCAGAGTATCAAAACCTATTTAAGTGCTCTGTTGTTTTTAACCAAGTAAGTGATGCTATCATTTTTGATAAATCATTCATGGCGTTACCTTTAAATAAAGGGGATAAACAATTACTTTCAACGCTAGAGTTACACGCAAAAGAACAAATAATGTTGCTTAATACTAAGTCAAATATTGTTACGCAATCTCAGGCTCTAATTTTACAGAATTTGCATAAAGGCGAAGTTAATCAAAATTTTATTGCCAATTTATTAGGAGTTAGTGCAAAAACCCTGCAACGAAGACTTAAAGTGGAAAAAACGAAGTTTAAATCTTTGCTTGATCAAGTAAGGCTACAACAAACTGAAAAGTTGTTAAAAGGTGGTGTCATTAAGCTTAGCTATATTAGTGAACAAATAGGGTTTAGTGATGAAAGATCCTTTTTTCGTTGGTTTCAAAAATTAACTAAAATGACACCGGGACTGTATAGAGAACAGGCGATGAAGGAAAAAGGGTGAAATTATATTTTAATGAGACGTATTCTCATTTACACTGTCGGCTCTATATTACCTATAACGAGATCGCTCGTTGATGCTATTTAATTATGTTGCCCAATAAAGTCATTTTACCCACCGTTTTAATTCAACTTATAAAAAACCAACGTTATGGGGTTGAGTATCAACCTATTGTTAGTATTACTACTCAAGAAGTATTTGCTTACGAGGCATTGGCTCGATTTTTTGACGAACAAAATCAAAAAATGCGTCCTGATCGTATTTATGCCGCATTACATCATAGTCCACTCAGTTTATTTCAAGTTGAATTTGAACAAAAACAATTACAACTGAGCAATGCCCCTAAAAATTTTCCAACCTTTGTAAATTTAGACCAAGATTCCTATTTTTCTAGCGGAATTACCGGGGATAACAATCCATTTTTACAACTTTTTACTGAATATAAAGCATCTGAACTTGTTATCGAATTAATTGAAAATTCAGAGATAAACGATGCGATCATGAGTTTAGCGATGATTGATAACTTATCCAAAACAGGAATTAAAACGGCTATAGACGATGTATTTCATCCACAATCGATGATTTCTACATCGGTGATCCAACTGGTTAATTTTATTAAGTTAGATAAACATGTTGTGGCTCAAAAAGATAATGCAGAGTTTCTTGTTTTAGTGAGATGTATTATTAACTATGCTCACCAAGCAGGAAAACAAGTGATCCTTGAAGGAGTTGAAACGTATGATGATTTTTTATTTGCAACGCAACTGAATGTCGATTTTGTACAAGGCTTTCTCTATAGAGAACAATTTATTAATATTCTTTGAATTTTATGGTTTTTAGGCCAGTATTGTTCTCTCAAATGGGCTATTTTTTATTTTGGCAAGTATTATCTTGTGTTTTAATTAAGATAACCATTTTGAAGATGTTAATAAATCAATAGTTAAAGGGGACACTGTGCGATCGTTATATCAACTTATTTTATCTGCTATTTTACTGTTTTCGATAGATGTTAAAGCGCTAGATAATGAACAAAAAAATAAGCTATCTACTAGCCTTAAAGAAATTAAGTTACGCTATAAGATTCCTGCAATGGCTGTAGCTATTATTGAACATGGTGATATTTCTTATACCAAAGGTTTTGGATATGTTGAACACCAAAAAAATGCATTAGTTAATGAGCATACTTTATTTAGAGTTGCTTCAATTTCCAAATTATTCACCGCCCAAGCGGTCATGCAATTGGTTGAAAAGAATAAAATATCACTCGAAGACAAAATCGAAAAATACCTGTCAATATTTGCTAATAGTGATATTACTATTCGCCAGTTATTAACTCACTCATCGGGTTTGAAAGATGAAATCAAACCTATACCATCCGAAAAAACTAGAACAATAAATGACTATTTATTGGCCATCAGTGGCACATTATCAACTGAAGTGGAGGATGCGTCGACCCGAGCATATCAATTTGAATACAGCGATACGGGCTTTAACGTTTTAGGGGCCATCATTAGCTTGATATCAGGGATAGAATATCAAGAATATATAAATAAACATATTTTGCAGCCTAGTAAAATGCTCCGAAGTGGCTTCTTTACTCACGAAAAAGGAGTGAAGAGCGAAGCTGAACCCACTTACCATGGCAGTATTTTAAAGGTGGTAGACCAGCGACCTTACGATCATTCGTTTCAGCCAAGTGAAGGTCTAGTATCAAGTGTTTATGATTTAAGTCAGTGGCTTATATTAACAATGAATAATGATCCCCTTTTGTTAAATACAAAAAGTTATCAACAAATGTTAATACCTGAAATTAGAACATCGTGGGGAGAAATATATATGGGTTTAGGTTGGCAGGTATATCAAAAAGAGGGCATACAAGTTGCTAGACATCCCGGAAGTATTCGAGGGTATAAGTCATTATTACTGAGCTATCCGACATCCAATAGCGCAATAATTATTTTAACTAATGCTAGTGATGCTCCTCGCTGGGAAATTGCCAAGTTGCTCAATAAATATTTGAATTAGATATGAAGCAGCTAAATGTTTAAAGGAAATAATGGGGAGGAACCTACACCTCCCAATATTCCCGCGTCATATCAACCATTGAAGCAGAGCCTAAATCAGTTCCCTTCATACCGTTTGTAAAGCAGCGTCGATTTTTTTCGTTTACACCTAAAGTGCCAATTGTCAGTAATAATACGGCAGCTCAAGTTCAGAAAGTTCCTGAACCCACTAGCTTTCCTTATTTGGCGTCGCTATAGCTAGTTTGGGGCATCGTCGAATTAAAAAATATAGAAAATACTAATCCAAGCTAATGTTGGTTTAGCTAAAATACTTTTTCTTTAAAAGCCCCTTATTGCTTTCAAAATAATAAGGCGTGCTTAAATCATTGTTTGCTCTCAATTATTGATGCCATCATTCCTTTACTCGATTGAAAAATCTTCATTAGCCACTTTTCAGCCAATATAATAACTAAACCTAAAGTAATGACCAAAAACGCAATGGCTTTTGTTGCACCAAATATTTCACCATGAAAAGCCACGGAACCGATAAAACCAAATATAGGTATAAGTAAAGTTAGTGGCGCTATTGTTGATATAGGATAAAGCACTGTTAGTCTGTTCCATAACCAATAGCCCAATAGCGTTACCGGGTAGGCCTGAAATATTGCTGAAAATAACCCTAATACACTGACATTGTTCACTACATCTTGAAATCCAGATACACCGTGAATGAAATACGATAAGGCAAACAGTGGAATAGGTGCAAAGATGCACGACCAAACTACAAAAGCGAACATTTCAGGAATGGTCGTTTTCTTTACGATCAATCCAACTAAACTTAAACTGATCGCGGCAATAAAAGCGAATAACAAACCTAGTGTAGTCACTGAGCCATCGGTAATTTTAAAAATTAGAGCTAAACCGATAACGGAAACAAGTAGGCCAATAATTTTGGCAGGGGATAATGCTTCTCGTAAAAAGATAACACCAAAAAGTACACTGATATAGGCACTTACTTCTAATACTAAACTTGCCATGCCTGCAGATAAACCGGCATGAATGGAAAGTGTCATCATGCCCCAAACACCGACACCAAATAGTATGCCGTAAGTTGCCAATATAGACCAAGATACTTTGGGCTTTGGGATGAATAAAATGGCAGGCAGTGCGGCAAAGGAAAATCGTAGCCCGGTTAGAATAAGTGGATCCATTTCGTTAACGCCCAACTTTATTACCGAAAAATTTAATCCCCAAACGGTAACGACCCCAAGGGCAATGAGTAAGTGTATTAGTTTCATGGTTTCATCGAGCTCTTTTGTAAATTGATTTTGACTATTATGAATAACTGATAAATAATAAACAGATTCAATAATTAAAAATAAAAAGAGTACAATTTGGTTGCTAAATATATTCAACTTGCTGAAAATGTGATTGCTGATATTGAAAGTGAGCAACTTAAACTCGCTCAGCGTATGCCATCGGTGCGTAAATTTTCAAGCTTATATAATGTCAGTATTACCACGGCGCTTAATTGTTATCAGCGACTAGAAGAACTTGGTTGGCTCTTCGCCAAACCACAATCAGGTTTTTTTGTTACTCAGCCATTAGGTAAGATTATTTCTCCTCAGTTTCCAAGTTTTAAGTCGGCAATCAGTGCGCCAAAAACCTTTAAACAAAGTAATGTTGCTATCAATAGCCCGTTTTATGTTTCACAGTTTGCTCCACAGTTGTTATCGACAAAAGCAATAGCAAGCTGTTTCCGTCGAAGCCATAAAGAAAATCAGCACTTAGCTAATTTATATCCTGATCCCCAAGGAAAAAAAGACTTACGAACGGTGTTAGCAAAGCACTTTTCTGAGCAATACTTTAATATTTCTGCGGAAAATTTAGTGGTAACCAATGGTTGCATTGATGCAATAAAGACAGCGATAGAGGTGACGACACAGATTGGTGATACCGTCGCCATATCTTCCCCCTGTTTTATTGGTTTAATAGATTTACTTGCCAATATGGGACGGATGACAATTGAAATTCCTTTTCATCAGGCGCAACTTGATTTAGAGCAACTAGAAAAACACATGTTTGATGGCCAAATAGATGCGTGTTTATTTAGTGCTAATCATATTAACCCACAAGGAAACTGTTTAAGCTCAGCGCAAAAACAAGCGTTGGTAAATTTAGCTGAACGTTATGAAGTTCCTATCATTGAAGATGATGTTTATCTTGAACTTAACTATACCAATACCACACCTTTACCTATTAAACATTGGGATAAATCAGGTTGGGTATTATGGTGTAATTCGATATCAAAAACACTAGGACCCGGTTATCGATTAGGTTGGTGTGAACCGGGGCGATATTTAAAAAAATACCTGGAGCACAGAGCTATCCAAACTTTTGGTATTAATATTTTTGTACAGAGTGCCATTTTAGAGTTTTTCTATTCAGGGCAGTACATCAAGCACTTAAGAAAACTAAGACTAACCATTAACCAACAGATGCTTAGTTATTATCAGTTATTAAAAGATAAATTACCAAAAAATACTCGGATTAGTACGCCACACGGTGGATTGGTGATGTGGATTCAAATTCCTGATCTTGATAGTGATAAATTACTTATTAAAGCAATCAAGCATGATATTTATTTTAGGGTAGGTAGTGAATTTAGCACTATCGGTTTATATAGAGATTGTTTTCGTATTAACTTTGGCTGGCCAATTCAACATAAGTCATTAATAGATAATATTGAAGAAATAGACGGTGCTATACGCCGGTATCAGCAGTTGTTAACCTTATGTCAGTTAGTTAAAGTTCAATTAGAGGATAAAAAATCAAATTTAAAAGGCTGAATGTTCACCTTCAAACAATGATTTTTGTTGTTGTAAAGCGTTGAACAAAAAGTCACGACAACATAGTACTCGCGCGGTATTACGTAAATCTATTTGGCTCAATACCCCATATCTCCCAGTTTGATCTTGGCATATCATTTAAATTTTTTAGTAGAAGGCGTTGGAGAGTATATTCTCTAAATAAAGTAACGATTATGTTTCAGTAGTCATTTTAAGACGACTGAAACATAACGTCGTCGTGATTTACTTAAATTGATAATAAAATTCTAAAAACATTCTTAAGTTTATCGTCATCTTGACGACCATATTTGATCAATAAATCATCTTTGCCATCACCGTTTAAATCATCGCTGATCAACATACTGCCTTGTTTAGGTAAAGTGACTTTGTATTTAAGCGCTCTTTTAGAAAATAGTTTTTTACCCTTAGTACCATAATAAACTTTAAGTGCGTCATCGCCGTCAGAAAGGACTAAATCTTGTCGTTTATCACCATTAATATCAGCTAATTTAACTACTGGGCTACCACTGGTACCTGAACTAATACTAAAGCTTAATTCTACTTCTTTTGCTACTTTTAAATCTTTAGTGAAATTATCGTTTTCATCCATTTTAAAAACATAAACATCTTGATCAATACTACCGGAAAGTAATGCACCAATAATTTGTGATAAGCCAATGTCAAAGCCGGCGAGCATTACTTCTAACTTATCATCGTTATCAATATCGATAAACTCTAAACCAGTTAATGTCCCCTCTGCTTTTATTGTACTGTTGGGCTCATCGGCAAAGGTTAGTTGACCATCAACATTTTTTCCTAAATAGACTTCATAGTCATTAACACGATCAAGTAAACCTGAACTTTGCGTAAAACGAACCACCATATCGGTAATATTGTCATTGTTGATGTCTTTCACTTGCTCTACTTTTTTATAGACAAGCTGGCTTTGATCGATATTTTCACCATCGGCACTAGGTTTATTCCACCATTCAATGCCACTGATCAACTCGTTGAGCTTAATCTGTTGAGCTTGCTGAGAAAAAATTCCTTGCTCGTCTTGTAAATAGTACTCAAATTCCCCTTCGCCAACGACAATAACATCGCGGCGTTGATCAAAATTAATATCACTAAAATACAGTTTTGTTCTGGTATAACGAGCAGAGTCAGCAGAAAGGTCTATTTGAGGTTTAATGGGTAAAGACTGTTGTAACATAGAACCATTAGATTGCGCCGTTAATATATTAACTTGGTTAAAATCAGGTATGACTATATCGTCGAGTTGATCGTTATTTAGATCGTGAAGAAAATCGCCTTTGGCAAGGTACTGTTCACTATCACCTACAGCGAATGAATTAACCGTAGTAACCTTAGCAAATTTATTGTCAGTATTTTTAGCTAAGGCATCATATTGATAAAGATACTTACTAGAAAGAAAATATAATGTTTGTTTCATATTTTCGTAACTTTCAGTTATATCAAAAGAATAAAGATCTTTGGGCATGACTTGTCGGTCAGATTCCGCATATGATTTAGTTTCTTCATCGTAACTATAAATTATCAACCAGCGGGTTTCATTGTCATCAACTGAAAAAGTAACAATTTCTTTACCGTTTATGGGTAATAAGTCAATCAACATGATCGGATGAGTCAGTTTAAAAGGCACTTCAATTTGTGATTCATTAAATTTTAGCTTTGAGGATTTTTTAGCAAGAGCCGGTTGGCTCAATAACATTGAGGTTAGAAATGTCGATAATATAACGGCTGTTTTTACTTTTATGCTCATGAATGACCCGAATTGTAGATATAGTGACAATTGTCAAAAAATATAACACGGCTGAACAATCTAATACGTAATTTAGTGTTTTTCAATTGTAATAAAGTGTACGCTTATTAATTTTTGTTAGGTAACTCCTATCTTACAATTTATAAACATCTTTAATTATACATCTGTGCTTAAATAGCATCAGTCTTATGATTGATTTAGTTGTTATGTTAAAACGTTTATTTCGTATTAGTCTTTTTTTTATTGTTGGTCTCGCTTTTTCTAGTTGCTCTTCAATGCAGTTTCAGGATTTATTTTCTGGTTACGCACAGCAAATGAAAGAAGTTCGTCAAGCACAAAAAACAGGTGATTTCACTAAGGCACAAGCATTAATCACCAATAGACAAAAAGGCGATAATAATTACGCATTATCTATGCTTGAACGAGCTCGTTTACAATATTTATTAAATGATTGGCAAAAGAGCCAACATGATTTTTCTTTAGTTTATAAAACGTTAGAGGAAGAGCGAGCAAAAGCTAAGATACAATTAAGTAAAGGTCTTAAGCAAGTTGGCGCTGTATTTAGTAATGACAATGCCATTGCCTATGAAATTCCGGCTTATGAGCAAAGCATGATGCATTCGTATCAAGCTCTGAACTACTTAAATTTAGGTGATTTGCAAGGAGCTTTGGTTGAAATTCGACGAGCTAACTTAGTGCAGGAACAAGCATTAAGAGCCAACCAAAACTCAATTGATGAAGCAGAGTTAGACTTTAATCATATCGCCCTACAAAATACTTATCCATCAATGGATTTGATGATTGGTGATTTAAAAAACGGTTTTCAAAACGCTTATACTTTTTATTTATCGGGCATAATGTATGAAGCTGCAGGGCAAGCTAATGATGCTTATATTGATTATAAAAAAGCGTTAGAAATATATCCTAATAACCTTTATCTTCAACAAGATGTCTTACGATTAGCTACAAAGTTAGGCATGGTTGATGATTTAGAACATTTCACTAAGTTATATGGGCAACTGAAAGAAACAGAAACAAAAGATATTGGTCAAGTGGTGTTTTTGATAGAGCAGGGCATTATTAACGCCAAAGATGATTTGTCGGTACATTTACCAATATTTTATTATTATGATGATGCACGATATTTTAACTTTTCGTTACCTGTGTATCGTGATGATACTTACGACTTTCAACAAGCTAAGTTAACACTTAATCATATCGAATATCAGGCACAAGAAATTGTTAAATTTCAGTCATTAGCTTCAAAACATTTAAGCGATATGTTGCCTGGACTTGTAGCAAGGCAAGCCGTTAGAGTTATCGCCAAAGAGCAATTACGTAAACAAATAAGCAAAGATGGTGGAGATATCGCTAATATCATCGCTAACTTATACAATATTGCCTCAGAACAGGCCGATACTCGCAGTTGGTTAACATTGCCAAACAATATGCAAATTATGAGATTGACTCTAGCCACTGGCAAACAAGATCTTAGTTTAACTGTTTCCGGACAAACTCAGGAAATAAATATTGAAGTTAATAAGAACAGGTTAACCTTGGTGAATGTGAGCGCTGTCGGGGGTGTTTTAAATTACCATATTAATGAATTATAAAAGTCTTTTAGTGATTAAAAGGTATGTAGTAAAACATAAATTAATGTTAAGAATTTTTGAAAAGAAGGAAAGTAGTTATGAATAAATCAATGATGTATGCCGTAGTTGGGTTTGTGGCAATTATGGCCACAGGTTGTGCAAATAAAGCTGTGGTTCGTTATGGCGATGCAAATGCTGTTGAAACGGTTGATACAAATTTTGGTTCAACTGATCTGCAACGAGTCGCAAAACAAATGGCTAATTCATTAGTATTGTCTCCAGTTGTGGGCACTTTAACCGCTAATAGTCGTCCGATAATTTTTGTTGAACGTATTAAAAATAAAACCAGTGAACATATAGATACTGAATCTATCACTGATTCTATTTCTACTAAGTTACTACAATCAGGTAAATTTCGCTTTGTTGATATGACCAGAGTTGAGGCCGCTCGTGAGCAGTTAGAATTTCAGCATGGTGGCGGTATGGTTGATCCTAACACTGTAATTAAATTTGGTCGCCAAATAGGTGCTCAATACATGCTTTATGGCAACTTATCGAGCATTGTAAAATCAAACATTGATAAGACCGACGTTTATTATAAATTTACGATGCGTTTGATGGACTTAGAAAGCGGTTTAGTTGAATGGGCCGATGAAACTGAAATACGCAAAACCAAATCAAAAGAAAATATTGGTTGGTAGTTGTTGTTAAGCTACATAGTTATATAACTTTGTGGCACTGTATTTTCTATATTACAGGAGAGTTTTTCGATGAGAATTTTAATTGTTTGTTGTTTACTTTGCGCTGTATTTATACCACCAGTGTTTGCAGATTATGATCGAAATAAAGCTGTTGCTGTCGAAAGAGTATTGTTTGGACAAGTACTGTCAGTGCGCAATATTACCGAGCAGGAATTAATTGAAGATCAACAAAATGGGTGGTCGATTTTTGGTGGTGCGCTTATCGGTGGTGTTATTGGTAACCAATTTGGCCACGGTCATGGTCGCGACTTAGCGACTATTTTAGGCGCTATTATTGGCGGTTCAATTGCCGGTGACAATAATCAACAAAAGTCACGTGTTGTTACGTTGCGTTTAGTTGAATTAATGATTAAAACGGAACAAGGACAAGAATACATGGTTGTACAAGATTTTGATGCAGATATGGTTTTTAACGCCTCAGATGAGGTGCGTATGGTTTACCTCGCTAATGGTTTTGTGCGTATAGATAAACAAAAGTAAAAAGTAAAAAGTTAAATGATAAGAGAAAAGCCTGAAAAGTGCTTGGGCTATTAAATCAAACGGTGGCTATTTGAGAGATTAAATAGCCACTTTTATTTTTTGCCCTTATTTAATATACCCAAGTGATCTCAAGATGCAGCTCTCAGATGTCCTGAAATGTGCACCTTGAAGTTTCTTGGGTATATCTTTATTTTACTATTTTAATCCATTCACCCGCTTTTACTTTTTTTCTAGGGTATAAACCATTAATTAGGCGCAAATGCTGTTCTGTATAAACACCTAATTTAATATGTTTAGCTAAGGCTTCTATCGTGGTTTTATCGTTGGCTTTAACGTAATGAATTGTTTTAGATTTACGCTTTTTCGGTTGAACACGTTCAGGGCGAAAACTTCGAATACTTTTTAAAAAAAGTTTATCATAATCTACCCCTTCTTGAGCTTGAATAACGGTTCCGGCAAGTAAATATGCTCGACTACCCTGAAAAATTACTGCGACTCTCTTTCCAGGTTTATTTTCGTCTTTGTATGCAATAGCGGTATGACCAATTAACCCAAATTGACTAAAGTCTTCTGAACGTGTCAATTTTTGATTGGGTAATACACTACGTAAATAATCACTTGGCAATTGTTTTGATTTTACTCTAGCAACCATTAGCGATATTTCAGCCGTTTTGTCTTTAGGTTTAGCTATAATTGTCTGCCTCATATTATGAACTTCCCACTCATCAGGGTAAAGTAACGAAAAGCCCAGTTTTTTATGAAGATACCTTCCTTTTTCTAACGGACGTTCTTTTACTTTTGCATCGTAATTAATGCCAAATACTAAGCCTTCTGTATGTTTTCGGTATTGGTCTTTGTTATTTAAATTTATTTGATTATCGGGTAACGTGCCCGCCTTAGCGATAACTTCTTTTAGCCTTATATCGTTACGTGGATGAGTAGAAAATACGCCGTGGTAACTTCTAATTTTTTTCCCCTCTGTTTTGGCTCGATACCGCGAGAATTTTTCATGATCTTTTAGTACACCGATGGTTTCAACCATCGCATGAGGATCGTAACCGCTATTTACTAGGTATTCAGCACCAAAGCCATCAGCTTCTAATTCCATTTCTCTACCGTACCCCTTTACTGCTGCTGTTCCTAACATATTGGTTACATCACCTAAGATGCCACTACCTGTAGATATCACACTGGCAATAGTTAATATACTCGTTCCTTTTTTTGCTGTGTCTTGACGTATTACGTGGCGTGCGGTTACATGGGCGACTTCATGGGCTAACACTGCAGCAAGTTGGGCTTCAGAGTCTAAATAGGCAAGTAATCCTCTGTTAATGTAGATATAGCCGCCGGGTAGCGCAAAAGCGTTAATATCTGGTGCATCTATAATGGTAAAAAAATACTTAATGTTTGGACGGTGACTGTTTTTAGCGACTTTTTGCCCGATGTCGTTTACATACTTTGCTAGAGCTTCATCTTGATAAATGGGCATCGATTTAAGTATTTTTTCATGTAGATCTTTGCCTTTTTTAATTTCCGTACTTTCCGACATCATCACTAAATCAGGTCGACCCGTAGCTGGATTAACAGCGCAGGCGTTAATAAAAAGTAAAGAAAATATAAATGCGCAGGTTAATAGTCGGTTATCTATAGTCATATTTACCTCTAATTGATTATGTGTTTGGACGTTTAAAAAACGTTTGTAATTGCAGTGCCATGGCTTTACAAGCATCGGTTTGCACTGTCGCAATAAGTGGAATAGGGATAACAATGGCAGGTACGTATGACGTTCCTTCTGCGATGCTACTTATTTTTCCAATTTGAAGTTTTGTTTGGTAGTCCCAAATAGAAGCTTCGTATTGCGCTTGGCTATCCCATGTACCGAAACCAAAACAGCTTATGCCAACCGCGCTTATACTGCAGCTAATGCTGCCACTACTGCGCGTTTTCTCTGTATTTCCGTCAATCCAAATAATGTAATGAACGTTATATTCATCAAATATTTGTTTTACTTTGTCGTAACGTAATAAGCGGTGTAGGTCTTTAATATGATTAGGAGCTGTACGCGCCTCAAACCAAGGATATAACCGATCTACAAATTCACTTTCAGGGATCACATTTATTCCTTGCTCTCCTTTAGCTAAGTTTCTTCCGACGCAAGAAATTAACTCTGGTTCTGTTTCGTAGTCACTCCCTGTTCGTCTACCAATAACAACAACTGACTCACCTAGACGTAGCTCGCTTTCAGTTACTTTAACTTGATCAATAGTTACCGTGGTACATGCGTTAATACTTAACAGTACTAACAACATTAAATATTGCTTGATGGGTAATACATGTTTCATGAATAACTCCTAATAAACAATAAATTAGTTTGTCTGTGGCACAGCTGCGACAAATTGATTTTTTTGATTAGTTTTTTTAAAAGCGGATACTTGTGCTCGTTGTTTAAGCCAATGTTTAATTTCTGGAATGTGGTTAAAACGTAAAATAATACCGGCTCCTACGTCTCGTAAGGCTACAATCATAGCTTCGTTCAGGGCTTTTTCTCTGGTTTTAAACATCGCAGTAGGTGTTTTTCCATAAGCCGTTTGAATCCAATCAGCGATAACATTGCCTTGTGCGTCAAAAACTTTTAAATGGTACTTAATCCAAACTTCAAACATATTTATTTTAGTTTCTACCGGCATGTTGTATTGAAATTCGTCAATCATAGGATAAAAAAACATATCGATTGAATTGTCGTTGGTTGGTGTTACTGCGTCGAAATAAACAACTTGCTCAAACATGCCTTCCAATACAGTACTAAATAGTTCAACTTGAGCTTTGCCCATATAAATTTCTTTTTCTTGGCGTTCTTCATCCTTTTCAATATAGCTATAATTCGAAAAATCTGGATGATAAACAACGGCTACTTTTAGCGGTAGTGGGTTAACGACTGGCGCCGGAAAATAACCATTTACAATGACCTTGGTAGTACAGCCAAAAAGCATGCTACATATAAGTATTAAACTGTGACTTACTAGTTTTTTAATTGTTGCATCGTATATCTTCATTAGATGAGTTCTCACATATTAGCTATGGATCTAAATTGTTTAATCCTACAAATGTGCCACCATTACGATAGGTAAGCTCACGCATTAAGGTAGCAAAGCGGATACCTGTTTTTTGTAGATGTTTAGGGAGCATAAATTGCACAGGAAAACCAACCGCATGAATTCTTACCATACGTTCATTATTCGTGTTGATTTTGTTAATAAGAGCAACAGTTTTTAAAACCCTTTGAATAGACCGGCCAGAAAACTCATCTCCCATAACGTATAGACTAATTTTTTTGTCTTGGCTAAAAAAAGTACGGATTGCTTTTTGTACTCCTTCTACAGGGCTACTGTTACTAAATGGGTGCCATGACCTTAATCGTTTTATTATGGCGGCTCTGCGAGCGGTAGTATCAGGTATCCATTTACGTTGATAGCTAGAGAACATGTATTTCCCCATGTCATTCATAAATTGAATGCCTTTAACTTCTGGGTAAATATCAAGTGTGGCAATAACCTGATCAAGCAGTTTGGGCCAAGCGTAATTAAACATGCTGCCAGAGGTATCAATAATAAAAATTAGATATTCGCTATCTACGGGAATTCCGCCAATTAAATTATTGGAGCTTTTATAGTTTCTGCCGAGTAAACGTTCCATTTCAGCAGAAAGTGATTGTAGGGCAATAGCTAAATCTCCTTTCTCTTTTTGACTTACAGAAGCCGCTTTAGCTATTTGTGCATATTGGGCTTCGATTTGAGCATGTCGTGTACGTAAAATTGCAATACGTCTTTTGTCGGCGTCAATTTGTTCATGCTTAGCATTTAAGTGGCGATTAAATAAGCTTGTTTCACCTCTTATGGTAAATAATTGTTCTTGTAGTTTTTTTATTTGTCCATCT
Source organism: Colwellia sp. (assembly GCA_013215655.1). GTDB lineage: Bacteria > Pseudomonadota > Gammaproteobacteria > Enterobacterales > Alteromonadaceae > Colwellia_A. The sequence goes on from JABSOX010000022.1 coordinate 58,049, forward strand.
AGTTGTACCGTTGATTCTTCCAATACAATTGGCTCCATGGTTTTAGTGATCATCAGTAACAAAACAATGGCACCAAACGCACAGCAAATAATGTCTAAAAATGCGATAGAAAAATCTTCTGAAGTTCTAGATTTACGTTTCATCATATTCTCCTATGGCCAATCTATCGATGGGCTAATAAAAGAACCGGAAGTATGTAATGCTAATTTCCAAAAAGAAGAAGCAGCCATAGGATCACCTTCCATCGGCCACAACATTACATTTACTGGAATTCCATCAGGTAAAGTATTTACTGCTTGTATAAATAATTCTTCACGCTCTTCTCCTGAAATAGTATTACCTTTTTTAGCGTGAATACCTTGTGTGGGAAGTCCATCGGTTATTAGCAAAATATTGTCAGGTAACGGATGTAACTGACTAACTTCTCGAAAAGCTTTTTCTAGGCTAGTACCCCCCTTAGGTACAACGTCGCGCAAATTTTTGATACTTAAATTAAGCTGTTCTTTATTAGCAACCGATATCCATTGACGGTGAGTTTCGTTAATACTGGCACGAACATCGGTATTAAATAAATAAAGTTGAAATTGACTTTCAATAGGGAATTTTGCTACTAACCATTCTACGGTTCGTATGGCTCGTTGCCATTTCTTGGCCGCTTTTTGAGTTTCTTCAGACATATTTCTTCGTATAATAATATTAACTATACTGCTGTCCAACATGCTCGCTGAAACGTCGAGTAATATTAGGATGCGATCGCCACCTAGTTTTAAACCTGTTAAGTATTGGCGATCACTTTCACCTGCAAATTGTCGAGCACTATTACCCGTTGACTGTTGTTGCTCTAATTTTTGTTTTTCATTTAATAATGATTGTATTTGTTCTTTTATTTTTGTGATTTGTTGGTCGTCGCCTTCCTTATCTAAGGATACAATCATGTTATCAATTGCTTCTATATCGTCGTTAATACGCTTTGCTAATCCACTTGTTTCTACTAAATCTTGATCGAGTAACGACAGGGTGTTTTTAATTTTAACAAGGTGAAGTTCACCGTCGTGAATTTCTTGTTCGAGCAAGTTCACTTCTGCTTGAAGTTTGTTATCTTTTATTTCTATTTGAGTGCTAATGTCATGTTTAATGATTAAAAATATGAGTATAACTGCACCTAAGCCGCACGACATGATATCGAGAAACGATAAACTAAAAGTTGTGAACTTACGTTTAACAGCCATATGTTTAGCACTCCTTATTGACGTGAATAAATTGCAATGGCTGTTTAAAAAAACTGCTTGTTAATTTGTCTCCAATAACAAGGTCTTGAACACGGTTAAGCGGTAATCTATTTAAATAAATACTGTCGTTACTAAGGTTTTCTATACGCCAGTTTTGGTCGTGATTAACTAACGTGATATTTGAATGATTAGTTCTTTCATTCGCTATATAAGGAAATTTCTCGGATAAATAATATTTTTTTACATCAGTACTTTCACTTATTAACGGATAAGCGCATCCATTAATAAGTACGTGGGTAATAACGGATGCATTATTTACATTATTAATTGAATTGGAATCGGTAGAACTATCGACATTATATCGAGTATTTAGTTGTATTTGAGTAATAAGCCTAATATCTTTATCACAGGTCATAACATCAAAGAGCTTATGTAAGTTGTGTGTTAGCGAATGTTGATCGATCACAATAAAGTCTTGCTCTGAACTAACCGTCAATCGTTCAAGTAAGTTGGCAAAACGTCGTGTAATAAAACACTGTTTTGTAGAGGAGAAACTGCTTAATGTTGTGTGAAAAAAATTGTCTAATATTTCTCTTACCTCATTAATGTTAACCATTATATTTTTATCGGCAATACTGATGTCGTATTGGTCTTTTTCTAACGTCAGCAGCGTAGGAATAACTTGATATATTTCTTGCTCAGTCTCTGCGGTGTAAAACCCGTCAAATCTACATTCATCTATTAACTTTTTATTAATCCACTTAGCCATGGTGTTGTATAAATTATGTACTCCTTGATTAGCGATAACTTGGCTTTTACTTACGGCTAAAGCGTTATTTATTGTTAATTCAGTGCAGATTGTTTGGTGTAACTCAATATCAAAGAACAGGGCTGATTGATTATTATGGCTAAATGAAGTTTCAGCTAAATAGGCTATAGCATTATTTACAATAGCTGAAACTGACAATTTGCATGCTTTTGCTATGCCTAAAAGCAATGAAAGTTGTTCGTTATTATAATAAGGGGGAACAACAAAAATAATGTCTTGGCAGGTAGAAAAACCAGCAGTTAAACGTTGTAGTTGTAAAAATTCGAGATCGGCAAAGTGCTTAATTTTACTGTTAGTCGTATTTACATCTTCATATCCTAATCGTTGCCAATAGTGGTAATGCATATTTAACGGGGACGTTTTAGATAGTTGCCATGCTTGTTCACCAAATAGTACTTCCTCATCGGCTATAAGGGCATACCCAAATTCGCTAACATGAGTATCTCCTTGAATTAGCGTTAGCTTATAGTCGTTAATTTCTATAATTAGTGTATTCATTATGCTGGCTCATTACCTTCAATTCTTAAATGATTTAGTAAGTTATTGTCACAATAGTCTTGAGTCCTTTGTACTAATCGCTCTTGCATTAGCTGTAATTGATGAGTAAAAAACATGATGAATATACTGATCACTAATGCAATAAAAGTGGAATTAAATGCTACACCCAAACTAGTCGTTATACCGACAATATCGCCTTCTACGGCCTTATGAGCTTGACTTAAAGCATCACCAATGCCCCGTACGGTGCCAATAAAACCAATTGATGGTATTGCCCAGGAAATGTAACGCACCATGGCTAGTTCACTGTCTAGTCGGTCTGATTCAGAGTCACAAATATTCCTAATAGCAGCAGCCACAGCGGAAATACTACCTGTTGCAGCAAAGCGTTTTAGTGAAATAAGTAAGGCTCTTGGTGCTAACATTTGTTGTTTATCTGCGGGCAGGGCTTGTAATGGACGACACAAATTCCGCGCATCTTCGGGCAATATACTTGCTCCAGCCTGTACGCTAAGCATAGTTTGATCAAACATACTTTTTTCTTGGAAAGTACAATATGCTTTATATGCCATGATCATTAACGCCCATAACATTAAAATTAAACATGTTTCTTGTTCATAGTCTTTTAAAACTAAATAAATTGAACGTTGCTCTGTAACTAAGCTGCCCGCAATTTGCTGGGCTTGCTGCATTTTAAGTAGCACTTCTGCCTCAGGGCGGATAACGGTTACAAACAAAGCATGTACAACAATAATTGCTAAGATTAACGAAAAAAGTTGATAGAAAAATTCAGTACCGTCATTGCTTTTCATATCTAGTCCTTATATATCAATAGGAAAGGAAACAGACAAATCCTCTGATATTTCTTCAGAAGGAATAAAGTCAGGTGTTTGTTCTTGATTGTTATTAACCATTTTATCGGGTGGTAAAACCTGAGTTTTTACAGTGGATTTAGTAGGAGAGTCGTTTGTTGAAGGTAGTGCTTTATCTGGTTTAGCTTTCGTCTTGTTTATCTTTTTCTCTATATTAATTTTATCGACATTATTTTGGTTTTTTTCAGTTACTTGTACAGCTAGCAAAGAAAAAGATATTAGTAAAAAATAACTACAGATTAAGGTTGTTTTCATTTCTTTGGCTCCAAATAAATTTATTTTACGTAACGTGCAATACGAAATCCCACATCATTCCGCTTATCATTACCATAATCTCTATACGATAAGCGTAGCGTTGTTCGACTACCGTGTGCCCAACTAGAGCCTCGAATAACATGGTAATCACCGGTTAATGGACCACTGGGGTTTTGCTCAACAGTTAAGGATAGACCAGTATTTATTTCGTAAAAATCGTGCTGCCACTCTGCAACATTGCCAGCAAGATCAAAAAGTCCTTTATTGTTGTTAACAAAGGAACCGACAGGGGCACTGGTGATATATTTGTCGTTATAGCGTGGGATGATTGTTCCTAATATGGGGGCACCTGAGATATCAGCAAAATTTCCGGCATTCTTGCTTGGTGGAAGGCTTGGCCCCCAAGAATATTTGAGCATGTTACCGTTGTTGTATCTACTTGCCCAAGTCCACTCTGCTTCGGTAGGGAGACGGTAGCCTTCTTGCTCAAGCTCAAAACCAACAAGTTTGTTATTTTCAATGTTATAAACAGGCACTAGATTGTCTTTTTCAGATAACCAATTACAAAATAAAGCTGCTTGAATCCAAGAAATATTTACCACAGGTTGGTTACTGCCATTTAAGCTATTGCCTTTTACGTGACCGGAAGAGTGTGCTTGTAAAAATTGTTTAAACTCTTTGTTTGTTATTTCCATTAAACCTAAATAAAAAGGTTTAGCTAAGTGAATATTTCGTTTTATCTCGTTAGCTCGTCGTCCTTGTTCTCGGCGAGAGGCGCCCGTTTCGAAGGAGTCATTTATTTTGAATAACTTAAGTTTACTGCCCGTAGCGGTAGTGATAATGGTCTTAATATTTTCCCATTTTGCTTGCTCTAATGTTTTTAACTTCACTGTAAACACTTGTTCAGCGTTGGGCGTAGGCAAAATGGAGGTTTGATAAACGACATAGCCTTCTTTTTCAATGCGTATATGCTGTTGTTTACTTGGTAAAGATAACGGCTTATTAGCTCGCCCCATTAAACGACCTTCAACATATAACAATGCATCGTTTGGTGTTACTTGAAAGTTTACTTGCGCAATAATAGATTTAAGAGCGAATTGCTTGTTTTTTGTCTGACCAGATTCAACAAGTAAATGATGAGTTTGAGATTGATAGCCATCTTTAAATAGTAACAGTGGTTGCTTTTTATTGGGTGATACAGCAACCGATAAAGGGGTTGTCCCTAAATATTGCTCACCGTAGGTAACACTTACGCCTGACGGTTGAGAAGTTATCGCGAGTTGGCCTTGTAACATAAACAACGGAACCCTAGGCAACGATTTATCTTGCTCAGCGAGCACCGTAATTTTTCGAGAGGTTTGTTGATAACCCTGCTTCTTAAAGATAATTGATTGGTCACCTTCGAGCAGTTTTACTGTCGTAGGCGTTATCCCTATCAACTCACCCTTAAGAAAAATTTTCACATCAGAAGGGCTACTTGTTATTTCAATATTTGCCCACGCTGGCTTTAACGAAAGTGCTAACTGTTGACGTTGACGTTTACCAAGAATATTAATGCTTTGCTTATGTTCGAAATGATCTTTTGCAGTTAATGAAATTTGATGTTCGCCAGCCGAAATGTGTTTAATTAAGCCATTTTTTACATCCCTTAATTCACCGTCAATTTTGACAACTAATTCGTTGGTGACATTGGTTAGTATTTGTAACTCACCGGGTAATGGGATAAAAGTAAATTGCAGTTGTTGATTTTGCTCTTCGGTTACATAAAACGTTTGTGATAGATCGTAGAAACCGTCCAACTCGGCAAGAAGTTGGTACTGACCTGTACGCATTAATAGATGGTCATCTAACTTAATATGCACAGTACCCTTTATTTCTACATCATTTACTATCGGTACCGTAGTTATTACCACAGACTTTGAAGAAAATAGGAACCACATTATCAGCGCTGAAATAAGTAAAATAATTGCGGCGAGGTAACCTGGTAATCTCGTTTGTTTTTTTAATACGCCTTGCTCAACAGAAGATGGAACAAAAGCTGTCGCTGTAATTGGTTTGTTATCGTTTGTGCTTGATTCACTCATCCATTACTCACTTTTTCTCTGCACGAAATTTCTATTGTATGTTGAGGGCTATTTGGCATGATGGTTACCTTGTGACGAACGTCTCTATAACCGTTACGAGAGCCTACAAAAGTATATTCTCCAGGTTTTAGCTGTAGTTCTTTATTAGTAAAATTACCTAGTTCACCAAAACGGTTTAGTGTCACTTGGGTTTGATTATCAGAGGTTATAAAGAGAGGAATAGGAATCGTTAGTTGTTGTAGTAGCCTAGATATACTCGTTATTTGTTGGTTTAGTTTAGATTTTGTATTTTTAATTTGTTTGGCGTCTTTTAGTGTTTTAGTTGCTTGTAGGTAAACGCCGCTATTGGTTAATCGTTGCGGTTGATTAATAATATTGTTTAATTCAATATCAAGTTTGTCGCGAGATTGAGTGCGGATAAGACCTATTCGAGCAGACATTAACGTATTATCTAGTGCCAATATTTGTTCATATAAAACTATAGCTTTAGGCCAGCTTTCGGTAAGTTCATCCTTTTTGGCTTGCTGTGTTTTAAGGGCAATAATTGATTGCTTTTGCTTGTTTTTAGTTTCTGTTATGGCTTTAGTTGGATCTGTTACTGTTGGTTTTATTTTTTTAGCGGTGCTAAAGTATTGTAATGCTTGAGTATATTCTTGTTTGTTTAAATGCATATACCCTTGTGACATCGACCTGGAGTAATTTCGTTCTATAATTTTCTCGTTAACTAAATTAAGTTGCTGTTTAACTAACGCAGAGCGTCCATCAATTTTTTTTGCTTGTAATAACTTATCTTTAGCGGCATCAAACTGCTGTTCTGCGATTAATACCGTACTTTTATCAACAAATTTAATAACATCTTGTAGTACTTCACTGCGCTTGATGGCAATAAGTGCTTGCTCATCGTCAGGTTTAATATTTAAGGCTACTGTTAACTCGCTAATGGCCAATTGTTGATTGCTTTCTTCTAATGCAATTACGCCAGATTGATAATATTGGTTAAAAGTACTTTCTAATCGATCTTCAATTAATTGCAATTGTTTTAAGGTAAGTTGGTAATTGTTAAGTGCTTGCTCAAATTCTTGTAAGCGGTAGTGTACATCGCCTGATTCCGCAACAGAGATAGCATCTAAAAAGTCTTCTTTAGCCCATATTTTAACTTGTTTATCCTCAAGGATTTTTTGTTTTTTCAATACTTTAGATAAAATATCTTGTGCCGACTTTCTATTTTTAGCCAGCTGTGCTTCTTGCCAGGGTGATACATTTATTGGCTTTTTCATTTCTTCTTTGATGAAGTCTTCAGTATTTACTTGTTGAGGAAGCTGAACATTTTTGGGCAATGTAAATACCACAATATATAGTACCGAAAGTAATATTAATAAAGCGATAACAACTAAGTATCGTTTTGATAACCACGAACTGAGTACTGCAACTACAGGTTTACGTTCGGGTGATAAATTTAACGATACATCGTTAGAAACAAAACACTTGTTATCATTTTCAGGTTTTTTAGACATACACATATTCCAATTTTTTACGCTCAATCAAACTTATTATTTTTTGTGATATTAACGTTTACCTTAGTGGTGTTCACTAATGAATAGATTTGTCAGTATCTATTTGGTAAATTTCTTGTAATATTTTTCGCCATTGTTGGTACTGATTATCAACAGTGCCTGAGAGAGTTACTGTACGGTCTTCTAATTCAATAACTTGAGACTCAATACTTGCTTCAAGTGAATCTCCTAATTCTTGTAATGCTTCTACGTGGATTAACGCTTCTTCTGAACGTTCCATTCCATCTTTTAAAATGTATCCACCAGCAGTTATTCCTACTATGCTAGCCGCACGTAAGGAACCCGAGGGATTTCCTGCGCCTAAGATTCCCGCAATAATTGCTGCAGCACCTAATATTTTTTGATTACGCGCTTTGTATCCCATTCTTCGCATCGCTATTACTTCTTTGAAGCTTTCATGACGCCACTCTTTATATGGAACTTTCATTTCTTTAACATAGCTACCGTAATACTCTTGCAAAGTATCTATAAACAAATAGTCTCGTTCGCGTATTTTATTTATGCGTAACATCAAAGGCTCGTCTTCAGCTGGTAAGCGATTAATCACCACGAGGCCTTGATCATCTTTTTCTAGGTATTGTGAAAACATTTGCTCAGAAAATGACTGTGCGAACGTTAATTCAGACACTAAACGAATACGCTGCAATTCTTTAGAGGATAGTTTTTCTCGATAACTATTGAGATCATTAGAAATATTGTTATAAATGTTTTGAAAAGGCTCATAACGTAGTTGAGTTTTCTTGTTATAAGCATAGTGGCTTGCTTTTTCATAATACGATTTAGTAAACCAATGGCGACCAGAAGAGTCATATACTGAAATGTCTATGTCTAGTATTTCTCCATCGGAGTGAATAATAGAACCCTTTACCGTTACGTCAACCGATTGATGACCAACAGGAATAACTCTAACGGCCCCCCATGCAGCGCTCGATTGCACGGTTTCCATTAAAATATAAGGGAAGTAACTAGATTCAGCGACCCTAATCTCAGGAAAAACTAGAACATCGTCATCTTGGTCGGCTAACCCTTCTAAGCCAGGGTTAAATATTGTTATGCCAATATCGAGCAATTCGTTCTCTGGAATGTCTTTTGTTACATAGTTAACGGGGGTGACATCAGTAGTTTTAACTTCAGTGCTACTACAGCCACCGTTTATTAAAACAATGCATATTAGGGCACACCGTGTAAATAAATTTAAAGTCGTTGTTATCGCCGTCATATTAATTTCCTTGCGATTGATTTTTATACTTTCGGTACTCTTGCCATAATTTTTCGCGTAATGCGGGGTTTGATTCTGTTAAGGCTGCTTCTCTAATTTGTCTTGCGACAACATCGTCGTCATTCCCGCTTGGAATATCTTCTGGTGGCGTATAAACAGTGGCGGGCTGTTGGTATTCTCCTTTTCTACCACCGGATTGCATCGGGGGCATACTACCGTTAGGCGAACTATTAGCACTTGCGGCTTGTTCGTCAGCATTCGCCTTCGAGCTCATTTCTCCGTTTAGCACATCGTCGTATAAACTAGCAAAGTCACTGGTTTGTTCGGCTTCTTGTTCACTGCCTTTTTCATTGGCTCTGTTTTGAATATATTCACGTTCACTTAAAATCATGCCGTCGTAATCTTTAATTCCCTGGTTCAGTTTAGCGTCTAACTTAGCTATACGTTCTTCACGTGTTATAGATCCATCCTCAGTGCTCTGGCCGGCATTCGATTTTGTACTCGCATTTACAGACTCACTTTGTTCACCTAATTGTTCGCTTGATGCCTGCGACGAAGATTCTGCCCCTGCTTGTTTGTTTTGTTGGCTGCTAGCCCTTTTTGCTTCACTACTTGAATTTGATTGGCTAGAGCTACTATTTTCTTCTTCTGAAAAGTCGATTTCCTCACTTGGATTTTTACTTGCTTCTCCAGAAACATAGTCTGTTGATTGTTTTTCTGTTACTTCCGTATTTTCACCTTGAGCTGTTGATTGGTTAGTGTCTGACGGTTCACCTTTTTGAGTATCAGAACTTGGCAAGGGGCTACGTGTTTGGCTTTGACTATTTTTAGGTGATTGTTGTTGTTTTTGTGGTGTATTGCTCGCGGTCGATGAGGGTCGAGAAGGCGATTTTTTTGCATTTTTAGCAGACTGGCTTGGAGGTTTTTTTGGTGCTACTCGACCACTCGATGGGGAGCTCGCACTAGGAGGAGTACTTGCACTAGGAGGTTGCTGGCTTGGAGGAGGGCTTTCTTGGGTAGATTTACAACCCGAAAGCACAACGAGTAATATATAAATTAATAAATACAGTGTTTTCATTAATACGTTCTCATTTAGTCAAAATATACAGAGGTAATTTTATTGTTTCTACCGGTGCACCGTTAATAAGTTTTGGTCTAAACTTTGTATTTCGCAAGTATCTAAAAATTTTAATTCTTTTAGATTCATTGTCTTTATAAGCGTCATCGATTACTTGAATGTTTCTAGCGTCACCATATCGTGTTAAATCTATAGAAACACGCGCATACTTTGAACGCTCTTCCACACTAATTTCGTCGAGGTGACTACTAGCAACTCTATCGATAAGCGGTAAATTGGGTAACGAGATAGGTTGAGTAAACAGCGACTCTATTTCTGGTGTGAAATTACTTTGTTTTAGCGCATATTGGTATGTACTTAGGTATTGCTTTATAGCTATATGCTTCTGATTATAAAGGAGGTGCCAATCCGCTAATTTTAGTCGATTTTCAATGAGTAAAACGTCGGTAGTATCTGCTTGTTTTTTTAAAATTTCATACTCTAGTTTTATTAGACTTTTTCCTGATTTGTAACTGTTTCGTTGCATGCCAGAAATGTGACTTGAATTTAAAGTGTGGGCCATTGAGCGTGAATGACTGGGTGAAGAAAGGTTTGCTAATAAATGCTGTGTTACCATTAAACCATTAATGGCTTGAACAAGTTTAATGTCTGTTTCGCCAAACTGTAATTGGATTAAATTTGCTGCGCGGTAATAAGCCGTATGAGATTTAATAAGATCTTCTACCGGTTTATCTGACAAATTTAATAGAACTGATTTTAAGTACCATTTGGCACGGGTTAATTCAATATCAAGTTTCTCAAAATCATGGTCACCGTAATTACGACGATAAATTCGATAAAGGTAATGATAGTTATTATTTACAGATAACCATTGTTCACTTTTTTTTAAGTTGTTTATAAGCTGAAAGACGATAGGTATTTGAGAGGTAGAATATAGCCCTTCATTAATTTTAATTACGTGTATTGACCGTTTTAAAACTTTAACTGCTTTATAATATTTTTCGTTTTGCTCATACACATTAGCGAGGCCAATTAATTGTTGCGCGATAGGTGCCGCATATGCCCCATGAACAGATTCCAACTCTTCAATTGCATCTTGGTATTTATCAATGTTCTCTTTAAAGGATTTTAGTTTCTCTCGATAAGGAATTTTAGTTTCATTATCAATGATGACACTAGAGCTCGCAGAATTACTATCTGCTAGTGAATAGTTAGGCGTATAAAATATAAACGATAACAATAAAAATAGAAAACAACAGCTTCTCATACTTCCCCCTCATAAGGGTGTTACACCATAAACACGCTAATTACAGCGCCATTAACTTATTGCCTAGAATGACAATATAGTTTGGGTATTATTGAGATTCGTTATTTCCACTAGATTATTTTTATAAAGTTATTACATCAAATTCATTGTGATTTGTAGTCATGCTGGCCCGTATTTAAAACAAAGCGCTAGCACCAATATCGCACTGCAATTTTGTTACCGTCCTTAATAATGAAGTATAGATTGCAATGTGATTATGTAAAGAACCTGCATAGAAAACATTAAAGAATTAATGTTAAAGGCATGTTTTAATTTACCTTTTAACTTAAATGTAAAGGCATATATCTATTGCCAATCAAGATGCATGTTATAGGATTGATGAGAAATTCATGTTCAAGACGTCTCTTTTTTATTCATGGTTATTCTCTGCAACTGCGTCCTGCGTTACCCTAAAGGCTTACATCCATGTAAGAACCTTAAAAACAGAATCACAACTTTTTAGTTCCAGACAAAAGTTAAGTACCTTCGACTTTGCAGGCAAGGACGAGCATGATTTTCTTAGAAGTCAGCTCTGGATTGGTTTATAAGCACTTTATGTGGTGTTATGAATTGTATTAAGGGAGTATCATTTAAAATGAATTCCTGCCTAAAGTGCCTATAACTCCAACTGAAATCATGCACTTTGAATGGCAACAGGTATAAACGTTGGTTTATTCCATTTGAATAAACCAACGCATCACAAAAAAGAACTGTTAAACTAGAACCTACAGATAAGCTCTGTTATTGCACAATAATTTCATCATGTATTAAATTAATTGAGTCCTCATTGGTTAATTCCCATACCTTGATTGCTTTCGTTTTACCAACGGCATTCTCACACTCAATCACTTGATAAACCACTGGTTGCGGGTTAACTGAGTTATCAACTTCCTTATTAGCCATAAAAATATCTGAATGGAAAGGTCCTTTACTTTCATGCCCATGAAATAAACCTAATTCAACGTCCCTATTGATAACTGTTTGGCAATATGAATTGTTACTTTGGTTATTAACATTGAGATTACTTTTGATTTTATAAGCGCTGTGATAACTGTAGCTATTACTTTGATAGATAAATTCACCAGCAGGCTCAATAGATGCATGCCAATTAATAACAGGAGCACCTGGAACTTTAATATGAATATTATACGCTTGACCTTGTGCATCACTACAATTGACGACAACACGTTTATTTTTGGTTAGAAACTCTTCAGGGATTGGGGCGATAAGTCTTTTTACGGTATAAGAGCCGCCAACAAGTCCAACAGATGCAGAGATTATATGTTCATTATTCATGCTGGTATATATGTTTGCATAGTGACAAGTATCATCGATATCGCGAGGGTAAAGATATACTTCTAGCTCATGGGCAAAGCTGCTGACTATTTGTGCGCTATGTATTGGTCCTGAATTAAATGACGTTGAACGTTCAAATCCATCATAATCGTATACATTTTGTGTATTCGCAGATACTGCTAACGCTGTCATGGATGTCATTGCAATAAATAGTAAACTTAGTTTTTTCATTAAAATATTCCTTATTTTTCCTTTGAAATTAATTACATCTATCTGAATGTAATAGTTAAACCAGATCAAATCTAAATAAGTCTCATTAAGATTTGATCTGGTTGACCTCATCTTATTGTAATGATGACAGCGTTGTCAAATAAAATCACATTAAGTTTATAATGCATTCATATTACATATTTATTTGATTTTGTGTTTTGCTGTGTTTTATAAGGTAAAAACGAAAACATGAGCTTTTTACGCAATAAACTTCGCGAAACCATTGAAATTAACAATGAATAAATATGTTGATTATAAATTTGTTTTTTCTAAAAGGTTATTGGTTGTAATGTGGCTTTTTGTCTTGGGAATGAGTAAAAATGACAATATTTATTACAACTTGTATTTGGTTTATATGAGTTTATCCTTTATGCTAGTCCCATTAAATATTGAATAAAAACTGTTATTTGACGTGAAATCATTTTTCCACATGAAATTTATTGTTACTTTACTGATGTTGATGATCTTTGTTGGTCAGTCATCGGCAGGTAATATGATGTCTTGTGAAATGAATGATGAACAACAAAATCAAATAATGGCTGACATGAAAATGATAGATCATACTCAGCATATGTCGATGAATTCTTCTGCAGAGAGTGATTCAATGAGTCAGATGACTCATCTCATGAATACATCAAATGAAGATTGCTGTGAAGATTGCCATTGCTATACAACTAGTTGTCATCAAGCCGCGGTCTTATTTGAACATCACATAAAAAGTAATTCATTTGAAATTGAACAAATGAGTCGTCTCTCTATTTTAAAACCCAATAGCCAATTCCTTTCTTATTTATTTAAACCTCCTATTTTTAGCTAATCGAGCATCAGTGTATCCAACGTTTGGATAACCGATCATTATATTCCCTTAATTTCTATAAATGCGTATGTAAAACAGCGTAATAGTTACTTAAGTTAAATTAGAAAACTAAGCTAAAAGTTATGTTAAAAAATAGGAGATGTTTGATGAACTTCATTCAACATCACAAAAAAAGCAAAAAAATTGTACTGTCATTATTATTAAACACATTGATAATAAGTCATTCATTTGCAAGTGATAGCCAAAGTCAAAGTCAAAGTCAAAGCCAAAACTTATCAATTAAAACGGCTCCGTTCAGTTTTTATGATGTAGTTCAGCAAGCACAAAAGCTAGACCCTTGGTTAAAAGGCAGTACACATCAACAACGTTCACTTGAATATTTAAGTACCGCTGCCAATCATTTACCCGACCCAAAAATTTCACTAGGGCTAGCTAATATTGCACTTAATTCATTAGACTTTAATCAAGAGGCAATGACTCAGTTTAAAGTCGGTATTAGTCAAGTATTCCCACGTGGTGATAGCTTAAATATTAAAAGCCAGCAACTTAAAACACAGAGTTTACAATACCCTTACCAACGACAGGATAGAAAAGCCAAAGTTATGGTGACCGTTGGCTCACTATGGTTGGAGTTGTTTTTAGTCAAACAAAGCATTTTTTTGATTGAAAAAAACCAAGGACTATTTGAGCAGTTAGTTAATGTTACCGAGGCGCGATACTCATCAACTATAGGGAAATCTCGTCAACAAGACATTGTTCGTGCTGAATTAGAGTTAATTAGAATTGAAGATAAGCTCATTTATTTGCAGCAAAAAGAACAACAATTATTTGGGCAATTAAATCAGTGGCTTTATCAACAACAAAATGGCGATTCATCACTTGCTCTAATAAATACTAACAATGCTTATTTGGGGATGAAAATTCCTGATATTAAGCTGATTGCATCGAATAAAATTTTAAATGATAAATGGTTAGGTAACGACCAACTAGTTACGTACTTTTATTCTCATCCGGCTGTTATTGCGCTAGATAAAAAAATAAAAGTAACACGTATTGGTACGGAGCTCGCCAAACAAAAATATCAACCACAATGGGGGGTTAACGCTAGTTATGGTTATCGTGGTAATGACGCGATGGGTTCTGACCGCGCCGACTTATTCTCAATGGGAGTAACCTTTGATTTACCTCTTTTTACAAAAAACAAACAAGACCAACAAGTAAAAGCGACTATTTCACAAACTGAAGCCGTTAAAACAGAAAAACAATTATTGCTGAGAAAATTTATCGGTACGTTCTCAAGTGCTAAAGGGCGTCTGCAACAGTTAGTTAAGCGTAAAAAGCTTTACCATAATAAATTACTACCACAATTTCATCAGCAAGCGGAAGTTGCCTTAAATTCATATACCAACGATATTGGTGATTTTAGTGAAGTGGTACGTGCGCGCATTGCTGAGTTAAATGCTGAAATCGACCAATTAAAAATACTGGTTGAGGAACAAAAACTGCGCTTAGAAATTAATTACTTATTTGTAAAAGCAAAACAATATAATAGCTCTTATTTTGCGCATACTATGACAGCAAAGGAATAATCACATGACAACATTCAAAAATTCTTCACTTAAATCACTTCTTGTTGCCAGTATTATCGGAGTCTCTGTGGGTGGTGTGGCAACGTACTCGTTGTTTTCTAATAACACTGCGGGAGTTGATACACATAGCACCGTAGAAAAAAAAGCAGCTAATGAACCTTTATATTGGGTAGCGCCAATGGATGCTAACTATCAACGTGATAAACCGGGTAAATCACCTATGGGCATGGATCTTGTGCCTGTATATGCAGATGACGGTAAAGGACCTGATGAAGGTGTAGGTACTATTCGAATCTCATCAAATGTAATTAATAACCTAGGTGTACGAACCGTCTCTGCCCAATATAAACCTTTACATACGCAAATTAATACCGTTGGTTATATTGTTTATGATGAAGATAAACTGGTACATATTCATCCAAGAGTAGAAGGTTGGATTGAAAAACTTTATGTTAAATCGATTGGTGATCCCGTTAAAAAAGGCCAAGCACTTTATGATATTTATTCGCCAGAGCTGGTTAATGCCCAAGAAGAATTATTATTGGCATTAGAGCGGAAAAATAAGCGTTTAATTAAAGCGGCTGAAAACCGGTTAGTTGCTTTACAGTTGCCCCAATTAGCGATAAAAACCTTGATAAAAACAAGACAAGTTAAACAGAATATTACCTTTTATGCACCACAAAAGGGTGTTATTGAAAATTTAAAAATACGTGAAGGTTTCTTTGTTAAACCGGGCTCAACTTTAATGTCCATTGGTGACTTATCTGAAGTTTGGGTTGAAGCGGAAGTCTTTGAACGTCAGGCTGCTTTAGTTAAAACAGATACGCCCGTAACCATGACACTTGATTATATACCGGGTAAAAGCTGGCAAGGAAAAATAGATTAT
>JABSOX010000023.1 GCA_013215655.1 Colwellia sp.
TCGAAGGGTCAAATCCTTCAAGGCCGACCACTTTTTTTTTAATAAAACTATCACAATAATTTCTTCATTCAAAAGCCAAGGCTTTTAACCGTTAAGCCAAAGTTATCTCGAAGGTTCAAATCCTTCGCGGCCGACCACTTCTTTTTTATAAAACCCACTCAATATAGTTTAGAATTTAAAGCTAAGGCTTTTAACTAATATTCCAAAATCATCTCGATATTTTCAGATAAACTTTTACTCTAAATACACCTATTTAAGGTTAACTACAATATTGTAGAAGCGTTGTAGGTCGAAGTTTACTTCGACAAAAGAACTTATAACCGTTGCCAATCAAGATGCATGTTTCAGGACTGCTGAGCAATTCATGATCAAGGCGTCTCTTTTTATTCATGGTCATTCCCTTAAAAACGGGTATATGCTTCCTAATTATTAGAGCAACTAATCTATAGTACACATTCGATCAGCTTTAATTTATAATTGCCCCGTTTTTAAAGCGCAATAAAGAGTATGAGTAATGACGCAAAGCAATTTGGCTGTAGAGTTTGATTTTCAGTTTCCTAAAAAACCCAAGCTATTATCAACTGATGAACAAGAACAATATAAAGCTAGAATCAAGCAATTGTTGGTTGAAAAAAATGCCGTACTTATTGCTCATTATTATACCGACCCTGTTATTCAAGCGTTAGCTGAAGAAACAGGAGGCTGTGTTGCCGATTCTCTTGAAATGGCACGCTTTGGTAATAATCATGCCGCTACAACACTAATCATTGCTGGTGTACGCTTTATGGGTGAAACAGCTAAAGTACTAACCCCTGAAAAAACAGTAGTCATGCCGTCATTAGAGGCTACTTGTTCATTAGACCTAGGTTGCCCTATAGAAGAGTTTAATGCTTTTTGTGATCAACACCCTGATCGTACTGTTGTTGTCTACGCAAATACCTCCACTGCAGTAAAAGCGAGAGCAGATTGGATTGTAACGTCATCATGTGCTTTAGAAATTGTTGAGCACTTAGATGAACAAGGTGAAAAAATCATTTGGGGACCTGACCGCCATCTGGGTGCCTATATTCAAAAGCAAACTGGTGCTGATATGCTAATGTGGCAGGGCGCCTGTATCGTTCATGACGAGTTTAAAAGCAAAGCTCTACTGGATATGAAAGCATTACATCCAGATGCCGCTATATTAGTGCACCCTGAATCTCCTGCTGAGATAATAGATCTTGCTGATACTGTTGGTTCAACCAGCCAATTGATAAAAGCCGCGCAAGAAATGCCCAATAATAAGTTTATCGTCGCGACAGACCGAGGTATTTTTTACAAAATGCAGCAACTTTGTCCAGACAAAGAATTCTTTGAAGCACCAACCGCAGGAGAGGGCGCTACGTGTCGTAGTTGCGCACGTTGTCCTTGGATGGCAATGAATGGCTTAAAAGAGATTGAAGATGCGCTGCTTTCTCCTCAAGGCAAAGAAATCTTTGTAGATATGTCTTTGCGTGATGGCGCGTTAAAGTCTCTAGATCGTATGCTTACGTTCAATGCAGAACTTGCTCAAAGTCGCGCATAAATCACTTGTGATTATAAAGTAATCAATCAACAACATAGTCAACAAATTAAGTTGCGTTAGCCATAGAATTTACCTACCATAGCGCAACTTTAACAAGTCCTATTAATTCAGAACCATTGAAGTAATTGAAATTGTTAATATCAAATTTGGTGAGCTGGCCGAGTGGCTGAAGGCGCACGCCTGGAAAGCGTGTAAAGGTTTATCCCTTTCGAGAGTTCGAATCTCTCGCTCACCGCCATATTAAAAAAATCCGCTAATCGAAAGATTAGCGGATTTTTGCTTTTCAGATTTTGAATCTGTAATAAAAGGTTTATAGCACATAACCTTCGAAGTGCATTGTCGCCACGAATGGTATCTATTTTATCTGTATCTGTTTTTCAGCAGACTTAAAAAGAAGATTTTTCCCTTTTGATATAAAATACTGATTATTCAAAGCTATCATATTTTTTTGTTTTCACATCATAATCATATACATTGCCGAGTTTATCAATTTTAAAATGACAACAATCGTCAAATACCTGTTTAAGTAAAGCTCTACTTTTTTGCACACGAGATTTGAGCGTTGAGTAACTGACTCCTAATTGTTCAGCATATTGCTTTTGTGATTGATTATTTATATCAATAGCGGTTAATAAGCTGGCGTGCTCGTCTGGCAGCGCGTTAATAAAAGGTGATATACAGTTTGATAAGTCAACTTTTCTCTCTTGAGGTTCTTCAAGGGGTAATAAATCTTCACTGTTGGCTGCTTGAGCACGGCCTTTCTTGCGATAGTAATCAATAATGGTGTTATTGGCTATTTGAAATAACCAAGACTTAACGCTTTTTTGTGTTTTTACTGAATTTAGGTTGTTATAGGTTTTTATCAAAATGTCTTGCAATACATCTTCTACATCAGCTTCATTTGAGATCTTCGCATGTAAAAACCGCTTTAGCGATGCTCTGTATTCTAACCATATCTCTTCTATATTCATTTTATTGACAAACTCCACGACTCGGACGAGGTTTTCAAAGGTAAAATTCCTCGTTAACGTTTTGAGTTAATTTTGCCTACATATTTGACGAGCAACAAGCTGAAAAGGTGAAAAAGATTGAAATTACTATATTTACTCTTTTTCATTAATTTTTCGTCTTTTTGTCAGGTTACTCGTCTTATGGGTAAATAAACACATTGGAAATATTCATGAGCTTCTTAAAAAACGAACAATTTAACTTACACCCTACAGTGAACAAAGTCAGTATCCATAAGCCAAGAGTACTAATGTTATATGGCTCTTTGCGTGGAACTTCATTTAGTCGCTTAACTGCTGAAGAAGCAGGGCGTATCTTGGAAACAATGGGCGCAGAAGTTAAGTTTTTTAATCCTAAAGGACTGCCGTTATTTGATAACAATGACTCAGCTGACCATCCTAAGGTGATAGAGCTGAGGGAATTAGTGCAATGGTCTGAAGCTCAGGTTTGGTCATCACTTGAGATTCACGGTAACATGTCCGGTGTAATGAAAACCCAAATTGATTGGATCCCTTTGTCAATGGGCGCAGTTAGGCCAACACAAAGTAAGACCTTAGCTGTCATGCAAGTAACAGGTGGTTCACAAAGCTTTAACGCAATCAATAATATGAGGATATTGGGGCGCTGGATGAGAATGTTAACAATCCCTAATCAATCATCCGTGGCAAAAGCTTATAACGAGTTTACTGAAAATGGCATAATGAAACAGTCATCTTATAGAAACCGACTTGTTGATGTTATGGAAGAGTTGATGCGTTTTACTTATTTAACCAGAGATCAAAGTGAATTTTTGCTCGACAGATATAGTGAGAGACGTGCCAGTCAACCAAAATTAATAGCCATGTAACCTCATACAAAACTAATACGTCAGTCTTTTATTCGTTATTTAATCGAAACTTAATAACAAAATTTAGTTGCCAAAAAATGGTTAAATCCAAGGATTTGTACTAAAAGTTACAGTGCATTAATTGAAGTGAAAGAAACCAACTTTGTTAAATATGCTACTTGGGTTTAGGTCAGTCTGCCCCAAGCTATTTATTTAAGCTGAATAATTAACCTATTCTCTTCTCTTTTAAGGATTTAATGACATGCATAAATTAACGCTAACGTATTTTGATTTCCCCGGTGGTCGTGCAGAGCCCGCACGTCTTGCCATGATATTAGGTGGTATTGAATTTGAAGATTTTAGATTCCCCTTTGATCAATTCAATAAGGTCAAAGAGCAATCACCGTTAAAACAAGTGCCAACACTGAACGTAGATGGTCGACAAGTAACACAGTGTAATGCTATTAATCGATTTGTAGGTAAATTAGCAGGACTATATCCACAAGATAATTATCAAGCATTATTGTGTGATGAAATTATGGATGCCATCGAAGAAATCACCCATAAAATTGTTGCCACATTTGGCTTAGCAGGAGAAAAACAAAAACTTGCCAGAGAAGCATTGGTTAAAGGCCCACTTACTCAATATCTTGAATGGGCGCAATCAAGATTGGCAGAACAAGGTGGAGAATATTTTGTTGAGCAGCGCTTAACGATGGCTGATTTAAAAATCTTCGTTTGGATCCGTTCATTAAACTCAGGACATTTGGATCATATACCTAGCTCACTCGTGGCAGATATCGCCCCTAAATTGAATGAACATATGCAGCGTATAGCAAAAACTCCTGCAATTGCAGCATATTATTCAAGCTAGCGTGTCCTTTTGCATGCTTAGGTAAGATAGCTATTCCTTATAGCCATTCCTTATAGCCATTCCTTATAGTAATTCCTTATAGTAATTCCTTATAGCACTAAGGAACAGCTATCTTGCCAGCCTTACTTTTATCTGAATTATTCCCATCACTTGTTGTACACCAACTATCATATTTTCCGCAACTAACGACTACTTTCACCGCGGTTAAACTTAATCAAATGGGGTATATACCCGCTGCCAATCAAGGTGCATGTTTCAGGACTACTGAGCAATTCATGATCAAGGCGTCTCTGTTTATTCATGGTTATTCCCTTAAAAACAGAGACAACGACGAGCATGGTTTGCTCAGAAGTCCCCTCTGGGTTGGTTTATAAGTACTTTATGCAGCGTTATTCATTGTGACAAGGTTTCTACATGGATGTGGATCATTAGGGCAACGCAGGACGCATTTGCCGAGAATGACCATTATCTAAAATGAATGCCTCGCCTAAAGTGCTCATAATTCCTACTGAAATCACGCAATTTGAATGGTAATGGCTATAGTTCTTTCGCTATTGTTAAATTTTAATTAAAATAGCTTTTTGTCAATTCCTTCACTTGATTAACTTAATGGAAATGGTATTACATGAATAAAAACGCTAATTCTTTGGTGGTGCTTGATTTTGAAACAACAGGGCTGTCACCTAATAATGGTGATCGAGCGATAGAAATAGGCGCGGTTAGAATTGAAAATGGCGAGGTTGTTGATAAATTTCAAGCCTTGATGAATCCCGGTTTTCGTATTAGCGGCTTTATCGAACAATACACTGGAATTTCCAATCAAATGCTTACTAGGGCTGCACCTTGTAATGAAGTAATGAATAACTTTGTCGACTTTATTGGCGATGATAACTTATTGGCTCATAACGCTTCATTTGATAAGAAGTTTTTAGATGCCGAGCTTGATAATATTTCACGGCGATACTCAGGTGAATTTGCTTGTTCATTACTGGTATCACGACGCATTAATTTAAACGCACCTAACCATAAGTTAGGTACACTCATTCGGTATAAAAATATCCCCTCAGGTGGCGCATTTCATCGGGCATTATTTGATGCTGAAATGACCGCTAAATTATGGTTAAGCATGCTTGACGATATAGAGGAAAAAATTACCGGTGAATTTGTTCCCTTTGCGCTGATAAAAAAGCTCTCTAAAACCCCAAAGAATGACGTAAGCAAACTTTTAGTTAAATGGTGATAGTGTGGTTTTGTTGTGTACGTAATATGGCGTCTATATTAGTTAATACAAAATATAGTTTATAGTTATTTTATTAACTATTTAATCAACTATTTCAGTAGCTTATTGAGTTTATATAGCATGGTTTAAACTTTAAACGCGCCAACCAGTTTGCCTAGTTTTATGGCTAGTTCAGCAACCTCTTTACTGTCTAATTGTGTCGAAGATGATTTTTCACTACTTTGTTGACTTAATTGTGCAACTTCTTGAATGCTACTATTAATGTCATTGCTTAAGGTACTTTGCTGCCTTGCTGATTGTGCTATTTCAGCACTTAACTGATGCACTTGATTAATGGCTTCAGTGATTGAGACCAGAGTTTGTAGTAATTCAACGGTATGTTGTTGGCAATGATTCGCTTCCTCTTTGCCTTCTGCTATTTCTTGTACGGCTATTGATGTTTGACTTTGTAAAGACTCTATCATTAAGTTAATTTCTGTTGCTGATTCTTGTGTACGTGCTGCCAATGATCTTACTTCGTCGGCGACTACTGCAAATCCTCTGCCTGCTTCTCCGGCGCGAGCAGCCTCAATGGCAGCATTGAGTGCTAATAAATTGGTTTGCTCTGATATGCTACGAATGGTTTCTAAAATACTGCTGATGTTAGTCGACTCTTGCTGTAATGTTTGCATCACGTTGGTAGTGTTGTTTAACATGTTGGCAAGTGTGGCCATGTTTTCATTGGTGGTATTGGCTATTTTTTCCAATTGATTACTTTGTTCTAATGCTCCTGCCATTTGTTGTTCTGATGTAGTTACTTTTGCCAATACTTGCTCTGCACTATTATCTAACTCATGGGTGATTTCAGTCACTTGTATTACGGTTTTGCTTTGTTGGCTAAGAGATTGTGTTACTTGTTCTATTTTACTGCTTGATTGATTGGCAGCAGCGGTTAATAAATGACTATTTTGATTAATTTCTACGATTAAATTTCTTAAATCGGCAACGACTAAGTTAACATTTTTTGCAAGTTCACCGTATTCATCGTCAGAGCGTACAGTTAATTGACGAGACAAGTCTCCTTTGGCGATAAAAGATAAAACTTTGTTGATGCCCGCTAAAGGACGGATCATTGCTCGAATGGTTGTATAAGAAATAGCGATGCCAGCAATAACGATTATTATTAAAATAACAATGGTTTCAACTTGACCACGTTCAACGTTATCAAAAACATCCAGTTGTAGCGTGGTTAGATTTTGTTGAACAACGTTTAATAATTTATCTATGGTTTTCAGCGCATCACTGATATGGATTTCAGATTGGGAAATGGACTGATTTAGTTGCTTAATATGTTCTACTTGGGTTATTTTGAGTTTGAAAATATTATTTTTACCCACTAGATTCATTTTAGAAAAATTGTATTGTTCAACAAATTGGCTGATTAGCCCGTCGGTATCATAATCTTCACCTAAACGAATTAAATAATTAATTAAATTATCAAGATTACCGATGGCCAAACTAATGGTTTGTTGTGCTTCAACAATATCATCTGCATTTTCAATGGCCAAGATACCTTGAGTAGCGTCGGTTAAATTCATCAAATAACCTTCAATTTGTCCTGCTGAACCAATAATAGTGTCTATTTGTCTTTGTTTGTTGGCGTCTTCTAAATAGGACAAGTCAATAATGAGGGCACCTGTCTCATTTAAATAGCCATTAAGTACTTGCTGTTGTGCATTTAATTGGCTGGTTTTTTCTAAAATTGCCGCTTTAGCCAAAAACATCTTTTTAACCATTTGTTGATAATTACGGTAATGCAATTGAAACTCATCAATATGCTTGTTGATGTTTTGTTTAGTTTGCATTTTAATAAGCGATTTTTTACTTTTTGTTAAAGCACTTTGCTCGTTGATGAATTGATCTTGTAGTTTAGTTAATGCTGATGTTTTAGTTATGCTGGCAATTAATGAAGAAATTTTGGCTTGTTTAAGTAGTTGAGTTTGTATTTGATTACTTAAGTTTTGTACAGGTAAAGCTTGTTCATTTACTTGTCGAGTAGCACTCTCAATTTTATTTAAGAGACGAATAGAGCTTATACTTGCTACTAATAATAACAGCAGTATTATCGTAAAGCCTAAAGCAATTTTATGCGCAACCTTTAAGACCACAATGCCTCCTATTCATTTAAACGTACTTTATAGTATAAAATCTAATCTGATCTTTGCCAGTAAGTTCAATGCACTAATTGTTTGTTATTTAAACAATGCAGTCTATTTAATAAAATTTAATTAGCTTTTAGGTATCAATGGAGATTAATCTGCTAGAAATTAGAAGATAACCACAGGAGTCGATGCTCACATGCCAATACGTATATCAACAAGTATGGAAACTAATACTCAAACAAAGACTCGATTTTACGAAATAGATTTACTACGTTTTATATCAGCGTTTTTTGTGGTGATATTTCATTATACCTATACCGGCTATATGGAAGGTTTCTCAACAATTGCTGATTTCGAAAACGTGCGTGAAATTAGTCGTTATGCCTATATGGGCATTAATTTCTTTTTTGTGATCAGTGGTTTTGTTATTTTTATGAGCATTGAAAAGGGCAGTGCTCGCCATTTTTTAGTGTCTCGTTTTAGCCGTTTATTTCCGGCCTACTGGGCGGCATTATGTTTAACAACCTTGATAACTGTACTTATTGGCGCTGACGTTTTCACGGTTACGCCATGGCAATTTATTAGCAACATTACTATGGTCAATGAGCTCTTTTCGGTAAAAGCAATTGATAGTGCTTATTGGACATTATTCATTGAATTGCAATTTTATTTACTGGTGTATATTTTATTGTTATTTGGCTTAATGAAGTATGTTCAGCAGTTTATTGCTGTAGTGCTTATTGTGTCTTTAATAGCTTTGTATTTACCAATAGCACAAGCAGATACCATGTGGACCGAAATCTTCCCTCATTGGAGTGGATATTTTGCGTGTGGTGGGGTGTTTTATTTATTAAGGCGTGATGGTATTAATTACTATCGTTTAGCTTTAGTGGTTATTGCTTTTCTATATGTTTTAAAACAATCAACGTTATTTGGTGAGCTAATGAGTAGTTGGTTTAACATTGAATTTAATCTCACTATCATCGTCATTATTAACAGCGTATTTTTTGCTAGTTTTTGCATTACCGTATTTTGTAAAGGCCACTTTCTACGACAGCGCTGGTGCTATTATTTGGGCATTTTAACCTATCCTTTATATTTAATTCATCAACACATTGGTTACATGGTTTTTAATGCCTTTGGTGATACTAATAATATTGCTCTATTAGTCTTAGTAACGATCATCGTGGTCTTGATTTTAGCGTGGCTTATTCATCACTATGTTGAAGTGAAGTTGGCTAAAGCTTTTAAACGTTTTGGCAATAAAGTTCTAAGAATTAGCTATGAACTCAAACAAAATAAACAAAAAACTGAGCTTGATAAAGCCGCTGTTAAATAGTGAAGTTATTAACAATAAAAAACGATACTAGGGTATTAATAATTACAGTCGTCGCTGTAGTTATCAATCTAGCTAGCCGTTGATTCATGTCTTTACATGATTGTCGCAATAAAACCTATTAATACTAAAATACTAAATGTCGCTCAGCTAAGATTATTTACTGAAGGTGGTTAATTCATCTAAATACTTCAAGTCTCCTTCACCGTAAAGATGATTATCAAACATCAAAAACTGTAAAGTATACGAATTGCATCGTTGCCGTAATTTTACTGACAATCCCTTCCAATATTTTTGTTTTTTACTTTATTTAGCGCTTGCTGCGAGATAGTTATATTCCTAAAGCTGATAAGTAAACAACAAAAAACAATTATAACTTATACAAAAAACAGCTATTAGCTAACCTATTGCTAGTTGACCTTTCTTGTTTTTTTATTATATTGTATACAGTATATTTGGTGGTATATTCGGCTTTGAGTGTAATTTTCCAGATATAAATCGTAAATTCGCAAATATACATGGATTATAAACTGCTATGTATGCGGTGTTGATATTTCGAAAATAAAATATAACTAGGGAATAACTATGAATTTTAGTCATAAAATAGCGAGCATAAAAACTCCAAGAAGTTTACTTGCTATCGCAGTGGGCGCTAGTCTTAGTGCCATGAGTATGGTATCTGCAGCTCAAGAAAATAATAATGAAAACTCTGTTGAGCCTGATGAACGCATTTCGGTCACAGGTTCGCGGCTGATGCGTACAACTTTTGATGCTCCAACACCAACAGTAGTGATCTCTGCCGTTGATATTAAAATTTCTGGCGCAACCAATATCAATGATTTGTTATCGACCATGCCGCAGTTTGGCCCAGGTTTTGATTCAACAGATGGTAACTATTCATTTGGTAACTCGGGCTTAAATGTTCTTGATTTACGAGACTTAGGCGCAACGAGAACACTAGTACTTGTTAATGGCAAACGACCGGCTGCTGTTTCAAGTGATAGCCAATTTTTATATGCTGATATTGGTATGATCCCGTCAGAACTTGTTGAACGTATTGAAGTAATGACTGGTGGCGCATCGGCTGTTTATGGCTCAGATGCGATTGCCGGTGTGGTCAACTTTATCCTTAAAAAGAACTATCAAGGCACGTCACTTCGTGCCCAATTTGGTGATACTGAACATGGTGGCGGCGATAGCAAATCATTTACCTTAACTCATGGTTTTAATTTTGATAATGACCGCGGTAATATCTCAATGTCATTTGATTACCTTAAAGAAGGTGCTCTTTTACAACGTGACCGTAAAAATTCAGTTGGTTCACAACGTCCTTTGGCCAACCCATTAAATACCGGGCCCGATGATGGTATCCCTGATTTTCTTTGGGGGAAAAATATCACCAGTACTAGATGGGGAGCAGAAGAAACATTATTGGGTGTTGAGAATTGGGACTTAGGCGCTAATAATTGGTATGTCATTGAAGGTCAGCAAACTACATTAAGAACACCGATTTCAGCGCTTAATGAAGGTTGGAAAGTGACCGATGGTAGTGGTGTTGCACCTGATCGATGGGGATCCATTGAAAACCCATTTGAACGCTATAATGCTTTTGTGAATACCAATTACCAGTTTGAAAGTTTCGATTTAGCATTTGATGTAACTTATTCAAAAAGCAATTCTTCAGATACTATCGACCCCGCGTACCAGAGCTCATGGTTTTCAAAAAATACGGCGATAGAATTATTTGATGTGCCACAAAGTGCGATCGATGTTATTCCCGATGGTGAATGGATTCAGCTACACTATACCTTTTTTGAAGCCGGTGGCAGAGGACACAAAAATGATCGTGAATACTTATCAGCAAACCTTTCATTCTCGGGCGAATTTGCCAATGAGTGGTATTGGGATGTCAATTTTTCATCAGGGCAAAGTAAAACGGAATTGGTACAATATAATGGTTTAAGGGAAGATAGAGTAAACTATGATTTCCAAGCGATCGGTGATTGTGTCGATGCTGGTAATTGCCCGTCGTTTGATCCCTTTTCTCGTCCAAGTACAGAGTTCACTGACTATATTTTAGTAAATCACCGAACTGAAACGGATATAAAAACCCAAGCTTTTTCCGCGAACGTTGCCGGAGAAATCTACGAATTACCGGCAGGAGCAGTACAGTTAAGTACCGGATTAGAAATTCGGCATGAAAACATAGATTATCAACCTTCTGATTTATGGCAATCAGGTAACCTTTCCTCGATGATGACGGCGATGGATGCTTCTAGAACCATTAAAGAGATTTATGCTGAAGTATTAGTGCCAGTACTGAGTGACGTACCTTTGGTCAAATTATTGGAAATTGAAGCGGCTCTCAGAAAGGCTGATTATTCAACCGAGTCTGCGTCATTTACCAGTTCAAAAATAGGGGTTAATTGGACCATTAATGACTCTTTACGCTTTCGTTCAACCTTTTCTCAAGCGGTACGTGCACCACAATTAGCCGAAATGTTTGCTGGGGAAAGCATTGGCTTTACAGACATGACAGATCCTTGTGATGCTGTTCAAATTGATGGAGGTCCCGTAGATGGTCGTCGTAAAGCTAACTGTGCCGCTTTAGGTATTAATGAAGGCTGGACATCGAATCTTACCGGTACCAGAGGCAGGACACAGTCTTCTGGGTATGAAGAACTCAAAGAAGAAAAAGCTAATACCTTAACCGTTGGTTTTGTTTTTCAACCAACTTTTATTGAAAATTTCAGACTATCACTTGATTACTACGATATTAAATTAACCGATATGATCACCAGTTTTGGTGCCGGTGATATGTTAAGTAACTGTGTTGATTTAGCCCAGAATTCAATTAACAATGATTTCTGTAAACAAGTCGACCGTGAAAGCAATGGTGATGTTTCGCTTGTTCGTACAAGTAGTTTAAATGCCGATGAAGCACGTCGAACCGGTCTTGATATCGAAGCTGACTATGCCTTCGATAATTGGAAGTTTACATTGGTCGCTAATCGTCAATTTGAAAAATCGACTACCGAATTTGACTTTGTTGAAGGAACGCCAATTAAAGATGATACGACTGGCGAATTGGGGGCACAAAAATGGTCAGCTAACTTTGTTACGACTTACGCATTAGATGATTTTAGTGCAAGTTGGACTACCAAATTTATGCAAGGTGGTAAGAGATGGTTAGATCGCGCCGATGAACGTTATGATAATCAAGAAGTCAAAGACTCTATTCGACATAATGTGCGTGCCGGTTATAACATCACAGACGAAGCAAATGTTTATGTTGGTATTAACAATGTTACCGATGAAAATGGCACAGATCACTGGTTAACAAGCTGGGGTACAAGAAAGGCATGGGATATATTAGGCCGTAATTATTATGTAGGTTTTACATATAATTTTTAATCATTGATATTTTTTAAAAGTGTGAATTTAAGAGGATGATATATTTCATCCTCATTTTATTATTTGTATCTTTTAGTTGTCAACTAGCCTTAGAAAACTTTAAATAATCAGTACTAATATTGGCACCAATTTGTGTTAATAAATTCATTAATCCTAAATGTGCTCGGTCAAAACAGAGTTGTTCACTGTACATGCCATTAAGTAACTTAAGTGCGGAGCCATTTGAGTTTTCTGGCTTACCGGGACAAGGAAGTTTATCTTTAAAATCAAACATTTTTTCAACATAAGCTTGCGCAAACCAATAACCATAACTCTGTAAGTCAGGAAGCAGTTCATGTTCAAAGGTTGCAAAACTGACATCATCTTCGATGAATTTAAGTTCTTTATAACGATTATATAAAAGTTCTAAATTGCGTTTATGTACATAAACATCGACGATAACAGGAACTGTCTTTGTCATTCCGTCAGCGAATTCTTTACTTAAACTTCGAACACAACCAAAATCTAAAACACCCAGTTGATCATCCGCTAAAATAACAAAGTTACCGTGATGAGGGTCAGCATTAATTTTGTTGAGGGTTAATACGCAATACCAAAAAAAATCAAATAGCTTTTGCCCAAGTTGATTTCTTCTTTGTTGATTTGGATTAGCACTAAGCCATTCGTCGATATGTTGTCCTTCGAGCATTTCCATGGCAAGTACTCGCGTTGATGATAACTCATCAATAACATTGGGAATGACAATGCCTTTTAAAGTCACTGCATCTTTAAACCAACGCAAATTATTTGCTTCAATTTCATAATCAACTTCCTCTTCAAGGCGATTTTTTATTTCCGTCATGACTAAAGCTAAAACATGTTTTTTAGGCATGGCTGTATTGGTTTTTGACAGTAACCACAGCAGTTTTTCAACCATTTTTAAATCGCTTTCAATGGTAGCGCCTATGCCCGGATATTGAACTTTAACGGCTAGGTCATCGCCATTATGACTCAGTGCACGATGTACTTGACCAAGACTGGCAGCAGAAAAGGCAGTGCTATCAAATTCTTTAAAGAGTTTGGCTGGTACATCTCCTAGTTCTTGTACGATTTGTTTTCTAACTAGCGCTTTGTTGATTGGTGGAACTTTGTGACAGGCAGATTGTAATTTATCTCTGATGGTTTTGGGTAATATCTCCGCTTCCATGCTTAATTGTTGCGATATTTTTATTGCTGTTCCTCGAAGTTGGCTTAATACGGCAAAAATTAGTTCACCCATTTGTTCTTGGTGTTGTTGTTGAGGTAGATCTTTGTTTGAATTTTTAGTCAGTGCACGGCGGGCTTTATAACTGGCATGTTTAAGTCCTAGTCTTGTAACGGCTATACCGGCAATTGCACTACGTTTGAGTTTTGATGTAGGTACCTTATTTACAGACTTACTTATTGATTTGCTCACAGCTTTCATTATTCACTTACCAAGACATTATCAGTCGAATTTTTTGAACGGATTAACATGGTAATAATCGCCGGAAACATTAACCAAAAACCTGAGTCTGGCATGATGGTCACACCTACAACAGTTAACAACAATAAGTTTAATGATGTTGATTTAGGAATAGTACGATTTCCTGAAAGCTCAAGCTGACGCACCTGTAAACCAATAATAAATAATGCATGACCAAATAGAAAAAACCAAACAGCTAAGCCAACTCGCATTGAGGTGATGCTATTAATAATGCCGTGTTCAACTAACGATAAATAATCACCTCCAAATACTGCTATAGCGTAAACAGTATGACCAAATGCAACAAAGATAATCCAATTTCCTAGCCAATTTTTCATGATGTTAATTCCTTTATAAAGTTAAAATTATCGTAAAATTAAAATGAAGTTAAAGTGAACCTATAGTGAAAAGGCTTTATTGATTAGTAGTTTATTTAAAAAGCCACTACCCATAAATTTAAATAGGTGTGCTTTAATGAAAAAGCCAGCTAGATCAGTTGCTTTAGAGACAATTCCGCTTTTTAATATTTCAATACCCAGAGCGAGTGACATATCAACCATTTGCGTGGTATTGCTAAATTCGTCTGAATCATCATTTACCCAATAGAGCAATACAGCCAACATGTATTCATTGGTGAGCTTGGCGGTTGCCCCTGTAAATGGGGAAGAGGATATTTCACCTGATTGTTCGGCTTCTGTAAGCAAGTTATGAATAACGTCGACAA
This sequence comes from Colwellia sp., assembly GCA_013215655.1. Taxonomy (GTDB): domain Bacteria; phylum Pseudomonadota; class Gammaproteobacteria; order Enterobacterales; family Alteromonadaceae; genus Colwellia_A. The sequence goes on from JABSOX010000023.1 coordinate 14,611, forward strand.
ATTCTTCTCTAACCGGGGTAACATCTTTAAACAAAATACTGGGCGATTGCATGATCATCTTAATACTATCAGTGACAAATTCGCGATTGGGTAAAAAATTATTGAGATAAATATCAATGAGTAACTGCAGTTTTTCTTGCAAAGAATAATCGTCTAATTCTTTTTCATTTATGAATTGCTGCACAGTGTTGTCGGCAACTAAAGCATAATAAGCGTAAATCAACTTATCTTTATTGGGAAAGTACTTATAAATAGTAGCATCACCAATACCTACTTCACGTGCTATTTGCTTCATGGTGGTGGCATCAAAACCCTTTTCGCTAAACATATCAACTGCAGTTAGGATGATTTTTTGCCTTATTTCTTCTTGTTTCTTTTTTGAAATTTTAGCCATAATGAAAACTTACTATTGTTTAGGTGTTGTTATTTGATGGTTATATGGTAGATCGTATTTGTTGGTGTGGCAAGTGAAAATTATAAAGAAACATGGGGATTATGTTTTGATAGGTTAATTTTAATTTTTAGCAGGTATTTAGAAATGTCTAGAAAGTTATATATTTGGTGGGTAATTGCTATTAAGAGTAGGTGTTCGCAGGAGTTTAGCAACTTATATCGACATCGGGATAATGCTTCAACGTCTTTTAATAATAGCCCTTTAGAAGTGATTTTAGGTTGGCAGACTAAATGTATTTCTCTATTTTTTATAGCGTTAAGTAAATTGTCGGCACCTGAATCAGCATTGAATATGTTTTGTGTAGTTTGTTTTGTATTATTTATTCTTTTAATACTGATGTCTAGTTATAGGTAATTAGCGTCTAAACTAATTAATTAATTTATTAGGAATAATATTTATTTGTAAAATAAAGAATATTATAATAGACAGTGAATTAATGAGTTTTATATAATTTAAATCGTTTGAATATGATTAAACTCAGCATGTTATTTAGAGGTATTATGCTATATTTTTCTAAATTAATTGCTTTAGGGACTAAGCATCAAAAACTTACCGCAATAGCTAAAATTCGGCTGGTCAATATTATTAGCCTGATTACAATGGTCATTTCTGCGGGCTATTCACTTAATTATTTCTTTGTATTACACCAACCTTTGGTGGCTATGATCAATACTAGCTTCATCTTTGGTTATGCAATTACTTTTGTCTTTATGTATTTTCATGCTGCTAAAAATGCCAAAACATGGTTCTTTAGTATATTGATGTTGCATCTTTTTATTTGCACCAACCTATATGTAACAAATGCTTCAGGTTTTCACTTATATTATTTTTTAGTGCCAACAGGCGTTTTTTTACTTTATGAATTTAAAGATAAAAAAGAAAAAATAGTATTAAGCATTCTGTCAATTATCTTAATGGTTTATTGTGAAAACACGTTAAATACATCTCCGCTTATTGTATTGACGGATGCAATTAATCGTATGTTATATCAGTCTGTTATTGTTATAAATATGATTGAGGTGACCATTGTTATTGTTATTTTAAATAATCAATTGGAAAAGAATGAGACTAAGTTAACCCAACAAGCAACAACCGACTCTTTAACACAAATTGCTAATCGTCATTATTTTTTCGAGCAAGGTAATATATTGATAGAGCTGTCTAATGTTAATCAGCACCCATTTACGATGATCTTGTTGGATCTTGATTTATTTAAAAAAATCAATGATCGTTATGGTCATGGGGCGGGAGATTTATGTTTAGTTGAAATCACGAGTATTATCCAACATCTTTGTCGAAAACAGGATCTGTTTGCTCGTATTGGCGGCGAAGAGTTTGCCATTATTTTACCGGAAACAACAGCCGAAGAAGCTTATTGCATTGCTGAACGTATGAGAGTGATGGTTGAGCAGCAAAAAATTCCTATCGTGGGAGCACAAAGTTTTACTTGCACGGCAAGCTTTGGCATTTCAGGTAAAACCAGCGATTCAACGACTTTAAAGAATTTACTTTTACAAGCAGATGAAGCGCTTTATTTAGCTAAAGAGCAGGGTCGAAATAGAGTGCAAATATTTCAACAATCCTGATAACGTCACTCGATATTAAACCAACCATTATGTCTAAACTCAAAGACCATTATGATATTGAATATTAGTTGATTCTGGCACCATATCGTTAAGTATACTTTGTACGCCAAATTCTATAGCCGGCTTACCATGGTCTTGATTATTTCTCTTTTCGTTATAACCTTCACTATTCTTAGCGGCATTAAGCAATTGTTCAAACTGTTTAATAAGGTTGGTTTTGTCAGGTGAGGCTTTATCACCAGCGCCAATATTAGTTAAATCAATCATAAAACCATCAAATAATGGCGCAAGGTCGTTGATAATTTCCATATTTAAAAACTGATCATTATTATAAATACTTGGGTAGCCAGCTTTTTGTTTATCAATAGCAAACGAAACACCTTTAAGGTTGGTGATACTGGTCGACTTATCACAAGAAAGCATACAGCCATTATCAATACGAGGCTTTTCACAGCCAACACTTTGTTGGAAGAAACACTGTCTACTGGTCATTAATAAAATGGGATGGTAAACACTGTAGAACAATTTAAAGTTTTCAGGACGAGCAATGTTTTGTATTTGTTGACGGTTTATTTCGTTAGAAATAAACGCACCGGCGCAGTCAAACGCTTCTTGCATTGCTAATAAAGCATATGTATTGGTGGTATTTAAGAACGGACCTGCAATCCATTTTATACCTAGCTCAAACGCTCGATTGGCGATACCAGTATTATTAGTAACTATTAGTTTAGGTTTTACTTGCTCTAAAATAGTTATCGCAGCATCAAAGTCTTTACCAATTAATATCGAAGGGAACCAAGGGATTAATCGCGGATTGGCTTGGAAAAAACCAATGTATTTAGTACAACCACGTTTATATGCATCAGGTAATTTAAAGTAAATATCGGCATCGGTGATATTACCTAAATTTATATCACTTTCATCGCTAATAAGAATGGATAGTTTAAGGCTAGCTTCAGTTGCATCTTGAGCTTCGTTACTAGTGCCAGTGTTAGAGCTAACTTTAGGATGACGAATTAACTTAGGTAATAACACTTCGGGTAAAACAGCCTTTGAGTTATTCAACAGATAAGCTGCTTGGTTTTTGAGTGCGGTTAACTCTTTATAAGGAATGCTTAAGCCTGCAATTAAGCCTTGAGTATTGATATCAATAAGCTCAAATTCAGCATTGTTGAAACTTTTAAAGCGCTTTTCAACGGTTTCTTTATCGATACTGAGTTTGTCACTTTTCACTAAGATACTGGTTGATTGCAACTCAAAAGTTTTTATCTCAAGATTTTGGTCAATATGCGTAGAGTTTGCTTTTTCATTGATCAAAACGTGGTTGACAGCACGCTCTTTGGTGGTGATTTTCAACGTCAATGGTTGATTTAATTCGCCAGAAAACGTGAGCGTCAATAGCCTTTTATCAATGCTAAGGTGTTTTATTTTATCGTCTACAGTGGCATTTATTTGTTGCTTTTCATCATTAAGCTTTTGCTCAACGTCATGAATTTGCACCACCGAAATAGCGTTGCTTTGATCAATAGCGTGATATTTTGAGTTATCACGTGGGTTTTCAATAAACATTGACTGATTTAAATCGCCGCGTAAAAAAGCGTTAGAGAAGTCGCGGTTAAATACTTTATAGAGACGTTCGCCATCTTCAAGTAATTCGCCAGTTTCAACAAAACCATCAATTTGTTTGCGGAAACTATCAATGACGGTATGAACATAACTTGCGCCTTTAATACGACCTTCAACTTTGAAAGAATGAACTCCTGCATCAATTAATGCGGGTAAATCAAAAAATGCTGAATTGTCTTTAATATTTAGCGGAAAGTTATTACCTGAAGGGGTGGTTTCGTATTCTTCACGACAAGCTTGGCTACAGCGGCCACGGTTGCCTGAATTACCGACACTGGCTGAGGTTGAATAACACAATCCAGAAAATGCCACACATAATGAACCATGAACAAATACTTCGGTTAGTACCTCTTGCTGATCAGCAACCGCAGTAATTGTGGTGATTTCTTTTAAATTCATTTCTCTTGATAAGTTAACACGAGAAGCACCTAACTTTTTCAAGAAGGGAATTTGACCAATATTATGAGTGGTTAATTGTGTCGATGCGTGAATATCAAGGGTAGGGAAGTGCTTCCTAAGGATATATAACAATCCTAGGTCTTGCACAATAACGCCATCAAGCGTGGTATTAGCCAACTTACTTAATAATTTAGCTAATGATTTAAATTCACGCTCTAAAATAATAATATTTAAGGTTAAGAATATTTGGCACTCATAACTATGAGCAAGTCGAATAATACCAACAAGTTGATCAAAAGAAATATTAGCAGCTCGATTTCGGGCATTAAAGGTATCTAAACCACAGTAAACTGCGTCTGCACCAGCAATAATTGCGGCTTTTATCGCGTCGACATCGCCACCAGGGGCTAATAATTCAATTTTAGGACTCATTTATACAACTTTAGCCAATGATCTAGGCAGTTAAATTTTAAAGGAGGGGATTTTACGCGTATCTTCTTGTTAGCTCAAGATGCATTTTCAGAACTATTCATTTTGGCGGAGTTTGCGTATATTAGTGGTAAAGCCAATTGTACTCTCGGAAGAAAACAACAATGAATAAAACCAATGCCTTACCTATTCTTTATTCGTTAAGAAATTGTCCTTATGCGATGCGTGCCAGAATAGCTATTTTTAAGTCCCAACAAACGATATTGCTGCGAGATTTGGTTTTAAGTAATAAACCAGACGAAATGTTAGTGGCATCACCCAAAGCTACGGTGCCTGTATTAGTATTAGTTAATGGTTCCGTAATCGATGAAAGTTTAGAGGTGATGTTATGGGCACTGAACGAGACAGACCCTAATGATCTATTGCATCAACAATTTGATAAAGCTAGCAATGATAATAATTTTGACATTAACAATGAGCCTAAAAATACGCTGACGGAAATACTCAGCTTAATTAATGAATTTGATCATGGTTTTAAAACTTGCTTAGAACAATATAAATGTGCAAAACGCTACAGGGAAAATAACGTAGTTGAACGTCGAGTTGCTTGTCAGCAATACATAGAAAAACTAGAGCAACGCTTAACTAAACATGCCTTTTTAATGTCGAATCAAGAAAGCCTCGCGGATATTGCCTTGTTACCTTTTATTCGCCAATTTGCTCGTGTAGAGCGGCAATGGTATTTACAAACACCTTACCCTAAGTTGCGGCAATGGCTGAACAACTATTTGCAGAGCAAAATGTTCAGTAAAGTAATGGCTAAGCAGCCACTGTGGTTAGATAATCATGAGGATGTGTTGTTTGGTGAGTAATTGTTTGGTGAGTAATTGTTTGGCGAATAATATAGAAAGTTGTTTAATTAAACAGAAGTGTTTTTTAAGCTTTATTAAGTTACCTCTATTCTTAGATAGTGCTCAATTTTCATGGACGAAAAATAAAGCACCAAACTTGCGAAAGGTGCTTTTTTGATCGTCAGAGTGCTGATTTAGTTCTCTATTGTTTTATTGCAACTTCTGGACTTGTAGCAAGACCACTGTAGAAATTCATAATTTGTTTTCCTTGCTCGTTTTTATCGATAGTGAAATAAGAAAGGCTTCCTTCATAATAAAAACTGTTATCTGACATCGGTTTAATTAACCACTTGTGCCCGTCATCACGCTGTGAGTAAATGCTACCATTTTCAGTCGATATAATTCGTTTAGACTCGCCACTTATTTGATATGAACCGACAAAAGCACTAATTTTTTTATCACTTAAGGTTACTGCTTTAAATTCAGGGAAATCGATGTTTAATGCTTTTGCAGCAAGCAACTGTGCAATGTCGCCGGGGTTGCCTGAATCGTTGTTATTAAGAACTGCCACATATAAGTCTTCTGTTGGAATATAAAAGGCGTTAGTGACAAAACCATGAATGCCGCCGCCATGGCCTATCGCATCATACTTGTTTAATTTATACATGCCTAAACCATAACCATAATCAGAGGTTGATTTATCGTTAAGAACAAAATGACGGGTCATTGCTTTATAACTTTCTTTAGAAATTAATGTGCCGTTTCTAAGGCCAGTAAACCAAATATTTAAGTCATCTACTGTTGAAAGTAAAGAACCGGCTGCATGTGGCCACATCATATTTACCGGGCCTGCATTTTCATAACCATGTTCAGTTTTCGAATAACCACTAGCGCGATTAGCAATAAGTTGTCTGCCACCATATTGACTACTTTTCATTCCCAATTTAGCAAAAATATGCTTCTCAATAAAATCAGCATAAGTCTCTTTACTCGCTACTTCGATAATTTTTCCTAATAAAACATAGCCAGTATTTGAATAGCGCATCGCTTCGCCTGTTTTTAAAGGCATAGGATGTTTTGCAAACTCTTTTAACATGGCGTCTAAAGTGGTTTCAGTGGTTATTAAATTATTCCATATATGCTGATCTTCAGTGTAATTAGCGATACCTGAGGTATGTGTTAAGAGGTTTTCAATAGTGACAACTTGACCCTCTGTAGGGAAGTCAGGCACGTATTTATGAATATCATCACTAACTGAAAGCTTTCCTTGTTCACTGAGCATCATGATAGCTGCTGCGGTGAACTGCTTTGTAATAGAGCCAAGGCGAAAAACACTATCAGTTGTTAAAGGAATTTGATGTTCAATATTAGCCATACCACGAGCTTTTTTATAAAGCACCTTGCCATTTTTACTCACAATTACGGCAACACCAGGCCCTTCTTGGTCGATAAATGAGTGTAAAACTTGGTCATATGCTTGTTGTGAGGCTTCATCTGATGTTATTTGTGTTTTGGCAATTACACTTGTAATACTTAAACTTAAAAGTAGAGCTGAACATAAGGTTATTATTTTTTTCATCTTGTTATTCCGAGTAATTAATTTATGTTGTTGAACTATATTATGGTGGGTATGTACTGTTGAGCAATGTATTGTCTTCAATTTGAACAATAAAGAAAGCAAGTTACTTTCACATTACACAACTTAAATGTCAATGTGTGAATGACAGTAAATTAATTTGACCAGAAACAAATAACAACATTAGAAACACCTAAAAGTTCACTGAACAACAGCCACTTGCTGTGAAACAAAAACAGTCTAAATCTATTGCTAATGCAAAGATTGTTTTTGTTTGTTTGGGCTGCCTAAACTAATTCAACCATTGCTTTGTAGCACAATATCCTCTTATTAAAATTATCTGTAATATCGGTTCGGACGGAAGGACAACCGATTTGATTGGTGATTAATAAATAATAGTCATTCTAAAAATATCAATATCATTAAAGTGTTCCCAAGAGAACATAACTTATATTAACACTCTGCTACATTGGCAGCATATTTCTAATGGCAACCATTAACGAAAGTTCATGTGCGAAAAACTACGACTATAAGTGCTTTACATAAGGTTGTGAATTGCAAACTATACGAACATATTTCAACCTTATTGGCTTAAAGTATTTGATTCTTAACGTTATGAGGTGAAATTCCCACTATCTATTAAGTCTTCAATTACACTCATTCAGTTATGTTGAAAAAATTAACCTGCATCTACAATTAAAGGTGTCCATCATTATATAGGTAACTTTAATGATCCATTTCCACAAAGAATTTTTATCACCAGCGATTGAAAATAAATTTCCCTCAGACATCGCGGTTTGGAAAAATACTATTTATGTTATTACTATAGGGGTTCTTTATTTTCTTACCGTAAAAGCTTGCACGTTGTTCTTTACTATTCCCAATTTGAATATTAGTGTTTTTTGGCCAGCTAACGCTATATTTGTAGCATTTTTATTAGCGAGTTCTAAACCTCTATGGAAATACATTTTTTTAGTCGTTTTTGTAGCCAATTATTTGGGAAATATCATTTCAGACCAAAGTTCTTCATTGAGTATTGGTTTTGCGATAGCAAATATCATTGAAGGAGGAGTGATAGCTTATTTTATTTTTAAATGGAATAAAGCAAATGTCATTTTTGTAAGTTTTAGAAAATTTTATTATTTTATATTCATAGTGTTAGTTGGTACTTTGTTAGGTGCATTAGTTGGATCCTTTAATCTTTCATTAGTCTATGGTTCAGATCCTTTTTGGAGTGTTTTTAAGGCCTGGTTTTCAGCGGATGCGCTAGGAAATATTTTAATGCTTACTGTTATTTTATCATTGAATGATAAAACAACTTCATATAGGAAAATAAGTTTAGAGCAAATAGTAGGTGGAGGAGCCTTACTAATTACATCCGTCGTTTTATCAGTATTAATCTACTCTCAAGCGGCAGAGAATAAGATAATCCCACTAAATTACATGGTCTTTCCATTAGCCATTTGGGCTGCTATACAGTTTAAAGTTAAAGGGGCTTCTCTTGTTGTCCTTCTCATCATCTTTATAGCCCATTGGTATACAGTGCATGGTCAAGGGCCATTCAATGTATACGGTATTACAATTCAAGATCATGTTTTTTGGCTACAATGCTATTCAGCTGTATTGTTTATTAGCGCAATCTCTTTAGCTTTGGTTGTTTCAGATAGACATAAAGTTACTAAAAGCTTAAAAGTGAATAAAATGTTGATCGATGAGATATCTAAGGGGATCATTGTTTGTCATCTTGACGTTCCTGATAATAAGCTCTCTTTTCGTATCATTGCAATTAATGATGCCGCTGAAAACTTAGTACCTAACAGTGAAGATAGTATGCTGGGTAAATGCTTGGTCGACGTGTTTGACAATGATTTTGATGGTGAGTTGCTTGGTACATATCATACTTGGATTAAAGCGGGCAAAGGACGTATGACTCATCCCGACTTTGTCGTTGAAAATGCAACAAACAAAAAGATATTCAAGTGCGAAGCTATGTATGTAGGAGAGAGCTGTATTGGGATTTTTTATGAAGATATAACCGAATCATTACAGGAAGAAGAGCATCATAGGCAAGCAACAAAACTGGAAGCATTAGGAACATTAGCCGGAGGGGTTGCGCACGACTTTAATAATGTTCTTGGATTGATCGTAGGTTACTCTGTATTAGGTCAAAAAAACGCCCTGCAGGACAGTAAAGACTTCTATTATTTTAATGAAATATCCAAAGCAGGGAAGAGAGGCTCAGCCTTAGTAAAAAAAATCCTTATCTTCAGTCGAATGGAGCCAGTTTCGATAAAGCCCATTAACTTAGCGAAGGCGATAAATGAGTCACTTGATATGCTTAGACCCTCTATAGCCGCTAATATCGAAATCCAGCGAAATATACATGCAGATGAAAACTTTGTATTGGCGGATGAAACAGATATTTATCAAATAGTGTTAAATCTGTGCGTCAATGCAAGTCATGCGCTTGAACAGGATGGAGGAATAATAAAGATTAGTTTAAATAAAGTGTCACAAAATGAAAAATTAGAAAAGTCGACATTATTAAATGATAAATCTTATGTAAGATTGGATATTTCAGATAATGGCCATGGTATGTCGCTTGAAGTTAAGAGAAAAGTATTTGATCCTTTTTTTACAACTAAAATGAAAGGTAAAGGGACCGGTCTTGGTTTATCTATGATTTACGGAATTATTAAAAATTATCATGGAGAAATAACTTTAGAAAGTGAAGTAGGAAAAGGAACAACATTCTCTATATTATTCCCAATAACTAGATATCAAGAACCTGAATATTTTGATAGGAAAGTTATACATCGTATAGGTTCTGGCCATTTGTTAATTGTTGATGATGAAGCATCGTTAGCCAACCTATATAAAAACTTTTTAACAAGCGAAGGGTATAAAATAACAACTTGTAAAGATGGTTTAGAAGCCTTAAATTTATTCTCAATTTCACCGGATAAATATAGTTTAGTATTTACTGACCAAGAAATGCCAAATATGACTGGCAAGCAGTTGAGTATTGAGCTATTAAAAATTAAAAATAATATCCCTATTATTATGGCTACAGGTTTTAGTGACGCTAGTTCTGAAAAAGAAGCGATGAATATAGGCATCCAAAAATATTTCCTAAAGCCGATTGATCTAAACTTACTCAATCAAACTATCATTGAACTATTATTACCTAAAAACTAGGTGTTAATCGTGATTTTAAAATGAAGTGATTGAGATGTTTTTTTTATTTATAGCTGAAGTTCGTGGTTGCCATTGAGTTTTCAATATTAAATTAGATGTTAATTTATAAATTCAAGCTACACTATTTTTTATAAACATTTAAGCATGGGACATGGTGAATGAGAAATGAAATTTCCATTAATGATATTGTTTGGCCGTGTGAGTTAAGTACATCATTGAAGAAAAATTTACTTTCTATCGCAAGTCTTAAATTTGAGATTACACCTTTAGGTGGATCACCAAAAAATCCCTTTAGTGGTGATATTTGTTATCTTTTTGAGGGGATTGCGGTACTTTGTACTTCTACTCCAAATACTTCAACTACCGTAGGTGGTGTCATAGGGCCACAAGATTGGTTCGGTGTGGGTGGACTAGACGAATCTTTTCGTCCTATTTACACTACTGAGGAGGTTGTACCTGTAGTGTTAATGGCCTTTCCTAACAAGTTGTTATTAAAGTTGGCTGAACAAGATAATGAAGTGTTCAAGTTTTTATTTTACATTGCTCAGAAATTGCTAAAAAAATGGACGCAAACAGCAGCGACGGTGATACACGATAAAGAAATGCGTATTGTTTATTATCTGCTGGAACTGCGCGTGCTACACCCTAAAAAAGACGATGTAATACCCATCATTAAAATTTCTCAACAACAACTATCTTTCTTGTCTGGCATTTCTCGACCTCGGGTTAATGAAGTACTAAAAGAATTAGAAGTAGCCGAAGAAATTGAAATAGCGAGAGGGAGCTTACGCATAATTAACTTGCCAAAACTATCTGCTCGCTTAAACAACCTTAACGTTAGTATGCGTGATCCTCGACTGTTCATTAGTTAATATCAATCATCCTAATTTATTTTGCATAAAATTATTCAACGGTTTCTACTATTTTCTGCTCTAATTGATTAATGTTGAATGGCTTTCTCAAATAATTTGCAAAACCTACTTCTTGACACTTTTCTTTTGTCCCAATTACTGAATCAGCTGTAATTACAATAATTAATGGCACGTTTTTGATGTTACTACTCATTATTTTTTTAACAAATCCAAAGCCATCCATGTTAGGCATATGACAATCAGAAAGGACAATGTCATAGTTTTTTTGCAGACCTTTTTCATAAGCAGTTCGTTATTAACCATATCAGATGTAATACCTAGTTGTTTCAATTGTCCGACAATAACTTTTTTGATTTACGGGGTGGTCTTTCGCTACGAATACTTAGACAATTCCCGCATAACCCTAGGAATTTAATCACTGTCTTAGTAAATACATTAACTTTGCAATAAGGACGGTTAAACAAGCACTTATGATGCACTCACCAGCCAAGTAGAAGTTAAACAGACTTCCCATCATAATCCTGTATAACCCGCGCACTAAAATTCACCTGAATCATTTACATTAGTAAAGGCGCCTATGACAGTTACTCAATTTGACCCGAAGCAAACTACCACCCTAGAAACACCTAAAAAGGTCATTGAGGAGCAGTCTGTTATTTTCACCTCTAGCGCAAAACAAGATGAACCCAATTCAAATCGCGCTGCAAATATAGGCTTCGTCAGCTTAGATTACCTAAACTAATTCAAACGTTGCTTTGTAGCGTAAAATCAAATCATTACAATTCAATAACACCTTTTTTAACATCGATGTACTCAGCAATTGAACAAGAAAAACTATGGGTGACTTGAACGTTCGTTTTACCAATATTTGAATGCACTACCAATGGATAAAACTCCGTAAGTAAGCATATTTTAAATTTTATTATTTTATTTTATTCGAAATAAATTAATAAGATAGGATGTTATTTATTACTAGTTATTATCATAGATTTTAAATGATTAATTTTATTAATATCACTTGATGAAATAAATTGTTGTGGGTGATTAGCTGAAAACAGAAAAGGAGTAGTCGGCCCATATTGCTTTAATAACCATAATCCCTTCTGTCCTTTCTTAAAATTGACAGTTGAACTTATTCTTGCAATTCCTGATCTTTGAATAACAAACAGTAAAAAATCATCAGAAAATGGTCCAGATAAAATTTTTTCGACTTTAATTATTCCAACGATAAGCCCATCCTGCGTTTCATTATTTGATATTGTAGTACTTCCGATAAGCTCACCAATTACAGCAACGTTCGTTAGCTCGATAAGCTCTTTCTCTGTTAACTTTACCCATGAAGAAAAAACGAGAAAAGAGGGGGGTAAAAGAGCTATTAACACTAGTGTTATTTTTATAATTTTCACATAATAACCTTATAAGTGAAGATGTTGTATGCTCAGGAGAAAGTAAAATCGTACAAAGAGATAATTTCAGTACGATGTAATAATAAGTATTGAAAGCAATCAATTTGCTAAGTTATTTTAGTAAAACCCTAGAGCGACTCGATAGCAAAATCCCTAATAAACCCAACAACATTAACCAAACCATTGATGGTTCAGGGACAGATACCTTAGTACACAGATACAATGAACAAACAGCACCAATATCCTCTGTACTAAGCCTTGTGAAAAGTTCTGAGCTGCCAATGGTAGGATCCATTATATTGCCAGAGCCAGTTCTTGTATGACCTAATCCGATAGAATGACCAATTTCGTGAACTGCAACTCTCGTGATATCAAATGCACTTGAACCTAGAAAATCTCCTATTTCCCATGACCAACTTTCATCATTCATATGCAAATCACCTGCTATTACTAATGGGTGAACATCATCAGGGTAAAATGCATGAGCCAAGGTATTTGAGCTAAAAGGATAACCATCGCCATGGACATTATCTACAAATGTAATGTCAATTGAATCATATTGACCTGCTAAAAAAATTTCTGTGAAGGTTAAGTTATTGTTAGTTGCATCAGACCATGCATCAAAACCGACCAAAAAAGCATTTTTGATATCAATTGCTGCAAGGCTATTATCTGTAGTCAAATTACCAAAGAAGTATTTAACATCAATCCCACCTAGACCAGGGCCATCCCAGCCTTCTCCGTATGTTATAATATTGGCATTAACAACATTGGTAAAACTTAGAATTAAGAGCAACTTTATTGTTATCAATAATTTTGTGACCTTTAACCGATTGATAATAATAGATAGTAAATTCATTGTATCTACCTTCTTTTTAAACCTCTTTATTATTGCCTTTAACATTAGCTTAGTTATTTCAGTAATACTAATTGTGATGGTCAATTAAAACTGGCATTTATCGTTATTAATGAGCTTAAGTTAATTGACAGTGTTAATCATGCAGCTACCCCTAGTTTCTAACCTTTCAAATTTTTGGAAAAGTTAATATTCTTAGTTACTTAACTTAAGTCTTACCTTTATTTATTAAACTAATTATTCAGCCTCTCTCAACAATTCTGTATAATCCTACGCATTAAATGACTGCCCTAGCAAGGTCGTTAACTTTGCAATAAAGGCAGTTAAACAACCACTTATGACGCTCTAACCAGCCAATCCGAAGTTAAGCAGACTTCCACATCATAATCCTGTATAATCCGCGCACTAAAATTCACCTGAATCATTTTCATTAGTAAAGGCGCCTATGACAGTTACTCAATTTGACCCGAAGCAAACTACCACCCTAGAAACACCTAAAAAGGTCATTGAGGAGCAGTCTGTTATTTTCACCTCTAACGCAAAACGAGATGAACAAAGTCCAGAAAGCGCTGCAAAGATAGGCTTCATCAGTCTCGGTTGCCCAAAAAACCTTGTTGACTCAGAACGTATTCTTACTCAACTTCGCACTGAAGGTTATGATGTAACCAACAGCTACGATGATGCTGAATTGGTCATTGTAAACACCTGTGGTTTCATTGATTCGGCAGTTAAAGAGTCGCTTGATACCATTGGTGAAGCGTTAGCTGAAAACGGTAAGGTATTGGTTACAGGTTGTTTAGGCGCAAGAAAAGATGAAATTATTGAGCTTCACCCTAATGTTTTAGGTGTTACTGGTCCACATGCTTATGATGAAGTATTAACGCAAGTGCACAAACACGTAACTAAGCCGGTTCATAATCCATTTATAGATTTGGTTCCTCCTCAAGGGGTAAAGCTTACGCCTAAACATTATGCCTATTTAAAAATATCAGAAGGTTGTAATCACCGTTGTACCTTTTGTATTATTCCATCAATGCGTGGCGATTTAGACTCACGTCCAGTCGGGGATGTACTAGGTGAAGCACAACGCTTAGTGAAAGCTGGCGTAAAAGAGTTGTTAGTTATTTCACAAGATACGTCGGCTTATGGTGTTGATGTAAAACATAAATTAGACTTTTATGAAGGCATGCCTGTTAAAACTCATATGCAGCAACTTTGTGAAGAGTTAGCGAAGCAGGGCGTTTGGATCCGTTTACATTATGTTTATCCTTATCCGCATGTTGATAAAATTATTCCTCTTATGGCCGAAGGGAAAATACTGCCATATTTAGATATTCCTTTTCAGCATGCCAATAAACGTATTCTTAAGCTAATGAAACGTCCCGGTAGTTCAGACCGAGTATTAGAGCGTATTGCCAAGTGGCGAGAAATTTGTCCTGAATTAGTGATCCGTTCAACCTTTATTGTCGGTTTTCCGGGTGAAACCGAAGAAGAGTTTGAAGAGTTATTAGAATTTTTAGAAGAAGCGCAATTAGACCGTGTTGGTTGTTTTAAATACTCGCCAGTTACAGGCGCTAAGGCTAATGATTTACCTGATCACGTTTCAGATGACGTGATGGAAGACCGGTTACAGCGTTTTATGGCAGTACAAGCCAAAATTAGTAGCGATAAATTACAAGCGCGTATTGGTCAAGAATATTTAATCTTAATTGATGAAGTAAACTCTCTTGGCGCGGTAGGGCGTTCTTATATGGATGCACCCGAAGTGGATGGTAAGGTATATTTGTCGGATGATTTTGATGCTAAACCCGGTGATCTTATTTGGGTACAAATTATCCATGCAGATGAACATGATGTTTGGGCTGTTCGCGTCGAAGATTAATACCTTAGCTTTAGATTACTGTTGTTAGATATCATTGAGCCTTACTATGTAAATAGTAAGGCTTTTTTATGTTATCTTCTTTACTTTCTTATGTGGATATAAATTAAAGTATACATTGATGACGGATATTGACAGGCTTATTGGCCAACTTTATAAAACGCAATCCGCAAAACTACTGGCGGTATTAACGCGTATTTTTGGTATACATAATATTGATCTAGCAGAGGATGTTTTGCAAGAAGCTTTTAGTAAAGCACTAATTGACTGGCAGCAACATCATGTCCCTGAAAAGCCTGCTGCATGGTTGATGACAACAGCTAAAAACCAAGCCCTTGATATAATTAGAACGAACAAAACTAAAACCAAATTCTCACAAGACCTATCACAATATTTAAATAGTGAATGGACACTGGCTAGTACTGTTGCACAAGAATTTCAACTACCCAAAATAAAAGATGATCAACTAAGAATGATCTTCATTTGTTGTCATCAAAGTATCAAACCAAAAAGTAGAATTGTCTTTATATTAAAAACACTATGTGGTTTTAGTATTCGTGCAATTTCGCGGGCATTATTATTAACCGAAGCGACGGTTAAAAAAAGATTATTAAGAACACGAGAGAAACTCAAACCCCTCAGTTTTGAATTACCTACAGATGATAAACTCAGTGAAGCAATGGATACTGTACATACAGTATTATATTTACTTTTTAATGAAGGCTTTTATAGCTCAGACCCAAAAAAGGCTATCAATATTGAGTTTTGCCAAGAAGCAATTGCTTTAGTGAAGATGTTAATTGATGAACCTAGGGTGGCGAATCAGGATACATTAGGTTTATTTGCCTTGATGCATTTTAACATCGCCCGTATAAACGCTAGGGTTGATAATGAAGGTTATAGTATTCCACTTGACCTGCAGGATCGAACGCTATGGCAACAAGAATACATTAACACGGGAACACGTATATTAAAACTTTGTGATGAGGTTAACGTTACTTCTAGCCGTTTTTATATGGAGGCATTAATTGCTCAACAACATTGTTGTGCCGCAACGTTTGCAGATACCAATTGGTCTTTAATTGTTGATTATTATGATGACTACATTAAAAAAACAGACTCTCCTGTAGCGAAACTTAATCAAGCCATAGCACTTGGATATACTGGAGAGCTAAACGAGGCAATTGAAAGAGTTGAGTCGTTACAAAGTCATAAAGCACTAGTTAATTCTCATATGCCGCTGGCCATTTTAGCGCATCTAAATGCCAAAACGGGCAATGAGAAACTTGCCTATCAACAGGCACAGCACTCTAAAGAAATAGGAGGCACTGAACATGAGCATCGTTTGATGATGCAACAGTTGCAGCGCCTACTCAATCGTCCAAGTTAGAGACTAACCAACACACATCACGGGTCTTACTTCAACGGTAATATTGGGATAGTTAAAGATCGGGCACTCTTTGGCAATAGCTGTTGCTTCATCGATATCATTTGCTTTGATGATTGAATAACCACTGACCAACTCTTTTAATTCTGCAGAAGAAAGGTCGGTAACTACGCCGTTTTGACTGATGCTATTTCCTGTATAGCTTAATGGTGAACCGCCAGATACCAGTTGTTCTTTTTGCTCTAACATGCCCATCCATGCTCCCCA
Source organism: Colwellia sp. (assembly GCA_013215655.1). Classification (GTDB taxonomy): domain Bacteria; phylum Pseudomonadota; class Gammaproteobacteria; order Enterobacterales; family Alteromonadaceae; genus Colwellia_A. The sequence goes on from JABSOX010000023.1 coordinate 31,397, forward strand.
TTGTTCCATGCTGGCAGCCATTTCTTCTTTTGAAGTATTCTCCATCCATTTAGGATCGCCGCCTTTGTATATCAACATAAAATCATTCATAACATTTCCTTTTTATTGTCAGTACCAATAATCATTTTATTGATATCTATAGTTATAACGTATCAGTTATAAAAAAGGAGACACAATTTATTATATTAATATCAATTATTTTAAATAAATGATATTTATTAATGGCTTAATATAAAAAAGCCACCGCTCAAAAAGAGAGGTGGCTTGACGTGTACTGAAGCTTTTTCAACTAAAGTAAGTTTAGATTAAAATCCACATTGTTTACCTTGGTTCTTCTCTTTTAACCATGTTTGTAATGGCGAGAAGTAATCAAGTACCGCAGTAGCATTCATTTGCTCACTACCAGTAAGTACTTTATAAGCTTGTTGCCAAGGTTGGCTTGAGCCCATTTCTAACATGGTATTAAGCGCTGTACCTGCTTCTTTACTGTTATAAATTGAACAGCGATGAATAGGGTCTGTATTTCCTGAAATTTCACATAAAGCTTTATGGAATTCAAACTGTTGAATATGTGCTAAGAAATATCGAGAGTAAGGTACGCCACCGGGAACGTGATACTTCGCACCGGGATCAAAAGCATCAGCATCACGTGCAATCGGAGCGGCTACACCTTGATATTTTTCACGAAGTTCCCACCAAGCACTGTTGTAGTTCTCAGGAGTTACTTCACCTGAGTATACTTTCCAACGCCATTGATCAACCATCAAACCAAAGGGTATAAAGGCTATTTTTTCTAAAGCCATTTTCATTAATAAACCAATATCTTTTGATTCATCTGGAATGGTATCGATTAAGCCAATTTCTTTTAGATATTTTGGGGTAACAGATAACGCAATGGTATCGCCAATAGCTTCATGAAAACCATCGTTGGCGCTGTTTTGGAAATAAACAGGTTGGTCTTTATAAGCACGTTGATAGAAGTTATGCCCTAATTCGTGATGAATAACGTTAAACTCTTCGCCTGTTTTTTGAATACACATTTTAATGCGTAGATCGTCTTTTGAGTCTAAATCCCATGCTGATGCATGACAAACTACATCGCGGTCTGCTGGTTTAGTGAATAGCGAGCGTTCCCAAAATGTTTCTGGTAAGGCCTCAAAACCTAATGAGGTGAAAAAGGCTTCAGCACCTTTTACCATTTTTATTTCATCATAATTGTTTGCTGCCAATTGCGCTGTTACGTCATAACCAGGATCGGCATCTTCAGGAGCAACTAAATCGTATATATTTCCCCAAGACTGTGCCCACATGTTACCTAATAAATGTGCAGGAATGGGTTTGTCCTGCGGAACTTTATCTTCGCCGTATTTTTCACCAAGTTCACTACGCACATAACAATGTAAATCGTCATATAGTGGTTTTACTTGACCCCATAAACGATCAAGCTCTTTAGCAAAATCATCAGCAGGCATATCGTAATTTGAACGCCACATCGCTCCTAAATCTTTATAACCTAAGCCTTGTGCACCTTCATTACCAAGTTGTGCTTGACGCTCAAATAATGGTTTCATTTCTGGGCTGATAGTACGCCAACCTTGCCACATTTCTAATAGCTCATCATAGTCACGAGAGGTTGCCATTTTTGCGGTCATTTCGCCTAAACTTAATTTTTCACCTGCTTTTGTTGTATAGGTACCTTTACCGTACATACCACCTAATTCTGATGCGATTTTAGCTAGTTCTGCTGATTTAGCTTCGTCTTGTGGAGCAGGCATCACCAAACTTTGTTTAAGGGTATTAAGCTTTCTTCTTTGCTCTGCAGATACTTTCACATCATCAAATTTAGCTGCTTCCATGGCAAAGCGAACACCAGCTTCTGTTGATTTCTGATCTGAAATTGCCGAAAGTGCAGCTGTATCGTCAGTAATAAAATTTGTATAAATCCATGCTGAACGAGCACCTTCAATGTTTAAGGCAACAAGCTCTTTTTCGGTTGCTGTTAAAAAGGCTTCAACGTCACTAGCTGTTAATGCTTTAACGGTTTCTACTTGTTGTTTTGGAGCTGTAGTTGATGGCTGATTACAAGCAGTTAAACTGGCTGCAATGATCAGTGCTACACCTGTATATTTAAATGTTTTTAGCATAATTTTTGTATCATTATTTTTATAAGTTATGTTGGGAAAGCTAGTATATAAAAATGTGTGCTGAGTACCAGTGTTTTACATCAAATAATCGGGAAAGGGAGGAAATGGCTATTTTTAGACAAAAAAAAGACTCAGGATGATTGACAGATCAGGCCATGAGTCAAGGGATATATTTTGTATATTAGATTGGACTTTATTTAACTTTAAAAGTTCACTTTAATATTAAATCTTTCGTACTTTATTTAATTTATTTTTAATTTGTTGATAATTAAATGTTTAATATTGTTTTGTAGAGCAATTGTTTTTCACACCTTGACCTAGTTACCTGATATACGTTATTTTAAACGCCTGTTTAAACTGAGTGTTTGATATTGACGATTTATTAAGTTGTCGAGCAAAGAATTTATGAGTACAAAAAATAAGATTTTAGATGCCGCAGAATATTTATTTGCCGATAAAGGGTTTAATGGCACATCTTTAAGAGAAATCACCAGCCAAGCTGAGGTTAACCTAGCAGCTGTGAATTATCACTTCGGCTCAAAAAAGGAATTGATTAAAGCCGTAATGTCTCGTTATATGAACGAATTATCACCACGTTTAGAGTCATCGCTACAAGTGTTATGTGATAGTGAACAACCACTTACTTTGGTTGAAGTGTTCTCAGCGTTCATTGAACCCTTGTTATCTTTAAACGAATACAAGGAAAATGGCACCAGTAATTTTTTACAATTACTAGGACGAGGTTACACCGATAGCCAAGGATTTTTACGTTGGTTTTTAACAACTCAATACCCTAATGTTATTAGCAATTTTGTTGCAGCCGTACAAAAAGCTTATCCAGAATTAACACCTGAAGAGATGTTTTGGCGATTGCATTTTACGATGGGCACTGTTGTATTTACGATGTCATCAAGTGATGCCTTAATTGATATTGCAGAAAATGATTTTAATAAAAAGATAGATATTGCCGGCGTCATAAGACAAGTTATTCCTTATGTTGCGGCGGGTGTTGCTGCTCCTATTTCCCTTCCTTAATCTTCTTAATTAGGCTCGATATTCATTCTTTAAAGCTGAATTTTGTTATTTTTTGATAAAATTCAGCTACCTACTTTGTTAATGTCAGCAAATTATGTAGAGTAGCGACACTGAAAATTTAATGTGTGTGGTTATGGGTCCAATAATGTTAGATGTGCTTGGCACATCATTAACGCAAGAAGATAAAGAACTTCTTCAACATCCGCTGGTTGGTGGGTTAATTCTATTTACACGAAACTTCGAATCTGTTGCACAAATATCTGCTTTGGTTGCTGATATTAGACAGGTTGCTCATCAAAATTTTTTAATTGCTGTTGATCATGAAGGTGGTCGTGTACAGCGATTTCGTCAAGGTTTTTCAAAAATACCCGCCATGGGCTCTTTATGGACTTTAACCAATGAAAATAGTGTTGAGGCTCAAGCTTTGGCGAAACAATGTGGTGTCTTGATGGCACTTGAAGTACAAAGCATTGGTATAGATATTAGCTTTGCACCGGTACTTGATGTTAATGGTATCAGCGCGGTTATTGGCGACCGTGGCTTTCATCAGCAGCCTGAACATGTTGCTACACTTGCATCTTCCTTTATTGCAGGTATGCATCAAGTAGGCATGAAAGCCACAGGTAAACATTTTCCTGGACATGGCAGTGTTGCTGCTGATTCACATCTTGCTTTGCCTATCGATAGTCGTAGTCGCACTGAAATTGATAATTTTGATTTATTGCCTTTTAAAAAACTTATTGATAGCAAATGTTTAGATGCTTTGATGCCTGCTCATGTAATATTTCCGGATGTAGATAGTGAAGCGGTAGGTTTTTCGTCTTTGTGGTTAAAGGAAATTCTTCGTAAAAAACTGGGTTTTGATGGTGTCATTTTTAGTGATGACTTGTCCATGGAAGGTGCAGCTTGTATTGGTGGATATATCGAACGAGCAGAAGCGGCGCAACAAGCGGGCTGCGATATGTTATTACTATGCAATAACAGAGCAGGGTGTATCGAGGTTATTGATAACGCTAATATCGAGATTAATTCATTGAGCACACATCGTTTAAATAAATTACTTAAAACACAACAAATTAATAATGCTGATTTAGCAACGAATAGTGATTGGCAAATGGCTAATCAGCTATTAATGTCTTATTTGTAAATAATTTCCAATGAAGGTAGAGCAATGAAACTATCTACAAAAAAGTCTACTTGTATAACACAATAATAAGAGTAATTAGTAATGAGAATTAATCGTCAGCATTTTATTTTGATTGGCCCATTATTGGCAATCGCACTCTACCTTTTGCTGGGGGTGTTAGGGGTTGAAAGTAAACCATCAATAGCGGCATCAATAACACTCTTAACGGTTATTTGGTGGGTTACAGAAGCCATACCAATTCCTGCTACATCACTTGTACCTTTCGCTTTACTTCCTATGTTTGGGATACTTGACCATAAAACTGTAGCGTCATCGTTAGGTAGTCACGTTATTCTGTTGCTGATGGGGGCATTCATGCTTTCAAAGGCACTAGAGAAGAGCGGTGCACATGAGAGGTTAGCTGTTTACATGGTTAAACTGGTTGGTGTGTCGAGTGGTAGGAGGCTGGTATTAGGTTTCATGTTAGCTGCTGGTTTCTTAAGTATGTGGATATCGAACACGGCAACTACTTTAATCATGTTACCAATGGCGTTAGCTATATTGAGCCATGTTGATAATAGAAGATTAAAGGTAGCCCTGATATTAGGTATTGCATATGCGGCTAGCGTTGGCGGACTGGGTACTTTAATTGGAACTCCTCCCAATATAATCTTTGCAGCTATTTATGAGGAAAATACAGGTAATGAGTTTGGATTCTTTGCATGGATGAAGATTGGTGTACCTGTTGTGCTTATTTCATTGCCAATAATGGCTCTATGGTTAACTCGTAACGTAAAGCTTGAGCATGAAATAATATTACCTGAATTAGGTGAATGGAGACCAGAAGAAAAACGTACATTAATTGTATTTGGCTTAACTGCTTTGGCTTGGATTACTCGTGGTGAACCGTTTGGCGGATGGAGTTCGTTACTTGATGTAAAGATTGCCGGTGATAGTACGGTAGCATTATTGGCTGTCGTCATTATGTTTGTCGTTCCGAATGGTAAAGGGGGTAGGTTGCTCGATTGGAAAACAGCCAACTCAATTCCATGGGGGATGTTGTTATTGTTCGCAGGCGGCATAGCTATCGCTAAAGGTTTTACTGCTTCAGGTTTAAGCACAATGCTTGGTGAGTGGCTAACATCACTATCAAGTCTGCCGCCAATACTAATGATATTAACAATCTGTTTAGTCGTTACTTACTTAACGGAGATAACCAGTAATACAGCTACAGCTACTCTATTAATGCCTATTTTAGCGGTTGCAGCTATATCATCCGGTCTTGACCCGAAAGTACTTATGATTCCTGCAGCAATGGCAGCTAGTTGTGCATTTATGTTGCCTGTAGCTACTGCTCCTAATGCAATTGCTTATGGTACAGGTGAAATTGAAATTCAGGATATGGTCAAAGAAGGGTTTATCTTGAGTATCATCGTATCAAGTATTGTCGCTATGGTTTGTTATGCATTCCTTATTTAAACGCACGCATTAGGCTTGTTAAATTATTTACGGCAACAGTGCCATGCACTTCAATTCAGGGAAATAAAAAATGCTGTGAGTAAGCTCACAGCATTTCTAAGAAATATTAATACTAAAAATATCAATTGTTGTCTTTTTAAAAAACTAAAACATTCTTTTATCGAATAACCGACTTAATAAAACAAGTGAAAAAAGCGCCGTGTATAAGCCATATACCACGATCATCATCTGTGGCATGGTATAACCAAAAAATTGCCAATTGATATCGCCACAATCTCCTGTCGCTTCAAATAAGAAAGGTAGCCATTCGTGTAAAGGTGCCCAACTTGGAAAGTTTGGTACAAATTCACAGCTATACAAAAATGAGAGAGTTGCAGACTGAATTTCCACATGCTCCATGGCGATTAATAATCCCCAAATTGCCCCTGTTCCCCACAAGATATAAGCGAGCATTCGGGTAAGTACAAAGTTGTGGCCCAAACTTCCTACAACACCAGCAAAAAATAGCCCCCAAATGGCTACACGTTGATAGATACACATTATGCATGGTGCTAAGCCCATCACGTATTGAAAGTAGAGTGCGGTAAGTTCAAGTCCTAATGCACTGAGTGCAAGTAACTGCCAAGCTCTAGCATTTGTTGTTAAGTTACTTAAATATTTCACAAGGATTCCTATTATTTTTATTACTTTACGGTACATACGCTTTGGAACGTTGGTGTACTTGCGACATTGCTTGCATGGAGCAGGTACTTAACTTTTGTCTGGAACTAAAAAGTTGATAGTTCATCCTAAACATACACGAAATTATGATCCTGCAATTTCTACATACCGTACATCCAGTACATAAAAAGCGCCAGTTATGGCGCTTTTTAGTTTGTAACAGTTTTAGCGAATATTAATGTCCAGTAGGAGCCGCATCTGATGTTTTTTCACTGTGATGCTGAAGAACTCCTGATTTGTAATAATCTTCAGTAGTATCACTTAAATGCCCTGAAGCGATCGTTATTAATCCAACTAAGGTCAATACTATGGTATATGGCAGTGCCATAATCACCATACGTCCGTATGATAGACGTACCAACGGTGCGATAGCTGACGTTAATAAGAATAAGAATGCTGCTTGACCATTTGGCGTAGCAACACTTGGTAAATTAGTTCCGGTATTAATAGCAACCGCCAGTAAATCAAATTGATCGCGGGTGATTTGACCTGAAGTTAATGCACTTTTGATTTCATTTATATAAACGGTACCAACAAAAACATTGTCACTGACCATAGATAACAGGCCATTGGCTAAATAAAACATAACAAGTTGCATATTGCCTTCATACGTCAATACCCATTTGATAACCGGGGTAAATAGTTGTTGGTCGATAATAACGGCAACGATGGCGAAAAATACGGCAAGTAAGGAGGTAAAGGGTAGGGCTTCTTCGAAAGCATGACCAATTTGATGTTCTTCAGTTATACCGGTAAAAGTAGTGGCAAAAACAATAACGGTTAAACCGATCAGGCCTACAGGAGCAAGATGCAATGCTAAGCCGACTATTAACCATACGGCAATAACGCCTTGCATAATCAGTTTGACATTATCACGTTTGGTGCGATTTCTGGTTTCTTCATCATCAAATTCGGTGAGTATTTTTAGTACGTTTGTAGGAAGTTGTACGCCATAGCCAAACCATTTTACTTTTTCTAACAAGACACACGTTAACATGCCTGCAATGAATACAGGTATGGTAACCGGCGACATACGAATCGCAAATTCAATAAATTCCCAACCCGCTTGTTGACCGATAATCAAATTTTGTGGCTCACCAACAATAGTACAAACACCACCAAGGGCAGTACCAACACCTGCATGCATTAATAGATTACGTAAATAACCACGAAACTGATCTAAATCATCACGATTGTAATCAGGTAAATCATGGTCATGACTATGGTCATGGTCATGATGAGTTTCTTTGCCGGAGGCGACTTTGTGATAAACAGAGTAAAATCCAACCGCCACACTGATTATAACCGCAATTACGGTCAGAGCATCCAAGAATGCTGATAAAAAAGCACCGGAAAAACAAAATAATAACGAAACAATGACTTTAGAACGTACCTTAGTGACTATTTTTGTAAATAGAAACAGCAATAAGCTTTTCATGAAATAAATACCGGCAACCATAAAAATCAGTAACAGTATTACTTCAAAGTTGACGACCATTTCATGCATGACTTGATCAGGCGAGGTCATGCCAATCATTACAGCTTCAATGGCTAGAAGCCCGCCGGGTTGTAAGGGGTAACATTTTAATGCCATGGCCAATGTGAATATAAATTCAATGACCAGTGCCCAACCAGCAGTATATGGGTCAACGAGAAAAAATAAGATCGGATTTAGTACTAGGAAAGAAATAATCGCCAGTTTGTACCACTCAGGTGAGTTTCCTAAGAAGTTTTTATAAAACGCACTCATAAATGATTGCTGCATAATTTGCCTTTTTAAATTAGGTGAACTGTTAAGTAAAATTAATTATTATGTCGTTATTTAATTGAAAATAAGTTTTAACTGAAATATCAATGTATGACAACAGTTTAAGCACAAATAACAGTCTTGTAAATAATCATATGTTAGCTTTCTAATGGCTTGTGCCAAATATTTCTTCTGGTACAATCAGTTTTAATTATTTTATCTGATGTATTTGGAGCCTTATGGTTATTAAAGCGCATAGTCCAGCAGGGTTTGCTGAACAGTATATTGTTGAGTCAATTTGGAATGGCGGTTTTCCTCCGGGTTCTATTTTGCCGGCTGAGCGTGAGCTATCAGAGCTTATAGGAGTGACCAGAACAACACTTCGTGAAGTATTACAACGCTTGGCTCGTGATGGTTGGTTAACAATCAGACACGGCAAACCGACAAAAGTAAATAATTTTTGGGATACTTCAAGTTTAAATATATTGGAAACCCTTGTGCAATTAGACCAAGAAGGTATTCCTGACTTAGTTGATAATTTATTATCAGCACGAACGAATATTAGTGCTATTTATGTGCGTGGCGCTTTAAAAAACAATCCTGAAAAGTCGATTGAATTGCTTAGTGCTTACCTTGATATTGAAGATACGGGCGAAGCTTTTGCTGAATTTGATTATAAATTGAATAAAGAATTAGTTATTGCATCAGATAATTCTATCTATTTATTAATACTTAATGGCTTTCGAGGGCTTTATTCTCGTATTGGTCGTTTGTACTTTGCTCATCCTAAAGGTAGAGAAATTTCACGTCACTATTATCAAAGCCTTATTGATTTAGCGAAGGCGGGTAAGTTTGATGAAGCCGTATTTGCTGCACGTAAATATGGTGTTGAATCAGGCAAACTTTGGTCAGAATTAAAAGATGATGTTTTAAAAGAACTTGCTGAATAACATTGTGTTGTAAATGTAACGTTTAAACGGCCTAATTAGGCCGTTTTTTGTTCTACAGGAGGACATTGAGCAATAATTTCTATTTCATCTACTAAATTCTTTTGTACGAGTTTCACATCAAACTGCCATAAATAGTGTAAGTGCTTTAATACTTCATCTTTGGAGTTACCCAATGGGATTTCTTGGTGAGGAGTATATAGCAGGGTTAATGCACGATCACCTTCAATATTTGCATCAATAATTTGAATATTAGTTTCAAGGTTACTTAAATTATATTGATTAGACAATGCAGTACGAATTTTTTGATAGCCTTGTTCGTTATGTATTGCGCCAATTTCTAAATAGCTTTCTGTTGTATCATCGTGAATATGAAACAGCTTAAAGTCTCTTATTAGTTTCGGTGATAAAAATTGGCTGATAAAACTCTCATCTTTAAAGTTTTCCATAGCAAAATGTAGTGTATCAAGCCAATTACTACCAGCAATATCAGGAAACCATTGTTTGTCTTCTGCTGTTGGGTGTTCGCAAATCCGTCTAATATCAATAAACATATTAAAGCCCAAAGCATAAGGGTTTATGCCTGAATAATAAGGACTGTTATATTCTGGTTGAGCGACAACATTGGTATGGTTATGTAAAAATTCCAACATGAATTTTTCAGTAACCAATCCTTCGTCATATAAATGATTCAAAATGGTGTAATGCCAAAAGCATGCCCAGCCTTCATTCATTACTTGTGTTTGTTTTTGTGGATAAAAGTATTGTGAAATTTTTCTTACTATTCTCACTATTTCTCGTTGCCAAGGTTTTAACAATGGAGCATTTTTTTCGATAAAATAAAGAATGTTTTCTTGTGGTTCATTTGGAAATTTAACTTTTTCTTGCTTAATATCTTCGGCCTGTGTTGGTATTGTCCGCCACAAGGAGTTGACTTGTGATTGCAGATATTCTTCACGGTTTTTTTGGCGTTTTAGCTCTTCTTCAAGTGATATTTTTTGTGGTCTTTTATAACGGTCAACACCATGATTCATTAATGCATGGCATGCATCAAGTGTTGCTTCTACGTCACTAATTCCAAATTTATTTTCGCAATCGGCAATATAATTTTTTGCAAAAAGTAGATAATCAATAATTGAGCTGGCATCCGTCCATGACTTAAATAAATAATTTCCTTTAAAAAAGGAATTGTGACCGTAACATGCGTGTGCCATTACTAGGGCTTGCATGGTCATTGAGTTTTCTTCCATTAAATATGAAATACAAGGGTCAGAATTGATCACTATTTCATAGGCAAGTCCCATCCTGCCTCTTTTATAGGTTTGTTCAGTTTGAATAAATTTTTTACCAAAAGTCCAATGATTATAACCAATTGGCATGCCTACACCGGCATAGGCATCCATCATTTGTTCGGCGGTGATCACTTCAATTTGATTAGTATAAGTATCAAGGCGATAATGCCGTGCAACACGCGCTATCTCAGTTTGATAAGCCTCTAACAGAGAGAAGCTCCAGTCAGAGCTATCACTTAGTGGTTTACGTTTTTTCATATCGTCATCTCCCTATAGTCTTACGCGGCATGTTTTGTATTCTTTTTGAATAAATCCCTAAATACTGGATATATATCATCAACACTTTTTATATGTCGCATGGCAAAATGAGCATTCGATTCTGATATTTCTTGATATTTTTGCCATAAGGTCTGATGGGCACGTTGTGTTATTTCGATATAACTAAAATATCGTGCTTTGGTGAGTATGTTTTTTTCAAGTAATTTAGCGCAACGGGGAGAATCATCAGCCCAATTATCACCATCGGATGCTTGTGCGCCGTAGATGTTCCAGTCATTTGAACTATAACGGTCGTCCATTATTTCAATCATTAGCTCTAGTGCACTTGAAGCGATTGTTCCTCCTGTTTCCTTTGAATAGAAAAACTCTTGCTCATCAACTTCTTTAGCTTGGGTATGATGCCTGATATAAACAACATCAATTGTTTTATAGGTTCTTGTTAAAAATAAATAAAGTAATACATAAAAACGTTTAGCAATATCTTTAGTTGCTTGATCCATAGAACCTGAAACATCCATTAAACAAAACATTACCGCTTTTGAGGTGGGTATAGCTTCTTTTTTATAATTTCTGAAACGTAAATCAAAGGTATCAATAAATGGGATTCTAGCTATTTTATTTTTTAATGTTCTAATTTCTTCTTTTAACTTGTTTTGTTGAGAAATTGCGTCGGGTTTATCGCTAATTAACGTGAGTAACTCCTGTTCAAGCTCTTTAATTTTCTTCCGTTTACCAGCTGTCATTGCAATTCTACGAGCGATAGAACCTTGTAACGACTTAACGATATCTATGTTACCGGGCACGCCGTCAGCACAATAACCACTGCGTACTGTTTTATACTCAACCAGTTTATCGAGTTGCGATTTTTCTAAATTAGGTAACGCTAAGTCTTCAAACAATAAATCTAGGTATTCATCTTTTGAAATAGAGAAAACAAAGTCGTCGTCACCTTCACCTGAATTACTTGCCTCACCTTGACCACTACCGCCAGCACCTCCTTGTTGAGGAGGACGGGCAATTTTATCTCCGGGTGAAAATTGATCGTTGCCGGGGTGAACTCTATCTTTTATTCCACCAGAACCTTGATGAAATACCGGTTCACTCAAGTCTTTTTTAGGAATAACAATGCTTTCACCATTATCAACATCGGTAACACCGCGTTGGTTAATCGCATCAGCAACAGATTTTTTTATTTGGCTTTTATAACGACGTAAAAATCTCTGCCGATTAACGGTACTTTTATTTTTACTATTTAGACGTCGATCAATAAAGTTAGTCATATTATCCTCCTTACTTTAGGGTCTGTTGACCTTTCGAGTTCGAATTTTATTCACCTAAGCGCTTCCTGATCACGGCGCGAGGAGTGTAGCTTAGTCATTCTAAGTCAAAGACGAGCAACAAAGATCAGGATGCGCTTAGGTGAATCCTGCGGACAGTGGTTTGTTTGGCCTTTCTGCTGCGTTGGAGCATGTTAAAGTAGAATAACTACATTGCACATGCTCCGCCTTGCATAAAAACCAAACAAACCGCTGTAAAAACAAACTCCAAAGTTCAACAGACCCTATTCATTATTAAAAACGATAAAGTACAGCTTAAGAAGACTTTCTCACTCTTAAATACCATTCCGACAATAGCCTGACTTGTTTTTGCGTATAACCTTTAGTCATCATCCGTTCAACAAAGTCGTCATGTTTTTGTTGATCGTCTGTTGATGTTTTAGCATTGAATGAAATAACCGGTAATAAATCTTCAGTATTAGAGAACATTTTTTTCTCAATCACTGTTCTTAGTTTTTCATAACTTGTCCATGATGGATTTTTGCCGTTGTTGTTGGCTTTAGCTCGAAGTACAAAGTTTACAATTTCGTTTCGAAAATCTTTAGGGTTACTGATCCCCGCTGGTTTTTCTATTTTCTCTAGTTCATTATTTAATGCTTCACGATTAAATAGCTGACCTGTTTCAGCATCACGATATTCTTGATCTTGTATCCAAAAATCGGCATAAGTTACATAACGATCAAAAATGTTTTGTCCGTATTCAGAATAAGACTCTAAATAAGCTGTTTGAATTTCTTTGCCTATAAATTCGATATATTGGTTAGATAAATAACCTTTGATAAATTCGAGATACCTTTCGGATAGCTCTTTGGGTAGCTGCTCCCGCTCAATTTGTTGTTCAAGTACATAAAATAAATGCACGGGGTTTGCTGCAACTTCTAAATGGTCGAAATTAAAAACACGTGATAATATTTTAAAAGCAAAACGAGTGGATAAACCCGCCATACCTTCATCCATACCGGCATAATCGCGGTACTCTTGATAGGACTTTGCTTTTGGATCGGTATCTTTAAGACTTTCTCCGTCATAAACCCGCATTTTTGAGTAGATACTTGAATTTTCGGGATCTTTTAATCGAGATAATACTGAAAATTGTGCCAATATTTCCAAGGTGTCTGGAGCACATTGCGCATTATTCAATTCGCTGTGTTCAAGCAGTTTCTGGTAGATTTTTACTTCTTCAGAAACACGCATACAATAAGGTACTTTGACAATATAAACGCGATCCAAAAAAGCCTCGTTGTTTTTATTATTTCGAAAGGTTGTCCATTCAGACTCATTAGAGTGAGCCAATAAAATGCCATTAAAGGGCAGTGCAGATAAACCTTCTGTAGGGTTGTAATTTCCCTCTTGTGTTGCTGTGAGCAATGGATGTAATACTTTGATAGGCGCTTTGAACATTTCAACAAATTCCATCATACCTTGATTCGCACGACACAGCGCTCCGGAATAACTGTATGCGTCGGGATCATTTTGAGCGAAGTGTTCAAGTTGTCTAATATCTACTTTGCCAACCAATGCTGAAATATCCTGATTATTATCATCACCAGGCTCTGTTTTTGCGATAGCTATTTGATCTAAAATTGAAGGGTAAAGTTTGACGACTTCAAACTTTGCAATGTCGCCTTTAAATTCATGTAAACGTTTAGCGGCCCACGGAGAAATAATGCTATTTAAATATCGAGCGGGAATATTATATTCATCTTTTAAAATTTTGCCGTCAGCATTAACGTCAAATAAGCAAAAAGGATGGTCATTAACAGGGCTACGTTTATCGTTTGCACATAAAACATAGATGGGCTCTTGTTGCATTAATGCTTTTAATTTTTCAGCCAATGATGATTTACCACCACCAACGGGTCCCAATAAATAGAGTATTTGTTTTTGCTCTTCTAAGCCTTGTGAAGAATGCGTTAAATAAGCAACAATTTGCTCAATGGCATCTTCCATACCATAAAATTCTTTAAAGGCTGGATATCTTGCGATGACTCGGTTAGAAAATATACGACTTAGACTCGGCTCTGTTGAAGTATCAATCATCTCAGGTTCGCCGATAGCGGTTAATAAGCGCTCGGCGGCACTTGCATAAGCCAATTTATCTGTTCGACAAATATCGAGAAACTCTTGAATAGTGAAACGTTCTTCTTGTGCTTGATCGTACCGCGACTGATAGTGCTGGAAAATACTCATAATAGCCTCCCAAAGAGAAGTTGAATTCATTCATGAGTTGATTCCATACGCAGATACTAATCAAACTCACATAATAAAATAGACCGAGAATGTCATAATATAGTTACCTAATTAATACAAAACACTTAACTTGCTGGTCATTATTGCTAACAAGTTCACTCATCATTAATTTGGTAAGTTACTAATTTGTGTTGCTATTATAAGCTTAGTTGTTTTTAAAAAATTATGTAAAAATTCATACTTTTATTTGTAACCGAGACAATGATGGTATTGGTTTCATTAAATGTATTTGATTGGCAAGGATAAAAGTAAAAGATATTTATGCAAGGGAGTTTTATGAAGAATAAAATAAAAAACACCAGAGAATTTCTGGTGTTTTTAAGATGTTCTATAACGAAGCATATTGAGATGGCTTGGGAGTCATCTTTTAGGTATTAAGCGAAGTTTGCTGTTGCAAAATCCCAGTTAGCTAAAGACCAAAATGCTTCCATATAACTTGGACGTAAGTTACGGTAATCAATGTAGTAAGCATGTTCCCATAAATCTACGGTGATTAATGCAGTAACATTATCATCAGTAAGTGGTGTTGCCGCGTTAGAGGTATTAATAATAGCAAGAGTGCCATCAACATTTTTAACTAACCAAGTCCAACTTGCACCAAAGTTGTTAACTGCGCTGGCCGTAAATTTGGCTTTGAATTCAGCAAAAGAGCCAAAATTAGCAACAATAGCTTCAGCCAATGCACCTGTTGGTTCATTACCGCCAGTAGGACTTAAACTGTTCCAATAAAAGGTATGATTCCAAATTTGTGCTGCATTGTTAAATACACCAGCAGAAGATGTTTTTACGATATCTTCTAGTGACTTATTTTCAAATTCTGTACCTTCAATTAAACCATTTAGTTTTACGACATAAGTATTGTGATGTTTGCCGTAATGGTACTCAAGGGTTTCTTCTGAAATATGAGGTGCTAAAGCATCTTTAGCATAAGGTAATGAAGGTAATTCTACTGCCATTTTTTTCTCCAAGCGTAATTATTATAAATTGTGATTATCGCACAAAAATAGTTTGTTTTTTCGTAAAACCTAGTAAACTACTCAAGTATTATAAAAGATATTTTATTCAAGCAAAATATATAGGGCTTTTTTAACGTTTATCAAGGTTTACACCCTGTATTATTTTATATAAAAGTAATAATTGAATTAACTAATTTTAGCTAAGTTAGTTAATCCAATTGATATTAATTATTCTAGAGGTTGTCATGGACACTATTGAACGTATTAAAGAGCAAATTTCAGAAAATACAATTTTGCTATATATGAAAGGCTCTCCTAAATTACCAAATTGTGGTTTTTCATCACAAGCATCACAAGCATTAATTTCTTGTGATGAAAAATTTGCTTATGTTGATATTTTGCAAAACCCTGACATTAGAGCTGAGTTACCTAAATATGCCGATTGGCCAACATTTCCACAGTTGTGGGTAGATGGTGAATTAGTTGGCGGTTGTGACATTATTATGGAAATGTTCCAACAGGGTGAATTACAGACATTAGTTAAAGAAGCCGTAGCGAAAAGTAATTCAGAAGAAAGTGCTTAATTGATTTACTAAATTTAAATTGATTAGGTAGTTGAATTTTATAGTAATGCCACAATAATTAGTGGTGAATTTATGAAACATTTTAAATATTGGAGAATTAAATGAGTGTATTAGTAGGGCGTCCAGCGCCAGACTTTACTGCCGCGGCAGTTTTAGGAAGTGGCGAAATCGTAGATAGCTACAACTTAACAGAAACAATTAAAGGTAAAAAAGCGGTAATATTTTTCTACCCGTTAGACTTCACTTTTGTATGTCCTTCTGAGCTTTTAGCATTTGATCACCGCATGGAAGAATTTCAAAGCCGTGGTGTTGAAGTTATTGGTATTTCAATTGACTCTCAATTTTCTCATAACGCATGGCGTAATACACCAGTAAATGAAGGTGGTATTGGTCCAGTACAATACACTTTAGTTGCTGATACTAAGCATGAAATTTGTAAAGCATATGATGTTGAACATCCTGATGCTGGTGTTGCATTTCGTGGTTCATTTTTAATTGATGAAGAAGGTAATGTTCGTCACCAAGTGGTTAACGATTTACCATTAGGACGTAATGTTGATGAAATGTTACGTATGGTTGATGCTTTACAATTCCACCAAGAACATGGCGAAGTATGTCCTGCGGGCTGGAAAAAAGGTGATAAAGGTATGACTGCATCTCCAGAAGGTGTTGCTGCGTATTTAACTGATAATGCTGATAAATTATAATTAGTATTTAGCTATTCACTTTAAAAGCCGCGAAAGCGGTTTTTTTATGTTCATTTTTTATTAAAAGGAAAATTCGTCTAAAGCATCTACACTGATATTAAAGAACTTGTTTTAATTCAAAATTGGACTTTGTGTGAAATTTTCTGAACCGATTTATGAGAACTTGCCCTTTATATACTTTAGTATCAGTGCACTATTATTAGCCTATGATACATCGTGGTTGATGATATTGTCTGCAGGACTATTTTATTGTGCTGGTAGTGTTACTTTAGTTGTTCGTTCTTCTTATCGCCGCCTAGATACACATAAAAACAACAAAAAATTTATACCTGAGGCGATATATGAATACTTGCCCTATATTTATCATGGGGTTGCAATGTTATTGTTATTGAAAACGGATTCGCCGGTATTACAATTTTTTGCTTTTATGTTGATGATTTTAGCGCTTAGAAATTTGCTCTGCCGAAAAAATAACAGAACGAAAAAACCATCATTATTCTGATTTAGTGCTATCGGTATCACTATCACTATCGATATTGCTTGCTTCAACAGCTAACGGCCAGCCACCAAGTTTCTGCCATTTGTTGACAATATAACAAAATAATTCTGCTGTTTTCTCTGTATCGTATAATGCCGAATGTGCTTCATTATTATTAAATTCAATGTTGGCAGCGATACAAGCTTTTGCGAGAACTGTTTGGCCCAAGGCAAGTCCTGATAATGTTGTAGTATCAAAGCTGACAAAAGGGTGAAATGGAGAGCGCTTTATAGAGCATCGTGCAGTTGCTGCATTAACAAAACCAAGGTCAAATGCTGCATTATGGGCGACCATAACCGCACGTTGACAACCTGCCGCTTTCATTTTTTTACGAATAAGTTTAAAAATACTGGTTAAGGCCGTTTTTTCATCTACAGCGCCACGTAGAGGATTTGTTGGGTCAATACCGGTAAATTCGAGTGCTGCTTTTTCCAAATTTGCACCTTCAAAAGGATCAACATTAAAATGTATGGTCTCATCAAGTGAAAATGTTCCGTCTAACTCGTTCAATGTTAGTGTGGTTGCGGCAATTTCTAGTAATGCATCTGTTTGCGCGTTAAAACCTGCTGTTTCAACATCGACAACAACGGGGAAATAGCCTCTAAATCTCTGTGCAAAAGGGGATTTATTATTATTTGAATTGGTCGGAGTGTTTGAGCTTTCTTCGGACATACTTTACTTAAACTATTTTTTTGTTGGGTGAATTATCGCAGAAAATTATCGTTAAAAGTGAAATGTTTTAATTATTTTTTAAAGATCTCTGTGTTTTCATTAAATAGCTGTTAAAGTTATAATATGTACAGCCGATAGTATTAACGTCACAAAACAATTAATATTATTTATGATTAAAAAATATAGCACTGCCATTGTTTTATCACTTTTTGTCTGCCACGCCAATGCGGGTATCAGACAATATAGTGCTGATCTTGATAACTCAACGTGGCAACTATCCAATGACTCTCGTTTAGAATGTTCTCTTTCACATCAAATACCTAATTACGGTGAAGCTAAGTTCTATAGCAAGGCTAACCGTCGCGCTAATATGGAATTTGAATTAGACATGATGCGCCTTCCTGATACTTATTCTCTAGCTGAATTACGTTCGGTTGCGCCTAAATGGCGTCCAGGAATTGCAGGACGAACAATTGCTGATATGAAATTGCATAAGCAGTTTTCACCCGGATTACCAAAAAAAATAGCTTGGACCATGCTAAATGAATTAGATCAAGGCATGAGCCCAACATTTTATTATAACGATTGGTACAGTGATAATGAGAAGGTTTCTGTAGGGCTATCAACAGCAAAATTTCAACGTGCTTATCAGAAATTTATTGGTTGTATTGGTAATTTATTGAATTACAGTTTTGATGATATCGCTTATACAGTATTAAATTTCGAATTTGGTGGTGATAAGTTTACTAAATCTTCTCAAAGACGCATGGCAATGATTAGTGAGTATTTAAGCCTAGATCAATCAATGGAATTAGTTTTGATTGATGCCTACACCGATAGTTATGGCGGCCGCTGGACCAATCAAAAAACCTCTGAGAAACGAGCGAATAAAATTCGTAGTTATTTTATTAAAAATGGCATTGACCCTAGTCGAATTGAAGCAAAAGGTTATGGTGAAAAACGCCATGTTGCATCAAATAGCACCATATTAGGTCGTGAGAAAAACCGTAGAGTTGTAATTCGTATGGATAAGCCATAGAGTTTTATTTTTAATCGTTATATTTTATACAATATTAGTTGAATAGGCCTGTAGGTTGTCTTAACCTACAGGCCTATTTTATGTATGTATTCAAATATCAAGTAACTTAAATAGTTACAAAATCGGACATTACACTTTATGAAATTATTATCATATATCGTTGCAACCCTGTTTGTTTTTATTAGTAGCTCTGTCTGGGCAGAGCAAGATGCCTATACTTATGCTAATTATGACCAAGTAACAACCACACATATCTACTTAGATCTTAATGTCGACTTTGATAAAAAGTCATTAAGTGGTTTTGCTGAACTGTCGCTCAAATGGTTAAGTGATGAGGTTCAACCTGTATATTTGGATACGCGAGATTTAGTGCTCCATCGGGTGATGGCACAAAACAATAATGGTCAATGGTTTGGAGTGACTTATGACCTTGCCAAAAGAGATGATGTATTAGGTTCGAAGTTAACCATTAATACAAAATTTAAAGCTAAAAAGTTAAGAGTATATTATCACTCTACAGAAAAAGCCTCGGGTTTACAGTGGTTAACAGCCGAACAAACCGCGGGTAAAGATAAGCCTTTCTTATTTAGCCAAAATCAAGCAATTCATGCGCGTTCTTGGATCCCTATTCAAGATACGCCTAGTGTACGAGCAACTTATACTGCGCGTATTACTACTGACAAAGATTTACTTGCGGTAATGAGTGCTAATAATGAGCCAAACACGCCACGTGACGGTGACTATTTCTTCTCAATGCCACAAGCTATTCCATCTTATTTAATTGCTATTGGCGTTGGTGATTTACACTTTAAAGCGATGAGTCATCAAACAGGTATTTATGCTGAGTCTTATATCTTAGATGCTGCGGTAGCTGAATTTAATGATACTCAAGCAATGATCGACAAAGCTGAAAAGATGTATGGTAAGTATCGGTGGGGTCGTTACGACTTATTAATGTTACCACCAAGTTTTCCTTTTGGTGGCATGGAGAACCCACGTTTATCATTTATTACGCCAACGGTTATTGCTGGTGATAAAAGTTTAGTTAATTTAATCGCTCATGAACTTGCTCATTCTTGGTCAGGAAACTTAGTGACCAATGAAAGCTGGCGCGATTTATGGTTAAACGAAGGTTTTACCAGTTATGTTGAAAATCGCATTATGGAATCTGTTTTTGGCATTGAAAGGGCAATAATGGAGCAAGCGCTTGGTGCTCAAAACCTTAATTATGAAATTGCTGAATTAGCGCCGGGCGATACACAACTTTATATAGATTTAAAAGGACGTGATCCAGATGACGCCTTTTCAGGTGTGCCTTATGTTAAAGGACAACTGTTTTTAATTTACTTAGAAGAAAAATTTGGCCGTGAACGTTTCGACCCTTTTGTCCTTAAATACTTTAATGATCATGCTTTTGAAAGTTTAGGTACAACAGATTTTGTTATTTATTTAAAAGAAAATTTAACACATAAATTTCCTAATATTGTCAGTGATGAAGTACTTAATGAATGGATTTATGAGCAAGGTTTACCTAGTTATGTACCAAAGCCTAAGTCAGATGCGTTTGACATTATTGATGTAAATATCAATCAATTATTGGCAAATGAAATTCAATTAACGCAATTATCAACAGCAAAATGGACTTTACATGAGTGGCTTCATTTTATTAATAACTTACCACTTGATATGACCTCTGAATTAATGGCTGAGCTTGATAAGAATTTCAATTTAACAACAAGCAGCAATGCCGAAATCGCTCATGCATGGTATTTATTATCCATTAGAGTGGGTTATGACGTTGTATATCCTGAAATGTCTAAATACTTAGTTGCTATAGGTCGTCGTAAATTAATTGTTCCTTTGTATAAAGAATTAGCGACAACGGCTAAAGGTAAAGCTTGGGCACAAGGTGTTTATAAAAAAGCACGTCCCGGTTATCATGGTTTAGCACAGGGCACTGTTGATGGAATATTGAATAAATAAACACAACACCCTCATAAAAAAGAGCAACACTTTATTTATTAAAAGTTGCTCTTTTTTTGTGCCTGATCAATAGCGAAACCTTATAAAGCGATAACAATACAAGACTATACTCGTTATAAAAGCATATTGTATGAAGTTGACTCATTTTGTTATTTTGCAAGGTATTATCATCTTAGGTGCTGTTGCTCTGATTTATCATCACAGCGACAAAGCAAAAATAATTAAAATCCCACCCCAAGAATTATCGCAATGGTATAAACCAGCAAACAAGCGACAAGTTTGGTTGCACAATATGTTTAAGTTACGTCGGGAAATGCAGGCGATAGAAATTTATGCAGAAAATCAAGACGATCAACATCTTGATAAGTGGATAAAACAACTAAGTGAGCACTATCTTAAAATTGGTAAAATGATACCTAGTTGGCGAAATAAGCTTGATGTAAAACGTTAAATACATTGCAGATGAGTATTGTTGAAAAACGTTATCAAGACATTCCTCCTAGTCTTCATAAACTGCAGAAAAGCTGTGATTCATGTCATGATGATTATCAAGCCATTAGTGCATTGATTTATCGTGTACCTGATTTTTCAGCAATGAAAGTTAACATCTCATCTACTGAGTCACTATCTTTTCATTCACATATGAATGAACTAACAAAAAAAGTGAACCAAATAAAAATAGCGTCAAGTGATAATATGCCCGCTCGTGCATTATCATCATTAAAGGAGCTTACTTTAAGTATCAATCAGTTAGGCGATACTTGTAACAATTGCCATAAAAATAATAGTCAAATCTACCCAAATAGTGGAATTAAACAAACTTTAAATAACCTAGCCGTTAGTTTACAACGAGGTAATAAAAAAGAGCAGGGGAGATATTTAGGACATTTAGCGGTAACTGCTTGTGCAAATTGTCATGGAACTCATAAGTTAGCTTACGGCGTCAAACAAGTACTATCAGCAGATGTCGATATAATGAAACTGTTAAAACACTAGTTGTTTAGTTTTAGTCGTTAACTATAGCTGTGACTAATATATCAACTTGTCTAACCTTATCTTGTTGAGAAATAATGATACGAACATTGTGTTGGTTGTTATTGAAGTAGAGCGTTAGGCGTTCCTTTTTCAATTCATTACTGGTAGGTTTACCATAGATATTGCTATAAAAACTAATAACTTCAAGTTCTGTCTTGGTAGTGAAATAGCTGACCACAGCGGGAATTTCAAATTGAGCAAATATCCGAGCATCATCGATTATAGCTATAACGTACTTTTCTGCTGCATTCGCTTTAGGGGCCGTGCTTATAAGTATGATGCTGATGAACAGTAATAATAAAAGTTTGCGAGTCATGAAAAATATTCCTTATTCTTTTGATTAAATTTTAGCGGGCAATAGTAAACGGGTCAAACTTATCTAATAGTCATCAACAAAGCGTTCACGATAATTATCTACCCATAAAGCGGTAGCTCCACATATAGCGACGGGCATAACAAGTAAATTAACAATAGGTATCATCGAAAAAAGAGCGACGGTAATACCAAAACTGTAGCTTAAGCCCTTATTTTGTTTTAAAGCTGATTTCATTATTTTAAATGGAATTTTGTGATTATCAAAAGGGTAATCTTTATATTGTATTGCCATCATCCAAGCGACAAATAAAAACCAAATAATTTGGCCAATAATAGGTAAGATCCACATAAGTAAGAAAAAACCTATCGCTCTTGGTAGATAATAAGTTAATTTCTGCCACTCACGACTCAATGTACGCGGAATATCCTTGAATAGATCCATAGCACTACCTCCTTTACTTGGTTTTCCTATCAATAACTCTTCTATTTTTTCTGATAATAATCCGTTAAATGGGGCAGCGAGCCAATTAGCCGCAGTACTAAAAATAAATGAAAATAGAATTAATAGGGTGACTATGGCAAGTGGCCACAACAAGGTACTAAGCCACTCAAGCCAGCTTGGTAACCAATTATTTATTATATTCATATAATAATTTAGCTCTATGATCATAAAATAAAAAGAAATACTAAACAAAATTAAATTGATCGTTAATGGGATGAAAACAAAACGCTTGATCCCTTTTAATCTTATTAATTCAAAACCATGGATGAAATAGCGAGCGCCACTTTGAGATATAGGGTGATTATTAATGTTACTCATTGATGAAAAATCCAGCTAACTATTTGATATTACTGATACGATTATAAATAAATTTTACTGATAAGAACAATACAGTTTATTACAAATGTTTAAAAAATCTGATAAAGTCGACATTATAATAAACCTGAGTCTTAATCGTGATTAAAGGCAATTACAGAGTTAACTAATATTATTCATGATATTTTCAAATAACCTAAAAGATGAGTTTTTCTTATGCGTTTAAAGCATATTAAACTTGCTGGTTTTAAATCATTTGTTGATCCTACAAAAATTCCTTTTGAACAACAAATGACTGCAATTGTTGGCCCTAATGGTTGCGGTAAATCAAATATCATTGATGCGGTACGTTGGGTTTTAGGTGAAAGCTCCGCTAAGAATTAGCGTGGCGACGCAATGACAGACGTCATTTTTAATGGTGCAGCCAGTCGTAAACCCATCGGACAAGCCAGTGTAGAACTTGTTTTTAATAACCTTGATGGTCGAATTCAAGGCAGTATGGCTGACCGTAATGAAATCTCGATTCGTCGTGTAGTTAATCGTGAAAGTACTAATACCTATTATCTCAATGGCACTAAATGTCGCCGTCGTGATATTACCGATATATTTCTTGGTACAGGCTTAGGGCCTCGTAGTTATGCAATTATCGAACAGGGTACAATCTCGCGATTGATCGAATCTAAGCCTCAAGAACTGCGGGTTTTTATTGAAGAAGCTGCGGGGATTTCTAAATATAAAGAACGACGTCGAGATACTGAAACTAGAATTCGTCATACCCGTGAAAATTTAGAGCGATTAAGTGATATTCGCATTGAAATGGGTTTACAGCTTGATAAATTGCATCAACAAGCTGAGGCTGCAAAGCGCTTTAAAACCTTAAAAAAGCAGGAACGTACCTATAAAGCTGAGTTGTCGCTATTACGTTGGCAAGAATTTAATGATAAAAAAGAACAGTCTTTAGTTGCTTACAATAATGCTCAACTTAAAATTGATGAATTGACGGCTGAACAAAAACAAGAAAATATTAATCTCTTTCAAGCAAGGCAACAGTTAACGCTTGGCGGTGAAAGTATTGATGAACAGCATAAGTTAAAGCTCCAACTCACTAATGATATTGCCCGTACCGAACAAAATGTTAAGTTTTTAAAAAATAGCATCTTAAAAGCGGAACAAGATAATAAGATTACTCAGCGTCAACTTATTAATGCTCAGCAGGTATTATTAACAGAACAAGAAAAATTGACTACGTTAGATGTTCGTTTAACCGAAAAAACACCGATATTAGAGCTTGCAGAACAACAACTTATTGCACAGCAAACTCATCTTGAAAATATCAATAGTCAACAATTGAACCTGCAAAAACGTGAAAAAAATCATCATCAAAACCTCACTGAATATAATAAAAAAATAGCGCATATAGACAGTGAAATATCGGCACAAAAAGCAATTTTAAAACGCACTGATATTCGTCAAAATGAAATTAAATGGTCGCTATCTCAGATTAAAGATGATGATGTACAAGTACTGTTATTGGCCGAGCAGATAATTAATAAGGATAAAGCAAACTTATCTGAAAAGGTTAGAGTGGATGAACAATTGTGTGCAGCTATAAGGCAAAACCAACAGAAAATAAATTCCAAAAATCAACAATTAGCCAAAGCACAGGGTTCACTGCTTGCGTTGAAAAAACATTACCAACAATTACAGCTTCAACAAAATCAGCAAGCCGATTGGTCGCAAAAACAGCAACAATGGTTAATACAGCATAATTATCAAGAGAAAGGTTCTTTGTTTGAAAATATAAATGTGGATAAAGGCTGGGAAAAAGCGATTGAGTTAGTTTTGTCACATTGGTTACAAGCACAAGTATTAACTGACTTTCCTGATGATATACCCTTAGATACTGCACTTTTTGTATTGCTAAATAATACGAATAGAAATACCAATAGTAATACCACTATCAATTCCAACTCCAGTCCAAAAACAGAGATAGTGCCGGGCAGTATTGCTGAAAAAATTTCTGGTTCAGTTGTTGAACTGCCTTTTATTAATCAAATATTTTATGCAGATAATATAAAGGCTGCCAAACAGTTATTGCCAAGCCTTAGCCGTTTTCAATCGGTAATATGTAAAGACGCTACTTGGCTTGGTCATGGTTTTTTGCAAAAAGGTCTAGTTGAAGACCACGGTGGTTATTTACAACGCGCAGATAGTATTAGCGATGTAACAAAGCAAATTAAACAAGTTGTAGATGAAATTAGCGAGCATGAAAGTATACTTATTATTTTAGGTGAGGGTTTAGATGAGCAACAAGCCGAGCAAAAGTATATTAATCAACAGCTAACTGTAGCGCAACAAAATATACAACAGCGGCAACAAGAATATGCGGCAAAAGAACAACAACAGCGACATCTTCAAGAACAACGTCAAAGCTTACAAGCAGAACATCTTGCTTTACAACAGCAATTTGTCAATGAGCAAGCGGCATTGTTAGCATATGAACAAACGAAAGAGTCATGCTTGTCACCAAATGTTCAACAATCAGAAGAACTTGAACAAGAACATCAAGAAATACAACAACAAATTCAAAATATACAAATACAGCTTAAACAATTAAATGAAGAGCGACATCAATTAGCTGTTGTGATCGAACAATTAAAAAATGAAAGAGTGCAAAGCGCACAATCGATTATTCGTGCTCAAGAAACCATCGAACGTTTAACTCAACAACAATCAAGCAACCAACAAATGGTAGAAGATAATTCTTCTCCCTTGCAAAATGATCAAGTTAAGTTACAACAATGGCTAAATGAAATGTCTGTGGTTGATGAAAAAATTCAAGATATTCAACAAAACATGGCAAATGCTCAACAACAAGTTAAACAGTTTGAACAGAAACAACAAAATATTAATCAAGCAATTGATACTTTTAAAGATAAGTTAGCGCAATATCATTTAGACGCAGAAAGCTCTCGTTTGCGAGCTGAATCCGCTCTAGAAATTTTAACTGAAATGCAAAGAAGTATTGCAGATGTTAAACAAAACATGCCAAAAAATGCCAAACAAGCGCTTTGGCAGGCCAATATTGTTCGTTTGGCAAAAGATATTAACCGACTTGGACCGATTAATTTAGCGGCAATTGATGAGTTTGAAAGTCAATTTGAGCGTAAAAGTTATCTTGATCAGCAAAATGACGATTTAACTTTAGCTATTTCAACATTAGAATCTGCCATAGAAAAAATTGATAGTGAGAGTCGAGATAAGTTTAAAGCAACGTTTGAACAAGTGAATATCGACCTTAAAACCCTATTCCCAAAGGTGTTTGGTGGCGGTAATGCTTATTTAGAATTAACCGGTGAAGATATGCTTGATACGGGTGTAACGATAATGGCACGCCCTCCAGGTAAAAAAAATAGCACAATTCATCTATTATCAGGTGGTGAAAAAGCGCTGACCGCATTATCATTAGTCTTTGCAATTTTCAGATTGAATCCTGCACCGTTTTGTATGTTGGATGAAGTTGACGCTCCGTTGGACGATGCCAATGTGAGTCGGTTTTGTAATTTGGTACGAGAAATGTCTCAAACCGTACAGTTTATTTATATAAGTCATAATAAAATAGCGATGGAAATGGCGTCACATTTAACAGGAGTAACTATGTTTGAACCGGGTGTTTCAAAAATGGTTGCTGTTGATATTGATGAAGCTGTTGCCATGGCTGAAATCTCGTAGGCTAGGTGTAATGGAAGATAATTTTAGAAACGCATTAATTATTATCAGCGCAGTTGTAATTGCTGCTATTTTTATCCACGGTTTTTGGACAATAAGAAAAAATAAAAATCCTTATAAATTAAAAACAAAAGTTGAAAATCTCAAACCTATGGACCGTGGTTATGACGGCTCTGGTTTTGATCAAGACGGAGTAAGTAAGGCGCGTATTGTTAGCGAAAACGCACTCAGTGATGAAGAGATCCCTGATGAACCTGCTCCAGCACCACTTTTTGATGCTGAACCTATTCCTAAAGACCTTGAACAAGCACCTGCGAGCGCTGTTGAATTGGCAGGAAATGAAGCGTTAACGCCCAATACCGATAATATCCCTGAACTAGATGCCGAATATGCTAATGCCGTGCAAAACGAGCAAGAGTTATTTCCACAACCCATTGTTCCAGAGTCTCAAACTGCAGACGTTTCTTCCGTATTAGCAGTGACATCAATAGAAAAAGAGCCGCAAAAAGATGTTTATCAAACGCCGGTAACTCGAGCAAAGCCGGTTTTAAAACCGGTGACTAAAAAGAATGTTACTCATCGTAAAAAAGAAGTAATAAAACGCAATCAAATGGAAATTAACTTTGGTGATAGTTTAGCTTTTGAAGATGAAGCTATGCCAGCGGTATCAATAGCTGAAGATCTTAATACTAAAAAATCGGCAAATATTGACCCTGAAGTACTCGTAGTATCAGTTGTTATGGATGAAGGACAAATTATATCGGGGGCTGCATTATTACCCACGTTATTAACCTTAGGCATGAGATTTGGTGATATGGATATTTTTCATCGCCACGAAGATAATGCTGGAAATGGTAAAGTTACCTTTAGTTTGGCAAATATGATGAATCCCGGTACTTTTAACCTTGATGCTATCGAAACATTTACAACTCAAGGTATTACTTTATTTATGACCTTGCCTAATGCTGGTAATGCCTTTGAAGTATTCGAACAAATGATTGGTGCAGCAAAACAGTTAGCGCTGGAATTTCAAGGGCAATTATTAGATGACAAACGTAGTGTGATGACTAAACAAACAGAGCAACATTACACCAGTAAAATTCGTGAATTTGAACGTAAAAGTCGCATTGCTGCTTCATAGTTGCATTGCAGTTTTATAAATGAACTAAATTCATCTCTGTTTATTCTTAAGTTTCCCCATCTTTATAAAATGAAGGTAGGCTTACTTAAGAGTAAACAAAAATACATTTCTTTATAACCGACATTAAATAGTTAAATTATCTATGGCAAATTTTCAACGAGTTACAGAGCTTCATCACCTTATTCATCAATACAATCATCAATATTATGTGCTCGATGAACCCAGTGTGCCAGATGTGGAATATGACCGATTAATGCGAGAATTAATCACTATTGAGTTAGAAGACCCATCATTGAAAAGTCTCGACTCACCCAGTCAAAAAGTGGGCGGCGAAGCTTTAAAAGCATTTACACAAGTAACTCATCAGGTGCCGATGTTGTCATTGGACAATGTTTTTTCTGATGATGAATGGCAAGCTTTTGTTAAACGTATACATGATAGATTAGTCAGCGATAAAGTTTTTGAAATATGTGCCGAACCTAAATTGGACGGCTTAGCGGTAAGTCTTCGTTATGAACAGGGCGTTTTAGTACAAGCGGCAACTCGTGGTGATGGCGCTGTTGGTGAAAATATTACGGAAAACGTGCGTACCATTAAATCGATTCCACTCAAATTAATAGGCGATGATTATCCATCAGTACTTGAAGTTCGTGGCGAAGTGTTTATGCCTAAATCAAGCTTTGATGCCCTTAATGAACAAGCACTTAAAAAAGGTGAAAAGGCATTTGCTAATCCACGCAATGCGGCAGCAGGTAGTTTACGACAGCTTGACTCAAAAATAACCGCCAAACGCAACTTAGCTTTTTATGTTTATGGTGTAGGATTTATCGGCGATTCAAACCAAAACTTATCTAGTGAAGGTATACAAATAACGAATAAATATAATGAAGACTGGTTATCAAATTCTCATTATCAACGTCTTTGTCAGTTAAAAAAACTCGGTTTACCGATGTGCCCTGAAGTTAAATTGCTAAAAGGCAGTGATTTAGTAGATGCTTTTTATCAAAATATTCTTAAATTGCGCGAACAATTAAGTT
The DNA here is from genome assembly GCA_013215655.1 of Colwellia sp. GTDB lineage: Bacteria > Pseudomonadota > Gammaproteobacteria > Enterobacterales > Alteromonadaceae > Colwellia_A. Next base: position 60,306 of record JABSOX010000023.1, read on the forward strand.
ATGAAATTGATGGCACTGTTTTTAAAGTTGATGACATCGCTTTGCAGAGCAAACTGGGTTTTGTTGCTCGTGCTCCACGTTGGGCAATGGCTTATAAATTTCCAGCTCAAGAAGAAACAACCCAATTACTTGATGTCGACTTTCAAGTTGGGCGCACAGGAGCTATTACCCCGGTAGCACGATTAAATCCTATTTTTGTTGGCGGCGTCACGGTAAGTAATGCGACCTTACATAATCAAGATGAGATCGACCGCTTAGGTATTAAAATCAACGATTTTGTGACTATTCGTCGTGCTGGCGATGTTATTCCACAAATTGTTAGTGTGCAATTACATAAACGTCCTGAAAATGCAGCAGATATAATCTTTCCAGCGACATGCCCTGTTTGTGATTCAGAAGTCCTTAGAGCTGAAGGTGAAGCAGTATTGCGCTGTACGGGTGGTTTATTCTGTGCAGCACAGCGTAAAGAAGCTATTAAGCACTTTGCTTCTCGCAAAGCGTTAGATGTTGATGGTTTGGGTGATAAATTAGTTGAGCAGCTTGTTGATGAAAAACTAATCTCAACCCCCGCAGATCTATTCAGATTGACTGAGCTTGATGTCAGTATCATGGAACGCATGGGTAAAAAATCAGCGGCTAATTTAATTTCAGGATTAGTAAACGCTCGTAAAACCACATTGCCAAAATTTGTTTATTCATTAGGTATTCGAGAAGTGGGTGAAACAACGGCGTCAAATCTTGCTCATTACTTTTTAACGTTTGAAGCAATTAAACTTGCCAGTGAAGAACAGCTACAAAAAGTACCTGATGTTGGGGCAATTGTTGCACGTAATATCATTCACTTTTTTAAACAACAACATAATATTGATGTAGTCAATGATCTTGAAACCATCATGACTTGGCCTATTATCGAGAAAAAATCTGCAGACCAGCAACCTTTACTTGATAAAACTTTTGTCATTACTGGTACGTTAAGCCAAATGGGAAGAAATGAAGCTAAAGCTGCTTTGCAATCACTGGGCGCAAAAGTATCGGGCAGTGTCTCTGTTAAAACACACTACCTTGTTGCAGGTGAAAAAGCCGGCTCTAAATTAACCAAAGCTCTAGACTTAGGAGTCGAAGTTTTGAACGAAGATGATTTAGTGGACCTATTAAATGAGCATGGTGTGACAGCATAAAGTGATGAGTGAATTACTAATTGAGTCAGGTCAGTGGTTCCGAGTCTATCAATATCAGTCAGCGATGGCGATTGTGGCAACGTTATTGGTTATCTTTGGTAATAATATAAACCTGATAGTAAAAAAAGCCGTGGCTAAACAACACTTATTAGTGCGGTGTTTGGTTTTTATTTTGGTGTGTGCCTTTGGTTATGGTTTGTTAACTATATGGCTGACAGGTTTATTAGCGCAACAACTAGCTAAAATCCCTAGCCTTTATGTATTACCTACTATTATTAGTATTTTTGTTTTGTTAGCCTTATATGCGCAAAAGCAGAGACATATTTAGCGCATGGATATTTTAGCTTTTTATATAAATAGCATATAAAAATACTAAGGTAGGAAAAGGTAACAAGAGTGTAAAAATAACGGCTTCGCACCATTCAATCACGCAATAAAAACGATACAAAACTCCCCGTTGTGCTTTAATCGACGTTAAACTTTGAAAGAAAAAGATAAAAGACGATAATATTAAGGCTTGCAGAGCAGAAAATAAAATAAGCAAAGCCAACCAAATTAAAATATTAGGTGTAGAGTCTTCTATTTGTCTTTCTAAAAATAGAAAAAGCAAAAATGCAAAAGCACTCCAAATTAATAAGCGCCAACGTTGTTCAATAAAAAATAAAGCAACATGGTTAAAGTAGGTTGGAGTAAATAGATACCGCATTAAATTAAGTATTTCCTAATAATTACGAAAAGTATTGTAGTATTAATTGCCTATGTCTTTCTACCGTTTTCTTGTGGAACTTGTTGAATTTAATTAAAGAGAGTTTTTCTGAAATGTTGCTAATAAATTATCTTAAGTTATTTGTATATTGTTGGGCTATGTACTCTATGAGTGTTACAGCAAAATCAATGGCTGATTATTTAGGTGACTTAAACGCAGAGGCAACCACTGAAGAAGTTACTCAATCTGAATCTCATTTATCGATAAAAGCTACTGACGCTAACCTTATAAAAATGCTCAATATTAAAATTACCGAATTAAAAGATAATAGCGGTTTAACTTATATTGGTGGAGAGGTTAGTTCTGCTGATTTAGCTTCATATTTACAACAAATGAAGTCAATTTTAAGTGATGATTTTATTCAGTATCGTCAAAACCAAGCATTACGTGATCATCAAACTTTCCATGTGACCTTAATTAACCCTTTTGAATACCGAGAAATTAATCAACAAGATATCGAATTGGGTAAGTCGTTAAGTATCACTTTACAGGGATTAGGACGTGTAACAAAAGAAAATAAAAGCAGCTATTTTGTGGTGGTGCAATCATCGGCAGCACAATTTTATCGACAAAAATTGGCTTTGGCTAAAAAAGACTTTCATGTCACTTTAGGTTTTCATCCTCAAGATATCTACGGCGTAAACAAAGGTATTGATACTTTGATTACCGATAAAGTAGTAGAGACGGTTCAATAACGCATAAACCTTATAACTTAGCATGCTAATTATTTTCGTATAGTGGACTTTTCTGAGGATAAACAACAGTCTAAAAAAGACTGTTGTTTTGTCATAAACGGGTGTTAATTGCTGTTATTAAAAACCAATTTTGTAATTAGCATTGTAGGTATCCGTGCTCAGGCTCATCGGCAATATAAAGCAATATGCCTGTCTGACAGAAGTAACATCATTACCTTAGATATTTGAGAAACTAATTTTAAGGACTTAACCTAACAGAGTAAGTTTTATCTTTACCCACGCTAACGTTGTAATAATTCCCGTTGGCTATTAAGCTTTTTATGCCCACTTTGGTGACCATTAATAAACGGTCTCCATTTTCAGAGGAATATGCAAATATTGGCCAGTCTGTAATAAACTTCCCTGTAGAGTTGAATTTATTCAGCCATTTAGAGTATCCGCTTGCTTCATTAGCTAAAAAACAAATACTACTTGCACAGCGTATTTTTCCTGTGGTTTTGGAAGAATCATAATTAACTTCATATTTCATGTTATGAGCGAGTGATTTATATGACGCTTTATCAATATAAAGGCCTGCCAAGGAAAATGCCATTTTATCGATCCCAGAAATCCAGCTACTGTTGGATAAAATTGTAATGCTTAGATCTTGTTCTGGGTAAATTACGATAATTGAACGAGCCCCCGGTGTGGCTCCAGCATGGTGATAGACTTTTCTACCTAGTGAATCCTTTCCTATTCGCCAACCAAAGCCGACTTGATATTTATCATTACCAGCATATTTGTCAGTTTTGGTCATTGTAGGAGTAAATAATAACTGTTGGTATGCTTGATTTGATTTACTTCTAGTCAGTACTGCATATCCGAAGTGCGCTAAATCGCTGGCGGTTGCAGATAACCCCGCACCAAAGACACTATACGATTTTTCACCATAGTCCTTTTCATCAACTGTTCCGCCGTTTATTGCGTAAAGTTTTGAGGTTAACGGTGACAAATTTTCGATGTTCTCAATAATAGGAGTGGCTTTTTTTGTCCAGCGTTTTATAAAACTAGGAATACTAGAAGATAATGGCTGCTCAGATATTTTTTCATGAATAGCCCCAGCTAAAGTGTAACCATGCGTTGAGTAGGAATATTCGTCTCCCGGCTTAGAAAGTAAATCTCTGCCCTTTAACGTTTCTATAGCCTCTATCGCGGAAAGATAGTGTTTGTTATATATGTTGTAATCTTTTATTTGATAATGAGGCATTCCTGAAGTGTGAGACACTAATTGCCTAGTTGTTATTTGGTGGTACTTAGTATCTAACTCGCGAAAGTAATGTCCAATTGGTATGTCTGGATCAAGTTGACCATTAACAACTAATTCAGCGAGCATAGTTGCCCCTATAATTTTCGATACGCTTGCTAATCTAAATATATGTTGGTTTTTTGCGAGTATTTTCTTATTCGTATCAACATAGCCTGTTGATACGGATGCCACTAATTCACCCTTGTGAACAACAGCAACAGAAAAAGCAGGAACACCAGTAATATTTTTAAGTGTACTAAGTAGTTTGGTTAACTCCTGTTCATATTGTATAGGGGGATTTACTGATTTAGTTTTATTGTCTTTTGCGTAACTTGACGGCAAACAAAGAAATGTTAAAACGAATATTTTTGCTAAGAATTTCATATCATGCTCCATTTTTTCTTTAATAGACCATGATGCAGGTATAAACCGCCAGTTATGAATGGTTATGAATGGTTATGCTGGGTTAGCTAACCTTTTTAACTGTGCCCAGATAGGGTCTTGGGCATATTCTCGTTGTTGTTTGTTTAAATACAACTTGCCTGATGAAATCAATGCCAAAATACCATTAACTTGTGAATTTAACGTTTTTTCTAAATTTGCATTAGATTCTAAATTGATAGTGTTCGTTCGCAAAATAGCGGCAGTACGTGGCTCAACAATGCTTAATCGAATAGTCGTTGTTTTATTTGTTTCAATGATTTCGAAATAACTAATTATTGCAGCGTGATTTTTTCTGGCTTGAATTGGAATAAGTACATCATTTAATCGGTCAGACAAAACTAATTGCAACTTCCCCTCCGCGCTTTCTTTAGATAACCGTGCGTACCATTGCTCGTAGACACCAATAGCAGATTTCGGCATGTCATGCTGTTGTATATTTGTCCATAAAACGACCCTGTTATTAGTAGATGATTCCATGGAGTTTAATACATACCAGTCTTTTGTAACAAACCAAACAGCCACTAGTAATGCTAGAGTGAAACCAACATATTTGAATAAAACATTATGTTTGATAGAGAAAAGTGAAGGTCTAACTTTAAAGCCAGAAGAGACTTCATTATTAGGATCTTCAATAATTAGTCGATACCCTTCACCACGAATAGCCTGAATCGTAAGCCCTAATATATTAGCGTCTTCAATTGATTTACGTAATACAAAGACACGCTGTTTTAGAGTGTCAGGACTGACATTAGCTTTTTGCCAAACCTTAGAGGTTAGCTCGTCTATAGACAAAATTTCTTCAGGGTAATTAGCAAGGGCTTCAAGTAATCTAAAACTTAATGGATTGAGTGTTAATGTATTAGTTCCAAATGTTACGGTATGAGTTAATTTATCAAAAATTAAAATATGACTTTTATTCATCAGGGATATGTTCTTTTACTGTTTTTATTGGCCTATATTACTATGAGTTAACCTTAACACTTATTAACTATAAGAAAAATAACAGGAACGCATGGGCATGGATTTTTTACATTGCCCCATTAAGCAAAGGCCTTATTGCTCTGAGCAAACATTATCGTTTTCATTTCAAAGTGAGCATTTAAATAAAGTTAACTTATAACAACTTTATGTCTTGGATCGTTCCTCGTTATTGTCATTTTTTCAAGATCAACATATCCAGATAATTATCACACCATAAAAATTAATTTGTGAAGGTTTTGTGATAACTTCGTGACGCTAATGGGATTTTTTCTTTGCATACTGAACTTGTCTAATTCAGTTAACAAGGAAAAAAAATGAAAATACTAACCTTACTTACCGCCTTTGCTTTAACGAGCAGCAGTATGGCAATCAATGCTCAGCAAGTTGAAGTTTCTGTTACGAACCTTACGCAAGGCATTTATTACACACCTTTTTTAATATCAGCACATTCTGCTGAGATGTCGTTATATACGCTAGGTGAAGCAGCATCTCCTGAATTACAGATGATGGCAGAAGGTGGTGATATTTCTGGTTTATCAATGATGTTATCTAATGGTAATGCGGATGTTATTGAAAACCCTGCCGCGGGTTTATTAGCTCCATCAATGAGCACTATGACAATGTTGGATACCGCCGATGGTAACGATCGTTTGTCAATTGTATCAATGTTATTACCTACTAATGATGCTTTTGTCGGCTTAAATAGCTGGAAAATCCCAACAGAAGCTGGAACCTGGACTTTTACTCTTAACGCCTATGATGCTGGTACCGAAGCTAATGATGAAATGATCACCGGTGGTGGTGCCCCTGGAGCTGCGGGTATTCCTGTTGCGCCTGGTGGCGATGGTGGTAGCAACGGAACTGGTGTCACAATGGAAGAAGGTAATATGACGGTTCATATTCATCGTGGCAGTTTAGGGGATGACAACATGACTGGTGGTAAAAGCGATCTTAGCAACACCGTCCATCGTTGGTTAAATCCTGTTGCACGTATCACAGTTACAGTGATGTAGGAGGTTATCATGACTTTCACTTTTAAAATTAAACAGACTCTAACGCTATTCATCTTGAGTAGTGCAATAATTCTTAACGGCTGTGGTGGTAGTGATTCTAATGATTCAATGCCTGTAGTAACACCGCCGCCTCCCACACCAACACCTGTCATTTATCAATACGAAGTTACAGTGAAAAACTTAACTAACGCACAACCAATGTCACCTATCGCCGTTGTTTTACATGATGAAGGGCAGCTTTGGCAATTAGGGCAAGCAGCGAGTAGTGCTTTAGAAGTGTTAGCCGAAAGTGGTGACAATACTATGGTATTAGCGGATGAAATGGTGCTAGCAGGAGAAAGTGGTGCTGGTGTTCTTATGTCAGGAATGCAAGAAACTATCACAGTAAGTATTGAAGATGTTATGCCGCAAATGATATCAGTGGTAACTATGTTAGTTAATACTAATGATGCCTTCAGTGGAATTAATGCTATGGTAATAAAAGACTTAGCCGTTAACGAAAGTATTTCAATGCAAACAAGTTCTTATGATGCAGGAACTGAAATGAATAGTGAATTAATGGCAACTATTCCAGGACCTGCAGGCGGCGGAGAAGGTTACAATGAAATGCGCGATGACGTTGACTTTGTCGCCATGCATCCAGGTATTGTCAGTCAAGACGATGGTTTAATGCAATCAGCTTTAACACAAGCTCATCGTTTCGATAATCCAACGTTGATGATAACGATTACTCGCACCGAATAATCGTTAATTATTGTAGGTTGGTGATAGCAACATGACAGAACATCAACCTACAATAAATAAAAATGAGGAAACTATGACAGATACTGTTTTGGTAGTGGAAGACGAACAAGACATTGCCGATTTAATTGCTGTACATATCAGAGAGCTTTCTTTAGACGTTGAGCATAGTTTAACCGGTGAAAAAGCACTAGAACTGGCGCTAAAGAATAATTACGCCTTGATCATCTTAGATGTGATGTTACCTGGAATTTCTGGTTTAGATGTTTGCCGACAAGTGCGAGAGAAAAAACCAGAACAAGCGATATTAATGTTAACATCGCGCACATCTGAAACTGATAGAGTGGTGGGTTTAGAGCTTGGTGCTGATGATTATATGACTAAGCCTTTTAGTGTTAGAGAACTACAAGCTAGAATTCGTAGTCAGCTGCGTCGTGTTCATTTAATCTCGAACATTCAGCAAGACAGTCAGCAAAGAAGTGAAGCTTCACAAATACTAACGTTAGGTAAATTACAAATTGATAACGTACAACATCAAGTTTTGATGGCTGGGGAAGTACTTGATTTAACTTCTACCGAGTTTGATTTACTACTTTTTTTAGCATCACATCCAGAACAAGTTTTTTCAAGAGCGCAGCTGTTGAGCTCCGTATGGGGTTATCATCACAGTGGCTATGAACATACAGTTAATTCCCATATCAATCGTTTACGCAACAAATTAGAGAAAAACCCAACGAAACCTGAAATTGTGCAAACAGTTTGGGGAGTAGGTTACAAATTCAACCGTCAAGGAGTCAGCTAATGAAACTATCTTTATATCAGCGACTTTCATTATCTTTATTATTAGTTTTTATTGCTATTTCAACTGTTTTTTATTTCTGGTCACAACAGTTAGAACAGAAAACACGTTATGAGTCAGAGCAAAACTTGCATTTATCGCTAGCCGCTAATTTGGCACACGATAATCCGCTATTACAGCGTGGTATTTATGATCATGATGCATTAAAAAATTTATTCCATACCTTGATGATATTAGGGCCAGCCTTTGAGTTTTACTTTGTTGATCCAAAAGGTAATATTTTAACACATTCTGCTGATGAATCTTTTATAAAAAGAAACAAGATAAATTTAGTGCCTTTGATTCAACTGACACAAAACCAAGCGCCTTTGCCTATTTATGGTGATGATCCCCGTCATTTAACCCGTAAAAAAATATTTTCTGCAGCGCCTGTTTTTAATGAAAGTACCTTGCAAGGTTACCTATATGTCATTGTTGCGGGTGAAAAATATGATAATGCTTATAAGAATATTCAATCAAATAAACAAGCGGAGTTTTCACTGGTTTTAGCCATTGCTGCATTATTCTTCTTATTTGTGGTGATGATGGGGTTATTTCGTTATTTCACTGATCCGTTACGTCGTTTGATCAAAGATATGCAAGCTATTAAAGATGTTGGTTTTGATCAATCAAAAGTTAACTTAAAAAAATGGAAAACGGATAGTCAAAATGAAGTTCATCAACTCGGTAGTGTTTTTCAGCAACTAGTGGCACAAATTAACAAACAATTTGAACAGCTAAAACAAACAGATGTACATCGTCGTGAGTTACTTGCTGATATTTCTCATGATTTACGGACACCATTAGCTTCTTTACAGGGGTATGTCGAAACGGTTTCTATAAAAGGAGATGACTTACCAAGTAGTGAAAGGCAAAGTTATGTCGATACCGCTTTAAAAAATGCTCGCCAGTTAAAAAGTCTAATTGATCAAATTTTTGAGTTGGCTCATTTAGATGGTGGTCAAGTAACCCTTAATTTAGAAACCTTTAATTTAGGTGAGTTACTTTATGATGTTGTTGCTAAATTTAGCTTAACGGCGCAGCAAAAAAATATAAATATATCGATTACTCCACAGTATTGTGATGTACAAGTTTATAGTGATATTGGCAAGTTAGAACGGGTTTTAAGTAACTTAATTGAAAACGCTTTACGCCATACTGCGCCTCAAGGTGAGATTATTTTGCAAGTTGATGAAGTGAATGATAATCAATGTCAGGTTTTGGTGAAGGATAATGGTACTGGTATTAAATCTGAAGAGGTAGCATATATCTTTGATGCCCGTTATCGCGCCAGTAATGCCACACAAAAAGACGGTAAACATACAGGGTTGGGTTTAGCGATTACTAAAAAACTACTTGAGTTATTACAAAGTGATATTCGTGTAAAAAGTGCTTTAGGAGAAGGAACTTCATTTAGTTTTAATTTACGTAAAGTTGGCATTAGTTAATTGTTACCGAAATTTGTAAATATCCCTCGATAAAATGCTTCCGTTTGCTTAGAATTAACAAAATTTTTAAGCAATACGGAAGCATTATGATCTCAAAATCCAATCCATTTAAATTCTCGTTAATAACCGCCATGTGTTGTGCGGTGATCGGACTCAGCGCTTGTTCAACTTCATCAACAGGTCGTCATCAAGTGATGCTTTTTTCTGAAACAGAATTAAATAAAATGGGCTCATCATCATTTGATGAAATGAAAAAGAAAGAAAAGATCAGTAGTAACAAAGCGATTAATAACTTTGTGCAATGTGTTGCTAATGCGGTCACTAAAAACGTGCCTAAGTCTGTTCATAATGGCGCATGGGAAGTTGTTGTTTTTGACTCAAAACAAGTGAATGCTTTTGCATTGCCGGGTGGAAAAATAGGCGTTTATACGGGGATTTTAAAGGTAACGGAAGATCAGCACCAATTGGCGGCGATTATTGGTCATGAAGTAGGACATGTTATCGAGCATCATTCAAACGAACGTATGTCATCAAACCAGTTAACTCAAACTGGGCTAAAACTAGCAGGTACCTTGATGGCAAGTCAGGATGTTGAAAATCAAAAAGTATGGATGGCAGGACTTGGCCTTGGTTTACAGTATGGTGTTTTAATGCCTTATGGTCGTAGCCATGAAAGTGAAGCAGATATTGTTGGTCAAGATTTAATGGCAAAGTCTGGTTTTAAGCCAGAAGCGAGTATTCAATTATGGAAAAATATGGCGAGCTTAAGTAAAGAATCGCCACCAGAATTTATGTCGACTCATCCTTCAAATAAAACCCGTATTAAACAGCTAACCGCACATTTATCTAAGTCAAAAGCTCTTCATAAAACAAGTAATACTCCGAACTGTAAAAAACCGAAAATGTAGTTTGTTTTTTAATCATGTGAAAATAAAAATCCTACTCATTAGTAGGATTTTTTAGTTGTAAGGTAAACATAAATCTAATGGCTACTTTCTCGTCACTCGCCAAAAAGCAATGCTGGCTACAAAAAATAGTATCATTGGGTAGTAGGCACTAGAAACAACTTCTATTGGTGATATTTTTAATGTTGCACCTAATAGCAATGCTTGTGCACCGTACGGTAGTAAACCTTGATTAATACACGCATATATATCTAACAAGCTGGCGGAATGAGCAGGGCTAAGTTCACCATCTTCGGCTAAGTTCTTAGCGGTATCTCCAGTAATAATGATTGAAACCGTATTGTTTGCCGTAAAAAAGTTACTGGTAAATGCCAAACTGGCAATACCAATACCTGCAGCGCGTTTATTATTGTTAGGGCTTATTTTACGGGCAAAGTATTCAACTAAACTTGTAAGTGCAGCTAAACCACCTTGTCTGCGTACTAATTCACTTAAGCCACCGATAAAGACTGCAAGAATAAAGATGTCTTGCATGCTGCCAAAACCTTTATTGATATCAGCTACCCAATCAAGTAATTGATAGCCATTGGTTATCATGCCAAAAACAGCGGCTAGTAAAATACCGATAATAAGTACCACAAAAACATTCACACCAATAAGTGCTAAAACTAAAATAGCGATATAAGGTAATAAACCAATAAACTGAAAGTCAGTGATATTTTCATGGGGAATTGTTACTCCCATTGAAGCAAATATAATAATACAAAGCAGTGCTGCTGGAATGGCAAATTTAAAATTAACTTTAAATTTATCTTTCATATGTGCACCCTGACTGCGTGTTGAGGCAATGGTGGTATCTGATATTATTGAAAGGTTATCACCAAAAATAGCTCCGGAGATAATAACGCCGGCAACAAGGCCAGCATCTAAATTTGCAGACTCAATAAAACCTAAAGCAATTGGCGCAATAGCCGCTATTGTTCCCATTGAGGTGCCCATTGCAGTCGCCAAAAACGCGGCAACTAAAAATAAGCCGGGCAATAGTAGGTAGTCAGGGAAAAAGGCGAGGCCAAGTTGTACACTAGCATCAACACTGCCAGTCGCTTTAGCGACAGTTGCAAAAGCTCCTGCTAATAAATAAATAATGCACATGGTCATGATATTTGGATGACCAGCACCCTGAATAAATTGTTCTATTTGTTTATTAATAGAGTCTTTACCAATCCATATAGCCACTAATATTGCTGGGATTATCGCTATGCTTGCGGGTAATTGATAAAAAGCAAAATCAACACCCTGAAGTGTCAATATGATACCAACCCCCATAAAAAGACCTAGAAAAACAGCAAAAGGTAAAAGGCTGAATAGTCGTTTTTCGGGTTGAGTGTTTGTTGCAGAAGTTTGTCGTTGATTGTTATTTGAACTCATACAGAAAACTCTTGAGATTATTATTATTTTAAGTTGTCATCATACACATCCAAAAGGTCATTGAAAGTAAAAGTCATTGCTTTTATCGTATTGTCGTAGGGTAATATACTGATATTTCAATTTATATGGCTTTATTCTCTTATGTTCTAGATAAAGTTTGTTATTCGCCCTATAGAGAATGTTTTGTTTATGCTATTCTACTGCGCGAAATTTTATTAATGCCGGTTAGAGAAGTGGTAATGAGAGATCTGCGATTAGTAGCTATCGTTTTCTTTAAGGCAAAGCCCTATTAAGAGTCTAAATAATGTCTGACAACAATGTAGAAGTGAAGTTTGAATCAATTGAACAACGTGTAAGTTATGGTGTAGGCCGTCAATTAGGTGACCAATTACGTAATAACCCTTTTAAAGATTTTGATATTTCAGCTGTTCAAGCAGGATTAGCCGATGCTATTGGTAACGTAACAAGCCAAGTATCCGATGAAGCACTAAATGAAGCTTTTTCAGTAATCTCTAAAAAAATGCAAGAATTAGAGCAAGCAGCCGCTAAAGAGAAATCAGCTGAAGGCGAAGCTTATTTAGTTGAAAATGCTAAACGTGCTGAAGTTACTGTTTTGGAGTCTGGTCTTCAATATGAAGTACTAGCAACGGGTGAAGGTGAGAAACCTACTGCGCAAAGTACTGTTCGCACTCATTACCACGGTACTTTTATTAGTGGTGATGTTTTTGATAGTTCTGTAGATCGCGGTCAACCAGCTGAATTTCCAGTAGGCGGCGTTATCGCCGGTTGGACTGAAGCATTACAAATGATGCCTGAAGGTTCAAAGTGGCGTTTATATGTACCTTATAACCTTGCTTACGGAGAGCGTGGTTCACAAGGTTCTATTCCTCCATATTCAACATTAATATTTGATGTTGAATTATTAGCCATCGTTAGCTAATTAGAATTTTTTAAAGCCCTCATTTGAGGGCTTTTTTATGTTCATGGATGAACGGTATGTCAAAATTGCAGGAGCATAATTTTGTGCATGTTCATGGATGAACGGTATGTCAAAATTGCAGGAGCATAATTTTGTGTATATTCATGGATGAACGGTCAACTTTTTAGTTCCAGACAAAAGTTAAGTCAATGCAGGCAATGTCAAAGTTGCAGGAGCATGATT
>JABSOX010000024.1 GCA_013215655.1 Colwellia sp.
ACATACACGCTCCTTGTCATGCATGACACCGCGACATTGCCTCCATGGATGGAGGTACTTATGATTTGTCGGGAACAAAAATCATGACCGTTCATCCTGAACATACACGCTCCTTGTCATCCATGACACCGCGACATACCGTTCATCCTGAACATAAAAAAGCCACTGAAATAGTGGCTTTTATCAACAGTTTGTATACTTACTCGTTAATGGGGCTGCTTAAAATACATACCGTGCACCTAGGTTGTAACGGGCATGCCCTACAGAATATTGACGCACTTGATAGCTAGAACGGCCATGGATGCGCTGGTCTTCCTCTGTCAGGTTAATGCCTTCAAGAAACACTGAAAAGTTATCGTTAATTTCATAACTTACATTGGCATCCAATTGAAAGTATTCTTCAACAAACCTTGGGTCTTTTCCTGCCGACTGTAAATACTTATCACGCCAGTTATACGCGAGCCTAGCTTGGAAGCCATGCTTTTCATAGAAGACAACAAGGTTAGCAGTATCACTCATGCCTGGAACTACCCACTGCTCCTCATTTTTATTAATATCATAGTTTAAGTCGCCGTCAACAATAGTGAAATTTGCTTGAAAACCGAAACCTGTTTCTCCAAAAGTATGTTGCAGCGCAACCTCCCAACCTTTAACTGTTGTCTTATTTTGATTAATGGGGATATTTACATCGAATATTGCGACTGGATCTGATGCGATACCAGTGACGACAACTTCAATGTCATCTCCCTCACCAGTAACCACCACGTTGGGCTCATCGGCAAAATTCTCGGCAAAGTAAGCATTAACATCATCGTTATCATATTCAAATTGAGGATCTCCACCAGTAATAGCTTCAATAGCCTGATTATAAAGCGCGCCGTCAATCGGGGTTGTTAAATCACCAAAAAGCGGCTGGTCTTCAAACCTTTCATTAACAATAAAGTTGTCAACCTCCTTATTCCAATAACCAACTGAAACGTAACTTGCCTCACTAAAATACCATTCTAGTGATAGGTCAAAGTTATCAGACTCCATGGGTAATAATTGTGGGTTACCTCTGTGCCCACCTCCGCCATTAGAACCTAAATAATCAATAATTAACGCTCCTTTAAGATCATTATAAATAGGCCGAGTAACCGTCAAACTTTTTGATGCACGGAAGATAACATCCTCAACAACCTCAATATCAAAGTCGATACTAGGTAAAAGCATGTCATATTCACCATCTATTTCAGAAAACCCTTGAATACTTTCGTCATCTTCATCAACTTGTTTGTACAGGTCGAAATTATTATTGACGATAGTCCATTCAACTCGGTCATATAAAGGTACCAATGCCTCTGAGTGAACCGTTGTTTTTTCGTATCGTAAACCAAAATATAAGTTCATTGGCATATTAAACGGATCCGCAACATAGTGCCCCTGAATAAAAACAGACTTTGACTTTTCTGTCGTTACTTCATCAGAGTCAAAATCATAAGTAGGACAATATCCTGTTAAACAAGCGCCACTACCTGCTACATTCCCGTGAGTACCTGTTTTTAACAATGATTCGCCACGTTCAATTAAGTCATCAAAATCCCATGAAAAGAACTCGGTAACTTGGCGCGGATCGCCACCACCTTCAAGGCCATTAAAAACGCCATCAATGGACTCAATGCGTAACAGATCGGCAATATCTCCTGGCTCTCCGACTCCGCTCCAAGCGTTTCGTGATACCCATGCATTTTGACCGCGATTGGTTACTTCAACATTACCAAAACCAAACTCAATTTCATGACCTTCATCAAAGGCATATTCAGCACTATACTGAAACTGTTTAACATCCATTTGATTATGAAAAGAACCAAAACCACTGCCGTTAAGTTGCATGTCATTAACATCTAGCTCATCAATTCGAGTGATTTGATTGTAAGAGTTACGTTCCCCCAACTCAACATCCAACACAGGCATACCATTGGCGGTAAAATAGCCATCAGTAGTAATACGGTTCAATGATGCTACCGCAACAAAACCACTAGAGCCGTGCTTAGAGTTAGGTTTTGAAACGCCGCTAGAGTCGTGATAGTCCATCATCATTGATAGGTTTTCAGTGGGTATCCACTGAACATTAAAGCCAAGCGATTTGTTTTCGTCTACGGTTGCATATTGCCCGACACCTTGATTACGTTCGGCAGAACAACCTACCATGGAATATTTTGTCGGTGAGTATATGTTACCTTCTTTTACCCACTCACTTTCTCTCGTTTTACAGTTGGGGTCAAACCAAGCTGAAATGTCATTATTGACAGTTTCACTTTGATTTTCAGCGTAAGTATAATCGATTGATGCTGTTAACGACTCAATAGGGCGCCATTGAAAGTTCACCTGAGCATTTATCCGTTCACGATGAAATTCAGCTAGATTGTATTGAATGTTGGTAGGAATAGCGTAGATGCCATCGACAACTTCGGTAGGAAAGTTTTTAGCTGATGGGTCGCCAACAAGAATTTCCCCCCAAGAATCAGGGCGATCTACACCGGGATTTTCAAGCTCAAAAGCATCTATAGTTGCTTGGTCAATAAAGTTCCGACTCATAAAGTCTTGAGTCGTTGCCGACTGATAACCACCGTCACGCTCTTGATAACTAAAGGTAAGCCCGAAACCAAAAGTATCATCGGCAAAAGTATTACTATATAAACCAGCAAATTCAGGGGTTAAACTATTGCCTTCACGGGTACTCGTATCATAAACCCCTTTAGCACTAAAAGCCGCTTGCTGCCCAAGCTTATCAAAAGGTTTGCGGGTGGATACATTGACTACCGCGCCTATACCCCCTGTGGCTACATTCGCCCGTCCCGACTTATAGACCTCAACCGAAGAAATACCTTCAGAAGCAATATTTCCGAAGTCAAATGAACGCCCGCCGGTTGTTGGCATTTGTCTATCATTAAAGGTAACTATATTAAAGTCTGGACCAAAACCACGTACGGTGATTTTTGAGCCTTCGCCGCGATCACGTTCAATGGCAATACCAGTGATACGTTGTAGCGATTCAGCTAAGTTAGTATCTGGAAATTTACCAATATCTTCCGCCGAAATACCGTCAACAACACCTTTAGCTTCACGTTTTAAATCCATAGAGCGTAACAAAGTACCTTTTATACCGGTTACTTCAATGACTTCAATTTGATCTTCTACTTTCTTGTTTTCATTCTCTGAAGGTGCTTCTTGGGCATAAGCACTTGTTGCAAAAACTGCCGCAATACTTATTGCTAATAGGCTTTGCTTAAATTCTGTATTATACATATTAATTTACCCCTAAATAGCGCGGCTATGCGCGGCTATTTTATAAACGTCAGTGTAATTATTTTTTAAGGTACCCGCCCTAATAACAGCCCACCCATACACATGTATGAGAGGGCCAAAAGAGTGATATCTTTATCTAATAAGTTTGATTTGCCGATTAATTAGTGATTTTTATCCAGTTGATGTTGATTGCACCGCCTAAAAAATCTAAGCGTAGAGTTTGCTCTCCGGCAACTAAATCAATCATAGCTGTTTGAGAAGTCCATTCTTGCCAACCACCAGTATCAGCTACCACTTGGCTATCAACGACAACGCCACCCACCGAGGTTTCAAAGCCATCACTTCCACCAGAACTGGCTAAGCGGTATTCAATGTTATAAGTGCCATCGGCAGGAATATTCACGGTATAATCTAAAAAGGTGCCTGTGTCGATCCAACCAGCATTTAGACCACCACCTTCATCGGCAGTCTCTTCTGTTTGTACATTGTCACTAGCAGCATCCCAATCTTCCGCTTCAAGGTGAATTTCAAATGCAGGAGGGAAAAGTTCAAACCAGTTAATATTGATAGCACCGGCGACAAAATCAAAACGCACTAAGTGTTCACCAGCAGTTAACAAAAATTCACCAGACGATTGTGTTATCCACTCTTGCCAGCCACCCGTATCTGCTACAACTTGGGCATCGACCTCAGTTCCATCAATAGAAAGAGTAAAGCCATCACTGCCACCAGAGCTAGCTAAGCGATAATCTATGCTATAAGTACCGTCAGTAGGCACTGTAATGATATATTCTAAAAAGGTGCCTGAATCGATCCAACCAGCATTTAAGCCACCGCCTTCATCAGCGGTTTCTTCTGTTTGTACATTGTCACTAGCAGCATGCCAATCTTCCGCTTCAAAACGAATTGGCGCAGGGCCATCAGGTTTATCAGCTTCTTGAACAGCAAGCGGAGCTTGTATACAGCTTTCATTTGAAATGCAGCTCAATTGAATGTTATCTAATTGGAAATGCACACCACCGTGAAATTCCACCACAAGAATAGTACCAACATTACTGGTATCCAGTGGCAATGGATCACCCTCAACAACCCCAGGAATCCAATTCAACCAGTCAGGCGCAAGGAAAGGCGTATCAACAAAATCACTTACTGGAATGTTATAAGTAACCCAAGTATCAAGCTCAAGTTCAGCAACATTCCAAGTAAACATCCCCATATAAGGCCAACCTGTTTCCATTCTTATGTCGAGTGTTTCTGTTAGGGTATTCGCGCTGTCGATATACATATCGAAACTTAATAAAGCATCGCGACCTATAAATTCAATACCTGGCGCAGCGATATTAATGTTGGCATCACCGTCAGGGTGACTGACATCAATCACTAAGCCATGATCACCTTCAAGTGTTAATATTTCGATAACAGGAGCATTGTAATTACCGATAGAAAGCTCAGTGATTTCATCTGTGTGATGCCATGTTAAAGGAGTTAAGTCTGAAACTTTAACGTCATCTTTATCAAAGAAGCCATCAGTAAAAATTTCAGTAACTTTAGCACCGACTGATTCAATTCGATCTGAAGCGGCTTTGTTTATTGATTTGTTAACATGAGAAGCGCAGTTTTCTACGTTAGTTTCAATTAACGGATCACAAGACCAAACTTTGACATAGTCAATCAGCATTTCTGCAATGGGTTCAATACCATCGACTGCTAAATTAATCACAATTTGCATGTTTTGATTGAAAGGACCCGCATTGTCGATTACGACTTCTTCACCGTTTAAGGTGTAAGCCCAAGTATTTAGTGGGTCAACTGTATGTATATGAATACCATCGACATACCAGCGAATCTGATCGGGTCCCCATTCAATTGCATAGTTATGAAACTCTGTTTTAGCGCCAGCAACAGTATCACTATTAAAGTTAACGCCGTTAGTCAGCCCTAATCCATAATGAGCTCCAGCGATAATGCCACCAGAGGTGACTTCCATCGCTGTGAGTGTATTTTCACCATCATAGATGTCAGCCATGGGTAATAAGCCGAACACCGAAAATATATCGTTGCCTTCAGGGAGTTGAATACTGGCTTCGATACGACCAGAGGAGATGCCATTAAGAGCTTTTACTGAAGAAGTAGTATCTTCTTGTGCAGTAATAACAAGCACGCCATCAGCAATACTTGCATTGACCCCTGTCCACACGCTTTCATCGAGTTCAGCTGTATCAAACTCATCACTCAATACCAGACCCCAACCGTAGTCCTCAATAGATTCAAAATCATTGGCAATATCAAAGGTCAGCAGTGCGGTATCAGTTTCACCTGTAGACGATTGAGTAGCGACATAAGTTATGCTATCGATACCAAAAAAATCAGCACTTGGTGTATAAATAAAACTACCATCGGCATTAAATTCCAAAGTACCATTTTCTACACCACTGCCCTCAGCAACCGCAAAAGTTAGTCCTTCACCAATATCATTTTTACTAACGTCACCTTCAACAGGATCGCCGTCTTCTACACCCTCAACAATATCTCCTACAGCAAATAAATTACGGACTACATTTTGATCGGCGTCCCCACCACCGCAGGCCGTTAGGGACGTTGCTACTGTCAGTGACAGTGCGATAAGTAGTTTGTTTTCTATCATCGTAAACCCCATGTCTCATATTTCTCATGTTTTTCATATTATTATATGGAACCTAGTATTGTTCTCAGCGGTAACCGCTTTAGAATATACCTACAGCTCTCTACTTTCGTTATGTGCTATTCATTTGGCATAAAAGATAAGTTATCCAATTAATAACACTTTATCCTTTTTAGAATAGTGCTCAATTCATGTCGTCCTGTTGAATAACTCGAACAAAAAAATAGTCATAAACCATGTGTTTGAGTAAATGTAATTATAATGGACACCTTATAAATAAAGGCTTACCAGCTATTATCGATTTTTTTAGTTTTTTAACTAAATTACAAATAATCGCTTGATACACTTATGCCATCCGTAAAGTTTTATGTTGTTAAGTGCAAACTTGGGAATAATAACCTTAGTTTTTTTTGCAAAGGAAATAGGTTTTCCGTTATTTAAATAAATGTGACAGATGGATGAGGTAAATTAATTTTTGCAAAAACAAAAAACGAACCAGTTATGGTTCACCTGTGAGCTTCTTACTTTAGCTAAGTTTCGATCTCATTTAGCTTCTCCTATAACTTAAAACAGTCATAACAGTTTGTAATTTACAGAGCGATAATGAACTTGAATATTCAAATAAAATAGAGTTAAATAGCCGTCCTTCGTAGTTGATTTTTATCAAAACTATATAGCTGTAAGGATTTTAAAAAATTTGGCAGGCTATTAATTATCTATTCACTGCATTAATTAGCCGCATCAAAATAAGGAAACTATCTGCTGTAATTAGCATTTACCGCGAATGCTACATTTTGTTACAGATGATGGATCTTGTTACGTCAATATCCTTGCTAGCTCGACATAATGTATTTAATTTCAACAACACAGATAACAACCTATGAATAATTTAAAAATAAAAAAATCACTTATCCCATACTTATCTTTGGCAGCGATTATGGTTGCCAGCGCTAGTTTTTCTAGTGCCAGTTTTGCGAGCGATATTACCCACAGTGTTAGAAGTAATGCTGAGCAAGCAGATAGTTCAGCAAACTATTTCGAAATTGGCATAATGTATGCCATCGGCTACGGGCCGTCTTTTGGTGAAGATGGCGAGTGGTCGAATACCGATCCGGTTATTAATGGTAGTTATACTTGGAACAACTTTTTTATTGAATCCTATAGTGAAAGTGGCAACGGCATGGCTGTTGGCTATAACGCCTTTAGTAATGATAATTGGTCGTTCGACTTCACGGTGACCACTGACTGGTTCCAATATAACTACGACAATGACGGTCGTTATGCGCTTCTTAATCACGAAGAAGACCTTAACGAACTGACTATTGGTGGTAGACTTACTGGTTATATCGGCAATAACATCGTGCAATTTGCCATCAATCAGGATGCAACTGGCGAAAATAATGGTACCACTATTTCAGCCTTGATTGGGCGAAGCTGGCAAGTAAGAAATTGGAACTTTCATGGCATTATCGGTGCAGAATACGCGTCTGCTAAACTTAATGATTATTATATCGGAGTTTCACCAGAAAAAGCGTCATATTATACTGGCCTAGATGCTTATGAAGCAGGTGCTAGTGTCAGCTTTAGTACCGAATTTGGCGTTACCTACCCGATCACAGAAGACTGGGTATTCAGAGCTACTGGCCGAATTGCCACTATCCCTAATGAAGTTACCGATAGCCCTTATTATGTCAACAAAGACTCAGTAGCTACTTCATTTCGTACTAGCCTTAGCTATGTATTTTAGGGGAAACAGAAAAATGCCTCTACTTAAACAAATTATAAATACACGAGTAAAAACAAATAAAATGACTAGCTTGAACATGGTTACTTCCCTATTCATTGCGTGCTGCTTTATATCAGTTTCGTCTAATGCTGAGACGACTAAATTAATTGACTCGTTAAGTCATACCGAACAATTGGCACGACTGAAAGTAACGCCTAAACCTTGTGTCGCTCTTCGCAAAGGACAAAAATGCTACCTTGAGGTGACCTTTAGTTGGCACCACCCCAACATTAGCAATTATTGCCTGGTTAATTCGACAACAAATAAAACAATTAAGTGCTGGCAACAACAAGCGAAAGGACAGGTTAGCTTTGATTTCCAATCAAAGCTAACTAATGACTTTGCTTTACGTAAGCAAGCATCATCAGTGGATTTAGCTCGTGCGCAAATACCTGTCGCTTGGGTATATAAATCATCAAAACGTGCAAAGTCAACTTGGAGATTATTTTGACGGTAATCAGTTTGACCGAAGACCTTGCTGCTAAGCATATTATGTTAGTCGAAGATGACATGTCGCTAGCCGAATGGTTTAGCGACTATCTAAGCGAACAAGGCTATTTGGTGACTCTTGCTACTAGAGGAGACGTTGCCATTGAGCTGATTGAGTCGGATCAGCCTGATCTGGTGATATTAGACATCATGTTACCGGTAAAGGATGGCTTTGAAGTATGTCAGGCTATTCGCCCCTTTTATCATGGTCCCATTTTAATGATGACGGCTCGTGATCATGAAACTGACGAAGTACTAGGGCTAGAGCTAGGCGCTGATGATTATGTCGTTAAACCAGTCAAACCTAGGGTATTGCTTTCACGGATCAAAGCACTTTTACGTCGGTCTGCTTCACAGGGAATAGCGCCAGCAGTCATAGCAGAAATAGATCCAAATAAATTAACTTTTGGTCAGCTCTGCATCAATGCAAATTCCCGTACGACTACTTTGGCTGGTGCTAAAGTAGCTATTTCGTCGAACGAGTTTGATGTGCTTTGGCAACTTGCTCAGGCAGCAGATAATCTGGTTAGCCGAAAAGAGCTAGTGATCCAGCGCAGAGGTATAGACTATGATGGCTTTGATCGCTCGATCGATATTCTGGTCTCAAGAATACGCAAAAAATTGGGTGATGATGCCAGCAATCCCTATCGAATAAAAACCGTGTGGGGTAAAGGCTATTTATTTGTTAAAGATGCCTGGGAGTAACTTATGCCTAGGAATATAGAATGCCAAAATTAACCTTATCACTATTATTGGTCATATTAGTTGCTGTGATAGGCATAGGTGGGGTGCTTGACAATTTTTTTAACCAATATCAAACACAGCTAAGCAAAGAGTCCGATGAATTATCAGCCTATCGTCAATTGGGAAAATCTTTGGCTTCAACCCTAGATAAGCATCAAAACGCTCAACAATTCATCGCTAATTGGCAGCAAGAAAGTAAGCTTTCGGTTACCTTAGCTCAACTTGATGATTTCTTTTTACCCGACTCCTTAAAACAATCCTTTTATGGCGGAGAGCCGCTGGTCTTTGAAACAGACAATAGTATATCCATGCATTTTATTGTTCCCTCCCAGAAAAGCGTATTGATCTTTAATATTCCACCTGTTGTTAAAGAAAGTCGCAATAGCGCATTGCAACTGCTGTTAACTGGCGTTTTTTATCTTGGTATTTTAATGATGGTACTCATTTGGCTGTATCCATTGATTAAACAATTGAGACAGTTGAGGCAAACCACCAAGGCTTTTGGCGAGGGTCAGCTAAAACAGCGAATTAATATTAATTCAACGTCTTATATCGCTAGTATTGAAAATGAATTTAACCGTATGGCCCAGCGGATTGAAACTCTAATCAGTGATAACAAGCTGCTCAGTGATGCCGTTGCCCACGATTTAAGGACACCATTGGCCAGGTTGCGTTTTGGAATTGAGATTTTACAGGAAACAGAAAAACCTGAGACAAGGGAGAAATACCAACGCCATCTATCTCGTGATATTGATGAAATGGAGCGATTAGTTAATGTATTACTTAATTATGCGCGAATAGAACAATCAATGATGGCAGTCGAACAACAAAGTATCGACCTTAATGCACTGGTTGGACAATGTGTGGGTGCGGTAGCAGACGGCGACAAGGTCATTAACTGGCATGCAACAGGCGCAGCAACGGTTACTGGTGATGCAAATTACCTCAGCATGTTAATCAATAATTTGCTCGGTAATGCTCTACAATATGCCGATAATGAGATTACCTTAATGATTGCACAAAGTGGCACCAGGCTACAATTTATTATTAGTGACGATGGTCCCGGCATTGCAAAAGAAAAGCGCAGTGAGTTGTTGAAACCCTTTATGCGCGGTGAGCAGGCTCATGAAAAGCCGGGTTACGGCATGGGCTTGGCTATTGTCTCAAGAATAGCTCAATTACATGATGCCAAGCTGGTCATTTCCGACTCTGTTGAGCTGGGCGGTGCTGAATTCTGTGTGACCTTTAATCAGTCAATATAGACATAAAGCGGTCGTTATTGTTGTTCAAATCATCCCTCCAAACGCTCACTTTGCTACGTTAGCTGACTTTCCTGAATCGCTATTTAACAACAATATTAGCCATGATTGATTGAAAAACTATATAACTATAATGCGTTAGTACTTAATAGACGTATTTAAAAGCTTGAGGAAACAGATAAACATAATGAAGGTTCTGATTTTTGGTGCACATAACTAAAAGGTTAAATTAAACAATAATATTTTATAAGTTTTTCATTGCTGCGCGTAAGTGGCTGTAACAAAGTATGTTTACAATCACAGCAACTCACAATTTTTTTTATCAAATTAATCAATCACCTAAGAAATAAAAAAGATTAAGCAAGGTTATATGTAACCCATTAGTGACATTTGTTATTACATTTACCGCAATCTTTATTACAACCATTTCAGAAAAAGTTGCCACTATACAAGTAACAGAAAGTCTTGTTATTAATTTATTTTTAGGGGAATACCAATGAACATGAAAAAATTATCTATCGCAGTTTTAATGACCACAGGTTTAATCGCTTCAACTCAAGCAGCAGATGTTGTTGCTGCAAATAATTCTCAATTTACTCAATTATGTGTAACTGCTGCCGCGGGTAATCGTGCCGCTATGCATAACGCAATTAAGTCCTCTGGTTACTCACGTACTTATGTTGCTAACAATGTACAATGTAATGGTGAAAATATTATCAGTTTTGTTGAAAACAATGGTAAAAATTCAAATGCAATGATCCATACTTTAGACCGTACAGCGACTAAAGTTACCATTACAGATCTTGCTGATAACCGTGCAGAGAAAAATGTACATGCTGGGTAGTACTGTGTTTCTGAAGTTTAATTCAGCGAGGGAACATGCTCGCTGAGGCTTTATCTTTGATATCCATCTATTAAAATTTTCAACACCGAAACACCTTGCAGTTATCGTCGAGCCGAATTCATCAAATATAATTTTCTCTTCGATACGATAACTGACATTTCATTAATTAGTTTTGATAACCTGTCTGTGCGCTCAGCGAAATAAATGTTGTCATGGTTAAAACGCTCATAAACAACAACTACAAAACATCCTTTAAATCTAAAGTTATTAACAATCGTCTGATAACTTTAAGGGGCATTTAGTTGATAAAATATTTATGACCCTTCAGAGAAATTCGTTTAGAATTTCACTTTGATTATTAAACTTTGATAATAATATTTCTACCCGCATCTTTTGCTGCGTAAAGTCCGCGATCAAGTTTCTGATAAATATCTGTAAAAGAACTTATTGCTTTGTTAAATTCGGTGTATGAAAAACTGGCAGTGATAGAAACTTCGTTACCATTATCAATAACAACACAAGAATGTTCCATAGAGTATCTTATGCGCTCTAAAATTTCTTTAGCCTTGTCTGAAGAAATATCCTTTAAGCATAATAAAAATTCTTCCCCTCCTATTCGGCCAAATACATCCTGTTGTCGAATATTTTCTAGCGTAATTTTTACAGCATGTTTAATGACTTCATCACCAATAGCATGACCATAATTATCATTAACGCTTTTAAATTTATCCAAATCAATTAACGCAATTACGTGATGCTTTCCTTGAGAAGGGAGCTGTATACGACTCAAAGTTTGTAACATCGCTCTACGGTTTGAAATATTGGAAAGTTCATCGGTTTCAGCAAGGTGTTTATGTCTATTTTTAAGCTGCCAAAAAAGTAAAGCCAACAACATAAAAACAGCTAAAATAGCCACAATCAACATTATGACTAATCGACTTGATTTCAGATCATTTCGCGCTAAAGAAAGCTCCATTTCTACGATGTTTTGATAAAGTTGTGCGCTACCAATTACCATACTAGATACTTGTTGTTCCAGTAATATCGCTCTATTCTTATCAAGATATTTATCAAAAAACATTTTTGCTTTAAGGCTGTCACCTTTTTCAATGTAGTATTTTGTTAAAAAGGTCAGTAGCCATATATCATCGGCTGAATAACTATTGGGATCCTTATTAACATCTTCTATAAAAGAAGATACACATACTTCTCTTTTAGCTTCAATACAAGCAAGTGCTCTTAATGTACTTATCCTCTTGGTATTGTACTCTATTTCTAAATCAGGAATTAACGGTGAGAGTTCGTCCATTAGACTAATTAATACGGGGTAATCACGTTTTTCATAAGCTATTTTTGCCTGATAAATATAACTTAAACCATCAGCCATTAAATTGCCCTTAAAGTGCAATCCCTCTTTAAGTAATAAAGGCACTATTTTTTCAGCACTTTTTATATCACCTGCATCCAAATAGTCTGTGCCGAGATTATAATAACTGGTAAAACTTTCCATACTTTTTTCTTTTAATGGCATTAATGTCATTGCTTCTTGACGAAGTTTTGCCGCGGTAGAATTTTGTCCAATGAAGGCATATTCGTTGGCCATAGTCTCGAGTATATCTACTTTATATTTTTTATTTTTATCATCGTTGAGTGTTTCAAGTAACCGATAGAGCTTACGAAGCTTTTCAACTTGGTTATTTTTGTGACAAGAGGTAATTTCCACTTTGGTGAGCATAAACGTTAATGCAAAAGGTGTTTTGTTTGTAATTCTAAGCTTTGCTGAAGTGTTGTATTCACAGGCATTTTCATAATTGTATATGAATAATTCATTACCTACAGAGTGCAATGCTGCAAGATAAATATTAGGATCAATCTCATCTTCGGGGAAAATGGTTATCTTTTTTTGCGCTTCATGCTCCAATCCATACTGACCTTTACAATGATATATATTAGATTTTACGTATAATAAATAGGCATGTTGGTTGTACGAGAGGTTTTTGGTGTCTTTTAAATAACCTTCAATATCTGCTTCAATATCACCATACAAGCAGGTTTCATAGAAATCATCTCGCTCTTCCACTATATTGATAATTTCCTCAATATCAGACACAGCAAATACAGGTTGTGACCAGTAAAGTGCCGTAAATAACATTAAGATCCGTAAAGACAGATTAACCATAAAATATTGATACCTAAAATATCGAAATTTCGCTAAGCGTGATCTTATATTAAAGACTGCCAGTGGCGCAGTCAACCATATGTTTTAATTGAAAAATTTACAAGTAATTGACAATGTACTTACAATTAATCCCCAACATCACTTTGCATAAACATATGTTCTGATTGATAGTTGTCCGCTAACGTCTTATAAATCGTAGGGACAAATAGCTGGTAAGCATAAGCTATATTTACATGCGAAAAATTACGGTTAAATTATTTATCTTGTCTGCGATAAAATATTGAAGTATATCTGCCATAACATCATATTAAACATGATCATGTAATGCATTAGCATTAGGTCTTTCAACTGGAAGTGTTTAAAACAGCTGGAATTGCAAAGTAATTCTGCTGAGTAATTGTAGTTTTAAATGTGTATAGCAGGGTGATTTCTACTTAAAGTTAACCTTTAAATATCAACTACCTTTGATGTAATTAACATCAAAACGTAAGTTATTATAATTACTGTAGCAACAAAATTTTATTAATCAAAATAATCTAACCGGTGTCAACTTTTTCAATCAGTTGACCTGAATAACGGCCGATAACTAGCTTCCGCATTACGGATAGAATTGTTAGTTTCTACAAGAGCTCATATTTTCTTAAAAGACTTAAATTTATCAGCTTAATATAATTATATTCAAAAAGCCCCGACACATAAATGACGAGGCTTTATCAAATATTATTTTTGTTAAGCACACCAAATTGTCTATTTATTAAATCTAAGCCTGTGGCGCAATACTTTACAAATGGTGCAAAAAATCCACACATTGCGCGTTGTTACCACGAAAAATCACTCTGTCGGCCTTTAATCCTAACTGATATTGATACATAGGATCATAGTATTCGCTGAGCAGTGGTCTTAACCAATCAAGGTGATAGTGTGGTTGACCATTTAGCTGCTGAGTTAAGGCCACACTCTGTATTTTCTTTAACTGGCCATAACGTTCTGTACCAAGGCGCTTCCGTACTTTGAATAAGCCTTGAACTAAATACTGGCTGAAGGCAATAAAACCTTGTTCAACGCCATATGTGGTTTTGTATTGGGTTGTCATTTGTATGATATATTCTTGATATATATGCTCAAGTCGATATTCTAAGCTTTCTTCAATTACTACTATTGGCGCTAATGTCATGGCTTGTCGTAAACTTTCAGGCAAATGGACACTACCAATTAACCGGCCTTCATCTTCTAAAAGCAAGGTTTGCTCAAGAGAATAGCTACCGGTGATGTATTGCTCAGCCAGTTTATTTTCAAAATTTATTTGATTTGATTGTGCAGTAACGAAACCACCAAAACTAGAACCTCGATGGCCCGCTGCCGCTTCTAAATCTAAACTGTTAACACAATGAGCTAAAAAAGGCGTTTTTCCACAGCCGGTATTGCCGGCTAAAACTGTTAAAGGGTGTAACGCTAACTGTTCAAGTTCGCTGAGTAAAAACTGTCGAAGTGCTTTATAGCCGCCAATAAGCAGTGGATAGTTAACCCCTGACTCCTTTAACCAGCGCTGCACTGTTTGTGAACGTAAACCGCCGCGAAAACAATATAAATAACCCTGTGGATTTTCCCTGGCAAAGTTTTGCCATTGTGCTAACCGTCTTGCTTTACTCTGTCCGGTAACGAGTGAATTACCCAGGGTGATGGCGGCCGCTTGTCCTTTATTTTTATAACAAAGACCTACTTCCGCGCGTTCATCATTATTCATTAATGGGTAATTAATTGACTGGTTAAATGCGCCCTTTTCAAATTCAATCGGTGCGCGTACATCCATTAAAGGGATTTTATTGCCAATAATAGCGCGAAAATCACTAGTATCGGCTCGTTCTATTGTTGAAGTACTTATGCTACTTATGGTCATTACAACAAATTCACAGTTGGAGAAGTTGCTGCCACAAGTTCGCCAATGGGTTGTAGATTAAGGCCATTGTCTTGACATAACGCTTCAAAAGCTAGCTTGCCTTGTGGCTGTACAGCAACAAGTAAACCGCCACTGGTTTGAGGATCGCACAACAGTGTTTTTTGTTTGGCGCTTAACGGCCCAACATGCTCACCATAACTATCAAAATTTCGCTGACAACCACCCGGGATACAGCCTTGAATGATGTAATCGTTGACGAAATCAAGCAGCGGTACTTGGTCAAAATCGATAACCGCCGCAACACCACTGCCTTGACACATTTCCAAGAGGTGCCCTAACAGTGCAAAGCCGGTCACATCGGTCATCGCCGTAACCGTTTCCAGTTCTGCGAACTTTTGTCCAATTGTATTTAAGGTTTTCATGACTTGTGGCGCTAATTGCGCGTGCTCAGGTAACAATTTCCCTTGTTTTTCAGCCGTGGTTAAAATGCCAAGACCTAACGGCTTAGTTAAATATAAAAGATCGCCAACCCCTGCGGTATTATTTCGTTTTATCTGCGCATTATTAATCAGGCCAGTAACCGCTAAGCCAAAAATAGGCTCGGGCGCGTCAATGGAATGGCCACCCGCTAACGGGATCCCTGCCTCAGCACAAATAGCTCTAGCCCCATCAAGCACTTGTTGGGCAATTTCTGGCGCTAAAATATTGACTGGCCAGCCTAAAATGGCTATCGCCATTAGTGGTTTTCCGCCCATGGCATAAATATCGCTGATGGCATTACAGGCAGCAATTTTACCAAAGTCAGTGGGATCATCGACAATGGGCATAAAAAAATCAGTGGTTGAAATCACCGCTTGATCATTACCAATATCAAAAACGGCCGCATCATCCTTGGTGCTGTTACCCACTAAAAGAGCGTTGTTTTCTGGTAAAGTGAGAGATGATTTTAGCATCACATCAAGTACCGATGGTGAAATTTTACAGCCACAACCTGCGCCGTGTGAGTATTGGGTCAAGCGAATTGGTGTCATAGTGATTCAGATAAAGAGTAAGTAACTAGATAATTTACAGTAATATCCCCCGTGTTACACCTGAGGATTAATATATAATTATTGATGCTGGCATAAAGCTTCAAATAAGGGCTTACTTACCATAAAATTTATCTCGGTTTGTGCGCCTTTCCGAAATACAAAATTATTTTTAGACCGTATATTCTTAGGCGAAATCGCCCCCTATTATTAATTGCAATATCGAGGAGGACCATACATTTGTGCCCCAATATAACTATCAAATTAGTTGCTAAAATTATAAAATCACAACTAATTAAGATCTAATGTCCAACCACATACATTGAATTTTTTTAATTATCAAAGAACAAAAAAGCGACCACTCAAAAGAGTAAGTCGCTTTAATTCACGCATAGGTAGTTCTAACTTTATTCGTTGGTTTCCAACTTTATTTAGAACCCACAAACAGCTTTCAACCGCCTATCATTATTCGACAGTAACCGATTTTGCCAAATTACGTGGTTGATCCACATCAGTACCTTTAATTATCGCCACGTAATATGAAAGTAGCTGTAAGGGTAGGGTATAAACAATCGGCGCAATTAGGTCATCACACACAGGCACGTCGATAACCTTCATGGTTTCATCGCTGGTGAAGTTAGCTTTACTGTCAGCAAATACATACATTAGACCGCCACGAGCGCGAACTTCTTCAACGTTAGATTTTAATTTTTCAATCAAATCATTTTGTGGAGCTACTACAATTACTGGCATTTCAGCATCAATAAGTGCTAATGGACCATGTTTAAGCTCACCTGCGGCATAAGCCTCTGCATGAATATAGGAAATTTCTTTTAGCTTTAACGCGCCTTCCATCGCAATAGGGTATTGGTCACCTCGGCCTAAAAACAATGCATGGTTTTTATCAGCAAAGTCTTCAGCAAGAGCTTCAATTGATGGGGCTAACGCTAAGACTTCATCAAGTTTAGCGGGCAAAGTCATTAGTGATTGTGCTATCTCAGCTTGTTTTTCTTTTGTCATACCGTGATGTTGTCCTATTGCTAGGGTCATCATCATCAAACCAACAAGTTGTGTGGTAAATGCTTTAGTTGATGCAACACCAATTTCTACGCCAGCTTTGGTCATAAAGGCTAAGTCAGACTCGCGAACTAACGAAGAACCGGCAACATTACAAATAACCAAACTTGATTTATAACCAATCTCTTTAGCTAAACGTAAGGCAGCTAAAGTATCAGCAGTCTCACCTGATTGTGAAATAGTGACGATAAGGGAATTTTTAGGGACAAAGGATTTACGGTATCTAAATTCACTGGCAATTTCGATGTTACACGATACACCTGCTAGTGCTTCTAACCAATAACGTGCCACCATACCTGAGTGATAACTGGTACCACAGGCAATAATTTGAACGTGTTCTATTTCTTTAAAAATATCGTCAGCACCTTCACCAAAAGTATTGATGTCTAAAACGCCACCCACTAAACGCCCTTCTAAAGTATTACGAACGGCTGTAGGTTGCTCGTAAGTTTCTTTCAGCATGTAATGACGATATT
This sequence comes from Colwellia sp., assembly GCA_013215655.1. Classification (GTDB taxonomy): domain Bacteria; phylum Pseudomonadota; class Gammaproteobacteria; order Enterobacterales; family Alteromonadaceae; genus Colwellia_A. The sequence goes on from JABSOX010000024.1 coordinate 17,709, forward strand.
CGCCTTTATCGCCGGCATCGTTGCTTGCTTCAGTTTCTTTAATTTCTCGTTCAACGCTATTGCCATCAAGATCAACAATATTGACTTCAAAACGGGTAACTTCAGCGACATCGCCCTCTTCCAAAAATGAAAAGCGACGGGTAACAGGTAATAATGCCATCATGTCTGAGGCAATAAAATTTTCGCCTAAACCATAACCAATCACTAATGGACTACCTGAACGAGCGACAACAATGCGGTCTTTGTCTGTTGAGTCCATCACAACCGTGCCATAGGCACCTTCAAGTTGTTTAACTGTTTTTTGTACCGCTGACAATAATGTTTCACTGCTTTTTAATTCATGATGCACTAAATGAGTAATAACTTCGGTATCTGTCTGTGAGACAAACTCATAACCTAAACCTTGTAGACGAGTTCGTAACTCATTGTGGTTTTCTATGATGCCATTATGAACAACAGCAATAGTATTGTTCGAAAGATGAGGGTGAGCGTTCACTTCGCTTGGAACACCATGAGTTGCCCAACGTGTATGAGCGATCCCCGTACCACCAGCTAATGGTGCGTTTGATAAGGCATCGCCAAGCTCTTGTACTTTACCTAAGCGTTTCACACTAGTTAACTGATGGCTTTCATCAATGATAGCCACACCTGCTGAATCATAACCGCGATATTCTAACCGTCTAAGTCCCTCTACTAATATATCTGCTACGTCTCGTTGTGCCACTGCACCCACTATTCCACACATAAAATTTGTCCTTTAATTTTTAATCTTAATATTAATCAGTCATCGCATTGTCTAGTTAGCAATAATCAGATTAATACCTTGGTTAGTTAATTGATTAATTATTTCTTCTGATAAACCGTTATCGGTAATCAGGGTATGTACTTGTTGCCATGGCAATTCTAGGTTTGGTATTTTCCGACCAATCTTATCTGACTCAACCATAACAATAACTTCTCTTGAAACCTCAGCCATAACTCGGCTAAGGCCAATAAGTTCATTAAACGTTGTTGTCCCTCGGGTTATATCTATACCATCAGCACCAATAAATAATTGATCGAAGTCGTAACTGCGTAATACCTGTTCGGCAACTTGGCCTTGAAAAGCTTCTGAATGCGGATCCCATGTACCACCGGTCATCAATAATATGGGTTCATTTTCTAAGGCACGTAAATCACTGGCAATTGATAAAGAATTGGTCATAACAATTAATCCTTTTTTATCCTCAAGCTCGGTCACCAATGCAGATGTTGTCCGGCCGCTATCAATAATAATTCGGTTATGATCACGAATTAATAATACCGCTTGTTTAGCAATTGCTAACTTTCGTTTCGAAAGTTTTTCATTTTTAGTTTCGATGATTTCTTTTGGAAGTGAAATCGCACCGCCATACCGTCTTAAAAGTAAACCACTGGTTTCCAAAGCGGCTAGGTCTTTACGAATGGTTACTTCAGAAGTACTAAATTGTTTGGATAACTGATCTACACTTACCTTACCACTCTGATTAAGCTCGGTAATAATAGTGTGACGTCTTTGTTGAGTATTTCTTTTTGACATTTAGATGCTTAACTTTTGTTTCATTACTTTTGAACACAATTAAGTTTCGGTTTGAAACTTTTAGCTATTAAAACAAAAGTTAGCTTATCTGGCAATGTTTATTTTTATTCAGGCTAGATACTAAAAAGATCAATCTTTTTTCATCAATAAATGGCGGTATTCTTTAGTTTTTTGGTATTTATTCATTGCTTCTTTAAATGATTTAACCAGTAGTTCATCACTATTTATACTCAAAGCAAGGTAACTTGCTCTTCTATTTGCTGAAACAACGGGGCTATAGATTACTTTAACCGTTTTATTCTTATGTAGCTCAATGTACTTTTTAATGGCATTGGGATCATGGTAGACCAAATCGACTTTGCCACTAATGAGTAATTTAAATGCTGTTTCTGGTTTAGTAACAATATATAGATTATCTTTAAAACCTTTGCTGACCAGTTCATGGTAGCTATTTGAATTCCTGGTAACGCCTATCACTTTATTTTCAATATCACTATCAGTCGTTATTAAGTTTTCTGGTTTTGCTTCTAATGAAATAAATACTCTTGAGAGTTCACTTACAATGCCAATCCAATGAAAATCATTTTCTCTTTCAGGTGTTCTGATGATACTTAAAATTAATGTGTTAGCTCTTTTAGATGCCAAATCAAAGGCTCTGGGCCAAGGCATAAAGTCTATTTTTGTTGTTAAAGAAAGCTCTTTGAGTAAAGCGTTGGTAATTTCGGCTGTTGGGCCCTTAGCCTTACCATTTTCAATGTAGTGCAGTAATTGCCGTTCGGCGGCAACAATACGTAAATTATTTACATCACCAGCTTTTGCAAAAAAGCAAAATAATGAAATTATAATAATAAGGAATATTTTAATCTGCATACTTTAATAGTAACTTAATACTAGGTATTTTCATCTGAGATACCGCTAAATATTTTCCTTCGGGCATAAAAAAAGGCGCAAATATGCACCTTTATTATAAACCACTGAAAATATTAATTTTTAATTGGCCGTGGCCAATTGCTAATATTTCTTTGTTTTCCACGTGCAACCGCTAAATCATTATCTTCAACGTCTTTAACAATAACAGAACCCGCACCAATGGTTGCCATTGCCCCAATATTTACAGGAGCTACAAGTGAGCTGTTAGAACCGACAAATGCGCCTTCGCCAATAACAGTTTTAAACTTGTTTACGCCATCATAATTACAAGTAATTGTGCCTGCACCAATGTTTACCCTAGCGCCGATATCACTATCGCCTAAATATGAAAGATGACCCGCTTTTGCGCCTTCTCCCAGAGTGGTATTTTTCATTTCTACAAAGTTGCCGACATGGGAATCGTTTTTCATTACCGATCCTGGGCGGATACGAGCAAATGGACCCAGTGAACAATATTCACCAATTTCTGCACCTTCAATAATTGAGTGTGGTTTAATCTCAGTATTTTTACCTATAGTACAATTTTTTAAAATACTGTTCGCACCTATTATCACACCATCGGCAATAGCTACTTTACCTTCAAATATACAATTTACATCTATGACCACTTCTTGGCCTACACTAATTTCTCCACGAACATCAATTCTTGCGGGATCCCGTAATGTTGCACCGGCAAGCATTAACTCTTCAGCTTGACGTGCCTGATAGGCACGCTCTAATACTGCAAGTTGCACGCGATTATTAGCGCCAGATACTTCAATCTCAGTATCAGGGTGAGCAGTAGTAATAGTTTTACCTTCTCTATGGGCGGCAGCAATGATATCTGTAAGGTAATATTCACCTTGGGCATTGTCACTTGAGAGGTTTGATAACCAACGCTTTAAATCACCACCATTGGCCAATAAAATTCCAGTATTAGCTTCATTAATTAACAACTGCTCTGCACTAGCGTCTTTCTGTTCAATAATGCCAACTACTTGGCCATTATCTCTAACAATTCTGCCATAACCTGTTGGGTTAGCTAAGTTTACTGTTAATAACGACATTCCATCACTAGGCTTTACCGCTATCAAACTTTCTAACGTCGTAACTTTCGTTAATGGTACATCCCCGTAGAGTACCAGTACATTTTCATCATCTTTAATAAAAGGAGAGGCCATATCAACTGCATGACCTGTGCCTAATTGATCTACTTGCTCAACAAAAGTTAAATCATCTCCTGATTGTTTATCGGTGAGTTGTGACTTTAAAACATCGCCGCCAAAGCCATAAACTACATATATATTACTGGCGTTTAATTGCCTAGCACTATCAATTACATGACTAACCATAGGTTTATCAGCAATAGGGTGTAGCACTTTAGGCAGAGAAGAGCGCATACGAGTACCTTTACCCGCGGCTAGGATGACAACTGAAAGAGACATAGTTATTCCATTAGATGTTTTTATGACGCTATTGTAGCGTTAATGATTGTTTGTTTAAATATTTGATCAGTTTTTTAATTTAATGAATTACCGATCAGCCCTCTTGAGGATGACCGCTATCGTCGCCCATTCAGTCACTGGCAACACAACATTACTTTAAAGGATCTAATAACTTATTATTCAACCCTAAATATAAAAAAACGGCATTTACTATAAGTAAATGCCGTTTTTTGTTCACTAAAACTTAGTGTTTTCGGTATCTATAAGTTCGCTTGTAACAGTTTAAACTTTCTTTTTAGTCGCTTGAATTACGCGTAATTGCGCAGTCACACGAGCTAATTCTGCAGCTACTTCAGCATAGTCAACATCACCGCCATGAGCGTTCATGTGTTCTTCTGCACGTTGTTTAGCTTCTAAAACAACTTGTTCATCTAAATCGTCAGAGCGTACAGCAACATCTGCCAATACGGTCACACTATTTGGTTGAACTTCTAACATGCCACCAGAAAGATAAAGAATCTCTTCTTCTCCGCCGTATTTTACAATACGAGCCATACCAGGTTTTAGTGAGGTCAACAAAGGTGCGTGACCAGGCATAATACCTAATTCACCCTCTGTACCTGCGATCTGTAGTGATTCAATACGACCAGAGAATATTTCCTCTTCGGCACTAACTACACTTAGATTTACTGTCATTGCTGACATATCGACCTCCTAATAAGTAAGGTTAAGCTTAATCGTTCTTCAATTTACTAATGAGTAGTAACTAAAAACAACTAAGCTAAGTCCTTACTAATATGATTACATGTTTTTCGCTTTCTCTACGGCTTCTTCAATAGAACCAACCATGTAGAACGCTTGCTCAGGTAAATCATCATATTCACCAGCTAAAATGCCGGTGAAGCCAGCAATGGTGTCTTTTAATGATACATACTTACCTGGAGAACCAGTAAATACTTCAGCAACAAAGAACGGCTGAGATAAGAAACGTTGGATCTTACGAGCACGAGTAACTGACAATTTATCTTCTTCAGAAAGCTCATCCATACCTAAGATAGCAATGATATCTTTAAGTTCTTTGTAACGTTGTAATACCGCTTGTACACCACGAGCAACGTCATAATGTTCTTGACCAACCACTAATGGATCTAGTTGACGTGAAGTAGAATCTAACGGGTCGATTGCTGGGTATATACCTAACTCGGCAATTGAACGCGAAAGTACCACTGTTGCATCAAGATGAGCAAAGGTAGTAGCTGGACTAGGATCGGTCAAATCATCTGCTGGTACGTATACCGCTTGAATTGAAGTGATTGAACCTTTCTTAGTTGAAGTAATACGCTCTTGTAATACACCCATTTCTTCAGCAAGTGTTGGTTGATAACCAACCGCTGATGGCATACGACCAAGGAGTGCTGATACTTCAGTACCGGCTAAGGTGTAACGATAGATGTTATCAACGAAGAATAATACATCACGACCTTCGTCACGGAATTTTTCCGCCATTGTTAAACCAGTAAAGGCAACACGTAAACGGTTTCCTGGAGGCTCGTTCATCTGACCGTAAACTAATGATACTTTATCAAGTACGTTAGAATCGTTCATTTCGTGATAGAAATCGTTACCTTCACGAGTACGCTCACCAACACCAGCAAATACTGAGTAACCGCTATGCTCGATAGCAATATTACGAATAAGTTCCATCATGTTGACGGTCTTACCAACACCAGCACCACCAAATAATCCAACTTTACCACCCTTAGCGAATGGACAAACTAAATCGATTACTTTGATACCTGTTTCTAACAAATCGCTAGAAATAGATTGTTCTGCAAAAGTAGGCGCTTCACGATGAATAGACCAACGGGCTTTTTCACCAATAGGACCTGCTTCATCAATAGGCTCTCCAAGAACATTCATGATGCGACCTAAGGTCTCAACACCAACAGGAACTTGAATTGATTCGCCTGTGTTTACTACATCAAGACCACGACGCAAACCATCAGATGTACCCATAGCGATGGTACGTACTACACCACCACCCAATTGCTGTTGTACTTCTAGTACTAAGCCTTCAAGGTCACCTTCAGCTAATTTTAACGCGTCATATACTTTTGGTACAGCATCTTGTGGAAATTCTACATCCACAACTGCGCCAATGATTTGGACGACTTTACCTGTACTCATGTCTAATCCTCAAATTTATAATTTAACGAAAACGTTATTACCATAACTTGCTATTTAGAAAACTAAACAGCCGCTGCACCAGCAACAATTTCACCCAATTCTTGAGTAATACTTGCTTGACGCGCTTTGTTATACACCAATTGTAAATCATCAATTAAGTCACTCGCATTATCAGTTGCAGATTTCATTGCAACCATACGAGCGGCTTGTTCACAGGCAAGGTTTTCAACCACGCCTTGATATACTTGAGATTCAACATAACGAACTAATAATTGCTCAAGCATTGCTTGTGCATCGGGTTCGTAAATGTAATCCCAACGATGTTTTATTTCTTCATCGTCTGACTTAGGTAACGGTAATAATTGATCTATTGTTGATTCTTGGGTCATGGTGTTAACAAATTTATTGTAAACAATAAATAATTTGTCAATTTCGCCATTATCATAGGCATCTAACATCACCTTAACACTACCAATTAAATCGGTAATAGAAGGTCTGTCGCCTAAACCTGAAACCTGTGCGGTAACATTAGCTTTCATATTATTGAAGAATGAAGTGGCTTTTGAACCCACTACCGCAAAATCTACTTCCGCGTCTTCACTCTGCCATTTGGCAGCATCTGCTAATACTTTTTTAAACAAATTAACGTTTAAACCACCACACAAACCTCGGTCTGTTGATACCACAATATAACCAACACGCTTGACGGCACGCTCTTCCAAATAAGGATGGCGATACTCTAAATTACCAAGCGCAATATGACCAATTACGTTTCGTATGTTCTGGGCATATGGACGAGAGGCAGCCATGCTTTCTTGCGCTTTGCGCATTTTGCTGGCTGCAACCATTTCCATAGCACTAGTGATCTTCTGAGTGTTTTTAACACTCGCGATCTTAGATTTTATCTCTTTACCACCGGCCATGACTTTTCTCCGAAACTTTATTTATGAATAAAAGATTCTTACCAAGTTTGCGTAGACTTGAATGACTCAAGTGCAGCATTTAAACTTGCTTCGATATCTTTATCGTATCCACCAGTTTCGTTGATTTTAGCCATCAACTCTGTATGTGCGCTGTTAACATAGGTATGTAACGCTGCTTCAAAATCACAGATTTTGTTTAAAGCAACATCGGTTAAATAACCTTTTTCCGCAGCAAATAATGATACGGCTGTTTCAGCAACAGATAACGGGCTGTATTGATTTTGTTTCATCAATTCAGTAACACGTTGACCATGCTCTAATTGTGCGCGTGTTGCATCATCTAAATCAGAAGCAAACTGAGCAAAAGCCGCAAGTTCACGATATTGAGCAAGTGCTAAACGAATACCACCACCCAATTTTTTAATGATTTTAGTTTGTGCAGCACCACCAACACGAGATACAGATAAACCGGCGTTAACCGCTGGACGAATACCTGAGTTGAATAAATCAGCCTCTAGGAATATTTGACCATCTGTGATCGAAATTACGTTTGTTGGTACAAAAGCAGAAACGTCACCCGCTTGAGTTTCGATAATAGGCAACGCAGTTAAAGAACCGGTTTTACCTTTTACTTCACCGTTAGTGAATTTTTCAACATACGCTTCGTTTACACGAGCAGCACGTTCTAATAAACGACTGTGAAGGTAGAAAACATCACCAGGGTAAGCTTCACGTCCTGGAGGACGACGAAGTAATAATGAAATTTGACGGTAAGCAACTGCTTGTTTAGACAAATCATCATATACGATCAGCGCATCTTCACCACGGTCACGGAAGTATTCGCCCATAGAACAACCAGCGTATGGTGCTAAGTATTGTAGTGCAGCCGCTTCAGAAGCTGAGGCAACAACAATAATAGTGTTTGCTAATGCGCCATGTTCTTCTAATTTACGTACCACGTTAGAAACAGTTGACGCTTTTTGGCCAATTGCTACGTAGATACATTTAATACCAGTATCTTTTTGATTGATAATGGCATCAAGTGCAATTGCAGATTTACCGATTTGACGGTCACCAATGATCAATTCACGTTGACCACGGCCAATTGGGATCATTGAGTCAATAGACTTAATACCCGTTTGTACTGGTTGATCAACAGATTTACGTTCAATAACACCCGGAGCTACTACTTCTACTGGAGAGAAACCATCGTTTTCGATTGGTCCTTTACCATCAATAGGCTCACCTAATGTATTAACAACGCGGCCTAATAAACCACGTCCTACTGGTACTTCCAATATACGACCAGTACATTTTACTTTATCGCCTTCTGCTAAATCAGCATATGGACCCATAACTACCGCACCGACCGAATCACGGTCAAGGTTTAACGCGATAGCATAACGGCTACCAGGAAGTTCGATCATCTCACCTTGCATTACATCAGCAAGGCCATGGATGCGAATGATACCATCTGTTACAGAAACGATAGTACCTTCATTACGAGCTTCGCTGACAACGTTGAACTGTTCAATTCTTTTCTTGATCAGTTCAGCGATTTCAGTGGAATTCAGTTGCATGCTCTGTTCCCTTATCTCTTAAATGCTATGATTGCATTGCTGTTGCTAAACGATTCAATTTATTTCTAAATGAACCATCGATAACCATGTCACCGGCTTTAATAACCAGACCAGACACAATACTTACATCAACACTACAATTGAGCTTTACTTTACGATCCAAACGCTTTTCAAGCGCGGTGCTTATTGATGTTAATTTATCAGCAGTTAATTCAACTGCTGAAGTAACATCAACCAATACGGTTTTCTCATGTTCAGCTTTTAATTCACCAAATTGAGTAACCACTTGGGGTAACACCGAAAGGCGTCCATTTTCAGCCAATATTTTAATAAAATTTTGGCCTTCACTGTTAAGTTGTTCAGCACAGACTTTTAAAAAAATGTCTTGTGCTTGGTCAACCGATGCACCACCTGAAAGGAAACCTTTAATGGTGTCATCTTTTGAAACTTCTGCAGCAAATACTAGCATTTCTAACCAAGTATCTACGGCATTAGCTTCAACAGCAAAGTCGAACGCTGCTTTAGCGTAGGGACGAGCGACGGTTGTCAATTCAGACATAGCTCATTCCCCTCTTAAAGTTCAGCTACAAGTTTATCTAAAATGTCGCTATGTGCAGCGGCATCGATTGAACGCTCAAGAATTTTCTCGGCACCCGCTATAGCTAGAACAGCGACTTGTTGACGAAGTTCTTCTTTAGCTTGATTACGTTCTGTTTCTATTTCAGCATGACCGGCAGCTAATATTTTAGCTTTTTCGGCTTCAGCTTTACCCGCGGCTTCTTCAACTATTTGTGCTTCACGCTTTTTAGCAGCATCTACGATGCTAGCTGCTTGCGCTTTGGCTTCTTTAAGTTGTTCCGTCGCTTTAGCTTGAGCAAGCTCAAGATCTTTAGCCGCACGGTCTGAAGCTGCAAGGCCGTCAGCAATAGTAGCTTGACGAGTTTCAATGGCTGCCATAATAGGTGGCCAAACAAACTTCATGCAGAAAAATACAAATACGACAAACGCAATTAATTCACCAATTATCGTGGCATTAATATTCATTTGTGTACCTCCTATAAATTATTCGTGTAATAAATAAAGTTAAAAAATTAACCAATTTTAACGAATAAAATGTATAGACCCATCGCTACACCAATCATCGCGATTGCATCGATAAGACCAGCAACAATAAACATTTTAACTTGTAGTTGTGGTGCTAGTTCAGGTTGACGAGCAGCAGATTCTAAGAACTTACCACCTAATAAACCAAAACCAATCGCTGTACCTAAGGCACCTAAGCCGATTAGTAAAGCTGCAGCGATATACATTAAACCTGCATGTTCAAGTACTAGTTGTTCCATTTTCATCTCCGATATTTAAAGTAAAATTAAAAAGTTAATGTTTTTCTAGGCTTCCAGCCTTAACCTCTTTCGAGGCCGACCTCCGTCGTTTAAATTCTTTCCAGAATAATGAGTATTTCAAGCATCCTGCAAATTAATGATCTTCGTGGGCTAAACTAAGATAAACAATAGTTAACATCATAAAGATAAACGCTTGTAATGGGATAACCAACAAGTGGAACGCAGCCCATATAAAGTGTACGGGTAATTGGTATAAACCAAGAGTTGCAATCAGTAAGAAAATCAACTCACCCGCATATAAGTTACCAAAAAGACGTAACGACAATGCTAATGGACGAGCCAATAAAGTTACTATTTCAAGAATAAAGTTAATTGGATATAAAGACCAATGACCAAAAGGTTGACCATAAAGCTCTTTCATAAAGCCACCAAAACCTTTCACTTTAATTGAGTAGAATATTATTAAGAAAAATACACCACCTGCTAAAGCAAAAGTCATATTTGGATCGGTTGTTGGTACTGGTTTCATATAAATATGAGCCATATCAATACCTGAAACTAGACTGATAACCCAAGGTAGTAAATCAACAGGTACCCAATCCATTGCGTTCATCAACAATACCCATACAAATATAGTTAAAGCTAACGGTGCAATTAAAGCATTTTTACCATGAAAAGTGCCTTTAACACTGTCATCTACAAAGCCCACAATTAATTCTACGGCACATTGTAATTTTCCAGGAACACCTGCTGTTGCTTTTTTAGCAACAGAGCGAAATATTGTAAGAAAGACCAAGCCTAAAAACACCGACCAACCTAACGTATCAAGATTCCAAGTCCAGAATCCTTCACCGACAGTTAAGTTAGTTAAATGGTGAGAAATATACTCTTGACTGGTTAGTGTTGCGTTAGCAGCAGCGTCAGACATATTATTGTTCCCAATGATTAAAGTTTAAATAAAAATGATGTTAGTAACGGTACAACCAGTACTAAACTAAAACTTGTGAAAAATGCAATTGGCTCTATCGTTAATATTTTAAAAGTCAGAGCAGTTAAAATAGCCATAATTAACATTTTCATTTTTTCGCCACTATAAAAAGACTCTAAGACTTTTTTAGTTGACCTTGCTCCAGCATATCTAAATGCTTTGAGCGCAAAAAAAACATTAGGGATAATGACAACAAATCCACCGATAATAACGGATTGAAAATGTGTTATTCCCCAAATGATATACGTTATCAATGCGTACATTAATACCAGTATTATCGATAATGCTATTTGCTTAAAAGCGAATATCCGACCAGGCTTTGCTAAATCAGTTTTAAGCATTATGTTTAACACTAACCTCATACGATAACATTCGTAAAACAGAGACATTTTTAAAGTTAAAGTTTTAACTTTAAAAACCAGCGCAAGTATACTGAATTGCGTCTTGATTGCAACAAAATAGGTCTTTGTTGCACCACTAATATGCAAATACTCATTTGAATTGAACGTAACTAAAAGTTTGGATAACCAGATAAGCGATCATTTATTGAAATCTACTAATTAAATACATAAAAAAACAGCCAGACAAATTTAATGAATAGCTGTTTTTTAGTTTGTATTTTTATTGTTAACTTTATATTTACATAAATAAAGCAATTATAAATAAGTGTTTAGAATGAGCGAAATCTAGCAACTATACCGTCAAGCTCATCTAAATTGGTATAAGAAATAACCAGTTTCCCTTTGCCTTTTTTATTATGGGTAATAGCTACTTGTGATCCTAGCTTTTCAGAAAGGCTTTGTTCTAATGCTTTGGTATCAGGGTCTTCAACTTTTTTAACAACGTCTTTAACTGGTGCTTGTACTTTTTTAATTAAAGCTTCAGTTTCTCGTACGGTTAATTCTTTAGCTACCACCATGCGTGCGGTATTAGTTTGTTCATCATCAGACAATGCTAACAAAGCCCGTGCATGACCCATTTCTATATCACCATGTTCAAGAAATGTTTTAACTTCACTGTTTAAATTATTTAAACGTAACAAATTTGTTACTGTTGTTCTGGATTTACCTACCGCATCAGCAACTTCTTGATGTGTTAATTCAAATTCCATTAAAAGTCTTTCTAATGCTATCGCTTCTTCCATCGCATTAAGATCTTCACGTTGAATATTTTCAATAAGGGCAATAGCAACTGCAGATTCATCTGGCACATCTTTAATTATACAAGGAACTAAATCTAATTCCGCAAGTTGTGCAGCTCGCCATCGTCTCTCGCCAGCAATAATTTCATAACTATGCTCACTAATGGGTCGAACAATAATAGGCTGAATAATCCCTTGAGATTTTATTGAATTTGAAAGATCATTTAAAGCATCAACAGACATATCTTTACGTGGCTGATATTTACCTGGATGCAATTGCTCAATCGGTAGCTTTTGCAACTCACTTTGATGAGCAATATTTTTAGCTTCTTGTTCTGATAGACCTCTAGGTGCAGATGTTAATAAAGCATCAAGACCTCTGCCTAGGCCTCTACGTTTAGATGGGCTCATAATAATTTTGCTCTTTTATACAGATAAGTTAACTAACTTTTACTTGTTTTTTTATTTTTGATCGATCATTACGACGTAATACTTCACCAGCTAAAGCTAAATATGCTTTAGCACCAGTAGACGATTTATCATAATACATTGCTGGTGTGCCAAAACTTGGTGCTTCAGCTAAACGAACATTACGAGGTATAACGGTACGGTAAACTTTATCGCCAAAATGTCGTTTTAATTGCTCTGAAACATCATTAGCTAAACGATTTCGAGGATCGTACATAGTACGTAAAATCCCTTCAATATGTAAATTACTATTCACAACAGACGTTAATTTAGAAATGGTATCCATTAATGCTGTTAAGCCTTCAAGGGCATAATATTCACATTGCATCGGGACTAAAACTGAATCTGCAGCGGTCATTGCATTTACCGTTAACATGTTTAGCGAAGGAGGGCAGTCAATAATTATATAGTCATAATAATTTTTTACAGCAGACAATGCATTTTTTAATCGATGTTCTCGTGAATATACTTCCATTAATTTAATTTCTGCTGCAGTGACATCGGTATTAGCAGCAATTAAGTCATAAACTCCGGAAGTTTTTTTACAAACAACCTGATCAAAAGGCTTTTCTTCAATTAGCAATTCATAACAGGTGGCATGTACTTCATATTTATCAATGCCGCTCGCCATGGTCGCATTGCCTTGAGGATCTAAGTCGACTAATAGGACTTTGCGCTTAGTTGCTGCCAATGATGCGGCTAGATTCACAGAGGTCGTTGTTTTTCCTACGCCACCTTTTTGGTTAGCAACCGCTATAATTTTTCCCACAATAACCTCTAACGTGATTAATTTTTTATTATTTTTTTAAGTTCAATGACATGACGCTCACCTTGTAAATTAGGCACGATTATTTCGCTGCTGTCTACAAACTTTATTTGTTCTGGTAAATGTTCTATTTCTTCGCGAGGATATTGGCCTTTTAATGCAAAAAAACGACCACTTTCATTAGCAATTAAATGTTGACACCAATTGACCATATCTTCAAGTGAAGCAAATGCTCGACTTAATACACCATCAAATAAGGTTTCAGGTTGGTAGTCTTCAACTCGAGATAAAACAGGAGTTACATTATTAAGTTTTAATTGAAAAACAACTTGCCGTAAAAAAGTAATGCGTTTACCTAAGCTATCAAGTAATACAAATTTTCGTTCTGGAAATAATATAGCGAGTGGAATCCCTGGTAAACCAGGACCGGTACCTACATCAATAAATGACTCACCTTTTAATACCTTACCAACCATTAAGCTATCCATAATATGTTTAATTAACATATCACTGGTATCGCGTACGGCGGTAAGATTATAGGTCTTGTTCCATTTATTTAATAACTCAACGTATTGAATTAATAAATCTACTTGTTTTTCGGTAAGTACTAATTGGGCTTGACCAATCAATAAAGTAAGTTGAGTTTTAAGTGTCATTTATTTTTTCGCATATATAATGTTTGCAGGAATCAACAGATTTTAAGCAGTTTTACGTAATAAACCATGCTTTTTGAGATAAACCAAAAGTAATGATATTGCTGCGGGTGTAATACCTGAAATCCGTGATGCTTTACCAAGTGTTTCAGGGCGAGCATCTGATAGTTTTGCAACAACTTCATTTGATAAACCTGATATTTGAGAAAAATCAAAATCTATGGGGATCAGTGTATGTTCATGCCTTTTTTTCTTGGCTATTTCTTCTAGTTGTTGACCAATATATCCTGCATATTTAGTTTGAATTTCTATTTGATCAGCGGCTTGTTTATTTTTTAATCCCGGACCAAATGTTTCGATAGCCATTAGATCTTTATATTTAACTTCAGGTCGACGAATAAGTTCTTCTAAATTATTTTCTTTACTAATAGGAGATTTTAATAATAAATTAACTTCGTCAACAGCTTTATGATCCTTTTGCACCCAAATTGATTTTAAACGCTGACGTTCTAACTCAATACTTTCCATTTTTTCGCAAAATTGTTGCCAACGTTGATCACATACTAAGCCTAATTTACGACCTGCTTCTGTTAAACGACTATCGGCATTGTCTTCACGTAATAATAAACGATATTCTGCACGAGAAGTAAACATACGATAAGGTTCTTTAGTACCCAAGGTTGCTAAATCATCAATGAGAACACCAATATAGGCTTGATCACGACCCAATATTAATTCATCTTTACCTTGTATACGACATGCAGCATTGGCGCCAGCAATAAGTCCTTGTGCTCCCGCTTCTTCGTAACCTGTAGTACCATTTATTTGCCCAGCAAAATATAAGTTTTTAATAAATTTGCTTTCTAAACTTTGCTTGAGATCTCGAGGATCAAAATAATCATATTCTATTGCATAACCTGGACGAGTAATATGAGCATTTTCAAAACCTTTAATTGAACGTACCAAATCCATCTGTACATCAAACGGTAAACTCGTAGATATACCGTTAGGGTATACTTCATGTGTTGTTAAACCTTCTGGTTCAACAAAAATTTGATGTGAATCTTTATCTGCAAATCGAGTTATTTTATCTTCAATTGAAGGACAATATCTTGGACCAACACCTTCAATGACACCCGTATACATGGGAGATCGATCCAGACCATTACGAATAATATCATGCGTGTTTTTATTGGTATGAGTGATATAACAAGATATTTGCTGTGGATGATCCTGTTGAGATCCCATAAAAGAAAAAATTGGTGTCGGCGTATCACCGGGTTGTTCTTGCATTACTGAATAATCAAGCGTTCTTGCATCTAAGCGTGGCGGTGTTCCAGTTTTTAATCGGTCAATTCTAAAAGGCATATCACGTAGACGTTTTGCTAAATTATTACTTGCAGGATCTCCTGCTCGGCCACCTTGATAATTATTTAAACCAATATGAATCTGTCCCGCAAGGAATGTACCTACCGTTAGAACTACCGTTTTAGCTTTAAACTTTAAGCCCATTTGTGTTGAAACACCGACAACTTGATCATTTTCTATAATAAGATCATCACAAGGTTGTTGAAAAATAGTTAAGTTTTTTTGGTTTTCTAAATAATTTCTAACAAAAGATCGATATAAAATACGGTCTGCTTGAGCTCTTGTCGCTCTAACGGCAGGTCCTTTGCTCGCATTTAATGTTCTAAATTGAATTGCAGCGTGATCAATTGCTGTTGCCATTAATCCGCCTAGCGCATCAATTTCTTTTACTAAATGACCTTTGCCGATACCGCCAATAGCTGGATTACACGACATTTGACCTAAAGTATCAATATTATGAGTAAGCAATAGTGTTCTACAGCCCATACGTGCTGCTGACAAACATGCTTCAGTACCTGCATGTCCACCACCAATTACTATTACGTCATATGACTCTTGATACCACATTAAATTTGACCTTTTGTTTATTACAATTCAATAGACTTTAAAATTCAGGCACGTATTTTAACTCTTTTTTAGGAGGAGGGGAATGATCAAAGAGGTAAAAAAGATCACGTTAAGATCGTCTCTATAAAATAAAGATCTTTATTTAGATCTTATTACTATTACTTATTAAGGGCTAAATATTCTGTTGATAAGTGCTTTTTTCCTTTTACTTTTATAGTATTAGATATCAGTAAAGGTTGTTAATAAAGTTTGATCAAACAGGAGATAAGCTTTGATCAAATATGTATCTTATTCACAAAAATATTTATAAATAATTATATACACTGAATAATAATAAGAAATTAATAGCTTATACCCAAAGTTATACACAATATGTATTTTTAATTTGTATTATTGTTGATAACTTATGGGTAAACAGTTTAAAAGAGATCTTTATTTTCATTTAGCCATTGTTGAGCGCATTCTTCAGGATCTATATCTAGGCTCATATCTAGGCTTAAATTTTCTAATATTTTATTACATCCCTTTGATATTAAAATACTTTCTATTTTTTTTGCTGCTTGACAAAAAGTATCGTAATTGGAATCACCTACTCCTATAACAATAAATGATGTTGAGGATAGATCTTGATCACAGGCAGATAGATCAGCAGCAAATTCTTGAATATTGTCGGGAAGATCCCCTGCGCCGTGTGTTGATGTACATATTAGCCAAATTTGATTGCTGCTTATAATTTGCTCAAATGTTGGTTTTAAATGTAAGGAAACATTATGTTTTAGTGCTACTAATTTTTCTTCGCATGCTTCTGCAACATATTCTGTTCCACCTAACATACTACCAACGATAATTTGAAATTCTGCCATTTAACATACTCTTTATAATTGTTTTGCTAGCACACTTTAGCGTGTTTTTCGGCATGTGTAACTATTGAAGTATGCATATATATGTTCTTTTATGTTGCAATATAAGAGGGGAAAAATAGTTTATTACAATTTGAAAAACCTAGAAATATTATTATTGGTTATTATTAGTTTTTAAATTATTAATAAGGTTTATTTTATGAGTAAATATTTAGCTAAACTTAGTATTTTCTTTATGATTTTATCATTTTCCGTTTTAAGCCATGCTGTTTCGGATAATAAAATAATCAAAGCAAATGATTACAATAGATCTTTAAAATCAGCAATTATGCTTTATAAGAAAGATAATTATTTGAAAGCATTACCTGCATTGGAATTGTTTGCCAGAAGAGGTGATAAAATGGCTCAATATATAGTTGGAACTATGTATTTAAACGGCCAAGGCTCAGAACAAGATTTGTTAAAGAGTTATGCATGGTTAACTGTTGCTAATGAGCAAAAAAGTAAAGCATGGCTTAAACCTTTAGAAATGCTACAAGAAAAATTACCTAATGATTTTTTAGTTTTGGCTAAAGAAGAAGGTATAAAGTATATAGATAATTTTGGGATTACAACACAACGTTTATCTTGTAAAAATGTAAAAACTATAGGGTCAAGAACTCCGAAACATCATTGTAAAAAGTTACAAGTGAGAAAAGGATATTTTTATATCAACGATAATATAAATTATGCAAATAATTCTACGTAATTATTTATTTTATTTAAAAAACTTAGAACGCTCTTATAATTCAATTTAAGAGCGTTTTAGTAATATAAGCTTTTATTTGTATGAGTGGCTAATTGGTTTATTTTTAGTCCTAAAGCTAGATAAATACGTTCGATAAATAAAATTTTATACCAATGTGATGTTCGTTAATTTATACGTTTAACACTAATACGCCGTTTTGTACCGATCTTTTTCAATTTAAAAGTATTCATGATCCCTCTTTTTATAATAATATTATCTCCTTCTTTGAATCTAGCCATTTTATCACCACTCTTTTCTTGCCAAATTTGATCGTTATCTAATTTTAATACCCATTTATTACGTTTATTACGTTTTGCTGATTTAATGACTGATTTTATTTCATTAAATGCACTTTCTTCTTTAGTATTTAAATGAGTTTTTCCAAAAGTGGACTCTAAAATTTCGTTATTAGACGAGATATCTTTTTTTATTACAAGTTGTGGTGATTTAGTCATTGTAATAAAAGTATTATCAAAACATTTAAGTCTTTGAATATCATTCTTTATTTCTGAACATTTTAATAATGATGGAGTTGGTATGGTTGCCGCTATACTGAAATTTGCCACTATATATAATGAAATTACTGCATATTTTTTATTTATAAATATCATTTATGTCTCTATATTTTATGGTTGGAGTGTAATTTTTATCAATTAAAAAGTGTTACTTTATGGTGTTTTATATTGGCTATTTTCCAATACAAAAAGAAGAAAATATTTTGCCAAGAAGATCATCATTAGTAAATTCGCCAGTAATTTCATTGAGCTGGTTTTGACAAAGTCTTAGCTCTTCAGCCAATATTTCACCTGCAGCATAAGTCTCTAATTGTTCTAATCCTGTGGTTAAATGTTGGTAAGCTTTATCAAGTGCAACGAGGTGACGTCTCCTTGCCATAAAACTTCCTTCAGTGCCGCCGTGGTAGCCCATAATATCTTTTAAATGATTTTTTAAGCTATCTATACCAGCACCAGTTTTAGCCGATAAAGTAATGATAGAATGACGCTCACCAAGTGAGTCAATAATCTCACTATATCCTGCGGGACTCATACTTATATCTGCTTTATTTCTAATAATGGTTACTTTTATATTTTCAGGTAATTTTTCGAAAAATTCTGGCCACTCTGTTTTGATCGTTAATTCATCATTTTTAATGGAATTATGATCCGTTGAATCAACCATTAATAAGACCCTATCTGCTTTATTGATCTGTTGCCATGCGCGTTCTATACCTATTTGTTCTACTTTATCTGTACTTTCTCTTAATCCAGCGGTATCGATAATATGTAAAGGCATACCATCAATGTTTATCTGTTCTGATAATACATCACGAGTGGTGCCGGCAATGTCGGTTACTATGGCGCTTTCTTTACCACTTAAGGCATTTAATAAACTGGATTTACCGGCATTAGGTTTACCTGCTATTACGACACGCATACCTTCGCGAATAATACTGCCTTGTTGTGCTTGATTACGAACATCACTTACTTGTTGGATAATTTTTTTAAGATCCGTAACTATTTTTTTGTCCGCTAAAAAGTCTATTTCTTCTTCTGGAAAGTCAATTGCCGCTTCAACATACATGCGTAAATGAATGGTACTTTCAACCATATTGGTTATAAGCTTTGAGAAATCACCTTGTAATGAATGTAATGCACAACGAGCAGCTTGTTCGGAGCTTGAATTAATTAAATCAGCTATTGCTTCAGCTTGGGTCAGATCTAATTTGTCATTAAGAAATGCTTGTTCACTAAACTCCCCCGGTTTTGCCATACGTATTTTTGGTAATGCTAAAATTTCTTTTAATAACATATCTAAAATAACAGGTCCGCCATGACCTTGTAGTTCAAGTACATCCTCGCCGGTGAACGAATTTGGCGCTTTAAAATAGAGTGCGATACCTTGGTCTAGGGTTTGTTGATTAGTGTCATTAAAAGCTAAGTATTCGGCTGTTCTAACTTTAGGTATTTTACCTAAAATAGCTTGTGCAACATTTTTTACTTCTGGGCCGGAAATACGAATTATACCAACACCACCACGACCTGGTGCTGTAGCTTGAGCGGTAATTGTTTCTTTTTGATATAGAGCTTCAGTCATAATATTTCCTAATAAAGAGCCAGATACCAAGTTGACTAATTAACTGCTCATTTTTACTGGTTAAAAAAAAATAACTACTACGTTATAAATATCATAAGTAGAATAACTACTGATAAAATTTATGCTTTGTATTTATTCATTTTTCCTCATTAAAAAGTTGATCACTTAATCAATAAAATTGGTATGACTATTATAAACATTTATTCTGCGGAAATAAAAAACGACCATGAAGGTCGCTTTTTAATCTTAATTATACGTACATAGTATTACTTTTCTGCATTAGCTAATTTTTTCTTTTCAATACCGCTAAAAATTATTTTCATCTGGGCAATGGAAATTAAGTTACTAACAAACCAATAAAGTACCAATCCTGAAGGAAACCAGAAGAAGAACACAGTGAACATAACCGGCATATATTGCATAATTTTCTGTTGCATTGGATCTTGTACTGTCATCGGCTGTAGTTTTTGCATTACAAACATACTGATGCCCATTAAGACAGGTAATATGTAATAAGGGTCTTGTGATGATAAATCTTGGATCCATAAACCAAATGGTGCATGTCGTAACTCAACACTTTCTAAAAATACCCAATATAAAGCTAAGAATATAGGCATTTGAACAATAAGAGGTAAACAACCGCCAGCAGGATTAACTTTTTCCTTGCGATACATTTCCATGGTAGCTTGTGACATTTTTTGTCGATCATCACCAAAGCGTTCTTTTAGTTGTGCCATTTTAGGTGCAAGGGCACGCATTTTAGCCATAGAGGTATATTGCGCTTTGGTTAGCGGATACATGCCGCCTTTTACAATCAGAGTGATAATTATGATTGCGACACCCCAGTTGATGACAATAGATTGAATAAATATTAGTAAACTAAATAGAGGTTGGCTAATCATAAAGAGGAAGCCGTAATCTATAGTTAAATCTAAATTTTCAGCTATTTTCTCTAAAACATCTTGGTCTTTTGGACCAACATAAAATATCGCAGATGTTGTTGCTTGTGAATTTACATCAATAGTAAGAGCAGGGGCTTTGAAGCCAATTACTGCATCTAGATTAGAAGAGTAGCTAGTGTAAATTTGGTTTGAATCATTTTTATTTGGTACCCATGAAGATACAAAATAATGTTCTAACATAGCAACCCAGCCACCTTTAGTGGTGATATTTAAATTGGCTTCGGCAATATCATCAAAATCATATTTTTCATAGCGATCTTCAGATGTTGAATAGGCTGAACCACGATAAGTTGGCATCAATGTTGTGCCACTTTCTACTAGAGTTGATTGTTTGAGTTGCGCATACATTTGCACGCTTACAGGTGCTGATGTTTTGTTATTGATGATGTATTCAACGTTTACGCTATAGCTTGTTTTATCAAAAGTAAATCGTTTGATAACTGATAAGCCATCATCGGTGATATAAGTTAAATCAATAACTAATGGTTGATCATTACTCAACTGATATGAAGAATTAGTTACTTGGTAAATAGGTCGACCAGGAATAATTCTATCTAATCCTTGAGCACCGGTTAATCCACTTTGAGCAATATATTTTCTTGGGCCATTTTGCATGACTGTAAATGGAATGCCATTGCCTTGTTCAGTATCAAACTTGAGCAGCTTTGCCTCAATAATGTCACCACCTTGAGTATTGATTTTTAAGCTTAAAACATCAGTTTTAACAGTGATTATTTTTGCATTGGGCTTTGCTATTTTTATTGCAACATTTTCTGAATCACTAGACTCAGGGATAAAGTCACCATCGTTAGACGGGTCTTGGCCTGTTGTTTGACTTATTGTTGGCTGAGCAATTACGGGAGCATTTTCTTTCTGATACTCAGTAAATAGCAAATAGGTGACAACCATAAGCGCAATAAAAAGAAAACTGCGTTGGGATTCCATAAGATTTATTTCTCTTTTTTTGATGGTGGCACGGGATCTAATCCTCCCGCATTTAGTGGATGGCATTTTAGTATACGTTTGCTTGCTAACCAAGCGCCTTTTAACACTCCGAAGTTATTTATTGCTTCAATCGCATATGAAGAGCAAGTAGGTGTGAATCGACAATTGTTACCAAGCAATGGGCTAAGCCAGCGTTGGTAAGACCTAACGATACTAATCGCTATTATTTGTGGCGTTGAATTATTTTTCGCCATATTTTTTCTAATTGTTTATTTATTTCGTTATTTTCGAGTTTATCTGTTCCTGATTTTACCATTACAACCATATCTACACCGGGTAAGTTATATTGGTTCAGTCGGAAACTTTCACGAATTTGTCTTTTTATTCTATTACGTTGAACGGCTAATTTAACACGTTTTTTAGCGATAGCTAGGCCTAAACGATTTTGTTTATCTTTATTAGAAATAATAAGAATAGTGATATGGCTTGAGCCAAAACGAAGAGCTTTAGAAAATACTGCTTGAAATTGACCGGGAGTCAGCAGACGAGACTCCCGATTAAATTTATAAGTAACCATAGTGGCTACCCTTTCTCTTTTTTAAAATCAAAAAGAGACTATGCGCTTAAACGTACACGGCCTTTTGCACGACGACGTGCAATAACAGCACGGCCGTTTTTAGTTGCCATACGAGCACGAAAGCCATGGTTGCGTTTACGCTTTAATATACTAGGTTGAAATGTTCTTTTCATCACGCTATCCGTCAGTTGTTGTTGCCCTGGCAAATCAGCCTAAATGAGCAAAATGGTCTAAAAAATGAGGCGAAATTATATATAGATACTAACAAAAGGTCAATAGAAAAAAATTGTGTTATTTACTAAGATCTCAATAAGGATCGTTTATGATCCTGATTATATCCACAGTTTCATCACATTTAAATTTGTAACTCTTGGTATTTGGTAATTCCAAAAAATTATATCTAATTTTTTTTAACAATATTTTGATATATTTATTATAATATAAATCTTTATTATCAATGGATTATCGTTATTTACATGAAGCCAATTGATATATTGTAAAAGTCAATGTTGATGTTGTGGATAACTATAGAGATAATAGCTAAATAATTATAAAATTGCTTTCTGTTGTTCCACTATTTAGATTAAATATTTACGTAGAACTGTATTTAAGCACAGGAGTTTTGGTTGGATCAATCACTTTGGCAGCGTTGCCTTTCTATTCTTCAAGATGAATTGCCTGCACAACAATTTAGCATGTGGATTCGTCCATTAAAAAGTATTGTTGATAACAATATCATGACGCTATATGCACCAAACCGTTTTGTTCTTGATTGGGTTCGTGATAAATATGCCAATAGAATTAATGAATTAGTTTCTTTATATAATCCTTCTGATCCACCTTTACTTCAATTTGAAGTAGGTAGTGCACCTGCAAACAATGTAATGAGCAATACTGTTAGGTTAAAAAGCTCTGTTGATGTAACTCAAAAACCAGTCACAGCAAGTATTGATCCCAATTTACCTAAAACAGCTAATATCAATAGGAAATATACTTTTGATAACTTTGTTGAAGGTAAATCTAATCAATTAGCTAGAGCTGCGGCCTCTCAAGTTGCTGATAATCCAGGTTCGGCATATAACCCGCTCTTTATTTATGGTGGAACGGGACTTGGTAAGACACATTTATTGCACGCTGTTGGTAATGGCATATTATTAAAAAACCCCAATGCAAAAATTGCCTATATGCATTCTGAACGATTCGTGCAAGATATGGTGCGAGCATTACAAAATAATGCAATGGAAAAATTTAAGCAATATTATCGAAGTGTAGATGCATTATTAATTGATGATATTCAATTTTTTGCTGGTAAAGATAGAACACAAGAAGAGTTCTTCCATACCTTTAATGCCTTACTTGAAGGTAATCAACAGATTATATTAACAAGTGACCGTTATCCAAAAGAGGTTGATGTTGAAGATCGACTTAAATCTCGTTTCGGTTGGGGCTTAACTATTGCAATTGAGCCACCTGAGTTAGAAACACGTGTAGCTATTTTAAAACGCAAGGCAGAAGAAAGTCATATTAATCTTGCTGATGAAGTTGCTTTTTTTATAGCTAAACGACTTCGTTCTAACGTTCGTGAACTTGAAGGGGCTCTTAATCGAGTAATTGCTAATGCCAATTTCACGGGCAGGGCAATAACGATTGATTTTGTTCGCGAGGCATTACGTGATTTACTTGCACTACAAGACAAACTCGTCACTATAGATAATATTCAACGTACTGTGGCCGAGTATTATAAAATTAAAGTGGCAGATCTATTATCTAAACGAAGAAATAGATCTGTTGCTAGACCTAGACAAATTGCAATGGCATTATCTAAAGAATTAACTAATCATAGTTTGCCTGAAATTGGAGATGCATTTGGTGGTAGAGACCATACAACTGTATTGCATGCTTGCCGTAAAATTAAAACGTTACGTGAGGAAACTCATGACATTAAAGAAGATTATTCTAATCTAATTAGAACTCTTTCATCATAAATAACATAGTCTAATATTTGTAGGTATAAAAATGAAGTTTTCATTAAACAGGGAATTACTTTTAAAACCATTATTATTGGTTTCGGGTGCTGTTGAAAGAAAAAGTACTTTACCCATTTTAAGTAATGTCTTATTTGAGGTTAGTGGTCAATCACTTACATTAACAGCTACTGATTTAGAACTAGAAATGGTTTCATACGCTATTATTGATAATCAAGGCGATGATGGAAAAGTAACTATACCTGCTAGAAAGCTTTTAGATATTTGTAAAAGCTTACCTGATGATTCGGTACTTTCTTTTGAAACAACGGGTGATGTTATAAAAATTAGTACCGGTAGAAGTAAGTATTCTTTATCAACATTATCTGCTGAAGACTTTCCTAACATCGAAGAATGGAAAGGTGATGTGGAATTTAAATTGCAAAAATCCGAATTACTTCGCCTTATTGAAAGTACTCATTTTTCTATGGCAAATCAAGATGTTAGATATTATTTGAATGGTATGTCTATTGAAACTGAAGGAAATGAAATTCGTTCTGTTGCAACAGATGGTCATCGATTAGCTATTTGTAAAATATCTAATCAATCATTAGATCTTCCTACTCGACAAGTCATTATTCCGCGTAAAGGTATTCTCGAGATTATTCGCTTGTTGGATCCTGTGGATGAAGAAATACAAGTTTTTCTAGGATCTAACCATGTAAGAATCATAGATACGGGTTATTCTTTTACTAGTAAATTAGTTGACGGTCGTTTTCCTGACTATAGAAGAGTATTACCAAGAAATGGTGATAAAATTTTGGAAACTGATAAAGATCAAATGCGCCAAGTTTTATCTCGAGCGTCTATTTTATCTAATGAGAAATTTAAGGGTGTAAGACTAAATTTTTCAAATACAGAATTGAAAATAACAGCTAATAATCCTGAGCAAGAACAAGCAGAAGAAGTTATTGAAATCGATTTTCCCTATGATGAAGTAGAAGTTGGCTTTAACGTTAGTTATGTACTTGATGTATTAAATGCAATCAAAGATAGTAGAGTTAAGTTCACTCTTGCTGATGCTAACAGTAGTGTTGTAATTGAAGGTTGTGACTCTAGTGAAGCTATATATGTAGTAATGCCAATGCGACTATAATGAGTGTTGCAAAATTAGTTACTAGTAATTTTAGAAATATTAATAACGGTTCAATTAGTTTTCATCCTGAATGTAACTTCATCATTGGTGAAAATGGTAGTGGTAAAAGTAGTTTATTAGAAGCATTGTTTTTTGTTGGTCATGGTAAATCTTTTAGAACAAACAAGATTGATAACTTGGTTGTTCATGATCAAGAAAATTTTGTTCTAAGTATAAAAGATATTGAAAATTGTCTGTTTGGAATTAGTAAAGATTTTAGTTCTAATCAAACGATAGTTAAGATTAATGGGGAACGTAGTACGCGTTTATCTGAGCTAGCCAAAAATATTGCGATACAAGTAATAACACCAGAGAGTTTTAGGTTGTTTTTTGGTGGACCTAAAGAACGTAGACGTTTTGTTGATTTAGGATTGTTTCACGTGGAACATAGATTTTCTAAATCATGGTCTGAGTTTAATAGAGTACTAAAACAGAGAAATGCGTGCTTGAAAAATCATGCTGATGATAAAACACTAAATTATTGGACTGAGATCTTTTGCCAACATTCAGATATAGTTTCTGAATATAGAAAAAAATATTTTGATCTGTTTTCTCTTGAACTAGTGCAATGGACTAAAGTTCTTTTACCAGAAATTTATTCCCAAATCAAAGTGCAGTATTTACGAGGGTGGCGTCAAGAATCAAATTTGTCTGATGTTATTAAGACCAATATAGATAGAGAAAGGGTGCTTGGGTATACAATTAGTGGAACACATAAGTTTGATATAAGATTTGTACTAAATAGACGTCCAATAGAATCTCAATTATCACGAGGACAACAAAAGTTGTTTTTAATCGCGTTAACTTTTGCTCAAGCAAAGTTGATAGAAAAAGTTAAGCGATTAAAGCCAATTTTACTAATAGATGATGTAGGTGCTGAGTTGGACTTTAATTCTCGGACTAAGTTACAAAAATCTATAGAAATGTTAAATTGTCAGGTAATTATTACCGCAATTGATGAGGTTGCAGTTCAACCTTTAGTTCCTAGTAATAACGAATATAAAATGTTTCACGTGAAACATGGCGTAATATCTGTAATGAAAGAAAAAGTAGGTTAATAGCTATGACAGTAGAAAATGAATACGGATCGGATAGTATCAAAGTTCTAAAAGGACTCGATGCAGTACGTAAAAGACCAGGTATGTATATAGGCGATACTGATGATGGTTCAGGATTGCACCATATGGTTTTTGAAGTTTTGGATAACTCTATCGATGAAGCTTTAGCAGGTCATTGTAATGAAATTATTGTCAAAATCCATATAGATGGCTCTGTATCTGTTAAAGATGACGGTCGTGGCATACCTACAGATATTCATCCTGAAGAAGGTATATCTGCAGCAGAAGTTATTATGACTGTACTTCATGCCGGAGGTAAATTTGGTGGTGAAGATTCAGGTTATAAAGTTTCCGGTGGTTTACATGGCGTTGGTATTTCAGTGGTAAATGCTTTAAGTAGCAAATTACAATTGAACATTCGAAGACAAGGTAAATTGTTTGAACAATTTTATCATGTTGGTGTAGCAGAAGCGCCTTTAGCTGTTGTTGGTGAAAGTGACAAAACGGGTACAGAAGTACGTTTTTGGCCTAGTACAGATACTTTTTCAAATGTGCTTTTTCATTATGATTTACTGGTAAAACGTATTCGTGAATTATCTTTCCTAAATTCAGGTGTGTCTATAACATTACTAGATGAACGGGATGGTCGTGAAGAACATTTTTGTTATGAAGGTGGTATACAAGCTTTTGTAGAATATTTAAATACTAATAAAACACCTGTTAATGAAGAAATATTTTACTTCGATTTAGCACGTGACGATGGCATAGTGGTAGAAGTAGCAATGCAATGGAATGATGGCTTCCAAGAAAGCATTCATTGTTTTACCAATAACATTCCCCAGCGTGACGGTGGTGCTCATTTAAGTGGATTTCGTACCGCTCTTACCCGTACGTTAAATAGTTACATGACAAAAGAAGGACTGAACAAGACTAAGAAAGGCGGAGTTACCGAAACCAATGCATCGGGTGATGACGCTCGAGAAGGTTTAACTGCGGTTATATCTGTTAAAGTTCCTGATCCAAAATTTTCATCACAAACTAAAGATAAACTTGTCTCATCAGAAGTAAAAACAGCTGTTGAACAAGCGATGGGTGAAAAACTGGGTGAGTATTTATTAGAAAAACCATCAATTGCCCGTACTATTATTATGAAAATCATTGATGCAGCAAGAGCGCGTGAAGCTGCACGTAAAGCACGAGAAATGACTCGCCGTAAAGGTGCTTTAGATATTGCAGGTCTTCCAGGTAAGCTTGCGGATTGTCAGGAAAAAGATCCTGCACTTTCAGAACTATATATTGTGGAAGGAGACTCTGCTGGCGGTTCAGCCAAGCAGGGAAGAAATCGTAGAAACCAAGCGATATTACCACTTAAAGGAAAAATTCTTAACGTTGAAAAAGCACGTTTTGATAAAATGATTTCTTCTCAAGAAGTAGGTACCCTAATTACTGCTTTAGGTTGTGGTATTGGCCGTGAAGAATATAATCCAGAGAAATTGCGTTATCACAGTATCATCATCATGACTGATGCTGATGTCGATGGTTCGCACATCCGTACTTTACTATTAACCTTCTTTTATCGTCAGATGCCAGAGATAATGGAGCGTGGTCATATCTTTATTGCTCAACCTCCTCTATATAAAGTTAAGAAAGGTAAACAAGAACGCTATATAAAAGATGATCCAGGATTAACGGAATATCTAACAACATTAGCTTTAGAAAATGCTGAAATTTATGTTAATGAATCAGCACCGGCAATAACAGGATTGGCACTAGAAAATTTAGTGAATCAGTATCGTAAAACTATGGATACGATAAAAAGAATATCCAGACAAATTCCAGCTGATATTTTAGAGAAAATGATCTACAGTACAGAAATTTCAAAAGATGATTTTTCTGATGAAAGTAAAGTTAAAGCGTGGGCTGACAACTTAATGAAACAATTAGATGAGCAAGACGGCAATGGCTCTATCTACACGGTTGAAGTGAAAAAAGATCAAGAACGAAATATTTATTTTCCTAGTTTTAATGTTCGCCAACATGGTATTGATCATGTTTACAATTTTAGTTATGAATTTATCGAGTCAAAAGAGTTTGCTTCTATCAATGAACTTAATAAAGCAATTAATGGCCTAATTGAAGAAGGTGGCTATGTTAAACGTGGTGAGAAAATAAAAGAAGTCACTACTTTTGAAGAAGCGCTTAGTTGGTTAATGGCGGAATCTAAAAGAGGGCAATATATTCAGCGCTATAAAGGATTAGGTGAGATGAACCCGGATCAGTTATGGGAAACAACCATGGATCCTGAGACACGTAGAATGTTACAAGTCACTATTGAAGATGCTATTGCTGCAGATCAGTTGTTTACTACGTTAATGGGTGATCATGTTGAACCAAGAAAACATTTCATTGAGGAAAACTGCCTTAAAGTCGCAAATTTAGATATATAGTATTTAAATTTTTAAGACTAAATAAAATAATGCCCGGACATCAAATCTGGGCATTTTTGACTAAACTTTGAGTTGAGTAAATACTCGATTTTGTATATACACTCTAGGCTAATAAACAGACAGCGGTTATACTAGCAAGAGTCATTTTATCATTCATATTAATAATTCGGATTTTCATGAGTACCTTTAATATCAAAACTTTTCAGGGGCTGATTTTACAGCTTCAAGATTACTGGTCCCGTCAAGGTTGTGTCATTGTTCAACCTTTAGATTTAGAAGTGGGTGCTGGAACATTCCATCCTATGACGTTTTTACGATCTATAGGACCTGAGCCAATGAGTAGTGCTTATGTACAACCATGTCGACGACCTACAGATGGTCGATATGGTGAAAATCCGAATCGCTTACAGCATTATTATCAATTTCAAGTAATGCTAAAACCATCACCAAAAAACATTCAAGAATTATATCTTAACTCATTGAAAGAAATGGGTATTGATCCACTTGTTCATGATATTCGTTTTGTTGAAGATAATTGGGAATCACCTACATTGGGTGCTTGGGGTCTAGGTTGGGAGATCTGGTTAAATGGTATGGAAGTAAGCCAGTTTACCTATTTTCAACAAGTAGGGGGTATTGAGTGTGCGCCTGTTACAGGTGAGATAACTTATGGCCTTGAACGTTTAGCTATGTATATTCAGAACGTCGATAGTATTTATGATCTTGTATGGGCTGACGGCCCGATGGGCAAAGTTTTATATGGAGATGTTTTTCATCAAAATGAAGTTGAACAATCAACTTATAATTTTGAACACGCTGATGTTGAAGCTTTATTTAAACAGTTTGATCAATGTGAATTAGATAGTCAGAAGCTTATCGAAGCAGGTTTACCATTGCCTGCATACGAACAAGTGATAAAAGCATCTCATGCATTTAATTTATTGGATGCTAGGCATGCCATTTCGGTAACTGAAAGACAACGTTATATCTTACGCGTACGTGCATTATCAAAAGCATGTGCAGAATCTTATTATGAAGCACGTAAAGCATTAGGTTTTCCACTGTGTAAAAACAATGAAAATAAAATCAATACACCTGAAGGAGAATCTTAATGGCTACTGAAACTCTGCTTATTGAATTAGGAACAGAAGAGTTACCGCCGAAGTCATTAAAGACCTTAGCAACCACTTTTTTTGAACAAATAAAAACTCAACTTGATAAAGCTGATTTAGCTTATGAAGATATTAAATGGTTTGCTACGCCAAGACGTTTAGCAATAAAAGTTATCGGCTTAGTCGATAAGCAAGCAGATAAACAAATAGAGAAACGTGGTCCTGCCATTAATGTTGCCTTTGATAGTGACGGTAATGCGAGTAAGGCTGCTCAAGGATGGGCGCGTGCAAATGGTATTAGTATTGAACAAGCAGAGCGATTGGTAACAGATAAAGGTGAATGGTTATTACATAGAGCTACTCATGAAGGTAAAACTATTGCTGAGTTGCTACCTGCGATGGTTAACTTTGCTTTAGGTAAGTTGCCTATTCCTAAACCTATGCGTTGGGGTAATGAACGTATACAGTTTATTCGTCCAGTTCATACTTTAGTTTTATTATATGGTGATACGATCATTGCAGGTGAGACTTTAGGTGTTAGTTCAAGTAATGTTGTTACAGGACACAGGTTTCATCATCATGGTTTAGTGACTATTAATCATGCTGATAACTACGAAGAAATTTTGCATGAAGCACATGTAATGGTTGATTTTGACAAACGCCAAGCAAAAATTTTAAAACAAATTAAAGATGCTGCTGATTCAATTTCAGGTAATGCATTGCTTGATGAAGAATTACTAAACGAAGTCACAGCACTAGTGGAATGGCCGGTAACCTTAGTCGGTAGCTTTGATGAATCGTTTTTAAATATACCTCCTGAACCATTGATATACTCAATGAAAGATCACCAAAAATATTTTCCAGTGAATGACAACAATGGTAAATTACTCAACAAGTTCATTTTTGTGGCAAATATAGAAAGCAAAGATCCACAACAGGTCATTTTTGGTAATGAAAAGGTTATTCGCCCTCGTCTTGCAGATGCAGAGTTCTTCTATAAAACAGATAGAAAACAATCGCTTGAGCAAAGGTTGTCAAGTTTAGAGTCGGTATTGTTTCAAAAGCAATTAGGTACACTTAAAGATAAATCAGAGCGTATTGCTGCATTAAGTGAATTTATTGCCAATGAAATTGGTGAAAACCCAGTTAGTGCAAGTAGAGCAGGTTTACTGAGTAAAACTGATTTAATGACTGATATGGTTTTAGAGTTTCCGCAAGTGCAAGGCATTATGGGAAAATACTATGCACTTCATGACGGTGAAGAACATGATGTTGCACAAGCGCTTGAAGATCAATATCGTCCACGATTCTCAGGTGATAAATTGCCGGAAGGAAATATTGGTTGTGCAGTTGCTATAGCTGACAAAATTGATACTTTAGTTGGAATTTTTGGTATTAATCAACAACCCAAAGGTGATAAAGACCCGTTTGCATTGCGTCGTGCAGCTATAGGTTTGATACGTATAATCATTGAGAAAGAACTAAACCTAGATATAAAAGATTTGTTAATGAAGAGCACTGAACTTTATGGTGACAAATTAACAAATGAAAAAGTATTAGAGCAAGTAATTGAATTTGTACTAGGTCGATATCGTGCCTACTATCAAGAAAAAAATATTTCAGTGGATGTTATTCAAGCCGTTTTAGCAAAATCGCCTATGGAACCACTTGATTTTGATAAGCGTATTAAAGCAGTCAGTTACTTTAAAGGCTTAACAGAAGCCCAGAATTTAGCAGCTGCAAATAAACGTGTTGGTAATATTCTCGCTAAATTTGATGGCACCTTGTATGAATCTGTCAAAACGAATTTGACAACGGAGCAAGCAGAGATTATTTTAGCTGAAAAGTATCAACAAATATTTAATGACGTTAAGCCATTAATGGCTTCAAAAAGCTATCAAGAGGCACTAACAGCCTTAGCATTACTGCGAGAACCTATTGATGCTTTCTTTGATAGTGTGATGGTGATGGCTGACGATGAAGCAGTTAAAATCAATCGTTTGACCCTGCTTAATGATATTCGTAATAGCTTCTTTGCTATTGCTGATATTTCGTTGTTGCAGTATTAAGCTGTTTGTTTAATAAAGATCTATGGAAAGGGAAGCATTTAGCTTCCCTTTTTTTTGATCAAATATAAGTATGGTTTATCATTAACTTGTTGAGCAATAAGTTCATGTTCCATAAAGCGGCAAAAGCTGGGGATGTCGCGTGCTGTTGAAGGATCGTCTGCTTGCACAAGTAAAGTCTCTCCAATATTAATTTTTCTGATGTTTTTTCTAACCATCATCACGGGTTCTGGGCAACGTAAGCCAGTGGTATCTAACGTGTGATTTGCAGATTCAAAAATTGTCACTCTATAAGCTCGTCGTTTATAGCAAAATTATGGTTAGTGTAATGGTTGGTAAAACTTTATCAATCCTTAATCGGCTCAGGTTTCGTTAAAGTTGTAATAAATGCTTCGATAGAGAATAAGGTGTTAATTTTTTTAGCGAAAGCTCGAGCATTAGATTTATCGGTAAATGCTTTTACGATAATCAGCTTATTAATATCATTAATATTGACGATTCTAAGTTGAACTTTAAAATTTTCACTATCAAATAATTGCTGTAAGAAGAGTAATTTTTGATTTGCGTTATCAATATTTTGGTAAGCAGCTAATTGAATATACCATTGAGTATCAACAGTGTTTAATGTTGATAAATTGATAATAGAAGCCTGCTTTTTCTCTACAGTAGCAAGCAGTGTCACTTTTTCAGTCTTAACAATTTTTTGTTTTGGGTCATCGGGTATTATGGTTTTTTGTTTACTAAATTGATAAGACTTAGTTGCACCAAATGACCAAGCGATTCCCAAAAAGACATTATGATTAGTGGATATTTGATTTGAATTAAACTGTGTCGTTTGTCCTAATTCAATATTTAAATTGGGGCCAATTCTATATTTGGCAGAGAGCTTTATATAGGGTGCAGCTTGATTGTTTTTGATCAGTTGGTGATTACTACTTGCGGTAGTATAAGTAAGCCCGAGACCTGCTTTTATAGTTAAGTCATTGTTATAGTGTTTTAAAAAATTAGTGCCAAATAATATTGACGTATAATGACCTGATAGTTTTGTTTTTTCTTGTAAAATCTCTAAATCACCACTTTGTATTATTCCGAGATCAAATTCAAAAGACTCATTATATTGATACCGATAGTTTAATCCGTAGCCGGGTAATGATTTTTGTTCTAAATGAAAGGATATCAAAGGCATCAATGCATGGTTATTGGCTTTTACAAAAAGCGGCAAGAATAAAAATAATAACAGTAAGTAGGGCATAAATGTTTTGAGTAATTAAGTTGATAGCAAATAATACTGGTTATATCATTATTTTCGCCCAGTACAAATTATTTAACAATATTAACTTGCTTTGTCATGGTGTATGCAGGAATAATCAATGGGATAAGCAGGTCTATTTAAGTTGAATTGTTAAAACATGACGTTATTACGGATGAAATTTTTAATTATATTTTGGACTTTGAGCTTTATTGCTTATGGGGATGCTGGTGATAAGCAACGGAAGTTATATTTATCAGCGGATAAACAAGTATGGAAATCAGACTCAAATCAATATAAAAGGCTTTATCAGCAACTTAACGACTACCCACTACAGCCCTATTTAGATCAAAAAAGGCTCATGCATAATATTACTTTGGCAAAGTCGTCTGAAATTTTAAAGTTTCTGGATAAATACCAAGGTTCTCCGCTAGAGCGCCCGCTAAGAAAAAAGTGGTTAAAGTATTTAGCTAAACGTAATCGCCAAACCTTATTTATAGAGAGTTATAAACCCGTAGCAAATGTTGCTATGACTTGTTATTACTATCGTTATAAATTAAATAAGGGAGCGTTAGAAAAAGATATTCTCCCTAAAGTCACATCCTTATGGTTAGTAGGAAAGTCTCAACCTAAGGTATGTGATCCACTTTTCAAAAAATGGCAACAAGCAGGGTATAGAACTGAGAGCATTATTTGGCGACGTATTAAGTTAGCTGCAATAGGCGGTAAACATACTTTGATCCCCTATCTAACTAAACTGCTCCCTAAAAGCCAACAATATCTTGCCAGCCTTTGGCATAAAGTAAGACGAGACCCTGCCTATATTACTCGTTTAAAGCGATTTAGAAATAAATCGGCTGCGGAAGCTGAAATTTTTAGTTATGGCATTAAGCGTTTAATTTGGCGTAACCCCAAAAGTGCGCTGAAAGTATATGACAAAGCGGTATCAGTATTTACTTTTACTGAGCAGCAGCAACAGCTTATCACTCAAAAATTCGCTTTGGCACTGGCAAGCAAACATCATAAAGATGCACAAAAGTGGCTACATAAGGTTGAAGCAAGGTTACTTGATGATGGCTTAATTCAGTGGCGTATAGCTGATGCACTTAGATCACAAGATTGGTCAGCAATAATTGCTGAATTGGATAGCTTACCTAAAGCTAATCAAAGTAAATTACTGTGGCGTTATTGGTATGGTCGTAGTCTTATTGAAACCGGTAATAAAGAGGCAGGGCAATCACTTTTAACTGAAGTGGCTACGCAGCGTCACTATTATGGTTTCTTAGCGTCGAGCTATTTGGGCATACCATTTAACTTGCAAGATCAGCCGCTAGAGTTTACTAAACAAGAAAAAACACAAGTATTTTCTCATGCGGCAGCTAAACGTGCTTTCGAATTTTTCTATTTAGGTCGTTATACCCAAGCACGTAAAGAGTGGAATTATTGGTTGACTCATTTAAACGATAAACAAAAACTCATCGCGGCTAAAGTTGCTAATGAGGCGCAATGGTATGACCGGGCAATTTTTACGCTTTCAAAGGTAGGTTACCTGAATGATGTAAATTTGCGTTTTCCTTTAGCTTTTGATGATGAAATCATACGTCATTCAGATAAAAATAAAATTAACCCTGCGTGGGCATTTGCTATTGCTCGCCGAGAAAGCTCATTTATGCCCGACGCACACTCTGCTGTAGGGGCAAAAGGGCTAATGCAGATTATGCCAGGTACAGCTAAGCACCTAATTCGTCGCTCTGTTTCTAAAAAATACTTATTAAATGCGCGTAATAATATTAAGTTGGGTACCAAATACTTGCGTAAATTACTTGATAGGAATAATGGTAATAGAGTTTTGGCAACCGCTTCTTATAATGCTGGTCCATATCGAGTAAAAAGCTGGCTTAAAAATATACCGTCAATTCCTGCCGATATGTGGATCGAAACAATTCCCTACAAAGAAACTCGTGACTATGTAAAAAGTGTTTTAGCTTATCAGCAAATTTATCAGGTTAGAGTAGGGCAAAGTGGTTCGTTATTTGATGAATTGGTTACTATGGATATAGTCAATTAGTCATTGGCTATATGGTATGATAAATGAAAAATTTCAGAAGGGTGGTCAAATGAATAAATTATCGACACTATATCCTGCGCATGTTGCAGAGCTACAACAACGAGCTAAAACTGCGTTATCTCGAGAAAATTTACAAGGTTTAGTTATTCATTCTGGTCAGGAAATAAAAGTCTTTCTTGATGATTACGGTTACCCTTTTAAAGTAAACCCTCATTTTAAAGTATGGTTGCCCTTGGTTGATGTACCTAATAGCTGGTTAATTATTAATGGTACGGATAAACCAACACTCATTTATTATCAACCAGTTGATTTTTGGCATAAGGTCATTGAATTAACAGATAGTTATTGGAATGAATTTTTCGATATAAAAATTCTAACTAATGCAGCTGATGTTGATAAGTTATTACCATATGATAAACAAAGTTATGCTTATATTGGTGGTCACATTGAAGTTGCGCGAGCTTTAGGTTTCGATAATATTAATCCTGAGCCTACCTTAAACTTTTTGCATTATCATCGTGCCTATAAAACACCTTATGAGCATGAGTGTATGCGTAAATCTAATGCAATTGCTGTTGCTGGTCATAAAGCAGCTAAGTTGGCTTTTTTACAAGGCAGTTCAGAGTACGATATTCAACAGACATACCTTAAAGCCACTCAGCTCACTAACAATGAAACTCCTTATGGTAATATTGTTGCCTTAAATGAAAATGCCTCTATTTTACATTACACCGCATTAGATCGGGGAGTACCACAGGCTCATCGTTCCTTTTTAATTGATGCGGGTGCAAATTATCATGGTTATGCTTCAGATATTACCCGTACCTATTCATTTAAACGCGATAAATTTTCTGAGCTTATTACCCGTATGGACCAGCTGATGCTTAATGCTGTTGATTGTTTAAAGCCCGGTGTTAGTTACGTTGATCTACATATTAAAACGTATCGTGATATTGGTCATGTTTTACGTGAATTCGACTTTATTAACGTTGATGCGGATGTGGCAGTTGAATCTGGTATTATTTCTACGTTCTTCCCTCATGGTTTAGGGCATCATTTAGGTTTACAGACTCATGATGTTGGTGGTTTTATGGCTGATGAAAGAGGCTCACATGTCAATACACCTGACGAACATCCCTTTTTAAGAACCTCTCGCATAGTAGAAGCTAATCAAGTCTTCACTATTGAGCCCGGTTTGTATTTTATTGATTCACTATTAACAAAACTTAAGACATCAAAACATAGCACTATGGTTAATTGGCAACAAGTTGATGAAATGCGTCCATTTGGTGGCATTCGTATTGAGGATAATATTATTGTTCATCAATCACATAATGAAAATATGACTCGTGAATTAGAACAGGGTTAAGTGAGTTAGTACTTCTACCGTTATGTCAAAACCTTATCCTATTGCGGCTAATGAAGTTATAGAAGAAATTATCGTTAGTCGTAGCCGTTTTATTTGTCATTTAAGACCCTGCATCTCAACAGATGAAGCTAAATTATTTGTTAAAGAGTTACAAAAGCTTCATCCACAAGCGTCACACCATTGTTATGCGTATCTGTCAGGTCGAGCAAAGGATAGCCAAGGTTATGGATTTTCTGATGATGGTGAACCTTCGGGAACAGCAGGGCGACCTATGCTTGTTTCATTGCAAGGGGGAAACGTTGGTGAAATATGTGCCGTTGTTGTACGTTATTTTGGCGGTACAAAATTAGGTACGGGTGGCTTACAACGAGCATATGGTGCTAGTGTTCGACAAGCATTAACCTTATTGCAAGCTAAACTTAAAATACCTATGGTGCACAAAACGTTAGCGTGTCAATATACACAGGTAAATGATGTTCTGCACTTACTTGAACAGGTTGGTGGTAAGGTTATGAGCCAAGACTTTACCGATAATGTCTTTTTATCATTGTCTTTGCCTGAAGAGCAAATTGATAATATCCACCAACAATTACAAACATTGTCAGCTGGAAAGCTGAAATTAAAAAATGCTACATCTACATAAGAAAACTGGAATGTATTTCAGTACTTTTTTGTTAGAGAAATAAAGATAAAATAACAACGTGCAATATAAAAACATCATCCGAATATTAGGTTTATTAGTTGCAATTTTAAGTGTAACTATGCTGCCACCTGCTTTTATCTCTCTGCTTTATCGAGATGGTGGTGGTGTTTCTTTCTTAATGGCTTTTGTCTTTTGTTTAGTGGTTGGTCTTTTATCTTGGTATCCTAATAGAGACTTTAAAGGAGATTTACGTCCTCGCGAAGGCTTTTTGATTGTTGTTTTATTCTGGATTGTATTAGCGAGCTTCTCAGCTATTCCCTTACTTTTACTCAACGAACCCAATCTATCCGTTGCAGATGCATTTTTTGAGTCTTTCTCCGGACTCACCACCACGGGCGCAACAATACTGACCAAAATAGATGGTCTTCCCCACGCACTATTATTTTATCGTCAACAGCTCCAATGGCTTGGTGGTATGGGAATCATTGTACTTGCTGTAGCTGTATTACCGATGCTGGGAGTTGGTGGTATGCAGTTATATCGAGCAGAAACTCCAGGGCCAGTTAAAGATTCTAAAATGACACCTCGTATTGCCGATACAGCTAAACATCTTTGGTATATATATCTTGGTTTAACAATAGCTTGTACTTTATCGTATTGGTTGGCAGGAATGTCATTTTTTGATGCGATATGTCATGCTTTTTCAACTATAGCGATTGGTGGCTTTTCTACACATGATTTAAGTATGGGCTATTTTGATAGTCCGCTGATAAATTTTGTTTGTGTGATCTTCTTACTTATTGCCGGCGTTAATTTTGCGCTACATTTTGCTGTGCTTCATAGTCGTTCACTAAAAAATTACTTTTATGACCCTGAGTTCAAAGTGTTTTTATCAATACAGTTGGTGATTGTTTTGATTTGTTTTTTTGTTCTATTATCAACTGGAACATTCTCTGATGGCTTTGATACCTTTAATCATGCCTTGTTTCAGGCGGTATCTATTAGCACCACAGCGGGTTTTTCGACAACGTCATTCTCTGAATGGCCAACATTGCTGCCAATTCTATTGATTTTTTCTAGTTTTATTGGTGGCTGTGCAGGGAGCACTGGCGGTGGTATGAAGGTTGTTCGTGTTTTATTGTTGTATTTACAAGGCTTAAGAGAACTTAATAAGCTAGTTCACCCACGGGCAATATTTAGTATTAAGTTAGGTAACAAGGCGCTGCCTAATCGAGTTGTAGAGGCCATTTGGGGCTTCTTTTCGGCGTATGCTGCAGTATTCATTATTTGTATGTTGCTACTACTTGCTGCTGGCATGGATGATATTTCAGCGTTCACAGCTGTTGCCGCATGTTTAAATAACTTAGGACCCGGACTGGGTGAGGTTGCGGCAAATTTTTCGAGTATTAATGATTTTAGTAAATGGGTGTTAATTGTTGCGATGTTATTTGGTCGGCTAGAAATATTCACCTTATTAGTTTTATTCACACCAGCCTTTTGGCGTTCTTAAACATATAAATTTAATGTTCTAAAAAAAACTCAGGGCATCAAGTTGAAATAAAGATTCAACATCTGAAATGTAGCGCTTATTAACTAGAAAGATAATGACATGGTCATTGGTGAGTATTTTAGTATTCGAATGCGCGATAATTACTTCTTCGTTGCGGACAATTGCGCCGATGCTGACACCGGGTGGCAATTTTATTTGTTGAATAGTGCGACCAACAACTTTCGATGAATTTTCATCACCTTGTGCTGCAATTTCAATCGCTTCAGCGGCGCCGCCACGTAGACTGTAAACATTATCAATATTGCCTTTTCTGACATGGGTTAATAACGCCGAAATTGTTGCATGTTGTGGAGATACCGCAATATCTATGTCGCTCCCATGCACTAAATCAATATAAGCACTACGTTGAATAAGCACCATAGCTTTACGAACACCAAGGCGTTTCGCCAATAAAGAAGACATTATATTGGCTTCGTCATCATTAGTTACGGCAATAAATACATCAAAATGATCTATGTGCTCTTCAAGTAATAATTCTTGATCAGATGAATCTCCGGTAAATACTAACGTATCGTTTAGTTCTTCAGCTAAATATTCGGCGCGTTTTGGTGAACGCTCTATTAGTTTAACTTCATGATTTTTTTCAAGTATTCTTGCAAGACCTGCACCTATATTGCCACCGCCAGCAATCATTATACGTTTATAGGGCTGCTCTAATTTTTGCAGTTCGTTCATTACTGTACGAATATGGATGCTGGCGGCAATAAAAAACACTTCGTCGTCAGCTTCAATAATTGTTGTGCCTAATGGACGAATAGGTTTGCCATTACGATAAATGGCGGCAACACGGGTATCAATATTAGGAATATGTTCTTTTAACGTTGATAAAGCGTGACCAACCAATAAGCCACCATAATAAGCTTTTACGGCAACTAAACTGACTTTTCCTTTAGCAAACTCTAGTACTTGTAGTGCACCAGGGTAGTCAATTAGACGGGCTATATCTCGAGTTACCAGCTGTTCTGGAGCGATAACATGGTCAACAGGGATGTTTTTATTTTGAAATAGTTCTTCTTGGTACTTCAGAATTTTTGCTGAACGAATACGGGCAATTTTAGTGGTAGTATGAAAAAGAGAGTAACAAATCTGACAGGCAATCATATTGGTAGCATCGTCACTTGTTACGGCAATAACCAGATCCGCATCTTCAATGCCAGCTTGAATTAAAACATCGGGATGAGAGCCGTGACCAACTACAACTTGCAAGTCCATCTTATCTTGTAACTCTCTTAAGATTTCACTGTTGGTATCTATCAGTGTGATTTCATTTTCTTCTCTAACTAAATTCTCAGCTAAAGTTCCGCCTACTTGTCCTGCACCAATGATAACTATTTTCATTTTATATTTCTTTTTTTACCAATTTAGCGTAGTAAAAACCGTCCATTGAATGTTCGTTTGGTAATATTTGCCAACCAATATCAGTTTTGTTTTCTGTAATAGATATTAATAAAGCATCGTTATTATTTTCAATAAAGTGCTGAACTTGCTTGTTATTTTCTTCAGGTAATATACTGCAAGTCGCATAAAGCAAAGTACCACCCGGTTTCAGTAAAGACCATATGTTTTTGAGTATTTTTTCTTGTAACAAGGTTAATTGCTCAATATCGCTAGCTTTGCGTAACCATTTAATATCCGGGTGTCGTCGAATAACTCCTGTTCCTGAACAAGGTGCATCAAGTAATATTCGATCAAATAACTGACCATCCCACCATTCATTTGTTGCAGCATCAGCGGTTACTATTTTTGCCGTTAGTTTTAAGCGAGATAAGTTATCTTGCACACGTATTAAACGGTTTTCATCAACATCGAGAGCTAACATACTTTCGATTTGAGGAGTAAGCTCTAACATGTGACATGTTTTTCCACCTGGCGCCGCACAGCAATCTAAAACTCTATCATTTGGCTGACAATCTAATAGTCTTGCTGCTTGTTGGGCGGCACCATCTTGAATTGATACATGACCTTCTGCAAAATTAGGCAGTTTATTCACATCAACTGCTTGTTTTAATTTAATGGCCTTAGATAATGGGTCAATGTATTCATGTTGAATATCCACTTCATCTAACAATGCAATGTATTGTTCAACCGTATGATGTTGTTGATTTACTCGCAACCACATTGGCGGTTTATCTTGATTGGCTGTTAATATATTTTGCCATTGCTCTGGGTAAGCAATTTTTATTTTTTTTATAAACCAACTAGGATGGTTAAATTTTATAGCATCAGGTAATTTTTCAGAGTCATCATTATTTTTATTTTGACGTTCAACTGTTCGTTGGTAGTTTCGTAATACTCCATTAACAAGCCCCTTTAAATGGCTATTCTTAAGAGGTTTTGTCGCGGCAACTGTTTCACTGACTGCAGCGTGGTCAGGAATACGGGTATATTTTATTTGGTATAATCCAACTAACATTAAAAAATGAAAAACGCGTTGCTTACCGGTTAGAGGCTTTTGTATCAATTGTTGAACTTCGTATTCAAGTTCAGGTAAATACCGTATTACGCCATAACAAATTTCTTGCAGTAAAGCTTTATCTTTACCTTCCACTTTCTCTTGCTGTTTTGGTAATTCATCACCAAGACTGCGGCCTTTATCGATTACGGCATAAATACATTTCGCGGCCAATGCTCTAATATTTGTTGCCATTATTTATTTTTCTCTAAATTTAAGTTTGCACCATTAATTATTTGCCCAACAACAAACCAGCTGGCACGAGCATTCAATATGTCGGCGGTTGGCAGGGCTTTTTTTCCGGGTATTTGCAGTACTTCAATACGTAGTGCATTTTTACCTGTAGCAACAATAATACCTTGTTTA
Source organism: Colwellia sp. (assembly GCA_013215655.1). GTDB lineage: Bacteria > Pseudomonadota > Gammaproteobacteria > Enterobacterales > Alteromonadaceae > Colwellia_A. The sequence goes on from JABSOX010000024.1 coordinate 59,389, forward strand.
TCTGCAGAGATAATTGTACCGGGTTGTTGATTATCATTAACTTCAATAATACTCGCTTGCCATATTCTAATACGATGTTCTTTATCGCTTTCATTTTCGCGATAAGTGAATTGAGCAACAGGCCAAGGAATATAAGCGCGAATTTTTCGATGCAAAACAGTCGCGTCTTCTTGCCAGTTAAGCTCTGCTTCAGCTTTATCTAATTTTTTGGCGTAACTTGAAAGTTCATTTTGTTGAGATTCCCGTTGATATTTCCCTGTTGCCATTTGGCTGAGAGTATCGAGTAACGCAATAGGACCAAGTTTGGCAAGTTTTTCATAAAGTGATGCACTGGTATCTCGTTCTGTAATCTTACAGTGAGATTTTAAAATCATATCGCCTGTATCAAGACCTTTATCCATTTGCATAATGGTGACGCCTGTTTCTATATCACCAGCTTCAAGAGAGCGTTGAATTGGAGCTGCGCCGCGCCATTTAGGTAGTAATGAACCATGCACATTGATACAACCTAAGCGCGGCGCATCAAGTATGATTTGTGGTAATAATAATCCATAGGCAACCACTACCATGACATCAGCATTATAATCAGCGAGTATTTGTTGAGCTGTTTGCTCTTTAAAGTTTGCAGGTTGTTCAACGCTTAAATTATGTTGTAGCGCTAATGTTTTGGTTGCGCATGCGGTAAGCTTTTTCCCTCGCCCTGCAGGTTTATCTGGTGGACAATATACCGCGACGATATTATGTTTGGAGTTAATTAATGCTTGCAAATGTTGAGCTGCAAAATCAGGTGTACCAGCAAAGAGTATATTAAGAGGCTGTGACAAAGCTTTTTCCTATGGTAACGGGTATAAATAGTGTTGTTTAGTTATTGGTATTTTCTAAACGTGCTTCTTTTTCTAGTTTGATTTTTATTCTTTGGCGCTTTAAAGGCGAAAGATAATCGACAAAAAGTATGCCTTTTAGATGATCAAGTTCATGTTGAATACATATACCTAATAGTTCATCACCATCTAGGGTAAATTCATCACCGTTTATATCAAGCGCTTTTACGGTAACTTTGCTGTGTCGGTCAACTTTTGCATAACAGCCTGGAACAGATAAACAACCTTCTTCATTTATTAAAGTGTCTTCACTTTTTTTGATGATTTCTGGATTGATCAAAATATAAGGTTGTTCTTTATTTTCAGAAACGTCAATAACGACAATCTGTTGATGAATATTCACTTGAGTTGCTGCAAGACCAACACCATTTTCATCATACATGGTTTCAAACATATCATTAATAATGTTCTTCACATCATCATCCACTTTTTTTACAGCAAGTGCTTTGGTTCTTAATCTTTCATCGGGAAATCGTAAAACAGTTAAAATAGTCATAATTTTTTCAAAAGAATTCGCGAAAATACGCATTGAGTGTTATGTTTCAATTTTAGCCATTAATTTAAATTAATAATAGTGGTTTAAGATAAATGCGTAATTTATACGTGAAAATAGGCGGCTTTCCATGCTAAAAAAGTTTTTATTACTCACTATTAGCCTTATTTTTTCGACAACTCTATTGGCTGAAGTGCTGACATTAAAGAATAATGCACCTAAATCATATGTGGTAAAAAAAGGAGATACTCTTTGGGATATCTCAGGAGTGTTTTTAAAAGAGCCTTGGTTGTGGCCAAAGTTGTGGCGTATTAATCCACAAATAGCTAATCCTCACTTAATTTACCCCGGCGACGAACTACATTTAGTTTTTGATGAGCAAGGTAACCCTATGCTGGTTAAAGGTAAACCTGCATTAAAATGGTCACCTAAAGTTCGTACCCAATTGAAAGATCAAGCTCCAGTAAAAACACTACCACTTGATGTTATTGCACCATATATTAAATACGATATTGTTCTTTCAGGAGAGGTGATTGATTCATTACCTTATGTTATTGGTAATGATGAAGGTTATAAATCGGGTGTTGATGGTTTTAAGCTTTATATCAATGGCGATATTAACATCGGACAAAGTTATGCTCTCTATCAAAAATCAGAAGAGATATTTGATCCTATTACACAAGAAAGTTTAGGTTTTTATGGCCGATTATTAGCGACGGGCAAAGGTTTACGATCAGGAAATCATCAATTAAACGAGCCTGCGACACTTTACATTGAAGAAACGAAACAAGAAATTCGTTCAGGTAGTTTTGTTTTACCTGTCAATGAGGGACAACTATTACCTTCATTTTTTACAATGCAAGCAGCAATAACGTCTAAACAGGCGGCAATTATTAAAACATCAAGTGGTGTGCGTGAATTTGGTAAATTAGAAGTTGTTATGATAAACGTAGGGGCTTTAGATGAAATCAATCAAGGTGATGTATTGTCAGTTAAGCGCAAAAGTCCAGGGGTTGTTGAAACCGGTATTGGTCCTGTTTATACCAGTGATGCTTCGCGCTGGAATCGATTAGCTAATAGTGAAAACTCAGATTATAATATGCCTAGTGAAACTGTCGGTAAACTTATGGTTTTTAAAGTACATGAAAAAGTGAGTATGGCGCTCGTCTTACACTCAAATAAGCCGTTAAGGTTAAAAGATATTATCACTGCTCCGTAATTTTTTCGGAGCTAACGATAGCCCTTTCTTAAGGAGGAGATAAGTGGCTGAAAACGAAATAGTGAGTACTTCCTCACAGCGCTCAAATATTCATTATTGGTTGGCTTTGAAGCTAGTTCCAAGATTAGCTATTCACAAAAAAATCAAATTAGTAAAGGCTGTGGGTTTATCTCAGCTATTTTCATTATCTACTAATAACCTTACAGTTCATAAACTTTCACAAAAACAACAAAAGGCAATTACATCGCCAGATTGGTTGAAAGTAGAAGAAATTATAAATTTAAGTTTAACGTGTCAAAGTGAGATTGTCGGCTTTGATGACGATCATTATCCTGATTTATTAAAAGAGATATATGACCCACCGTTAGTATTGTTTGTTAAAGGCAATATTAAACTCTTAGGCCAACAACAAATAGCGATTGTTGGTAGTCGAAATTCAAGTACATCAGGTCGTGATAACGCTTTTCAATTTGCTCATCAGCTTGTTCAACATGATCTGATAATTACTAGTGGTTTGGCGTTAGGTATTGATGCCGCTGCTCATAAAGGCGCACTTAATGGACGGGGAGGAACAATTGCGGTGGTAGCAACGGGGTTAGATAGTGTTTATCCTGCGAGGCATAGAGTTTTAGCGAAAGATATTGTTGTTAATAATGGTCTTATCGTTAGTGAATTTATTCCGGGAACACCACCCAAGGCAGGTCATTTCCCTCGGCGTAATCGTATTATCAGTGGTTTAAGTCTTGGTGTGCTAATTGTAGAAGCAACAATTAAAAGTGGTTCATTAATTACTGCTCGTTGTGCAATGGAACAGAATAGGGAGGTTTTTTCTATTCCTAGTAGCATTAAAAATCCGCAAGCACGAGGTTGCCATTGGTTAATTAAACAAGGAGCTAAATTAGTTGAAGAAGTTGCCGATATAGTAGAAGAAATAAATATTCCGATGAAATCTAGTCTAAACTTAAATAGAAACAACAACAAAGAAGGCGATACGGAAGAAAATCAAAATCAAGACTTGTTTAACGATTCATTGTTAGCTAGTGTGGGATATGAAATCACTCCTGTAGATATTGTGGTTTCCCGGAGTAAGCTACCCACAGATGTAGTATTAACTCGGCTAACAATGCTAGAGCTTAGAGGTCTGGTATCTGCAGTGCCAGGTGGTTATCTCAGAGTAAACTAAATTGACTATTTGTTTCAAAAAGAAAATTTAATTAGTGAGTTTGGTCTTAATGTAAGGGGCTGGTTATGTTTGATATATTGATGTATCTATTTGAAAATTATATTCATAGTGAAGCCGAAGTGATGGTTGATCATGATTTATTAACTGATGAATTAACACGAGCAGGCTTCCACCAAGATGAGATTTATAAAGCGTTAACATGGTTGGAAAAATTAGCTGCTCTACAAGACAGTGAAGCTTATCCTTATTTAACACGTACCGTTAGTCGTTCTATTCGTATTTATACTCAAGAAGAAATGCAATTACTTGACGTTGAATGTCGTGGTTTTTTAATGTTCTTAGAACAAGTTAATGTACTTGATTTTTCTACTCGAGAAATGGTTGTTGACCGCGTAATGGAACTTGATACTCAACACTTCTCAATTGATGACCTCAAATGGGTTGTCTTGATGGTACTATTTAATGTACCGGGTAAAGAAAATGCGTATTCGCAAATGGAAGACTTGATCTTTGATGAGCAGGAAGGGCCATTGCACTAGTTCGGTGTGGTTAAATTCGCTTAAACCTTACTAATTATGACATAATGCCTTCATCAATATTCTGGTGAACGTATTATGTCAAATTCAGATAAACCTCTATTTTCTCACCATGAGCATGCTTTAGAAAAAGCTTATGAAGTGTGTCCTGAATGTGGCTGTGAACTTACTATAAAGAATGGTAAGTCGGGCGCTTTTTTAGGTTGCTCTGCTTATCCAACATGTGAATATACACGACCTGTTGTTGAACATGAGCGTATTGAAGATAAAATATTGGCTGGCACTCACTGTCCGCTATGTTCTACCCCCTTAGCGGTAAAACAAGGTCGCTACGGTATGTTTATTGGTTGTTCCAATTATCCACAGTGCCATCATATTGAAGATACTCACCATCATGAAAGTGCGGATGTATTATGTCCGAAGTGTGAAAAAGGTGAGTTACAAGAAAAAACAAATAGATACGGTAAAACTTTTTATTCCTGTAATGACTACCCTAAGTGTAAATACGTCGTTAATTACCCTCCTGTTGCTGAGAAATGTCCTCAATGTCAATGGTCTATCTTAGTTAAGCGAAAAATGGCCAGTGGTGATGTCATAATATGTCCAGAAAAGAAATGCACCTATAAACGTAAAGCGGTATAATCTTTTTAATTTTTTTACATAATTTTAAAGAGAGACGTCATGTCATCAACATTTGTTGCCATTTTAATGGGGTCAGATTCTGACCTACCAGTGATGCAAGCCACCATTGATATTTTAAAGAAGTTTGATATTACTCACGAAGTTCGTGTGAGATCAGCACACCGCACGCCAGAAGCAACCAAAGCGTATGTTAAAGATGCTGAAGAGCGTGGTTGTAAAGTATTTATTTGTGCGGCAGGTTTGGCTGCACATCTAGCGGGTGCTGTTGCTGGTATGACAACTCGTCCAGTAATTGGGGTACCTGTTGATTGTGGTCCTCTGCAAGGTCAAGATGCTTTGTTATCTACAGTGATGATGCCAGGTGGTATTCCTGTTGCAACAGTTGCTATTGGTAAAGCAGGGGCTAAAAATGCAGGTTACTTAGCCGCTCAAATGTTAGGTGTCGCTGATCAATCAATTGCTGATAAAGTAAAAGAAGAACGTGCAGCTAATGCTGTTGCTTTATTAGCGAAAGATGAAGCAATGCAAGCTAAGTTATCTTAATTTAGCTTATAAATTATGAAAAGGTTTACACCTCAAAAAATATTTGATGACGGAGGGGTATTTGCCTATCCTACCGAAGCTGTATTTGGTTTGGGGTGTGATCCTGATAATGATGATGCCATCCAAAAATTATTGTCTATTAAGCAAAGGTCAGCAGAGAAAGGTTTGATTCTTCTGGCGGGGCATTATTCCCAACTTTTATCTTATATTGATGAAACAGTACTTCCTGAAAGTAAACGGTTAAAATACTCATTGAATTGGCCTGTTGGCGTCACGCTTATTTATCCGGTAAAAAAACAATTATCTACATTATTAACCGGAAAATTTAATTCGATTGCAGTACGTATAACCACTCAGCCTGATGTTGTCGCTTTATGCAAACAAGTAAATAAGCCTATAGTCTCTACTAGTGCTAACTTATCTGGAAAATCACCAGCAATACGGTGGCAAGACCTTGATCCGCTTTTAGTTGATAAATTAGATTTTGTTATAAAAGGTCAAACATTAGACTATAACCAACCCTCTAAAATAATAGATGTCTTAACCGGAGATGTAATTCGCTCATGAGTCAGGTCAATATTGATAAAGTCATTGATTTCTTAAAGTCGTTACAAGATAAAATTTGTCAGGAGCTAGAAATAGCTGATGGTAGTGGTACTTTCATTGAAGATAATTGGACTCGGGCTGAAGGCGGTGGTGGACGAACTCGTGTTATTTCTGATGGCCTGATCATAGAACAAGGCGGCGTTAATTTTTCGGTAGTTTCTGGTAATAAATTACCGCCATCTGCAACAGCACACCGCCCTGAATTAGCTGGTCGAAGCTGGCGAGCGTGTGGTGTTTCTCTAGTTATACATCCTAAAAATCCTCATATACCCACTTCTCATGCAAATGTTCGATTTTTTATTGCTGAGAAAGAGGGTGAAGAACCGGTGTGGTGGTTTGGTGGAGGGTTTGACTTAACTCCTTTTTATCCTGTTGATGAAGATGTTGTTCATTGGCATCAAACGGCCGCAGATTTGTGTACATCATTTGGTGATGAAGTGTATCGTGATTACAAAAAGTGGTGTGATGAATATTTCTATTTAAAGCACCGAGATGAAACTCGGGGTGTTGGCGGTTTGTTTTTTGATGATTTAAATAAGTGGGATTTTGAAACCTGTTTAGATTATATCAAAGCGGTTGGACAGGGCTTTATTGATGCCTATGTACCTATTATGAATCGTCGAAAAACTTTAACTTACACGGAAGAACAACGACAGTTTCAACTATATCGTCGTGGCCGTTATGTTGAATTTAATTTGGTTTTTGATCGCGGTACACTTTTTGGTTTACAGTCTGGTGGCCGAACTGAGTCTATATTAATGTCGATGCCTCCACTTGCGCGCTGGCAGTATAACTATCAACCGGAAGAAAATAGTCAAGAAGCAAAACTTAAGGATTATTTAGTTCCTAGAGATTGGTTATCTAAAGTTTAAGACAAAATTTTAATTCAATAATTAGTCGCTATATAATTTCTGATTTTATGCTGTAAATCACATATGTAGCGGTTTTCTAATAAATATAAGTCATTTTCGATAAATTTCGTGATATTGCTTATAAAAGTTGAGTTAGATCAAATGCTCTACGAAAGTGTAGGTATATCATCAAGCCATTAAATAACCCAAAAAATAAAGGGAATATCTCATGGTTAAAAATATACTTACTCTTTCTGTCCTTAGCGTTCTTGTGCTTACTCCTGTAGCTTTAGCAAATCAAGCGGGTGACATTGTTATCCGTGGTGGTATCACTTCTGTTGTACCCGATACAGGTAAAACACGCATTTTATTACGCGGGGCAGACTCAGCAATGACCTTAACCGTTGATGATAATACGCAACTAGGTTTAAATTTTGTTTATTTTTATGATAGTAATTGGGCATTTGAACTTTTAGCGGCAACACCTTTTACACATGATGTGACTATTCAAGATAAAAATTCAGTCTTGGGTGTCGACGGAGCTCTTTTAGGTAAAATAACGCAGTTACCACCAACGCTAAGTGCCTTGTATTATTTTGATAACGATTCAAAATTTAAGCCTTATATTGGTTTAGGTGTAAACTATACAATTTTCTTTGATGAAAAGTTTGAACCAGCACCAAAAAGCTTAGGCTTAACTGACTTGCAGTTAGAGGGATCTTTTGGATTTTCAGCTCAAATAGGTTCCGATTATCACATAACAGATAAATGGCATATAAATGCCTCAGTTCGTTATATTGATATCCAATCAGATGCAACATTTGATGTTGGTGGACAAAATATTGGTAAAGCAGAAATAGATGTTGATCCTATGGTTTATTCATTGATGCTTGGTTATAAATTCTAAAATCAATTAAGAGCCATAAATATTTAAGCAGTAACTTATCTTATAAAGTTGCTGCTTTTTATTTTAATTTTCACTTGCATCATATAGTCTATCAGCAAACCTCCTTTTTAATATTTCCCACATGGATCAATATCGCGTTTTTGGTAACCCAATTAAACAATCTCGTTCTCCTTATATTCATCAAGCATTTGCTCAAAGTACAGATCAACAACTTTCATATCAAAGTGAGTTAGTCGAAATAAATGCTTTTTCCGCAAAGGTTCATCAATTTTTCCGATCAGGAGGTAAGGGCGCCAACATAACGGTGCCTTTTAAAGAACAGGCTTTACTTTTATGTGATCAGCTCAGTGACCGAGCAAGGTTAGCAGGAGCGGTAAATACCTTGAGTTTTATTAACGGGAAAATTTTAGGGGATAATACTGACGGTTTGGGGTTAGTCCAAGACTTATTGCGTCATCAAATTACTTTAAAGAATAGTCGGATATTATTGCTTGGTGCTGGAGGGGCAGCAAAAGGGGTAATTTTACCTTTACTTGAGCAGCAACCTACTTTGATGGTTATTGCTAACAGAACAATAAGTAAAGCTAAAAACTTATGCTCGCATTTTAATGATAAAAAATTAACCTTTAGTGGTTACGAAGAGATAAATTGTGATTTTGACTTAATCATTAATGCTACATCCGCAAGTTTAAGTGGCAATTTACCACTCATTTCAAAAGAGCTTATAAAAACCAAAACTGTTTGTTACGACATGGTCTATGGTAAAGAGCTAACGCCTTTTTTAAATTGGGCAAAAGATCTCGGTGCAAAGCAGCTAATTGATGGTTTAGGTATGCTTGTTGGACAAGCGGCAGAAAGTTTTGCTTTATGGCGTGCAGTAAAACCAGAGGTAGAGTCTGTTATTGATAATTTAAGAGACGCGTTAGTAAAGGAATAAAATGAACCAAGCAATACTTTTTAACGATGATCTAAGGTTTGATGAGAAAGAAGATGCTTGGTGTTTTACTGCACAATTATCAGGTCAAATCATTACTATCTATTTTCATTCAATGCAGCTAAAACAATTAGGTATTATAGATAACTGCACTAAATTCGATCTTGAAGAGGTTGCTGAACTTTGGTTTGAAAAAAATGAGCTTGAAAGTAATATTATTCATATCGAAATGAGATAACCTTAAATACTATTCATTTTGTTCAAGGTATTCATTTTTTAATGCAACATAATTAGCAGCAGAATCTTTAAGGAAATTAGTCTCTTTATCATTAAGCAGTCTAGCCTGTTTAGCAGGGTTACCCATATAGAGAAAACCACTCTTAAGTATTTTGTTAGGAGGCACTAATGTACCTGCACCAATAAATACGTCATCTTCGACAATAACACCGTCCATGATAATTGCCCCCATACCGACTAAGATACGGCTACCTAAAATACAGCCATGCAACATGCATTTATGACCAACAGTAACATCTTCGCCTATTGATAGCAGGTTGCCGTCGGGATTACCTTTACTTCTCCGAGTTACATGTAAAACTGTACCATCCTGAATATTCGTGCGTGCACCAATACTGATGGTGTTTACATCACCCCTTGCTGCAACTAAAGGCCAAATACTGACATCATCAGCCAAAGAAATCTCGCCAACGATCACTGCTGATTGATCAATATAGACATTATCGCCAATAGTCGGCGATATATTGTTATAACTTCTTAATTTTGTTTGACTCATAAAATAGACCAATTACTTATAAAGAGATGATTAAGCTTAGCAAATAAAACGATTTGGCAGTGGGAATATAATAATTTGAAAGAAAGATATATTCTAAAGACAAACGAAAACAATCAAGATATAGGAAAAAATAGTGCATATGTAGAGCTCACAGTCGCGATATACGTCAATAAATACGCAGTTTGTATGATAAGTGCACGAACAAACATTAATTTCAATTTAATGATAAATAAGTGTTGACGCGAAGACAGAAATCTTTAAAATGCGCTCCAGTTCCAAGGGGTTCAGTTAAAAAGAATCATCAAAGGGCTGTTTTGATAAGTTATCTTCTCTTTATAAGAGGTTTAAAGTTAACTTAACGTTTTAAAGTAAGGTTTTAAATTTTCTGAAAAGAAACTTTAAAAAAAGAAAAATAAAACGTTGACATCAAAACTGAGACGCGTAGAATGCGCATCTCGCTTCAGGCAAGGCCTGCAGCAACGAAGCAAAGCGAATGAGATTTTGTTTCGGTTAATACTTAGTATTAACGTTCTTTAACAATTAGTTATCATGCAATTTGTGTGGACACTCACATTACAGTTGATTTTACATAGTTTCTTAGGAAACAAAATAAAAACGCTTAATGAAGAATGTTCATGCAAAACAAAAAACTTTTATCTTTCTTAGGAAAGGTAAGAACATATGTAATGCGCTATTTACTTTCGAGTAGATAGCACGACAGAATTCATTGAGCAGTAAGTCTTTCCTTTATGGTGAGCTTACACAAACGATTTATAATTGAAGAGTTTGATCATGGCTCAGATTGAACGCTGGCGGCAGGCTTAACACATGCAAGTCGAGCGGTAACAGAGAGTAGCTTGCTACTCTGCTGACGAGCGGCGGACGGGTGAGTAATGCTTGGGAATATGCCTTATGGTGGGGGACAACAGTTGGAAACGACTGCTAATACCGCATAACGTCTACGGACCAAAGGGGGGGATTCTTCGGAACCTCTCGCCATTTGATTAGCCCAAGTGAGATTAGCTAGTTGGTAAGGTAAAGGCTTACCAAGGCGACGATCTCTAGCTGGTTTGAGAGGATGATCAGCCACACTGGGACTGAGACACGGCCCAGACTCCTACGGGAGGCAGCAGTGGGGAATATTGCACAATGGGCGAAAGCCTGATGCAGCCATGCCGCGTGTGTGAAGAAGGCCTTCGGGTTGTAAAGCACTTTCAGTTGTGAGGAAAGGTTTGTAGTTAATAGTTGCAAACTGTGACGTTAACAACAGAAGAAGCACCGGCTAACTTCGTGCCAGCAGCCGCGGTAATACGAGGGGTGCAAGCGTTAA
>JABSOX010000025.1 GCA_013215655.1 Colwellia sp.
GACCATGCGTCCTGAACATCGTCACTCTTTCACATCCATGTGACCGTGACATACCATTCGTCCTGAACATCGTCACTCTTTCACATCCATGTGACCGTGACATACCATTCGTCCTGAACATAAAAAACCGTTCAAATGAACGGTTTTTATTAGATAGTATTTATTTTTTTAGATGTTTAAAATACAGATCTAAAAGAAGAACGACCACTACGACGCTTAGAGCGACGATTTCTCATACGACTGTGTAATTCACGACGTTTCGAGTCTAACCACTCTTCACGAGTAATTGTAGTATCTTTACGACCTTCTTCACGTATACGATATGCACAAAACTCTTCAAACGCTTCAATATCATCTTTTAGTTCTTCAGCAACTAATTCAATCATTATAGCGTCATCTAAGAAACCCAATACCGGTATGTGATCAGGTACTAAGTCTTCTGCATCGCTAAAGTAAGCTAATGCACTTAGTACATCGGAACGCTCTTCTTCAGGAATTTTCCACTCATCATCTTCAATCATCGCAACAAGAGTTACTAGTTTTTTGATTCGATCACTAACAAATTCAGGTACATTTCCCTTAACATCTTCACTTAAGTTCTTTGCATTGGTGAGTATTTCTTTTTCACTTAATTTTTCCGCTCCTGACTGAGCTTGTCTCATTACTTCACGAAAATAATCAAGATCTGACTCTTTTAATTCAAATTTAACTTCAAATGCCATTTTAATTCTCCGACTTTGGCTTACATATACATAATACTTCGTACCTTATATCTAAATCTAACAGAACATTGCCAATCCAGCACTAAAGAACACTGATTATTTTCAATATTTTTCACATAATTCATATTATTGACCTAAAACAGAGCAATAATATGAATTATGTATATTTTCTGTTGAAATAATTTCTTGTACCTTCATATGCCCATGATAATATTTATTAATATTACTTTTTTTTAGAACATTCATGACACAAAAATTATCCGCCGATATAGAGCAAAAAAAACTTACAAATTCAGAAGAACACACTAAGACTTGTGAAAACTGTCATACACAAGTCAGTGGTTTATATTGTGGTACATGTGGGCAATCAGTTGAGTCGACCCTAAAATATTTTTGGGCGGTCATTTTACATTTACTCGATGACATTTTAAGTTTTGACTCTCGAGCAAGTCGAACACTATTTCCGTTATTATTTAGACCCGGTTTTTTAACCAATGAATATATAAAAGGCCGAAGAGTACATTATGTACCGCCGCTACGTTTATACTTATTTATTAGTATTGTTTTTTTTATTACACTTAAATTTATTGCTGCAAATAACACTGAAATACAATTACCAAATCATAACGCAGAATTATCTCAAAGAGTCACAGTGCAAGTTAATGCATTAAAAGAAAAACAAGCTAACCTCTCAGATGAAATTTTAACAAATAATCAAAAATCGATTGAACAACTAACGTCTTTACAAAAAGATTTATTGAACAAAAAAAATAAAATTGTTAGTAGTACGGCACTAAGACTACTCCATATTGAATTAAATATAATCGATGATGGTATTCCATTAAGCGAAAAAAATCAGGATAGAAAACTCGCTTTACTTGAACGTTTAGCTCAAGCAAAACAGGGTGTAAAGCTCGTTGAAGATAAACTATTTAACTTTGAAAATAATGACGATGGAACTTTTACGTTTTCTTTTCTTTCTGATCAAAACAACAAAAAACTAACAGCATATGCGAAAGTATTAGAGAAAAAAGCTGAACAAACAATTAACTCAGATATTCGCCCGTTAATAAAAGAAAGTATCAGTAAACTGCCACAGTTAATGTTTATATTATTACCGCTCTTTGCGCTACTTTTAAAAATCACTTATCTTTTTAAAAAGCGACTTTATTTGGAACACCTAACCGTGGCTTTACATAGCCATAGTTTTATTTTCTTAAGTATATTACTGCTATTACTATGTGACAAAATCCAAGATGCAACCGCAGCTACATATCCTTTAATTGGTGGAATAGTTGGTTTTCTCAATGTAATACTCGTCTTCTGGCTACCAATTTATTTATTCAAAACACAAAAACATGTTTATAAACAAGGGTTTTTATTAACATTCCTAAAATATAGTTTTGTTGGTATTGTATATATGATGTTAATTTTCTTTACCGGAGTCATAGCCTTTATTTGGGGATTAACGGATGTTTAAGGCATTTAATTTTCGCTACAGGGTCTTTGTAAATTGATACAAACGAAGTGATAACAGCATAAACCTGTTTAAATTAAGATGACTATATCTGTACAGGTTTTATTTGTTCTAACTCCCTGACAAAGCTCTGAGTTGGGAATAAATTTAATAGAATGGCTAGAAAGATGATCGACACAACTAAGTAATCATGACGTTGTCTGAATAGGATGCTGATAATTGCTTTTGTCTGAAACCGTATTTTACAAGAGAAACTAAGCGTTCATCGATATGCATGTATGGACTAATGCCTTGAAAGACAGGATGTCTGAGAAAAGCCTAAACTTCGTTGTTCATTGCCATCCATGGCATCACAACATTGCCTGCATGGACGCTGGTACTTAGCTTTTGTCTGGAACTAAAAAGCTGACCGTTCATCCATGAACATAAAAACCAGCCGAAGCTGGTTTTTTTTATTAATCAAAAAACATTGGAGTTATAAAACACCGCGTTCCATTTGATTTAATTCAATAGATTTAAACAAAGCAGTGAAGTTACCCTCACCAAAACCTTGATCATCTACACGTTGGATCATTTCAATAAAGATAGGACCAAAGATGTTTTTAGTGAAAATTTGTAATAAGTACGAATTTTCTTTTTGACTATCTACTAATATTTGATGGTCTTGAATACGTTTATGATCTTCTTTAACCCAAGGAATACGTTTAAATACATCATCGTAATACTCAGGAATAATGTCTAAAGTATCGATAATATCTTTGTCCAATAGATCTAATGAACTAACAAGATCATCAGTAATAAAAGCTAAATGTTGTACACCTGGACCATTGTATTCATCTAAGTATTCATCAATTTGATTATTACTTGTACCTTTACCTTCATTGATCGGTAAACAGAAAGTGCCACAAGGAGATGCCAATGCATATGAAACTAATGCAGTTTTTTCGCCTTTAATATCAAAGTAACGGATATCTGTAAAACCAAAAATGTTTTTATAAAAATTAGACCAATGTTCCATAGTGCCTTGATGAACATTATTGGTTAAATGATCTACACGTAAAAAACCTTTTTCTTCATTAAGCACAGGAGTTTCAAGGTTTTCAAAGTCATCTTCATAGATTGAACCTTTAGTACCAAATTTTTCGATAAAATAAATTAAACTATCACCAATACCAAAAATAGCTGGGTATGGAAGTTTGTTATCAACATCAGCCGCAGATTTTGCGCCACGTTTAACTGCTTCTTCAAAAGCAAAATCAGCATCATCAACACGCCAGCCCATAGAACAAATAGCAGGGCCATGACTTTTAGCAAACTCTTGAGAGAAACCAGCTTGTTCATTATTTAATAAAAAATGAATATCATTTTGGTTAAAATAATCAATATCACGACCTTTAAACTTTTTAGTTTTTGAAAAGCCAAAACCATAAAAAGCATTTGCCATAAAATCTGAATCTGGTGACGCGTATTCGGTAAACTCAATACCACGTAAATTAAGTGGGTTTTTTACTTCAGTCATATTTGTTTCTCTCACACAATAATTAATGTCATTATCGTTGTGATTGCACCTAAGTAAAAGCTTGTCTGGGATCGAGTTCAATTGAAGCCGTAAATGAAAATGTACGTCTTAATATGAGGTGGTATAATTAACTATAGGCAAGGTCACATATAGCCTACAAAGGTCACGTATCAAAAACTTTACACTCTTTGTTTTATGTTGAAATATAGACATTGTTATTATATTACCCTGCAGAATAATCACTTATCTTTAAACATAAAAAAGGCGCTATAAAGCGCCTTTTGATAAGAGTTTACTTGAAATTAGCTTGGACGACGAGCTCGTTCAGTACGTTGACGAGGACGATCTGCCGCTGGAGCAGTTTGTACATCAGATACCGTTATATCTAATACTTGACGACGAACTCGAACACGTTTTAATTGTGCAAACGACTTCTCTGGCATACCTTTAGGTAACTGTACAAAACTATGCTTGTCATGAAGGTTTATAGCACCGATATAACTACTATCTAATGATATTTCATTGGCAATTGCACCAACAATATCACCAGGTCTAGCACCATGCTCTTTACCTACTTCTAAACGGTATGTTTGCCAATCTACATCACTACGGTTTACTTTTTCTTTACGAGGACGTTCATTACGACTGCCGCGATTATCTGAACGACTATCTGAACGTGAGTCACCGCGAGCATTACGACCTCGGCCATCTCTATCATTACGACCACGAGCATCTCTGTCATTACGATTATCAGAACGAGTATCACGACGTGGTTTTGGATCTTCTTTTGGCTGTAATGGTTGATTTAATTGTTTTTGAAACAATAATGCAGCAGCTAAATCCGTCATTGAAAGCTCTGACTCACTTGCCATTGCTTCAACAATTTCACGCATACTTGCTAAGTCTCTATCAGCAACAAGACTTACCATTTCAGTACGTGTTCTTTCGATACGTTTTTTACCAATTTCTTGAATATTTGGTAATTCGTACATCTCAACTTTACCTGACGTTAAACGCTCATAATGACGTAACGAGTACATTTCACGAGGACGTACAAAAGCAATTGAGGTACCTTCACGACCGGCACGACCTGTGCGGCCAATACGATGTACATAAGCTTCGTTATCACCCGGTAAGTCATAGTTGATAACTAATGAGATACGTGGAATATCAAGACCACGAGCAACAACGACAGTGGCAACCAAAATAGATGATTTGCCAGATTTCATTTGCTCAATACAACGTTCACGTTGTGATTGGTTCAGATCACCATTTAAAGCAAGAGCAGGATAACCGGCACGTTCTAGTTGCTCAGCAACTTCAACCGTGTCACTACGTGTACGAACAAAAACAATCATCGCATCATAATCAACTATTTCTGCAATACGCTCTAGCGCAGTAATTTTTCTAATACCACTTACTTTCCATGCAAATTGTTTGATATTAGCTTTTTCTTTTTTAACCGCTGCAATTTTAATATGCTCAGGGTCTTTTAAGAAACGATTGGCAATTTTACGAATCGATTGTGGCATTGTTGCTGAGAACAAAGCCATTTGAGTTGTTTTAGGTATGTGATCTAATATCCACTGAATGTCTTCTAAAAATCCCATATTTAACATTTCATCGGCTTCATCAAGCACACAGAATGATAAGTTATCAAGTTTAAGACTCTTACGACGTAAGTGATCCATTAAGCGACCCGGCGTACCGACTACCACTTGAGCACCACGTTCTAATTGTTGAAATTGTGGTTGATATGACTGACCGCCATATAAAGTAGCAACACGTAATCCTTTCATGTTTTTACCAAAAGTCTCAACCGCTGCAGCTACTTGCATAGCTAATTCACGTGTTGGCGCTAGTACCATTAATTGTGGTTTTCTAAGTGACGTATCAAGTTTTGCTAATGCAGGTAAACCAAAGGCAGCTGTTTTACCTGTACCTGTTTGTGCTTCACCTAAAACATCTTTACCTGCCAATAATGGCGGAATAGTTTGTGCTTGAATAGCAGTAGATGATTCGAAACCTAAAGTTTTCAAAGCAGATAATAAAGTTTCAGGCAAGCCTAAAGAATCAAAGCTCACAGGAGCATCGTTAGTTGTAGTCATAAATTTTGTCTTCTCTTGGCAGGAAAATAGTTAAAGCACTATTAATTCCCGCATACATATACGAGGAAACCACCAGGAAGACTCAAGGCATGTTCGCAATGGAACATATGGCTAATATTGGAGATTAGCTTGACAAGTCTATGGGCGGATAAACCCCACTCATTTTCAGATAAAGCGCTTCTTTGAAGTCATCTCAATCGAGCGCGCATTATACAGACAGTTAGTTATTATGCAAGAAGTATTTATTCATCGGGAAATCTATAAGGAGTATTTCAACATCATAAAGGTGCCAATAAAGTGCTCAAGATATTGTTGGTTAAACTCAATTTACCTTCATTTACTTCTTCCGATAACAATGCATTCGCCAATGCCGCTTTCTCTTTTTGTATCAACTGTATTTTTTCTTCAATAGAATTTTCCACAATCAACTTGTAAACAAATACCGGTTTATTTTGCCCTATTCGATGAGCTCTATCGGTTGCTTGGTTTTCTACCGCAGGGTTCCACCATGGGTCAAAATGAATAACTGTATCCGCTTCGGTTAAATTCAAGCCAACACCACCAGCACGTAAACTAATCAAAAAGACCGGAATATCGCCTTTTTGAAAGTTTTCCACTACTTCTTGTCGTTTAGTGGTAGCGCCCGTTAACTTAGTATAAATAATACTTTCATTGGTTAGCTGCTCTTCAATAAGTGCCAACATACTAGTAAATTGTGAAAAAATAAGGATTTTTCGCCCTTCATCGATCATTTCAGGTAGCATTTCCATCAACCATTCTAACTTAGCTGACTGTTTTACGTCCTTAGCACTATCAAGAGAAAGTAATTGTGGATGGCAACAAACCTGACGCAACTTTAACAAAGCATCTAAAATTTCGATTTGACTACGATTGATGCCTTTTTTCGCAATGATTTCATTTAAACGTGAATCCATTGATAAACGTACACTTTCGTATAACTCAGCTTGTGCACCTTCAATACGTACAGTTTGAATAATTTCAGTTTTTGCTGGTAATTCTTTGGCAATTTTCTCTTTAGTACGACGTAAAATAAAAGGTTTGATCCTTTGATTTAATAAGACCTTACGTTCATGATCACCATGTACTTGAATAGGTGTTTTAAATAATTTATTAAATTGATTATGGCCACCTAAAAAACCCGGTAATAAAAAGTTAAACTGCGCCCAGAACTCACCTAAGTGATTTTCCATCGGTGTACCTGTCATGCACAGTTTATGTTCTGTTTTGAGCTTAATGATTGCTTCATAAAGCCTTGTTTTAGGATTTTTGATGTAATGAGCTTCATCTAAAATTAAATAATAAAATGCCTGCTGTGAATAAAACTCAAAGTCTTTAACAATTAATGGGTAACTGGTAATAATAATGTCATATTGGCTAAAGTCATCTAAATGAACTTTACGCTGTGGGCCATGAATTAAGTTATAAGTTAAAAAAGGTGTGAACTTTTTAATTTCATTCGCCCAGTTAAATATCACACTTGTTGGCGCAATAATTAAACAAGGCGAAGTTAATCTGCCTTGTTCTTTTTCAATGGCTAAATGAGCAAGTGCTTGTACGGTTTTCCCTAAGCCCATATCATCGGCTAAAATACCACTCAGCTGATATTCTCTTAAAAACTGTAACCAGTTAACACCTTGCTGCTGATAAACACGTAGTTTGGCATCAAGATTTTTTGCTGGTTCAATGTTTTTAATGCCATCAAAGCTTTCCAACTTAGCAGCTAATAATCTTATCTTTTCTGCACCTTTAGCAATAACACCCTGATCGTCTAATAACGATAATGTTTGGTGTCCTTGAAAACGAGAAAGTTTCATCATGCCATTTTCATCTAATGAATTAGGTATAAACAGTTCAATAAATTGGCGCAATAAGGGTTTAATGGTTTTGTATTTAAGAGTTAAAAAATTCCCTTTTTCCATATCAATGAAAATTGAAGCTTCTTCATCAATATTATTATTACTTTCACTTTCCGTTAATAACGATTTAGGTAGTTGTTTTATAGCACTTTGTAATATTGGAAATGCAGGTAATTTTTGTCCATTAATATCAAGATTTAAACCAATAGAAAAGAAGTCATGACTATTTTCATAGTCTTTTAATTCCGCTTCAAAATGGCCATTGGTAAGTAACTCTTGATAATAAAAATTATCGGCAAATTCAATAACCCAGCCTTTAGCTTCCAACACCGGAATAGTATTGTGCATAAATTCATACCACACCTCTTTGGCTTGTAATCTAAAGGTACATTGGTTTATTTTGTCTTGCCAATAACTATAAGTAAATTTTTCACCCATTTTAAATTGATGTTCAATCAGCGTATCAATCACTTGGTTTTCATAGGCTAAATCACGATAAATACGTTTTTTCTTATCATCATTAATATCAATCGTTGGTGATTCTTGATTCGGGTTAATACTGTGCCCTTGATAATTAAAGGTCAGTATTATTTCACCGTGTGTTGGTGTATTTTCTATAGGGGTCGTTAATTTTAATTCAGGGACAGGAACAACCATTTTTATTTCAGAACTGATCTTAGGCTGAGGTAATTTTTCAGCTTCATTACCTAATGAAACACGTAACTGACTAACCACCCAAGGTATTTGTTGTTCATTAAAAACCGGACTAGATAATAACTGCGGCGCAAGTTCAGCATCTATATTCGTTTCAATAATTCCAAACGCATTATTTTCAAGATCATAATAGCTGATCGGTTTGGTTTGAAATAAATCAACATCGCTATAATGATTGGGCAATACTAACTTTAAACTGGTTAAATTATCTTCTAACGTTATCCATTGCCATTCGGCTTTTATCGGTTCGCCAAGCACTAGCGGATCATCTAAATTTGTACAAGACTGCCAAAAACTACGACCACTTTTAATTAACAATGCCAATATCGAAAAATCATTACATTGACGCTGATAATTAACTTCGTTTTCCTTCATCAACAAACTGATAATTTGAATATCATCATCACTAACAAAAGGTTTGTTAAATAAATCAGTGGTATTGTAGACATTTTGTAGTGATTTACTAAAACCACCATTTTTCATATAAGCACTGATTTTTACTTGCACAAATAATTTTTTTTGCCCTTGCGATTTTTTATATTCGAGTAAATATACAATCACTTTCTTTCTTGATGTCTTATCTTGTTGAGTATTTTTTAATGAGGTCAGCCATTGTTCAACTTCTTTATCATCCGCAGCCGTGTGATGACTATTCAAAAATTCATGGCCAATAGCTACGGCATGTTTACAGTATCGACCAACAGGACAAGTACAACGAGTAAAAATTTCATCGTCAATGACCTCAATAACAGATAAATAAGTGACTTGGGCGTTAGTGGCACTTCTTACCGAGCCGCGAATTAAGTCACCCTCTTTAGCCACACTTAATACGTTATGACTGCGAAAAAGGTGTAGACCTCGATTCCAAGTAACAAGGGCAAATTTATCTTTAAGTTTTGATTTTGAAAACATGAATGAAATTATTGAGTGAACGACGATCGAAAGATTTTACTGAATATGAGATGAAATTGCAGCTATAAAATGTCTTCTTTATAAAATATTAAGCTGAATGACTAAAAAACACTCAATTAAATTTCATTATTGAGTGTTTTTTGGATTTACTGAGGTATTTTATTAAAAATTATTAGTACTCTTTTTACGGCGAAGAATACGATGCCAAAATAAACCTTCAAATACTACACCGGCAACAAGAGCAAATATTAACCCTGAATCACCCCATATTGCATAAGCGATAATGCTGAACGCTAAGATTACGAACAAAATAGCAATATTCTTGAATTTCTCTAAAAACATTTATAATTCCTTACTGAATATTTATTAGCGAACAAATTAACTATCAATATCTAAACGGCCGTTAATATCTTTTACTCTTAAATTTCCAGAGCCTGACTCCAATATTTTAAGCCCACCGGTTGTTTCGATATCAATATCACCAGAACCATCTTCAATAGTAACCATGCCATCAACTTGTCGCACCGTTAAATCACCAGAAGCATCTTCAATAACCGCAGAGCCAGATATATTTTGCGCGTAAATGTTGCCAGAGCCATCATCAATATCGACATTGCCGTTAATATTTTTTAAGGTCATTTCACCTGAATCATCAATAACATTAACATTACCAACAACATTATTAACGGTAAGCTCACCAGATCCATCTTTGATGTCTATCATGCCATTCACATGATTAATGGTTAAATTACCTGAATCATCATGAACCTTAATATTACCATTAACATTATTCACGCTTAAATCACCTGAACCATCATCGATATCAATATTACCGTTTATTTGACTAATAACTAAATCACCTGAACCATCATTTATTTCAACTAATGCATTAATATCACTAATTTGTATATCGCCAGAACCATCATCAATATCCAACATCATCGCTTCTGGTACATCAACAATAATATCAATATGAGGAGAACTACCAATCCAAGAACCAAATGAGCTCGGCGTTTTGGCAACTATATATGCAGTGTTACCAGAAGATGATAACGCTAATTCAAAATTATCTCGATTATTTGAACTGGTGTAGATATCTGCGCTTAATTGGATTTCAGTAATGCCTTTTTTACCTCGAACGATGAATGAACCCGCTCCTGAGTCAATATCTAGCCTAGCTATTTCACTTGCATCTAAACTTAATTGTCGCTGGGTATGAAAATCAGCACGAGAAGGTGATGCAATAACGATACATCCCGAGAGTAAAGAAACAGTAGATAATGCAACAATTGACTTAATTATGCTCATAAAGCCTTTTCCTAATTATTTTAAGTATTAATGAGCGTTTTATTACAATTTTCAAGCCAACATTAAAAGCCTTACTTTTCAATTAATTATGGTTTTTGTCTTTTATATACTGTTCATTTAAATGATAAAATAGTCAGAGTGACCAAAAAACTGTGATTTATAAGACTTCCATGTAGCTAAGATTTTCAACTTATATTAAGCAATAAATTGCCCAATAAGATCTGGGAATACACCCAGTATAATACCTGACAGTATAAAAACGTTGATCAATACATACTCAGTTGATGTATAGCTATATACACTTAGTTCATTTTCGTTACGATCAAACAATACAAAAACAATGCGTAAATAATAACTTAAGGCAATACCACTACCAACGATAAGTGCTGCAACCAACCACCACAATTGCCCTGTTGTTGCATGGGATAAAAGATAAAATTTACCAATAAAGCCCATCGTCAATGGAATACCTGCAAAACTTAATACTGCAATAATGGTTAATAACGCCAACGCCCTATTTCGCCAAAACAAACCTTTAAAACTATCAATACTCAATTGCACATCAGTTTCACTGGCTCCTTTATTTTGATGTTCACAAATACTAATAACAGTAAATATGGAAAGGCTAGCTAAAATATAGGCCGCTAAATAAAACTGGGCACTTTGCCATGCAAAGGCCATATTTTGTTGGGAGCTAACGAGTAAAACGATAAGCAAATACCCCATATGTGCAATGGAGGAATAAGCTAATAAACGCTTAATATTATCTTGTTTTAACGCTAACGTATTACCAATTAACATCGAGAATACAGCCAGCAAAGTAATTAATTGCACAAGGTTTTCACTGACAAAGTAACTTTGACTAAAAAGGCATTTCATCAATACCACAAACATCGCTACCTTTGAAACAGTTGCCATTAATAGCGTTATGGGGGTCGGCGCACCTTGATAAACATCGGGCGTCCAAAAGTGAAATGGCACTAATGATAGTTTAAAAGCAATACCCACCAAAAAGAGCAACATGCCAACGGCATAAAATGAACTCATTTGTAAATGAGAAATTTCAGTAACTGGCGCAAAGCTTAACTGCCCTGTTTGGCTATAAATTAAAGCAATGCCAAGTAACATAATACTAGAAGCTGTGGCACTTAAGATCAGGTATTTAAAACCCGTTTCAACAGCGTATTTACTTTCTCTAATATAGCCAACCAAGCCGACAAAGCTGATACTTAATAATTCAAATCCTAAGAAGAGGCTGGCATAATGGTCACTCGCCACTAAGACTCCCGCCCCTAAAACCACCAGTAACAATAGAACATAATATTCATCATGCACTTCAATATGTGACTTTAAAAATTGACTGCTTAATTGTGTAACCACCAGTGCCGATAAACAAATTAAAATAAACGTAAAAATACTATAACTATCAACTTTTAATAATATTGTCACCGCTGTTGTTTCAACGGCCAATAAATTCACACTAAGTAATAACGCAAAAACAAGGATCGTTTTGGTAAAAAGTGCGATCATTTGCTGTGAACGTTGCCAAGCGATTAATAACAAAGATAAAGCGATACCAAAAGCAATAATAAGTTGCGGCATTATGGCCAATAATTCATTGAGTCCTAGAAGATTACTCATAGTGGCATTTTCCATAGTAGCAATGTTCATAGTGACGGCGCTCCCATGGAGTACTGTAATAACAAATTAGGATACAAACCGATAATGAGCAGCAATAGCAACAGACTCCCGGAGATCATCAACTCTCGCATTGATAAATCAGCAATTTCTTTTGTTGGAGCTCCTTGAAAACTGGTTTGGAATAACACCATACCGTAAATTGCCGAACCTATAAGTCCAAAAGCGGCCAATATCACCAACATCGGGTAATGAGGATAAGCGCCAACAAGACTCATAAATTCACCAACAAAGTTAGCTAAACCGGGCAAACCAAATGCGGCACCAGCAAAGGCTAAAGCAAAACCACCCATACGTGGCGCACTTTGCCAAAAGCCGCCCATATCATTAAGATCACGAGAATGAATGCGGTTATAAACCATGCCCGCTAAAGAAAACAACGCCGCACTACTTAAACCATGAGCAACCATAGTGACAATGGCCCCCTGATAGGCTATAGGATTAAAAGCAAATAATGCCAACATCACAAAACCCATATGACTAATACTGCTATAAGCGACTAGTCGTTTAAAATCTGTTTGTGCAAATGCCATTTTTGCTCCGTATAAAATACTGACCACGGCCAAAGTTCCTGCAATGGGA
The DNA here is from genome assembly GCA_013215655.1 of Colwellia sp. GTDB lineage: Bacteria > Pseudomonadota > Gammaproteobacteria > Enterobacterales > Alteromonadaceae > Colwellia_A. The sequence continues at coordinate 12,918 of JABSOX010000025.1, forward strand.
GCAAAATCTTGGCTTGCTTGTGGAAAGAGAAAAATAACAAAACGGATCAAGCCATAAGCGCCTGTTTTTAATAAAACTCCTGCCAATAAAACACTACCCGCTGTTGGTGCTTGGGTATGAGCATCAGGTAACCAACTATGAACAGGTACAGAAGGTAATTTCACCGCAAAAGCAATAAAAAAACCTAACATTAAGTAATTTGCTAAATGTAGAGGAATATCAAGTTGCAACCAGTCTTGGTAATAGAAACTTAATGCTCCTGTTTGTTGTGCATAAAAATAAGCCGTAGCGATAATCGCAACGAGCATTAATAAGCTGCTCACCTGTGTAAAAATAAAGAACTTAATTGCCGCAAAATGTCTATTTTCATGACCCCAAATCGCAATAATTGCCGTCATAGGTAGTAACATCACTTCCCAAAAAAAGAAAAATAGAAATAAATCTACCGCGCAAAAAACGCCAATAATACCGGCAATACTGGCTAATAAATTAAAATAGAAAAAGCCACATTTATCTTGGATCTCTTGCCATGAAACTAGTACACAAATAATAGCCAAGAAAAAAGTTAAAATAATGAGCGTAATGCTTAAATGATCAAGTGCCAATGCATATTCAATGTTGAAAGTTGAAATCCAAGGGATACGAACAAATAACTGCAATTCATTAAAACTCTGTGGGCTATTCATAATAGAAAAGGCAAAAAACACCATAAAAGTTATAAATGAACCTAAAGCAATCCATCGGGCACTATTTTGTTTAATCCCTTCCATGAACCAAGCAAAGCCGCCACAAAGTAGTAGACCAAAAATAATAATTGTTAACATCATAAGGTAACTACTCCTACTAAGCAGACTATCGCTAAGCCAAATGCGGCCGCATACCAACGTAAACTACCGTTTTGACTCGTCGACAGTGTGTCGTGCCACAAGCGAACATACCAAGCGTTGAGCATGATCATTTGGTCGACAATATCTCTGCGATTTAATCGAGCGATAAAACAATAAGGCTTAATCAACAGCCACTGATAGAGTGCATCAAAGCCTAAGCCACTGCGTAAAAACTGGCTTAACATGCTTTGACTGGCTTTAATTTCAGCGTTGCTAGTGATGCGATAACGAGCAAAATAAAACCATGAAAATGTGATACCAATAAAGGGCGTAATAATGGCAACGGTATGTAACCAATAAGGTTCATTAACCTTATTTACTGGTGCTGACATATCAGTAAACACCGCTTGTAAGTCCAAAGAAATCAAACCACCTAATAACGATAACGCCGCCAAAATGAGCAATGACATTCTTAATAATTTACTTTTCTCAATATGGAGTTGAGTATCAAAGCGTTGCTTACCTAAAAAGGCTAAGAAAAATAATCGACAGCTATAAATGGATGTTAATAGTGCACCAACAATAGCGCACCACCATAAACCAGCTCCTGCGGTGGGTGATGACCACAATTCAGCGATTATTGCTTCTTTAGAAAAGAAACCTGACGTTCCCGGCAGTGCCATTAAGCAGATCAAACCAATAATGAATAAGGTACTTTCAACGGGTAGTTTTTTTAATAAACCGCCCATTTTAAATAAATTTTGTTGATGATGAAGCGCTAAAATAACCGAGCCTGCGGTTAAGAATAATAAGGCTTTAAAAAAGGCGTGAGTCATTAGATGAAAAACTCCTGCTGACCATGCACCTGCGCCAAGTGCTAACATCATATAGCCAATTTGACTCATCGTTGAATAAGCTAATACTCGTTTAATATCGGTTTGCACTAAAGCAGCAGCACCTGCTAGCAATAGTGTTGAGGCGCCAATCCAAGCGACGTATTGCATCACTTCAGGTGCGAGTAAAAATACACCATGCATACGGGCAATTAAATATACACCTGCGGTAACCATAGTGGCGGCATGAATGAGCGCACTAACCGGTGTTGGCCCAGCCATAGCATCGGGCAACCAGGTTTGCAGTGGTAATTGTGCGGATTTCCCTACCGCACCACCCAATAGCAATAAAGCTATCCAATAAGCATCATTATTTCCAACTTGCCAGCTTACTTGTGCGGCTTGAGTAACATCAACAATATTCAGTTGCCCTAATGATTTAAATAACATAAATAAACCAATCGCCATGGCAGTATCACCAATGCGTGTAACGATAAAGGCTTTACGTGCTGCCAGAACATTGTCTTTTTCTTGATACCAAAAGCCAATCAGTAAAAAGCTACATAAACCAACACCTTCCCAACCTAAATAGAGCAGTACTAGATTATCGGCCAAGACCAAGATCAACATAGCGACAATAAACAAGTTCATATAAGCCATAAAACGACTGAAGTTCTCGTCATTTTTCATATAAATAGCAGCAAATAAATGGATCAGAAAACCTATCCCTGTAACCACACAAATCATCACACTAGACAGAGCATCAAGATAAAATGCAAAGTTAACGTCGGCAATGCCGGTACTACCCTTTAAGGAGAACCATGACCACAATTGCACAGTAAGAACATGTACATCACTTTGAGATAATTGATAAACCAAGACCCCACTTGAAAGTGCGCTTAGTGCCATTGCACCAACACTTAACCAGGACGCTTGTTGCCATGACAAACGTTTCCCTAAAATGATCAATAATAAAAAGCTCACCAGAGGGTAAAAAGGTAAAGCGGCTAATAGGGTTGTCGACATAAGCTTTACCCTCTCATTTCATTTAATTCATCAATATCTAACGAACGATATCGACGTTGCATTCTAATAAAAAGTGCTAACCCTACGGCAACTTCAGCAGCTGCCAAGGTTAAAATAAGGATAAACATCACTTGACCATCAGCTTGACGCCAAGCACTCCCTGCACCAATAAAAGCGACACCCACAGCATTTAGCATCACTTCTAAACTCATCAACATAAACAAGGTGTTTTTGCGAGAAATAACACCAACAAAGCCGATTGAAAATAATATGCATGATAAAAACAAAACATGCTCTAGCGGAATCTCAGTCATAGGTGAGTACCTCTGCTCTCTGGCTTAGCATAGTGATAGCCCGCCAATAATCCGGCCAATAACAAAAACGAAGCAATTTCTACTGCCAATAAGTAAGGTCCATAAAGCAACATGCCTACTTGTTTTGCACTAACTACATTGGCGGTAAGTTGTTGCTGTAATTGTGCGTTGTCAATGACCCACAATAATTCTGCCAACAAAGTCATCGCTAAAATTATTGGTCCTACCCAAAAAGACAGCCCTTTACTTTGTGGTGCATATTTAGTTTCATCCGTGGTTAAACCAAACATCATTACGGCAAAAACAAATAGCACCAGTATGGCGCCTGCATAAACTATCACTTCCAAACCAGCGGCAAATGGTGCCCCCATCAAATAAAAACACACAGCTACAGCAAGTAATGACACCACTAAATATAACAAGGCATGTACGGTATTTTTCCCAGTCACTACTTTGAAGCTAGCGATAACGGCAACCAACCCCGCCAAATAGAATAAACTTTCAACGGATAAAAAATTAGCCAGCATAATTGGCTCCTTTAATAACAATCATCAACAAGCTACTTTTTCTTATCCCTATACTTATCGAAACAAAAATCATGGCATCAATCCTTTTATATCAATAGGAGGTTTTTCTTGTACTCCTTCTCCTTTTCCTTTGCCATTAATGGCAATACCCGATTGTTGGTAAAAGCTATAGTCAGGATATTTTCCAGGACCGCTAATGAGCAAGTTCTCTTTTTCGTAAACAAGGTTTTGCCGATCATACTCAGCAAGTTCAACATCAGGAGTTAACTGGATAGCGTAAGTAGGGCAAGCCTCTTCACAAAATCCACATAAAATACAACGTGAAAAATTTATCCGAAAGAAATCAGCACGCTTACGACCATCTTCATCAATGGTTTGTTGTAAAGAAATACAATCAACAGGACAAGCAACAGCACATAAATTACATGCGACACAACGTTCTTCACCATCAGGATCACGTGTTAAAACAATACGACCTCTATATCTTGGTGCTAAATATGGCTTTTGTTCTGGGTATTGCACTGTATCGGCTTTAGTAAAAGTATGTTTTAAAACCAACCACATTGTACGAAATTGACTAAAGATAAGATCAAACATCACAATACCCCGCTAAGTTTTAATGCTGCTGTCACTAATAAGTTAAACAAAGCTAGGGGCAGCATCACTTTCCAGCCAAAAGCTAATAATTGATCAAAACGCGGTCTTGGTAAGGAGGTGCGAAGTAAGATAAAAAACATCACAAAACCCATGATTTTGATAATGAACCAAACCAAAGGCGGTAACCAAGTATCAAGTGGAGCGGGCATTAACCAACCACCAAAAAACAACACCACTGACATTGCCGAAATTAAAGTAACACTGAGATATTCGCCCAAAAAGAATAAAGCAAACTTCAACCCAGAATATTCAGTATGAAAACCTGCGGTAAGCTCGGTTTCAGCTTCAGGTAAATCAAAGGGCAAACGATGACTTTCAGCAATTCCTGCCACTAAAAAGATAAAAAAACCTAGAAATTGACTTTGAATAAGCCAACCATCGGTTTGTGCTAAAACAATTTCACGTAAATTAAAAGTCCCGGTGAGCAATACAACGCCCATTACCGAAAGTCCCATAAAAACTTCATAACTAACCGTTTGTGCTGCCGCGCGCATACCACCTAACATCGCGTATTTAGAATTAGATGCCCAGCCTGCTAATACCACGCTATATACAGATAAAGAGGCCATAGCGAGAAAAAATAGGATACCAATATTAAGATCAGAAACACCGATACTGGGCGAAAACGGCACCACAGCAAAACTCATTAAAACACAAACAGCGCCAATTACAGGGGCAAGAACAAATACAATTTTGTCACTAAACGGAGGGATCCAATCTTCTTTGCCTAATATTTTTAATAAATCGGCAAGCGACTGTAAAATACCAAAAGGACCAACTCGATTAGGACCATGCCGGTCTTGCCATATACCAATCATCCGACGTTCAACCCAAACTAAAGTCGCCGCAATGGGGATCAACAAGGCAAGCATAATAGTAATTTCTAATATTTTCCAAAATTGCTCAGGCATCATCTAACCCTCCGCTGACCATCCTAATAGGTATTAACTGATCCATTGATTTTAGACTTTCAAGTATTGACGCTTTATTATCGCGAGCGGCTTGCTGGTTGTTTTTTAAACATTGTTGATAATCTATTGATTCATCATTTGTTGCTTCCGATAAACTAATATCAAGATTATTAATGTTATGTTCTAACCCTGTTAAGGTGCCATAAGCATGATTATCTGATAAATTTTCGTCATAAAACAATGACGCTATTTGAGGTAAAATACCGCTACCTGCTACAAAACTTACCTTTACTGCTTGGCCTTTATTCCAACCTTGTTGTTTTGCATAGGAAGGAGAAACAAATAAGCGATTATCTTCAGCCATTAACTGAAATTCAGGATTAAAATTCGCTTGCCAGTCACTAAGGTACCAAGGTGTTTTTTGGCTAAAAGTCAAAGGTGTTTGCCCATTAATACTCACAACTCTCTCGTGGTTGTCATTAACTGGCCAGCTGCTAATCAAATGTTCAGCACTGTTAAAATTTAAATAAACATTACTAGTTTTTTGAGTTAATTCACCACTTACTTCTTGTTGAAATTGAATGATAGACTGATTTGAATTCCACCCCGGCGCCCAAGTAAAGGGCATTTCAGCAGTTGCGTGAGCTTTTGCCCCTTCCATAGAAAAACTTAAGGATTGATCATAACTTTGTGTAACTTTTGGTTCATGAACACTGATATTAGCTGATTGTGAGGTACGCCCAGTCGCTCGATGAGTTTGTCGAGCAGTAGAACTTTCAGGAGTCGTTTCATCAAGTGGCCAATGCTTAAAATGTGTTAGCAAATGTTGATTAAAATCTGCTAAACAATGCAGTTTCTTCGATTCTTTTTTTGCATTACTTACCGTGTAACTTACATTGGGATACAAGGTATTGGCTAATAAATCTAACCAACGCCAACTATCTTGAATAGGTAATATAGGTGCATGAACTTGATGATAGCGCTGCACTTGCCCCTGATAATTAACATAATGCCCGTCCCCTTCACTGACTGCGGCAACAGGTAAAACAATATCGGCAATTTGACTGATTTTACTTTCGCTATGATCGAGCACAATTAAAATTTCAGCCGATATACTAATGTCTTGTAGCTCTTGCTCGGTGAAATGAGTTAGTTCATGCTCAAGCACAATCAAACCATCAGCTTGTTTTTCGATCAGCGCTGTAAGTACTTGCTCCGTTGCCAAGGTTTTATCATCGATCAGAGACAACAAACCAATGCTGTTACTCTGCGATGGCATGATGGCAAGCCGTGTTTCTTTTACGGCATTTTCTGCATTATTTTGAACACCGACTTGTGAATTACTTTGCTTATTATTTGGAGTATGACTTTCTACATTATTTAAAGCTGACATCAACTGTCTAATGCCATTAAATACTCCTGCAGATTGTGAGCTCCACCCTGACAGTATTAATGGTTTTTTCGCGGATGAATATGCCTTAATAAAAGCTTTGATAAAAGTTTGCTGTGTATCGCTTATAGCACTTAGAGTGCTTTCATTTTTATCAACTACGTAGTTAGCAAGTACTTGCAAACAATTTTCAATTTCATCAATGGTTAGTAATAATGACTGCTCAGTAACATCATCTAATTTAGTTGCTGTACTTTGTAAAGAAAAGAGCGGTGAAACTAAATTTCCACCCAAAGTACGCACCGCACTATCTTGCCAAGAAGGTATACCTATAGTAGCTGCTTTTTCAATACTAGCATTACGTAATGCTTGCCTTACAGACAAAGCCATTCTCGACGCTGTTTGTGTGATATCCTCAGCAATAATAAAGATAAAATCACTTTGCTCAATTTCCGTTAAACTGGGTGGTTTGTATTGACTCAAAAGCTGTTGATGTTGAGCCGCCATTGCCATTTGTTTAATCGATAATCCCGCAGAAAAACACTCTTTCCCAACAAGATTTTTAAGATAAAAATTAGCTTCCAATGATGCCCGCGCCGAACCGATAGCAATGAATTTTTTACCACTATAATGCGATAAACTCTTAGCAACATCTAAACTAGTTAATTTCTCTGGAGATAATTGATTAATGCCTTTTGTAGTACGAATTCGTTGTTGACCATTAACAAAACCTATACCAAAACGACCACGGTCACATAAAAAATAACCATTAATATCACTGTTATAACGATTCATCACCCGACGAACGCTGCCATGACGCTCACCAATGCTGGTATTACAGCCGATAGAGCAGTGAGCACATATCGAAGGTGCAGATTGTAAATCCCACTTACGGGTGTAGTGACTTGAAAAAACTTTATTGGTAAAAACCCCCGTAGGACATACTTCAATCAAGTTACCGCTAAATTCACTTTCTAAATTTCCATCACGCTGGCGACCAAAATAAACTTGGTTACGTGAACCATAGACACCAAAGTCTTTACCGCCAGCATAATCTTTATAAAAACGAACACAGCGATAACAGGTAATACAACGGTTCATTTCATGCCCAACCAAATCCCCTAAATTCTGATTCGTAAAGGTTCTTTTACTACCTTGATAATCACGTACACTATGACCAGTCATAACTGTCATATCTTGTAAGTGACATTCTCCACCTTCAGCACATACGGGACAATCATGAGGATGATTAGTCATCATCGCGCCAATCACTTGTTCTCTAAATTTCGATGACTCACTATCTTGTAAACTAATCCGCATGCCATCACTTACTGGCGTAGTACACGCCATAACCAAACGACCACGAGTATCATTTTCATCTTGATATTGAGTAACCGCACATTGACGACAAGCTCCTACTGAGCCCATAGATGGATGCCAACAAAAATAAGGTAAGTTAAGTTTTTGTGAGAGTACACCCGCAAGCAAGTTATTTTCTTTATTAACTTGATAAGGAACATCATCAATGTACACGGTTACTTTATTATCAGTATCACTCATATATTAGCCCCCTACTTTAGTAACATCATGATAAGGACAACAGCCTTGATCGATATGTTGTTCAAAATCTTCATGAAAATAGCGTAAAGCACTTTTTAAAGGCTCAACTGCACCTGGTGCTAATGCACAGTGGGTTTTGCCTAGCCACATGAAATCACATAAATTGGCTAAAGTATCAAGATCTTTAACGTTACCTTTACCCTGCTCAATACGTGTTAATACTTCCACCGCCCAAGGAGTACCATCTCGACATGGCGTACACCAACCACAAGATTCTTGAGCAAAAAATTGTAATAAATTTAAGACCATCGCTACCGGACAATTTTTATCATCAAGTACAATCAAACCACCCGTGCCTAAACGGCTACCTGCCTTACCAATAGATTCATAATCCATAGGCGTATCCAGGTGTTCAGGCATGAGAAAATCAGTGGATGCGCCTCCAGGAAGTAGGCCTCGCAATTTTAAACCATCGAGCATGCCGCCCCCATGGTCGTATAAAACTTCACGAATGGTTGCGCCAAAAGGTAATTCCCAAAGTCCCGGATTTTTAATACGACCACAAGCTCCGTATATCTTGGTACCAGCATCACTTTCAGGAGAAATGTTTTTATACCAATCAACACCATTCCTTAAAATATGAGGTAAGTTACACAAGGTTTCGACGTTATTAACTATGGTTGGTTTACCAAATAAGCCACTGACTTGCGGAAAAGGCGGTTTAGCTCGAGGAATGGCTCGCCGCCCTTCTAAAGCATTAATCAATGCAGTTTCTTCACCACAAATATAACGACCAGCACTGGTATGTACATATAAATCAAGATGATAACCCGTACCTTGAATATTACTTCCTAGCCAATTAGCTGCATATGCTTGTTCAATAGCTTGTTCTAAACGCTGTGCAGCAACATGATATTCACCACGTAAAAAGATATAGGCTTTATTGGCACCTAGGGTATAACCACCAATGATCATCGCTTCGACTAATTGATGAGGAGTCCCTTCTAACAATAATCTGTCTTTAAAGGTACCGGGTTCCATTTCATCAGCATTAGCCACAAGATATTTATTATCAGGTTTATTAGGATCGTCATCATCAAACATCGGTACAAAGCTCCACTTCATACCCGTCGGAAATCCCGCGCCGCCTCGACCTTTTAAACCAGAATCTTTAATAATAGTTAATACTTCTGCAGGACTGCATTCATGCAACGCTTTTTGAGCGCCTTGATAGCCACCTTCGTTAATATATTGCTCAAGTGTTAGCGGCTGCTCAAGGTTAACTAACTGAGTTAAAGGTCGTAGAGAGGGATTATTCATCAATAGCCTCCTGAGTATTTGCTTCTTGCTCAGCAAGCTCTGTTAATATTTCCACGACACTTGTTGGCGTTAAGTGATAATAATGTTCTTTGCCCACCATCATCACTGGCGATTTATCACAGCCACCAAGACAAACATTCGACAATAAGGTAAATTTGTTATCGCTTGTGGTTTGTCCATATTCGATATTAAGATGAGTTTTTATTGCGCCTAAAACTTGGTTGTACCCCGTAAGGTGGCAACTGACACTATCGCAAATATGGATAACTTTTTGACCAACAGGTTGACGATAAATTAAGTTATAAAAAGTTGCGACACCTTCAAGTTCAGCAACATTCATGGTTAACATATCAGCTATCGCATACAAGCTATCATCACTTACCCAACCACGATGTTCTTGCACGACTTTAAGTGCTTCAATGCCTGCAGCTTCACGTGTTTCCATAATGCTAGCTTCATGTTCTATTGCCGCTATCTCAGTATTTGAAAGATAATGACGGTAATCTATGGTCACTGTTTTTATTATTTCCATACTCAACTCTTTATTGTTTTACACCCTTAATAGAAATGCTTTGCACCTCTATCGATCAACATCGGCCATTACATAATCAACACTTCCTAAAGTTGCGATTAAATCTGCAACCATCTGTCCTTTACTGATCAATGGCAACATTTGTAAATGGGGAAAACTAGGTGTTCGAATTCGGGTACGATAACTCATCGTGCTGCCGTCACTGATCAGGTGATATCCCATAATTCCTTTGGTTGCTTCAACACTCATAAAAACTTCACCCGCAGGTATCGTTGGTCCCCATGAAACATTAATGAAATGAGGAATAAGTGAGTCGATATCTTGCATGGTTTTTGATTTAACCGGTGGTGTGGTTTGTGGATGCTCAGCTTTATAAGGACCTTCTGGCATGTTGTTTAAACACTGCTCGATAATACGAATACTCTGCCGCATTTCTTCAATACGCACTCGGCAGCGATCATAACAATCACCTTTATTTCCTGTAGGTACTTCAAAATCAAATTGGTCATAGCCGCTATACGGTCTTTGTTTACGTAAATCCCATGAATAACCTGTCGCACGTAAACCCGGCCCCGTTACTCCCCACTCAATTGCCTCTTGAGTAGAATAAGCACCGATATCTATAGTTCTCGCTTTTAAAATGGAATTTTTCATGACCATTTTTTCATATTCATCTAGGCGTTTAGGCAGATAATTAACATAATCTCTAACTAAAACCTCCCAACCTTTGGGTAAGTCTTGAGCGATACCACCAATACGAAACCAGCTGGGATGCATTCTTGCACCCGTAAATGCTTCAATAATGCCAAAGAGTTTTTCCCTATCAATAAACATATAAAAAATAGGAGATAAAGCACCAAGATCTTGAGCAAATGTACCGTAAAATAATAAATGACTTAAAATGCGAAACATTTCACTGGTCATAATACGAATAACTTTGGCGCGATCTGGCACAGTAATGCCTGCTAGTTTTTCAACAGCCATCACATAAGTAAAGTTATTCATTACCCCACCGAGATTATCGATACGATCAGTATAAGGAATGTAACTATGCCAAGATTGGCGCTCACCCATTTTTTCAGCGCCACGATGGTGATAACCAATATCAGGCACACAATCGACTATTTCTTCACCATCCATTTGTAAAACAATACGAAAAGCACCATGAACACTAGGATGATTAGGCCCTAAATTCAAAAACATAAAGTCGTTGTTATCGTCTTGACGTTTCATCCCCCAAGCTTCAGGATCAAATTGTAAGGCGGCTTGCTCTTTATCTTGTTGATAAGGAGGAAGTGTGAAGGGCTCCATTTCGGTGGCACGTGCAGGATGCGTTTTTAAAAGTGGATGACCTTGCCAAGTCTGCGGCATTAAAATACGCGTTAAGTACGGGTGATTATCAAAGACAATACCAAACATGTCCCAAACTTCTCTTTCATACCAATTAGCGTTAGACCAAAAAGCACAAATACTTTCTAAATGTTTATCTGCTGAAGATAAACCCACTTTGATACGAATATCGATATTTCGCTCATATGAACGTAAGTGATAACTTACGGTGAAATCTTGTAAATGTGCTGCCTTGTGTTGTCGCTCGGTTTCATCAATTGCGGTTAGGTCAAAACACATGTCAAACGGATGAGTTAAGTCATGCCTAACTACTTGCATTAATTGCACAAGTTGATTTTTATCAACCCAAAAAGTACAAATATCATCTACTATATTTTCTACGGCGGTAACCGCAGTTAAATTCAGATCTGAAGACAAGGTTGTTATTTCATCGATAATTGAAATGTCACTATCCATTTGCCAATCTTTGCTTTCTTTAAGGTCTACATTTGGCACTCAACTTCTCCTAACACTCGTCGGGTGAGTCTAAATTAGTCACATTAATACGATGTTCATTTTTTATATCGCGCAATGAGGGTTTAGCTATTTGACTAACAGATTGCTCACCAACCATCCAGCTTAACGGACGAGGCTGATGTTGAATACTATTCTGCAATAATAAAAGGCCTTCAAGTAACGCTTCAGGGCGTGGTGGGCAACCGGGCACATAAACATCAACAGGTATAAATTTATCAACCCCTTGCACCACACTATAAATGTCATACATGCCACCAGAGTTTGCACACGAGCCCATCGAAATAATCCAACGAGGCTCTAATAACTGTTCATAAAGATGTTGAACGACAGGTGCCATTTTACGAAAACAGGTACCTGAAATCACCATTAAATCTGCCTGTCTGGGTGTTGCCCTAATAACCTCAGCACCAAAACGAGCAATATCATGACGAGAGGTAAAACTTGTTGCCATTTCTACATAACAACAACTTAAACCAAAATTAAACGGCCAAATAGAGTTTTTACGACCCCAATTAACCATGTCATCAAGTTTTGCCATAAAGACATTTCGTTTAAGCTCTTCTTCTGAAATGCCTTTTGCTAAACTCATAGCATCATCAAGTTTAGCTTTTGTTAACGACCACTCCATGTTTACCTCTTTACCGTGACTTGTTGATTATTTTTATGTTCGCTAGATTCTTGTTGTGCACTTAGCTGCTGTCGTTCAATAGTTTTAAGACGAAAAGGTTGATGTCGGTGCATTAACTCTAAAGCGCCAATCCGCCATAAATAGACCAATGCAGCTAACAAGATAAGAATGAATATACTGGCTTCTATGAATCCAGCCCAACCCACTTCATCAAAGGCAATTACCCATGCAAATAGATAAATCGTTTCAAGATCAAAAATAACGAAGAAAATAGCGTATAAAAAGAAGTGATTACCAAAACGGGTTTTATTATCATTAACGGAAATGATGCCTGACTCATAAGGCGTGTTTTTTGCACGACTACGGGTTTTAGGACCAAGAAAGTGGGATAGCAATAACATAAAAACGAGCATCGCCGCTAGAATGATAAAATATGCTGCTATTGGCCAAATTTGATCTATTTGGCTTATTTGATCAGATAAAGATTCGTCCACACAGCCCCCTGATTAATGTTCATTCACTTTAAAAGCGAATGAATAAAACCCGATAGACAACAGATATCTAACTTTCTCTACATGCTAATATGAGCATATTACAAAATTCAGATATTTCTTACCGTGTTAAGTCAAATAGTAGTTGTATTAATGTCAGCTACTTTGACTCGTTTATTATTTGAACAACTATAATCAGCATAGCAAATTTTTAGACAATGTATAACTTTTTCTTTATTTTTCAATGACTTTTACTTTTAATTAGCACAAAAAAAAGCACACCAACGTTAATAAGTTAGTGATATTTTATGATGAATAAGTGCTAGGTACTTAATTCATTAGCTTGTTATATTGAAATTCTTTATTATTATTATTTTACTCAATTACCTCTTTTAGCATGAATTAGATAAAATCAGTGCGGGTAAAAATTGTACTACATAATAAAGTATAGAGAAGTTTCAAAGATTTGTACAAAAAACAATCGTTTATTTGTATGAATAGCTATTTTCGAGGACAATTAATTGATAGGAGCTATGAGTAACAGTGATGTAGTTAGCTAAATCAAGTAAGTGAATACTTACTTGATTTAAATAAACAAAGCCTCTTTATTCGCCACCTTCCAACATATCGGCAAAAGCAGCGAGTTTAGCTAAAACTAAACTATGAATTGACTTACGAGGGTAGCGACCAACACTATTCATTACACCGGCACTCATGCCCATTAAAAGCTCAATTGACTGATCAATATCATCTACTGCATAAATATGAAATTGTTCATTTTTAACCGCCGCAATAACATCATCGTGCAGCATTAAATTAATAACATTCGTCCGAGGAATGATAACGCCCTGCTGACCTGTTAAGCCCCGGTCTTTACAAAGTCGATAAAAACCCTCTATTTTTTCGTTGGCACCACCTATAGATTGCACTTCGCCATGTTGATTAATAGAACCGGTAATAGCAATTCCTTGATCAATAGGTAAACGCGTGATTGCTGAAATAAGTGCACAAAGCTCTGCCATTGATGCACTATCGCCGTCTATATGACCATACGATTGCTCAATAGCAATATTGGCTGAAATGGTTACCGGAAATTCCTGTCCATATTTATGGCCTAAATAACCGGTTAAAAGTAAAAAACCTTTTGAGTGAATTGATTTTCCTAATTCAACTTCACCTTCAATATCAGTAACACCTTGACTACCCGCATAAACAGTAGCAGTGATCCGAGCAGGTGTACCAAAGACACTCTCGCCAATTTCTAAGACAGTTAAGCCATTAACTTTACCCACTTGTTTACCGTCACTACTGATCAGTAATTGCTGCTCTTTTATTTCACTCAGCCAAGTTTCACTCATACGCCCAGTGCGGCGTTCTTTTGCGGCTAACGCCAATTGAATATGTTCAGCGGTTAAGTCACCTGTACTGCCTGCTTTGTTCCACAAGTAATTGGCTTCATCTAATAGGTCGTTGATTTGCACGATATTAGCGGAAATTTTTTGCTGATGTTCAGCTTGTCGTAATGCATATTTAACTAACTCACGTACAGCACTATCGGCTACTAAAGGATATTGATGCTTTTTTGCTCGTTGACGAATCAAATGAGCGTAAGCAATTAAGTTTTCATCCGTTTTAGTTAAGTAATGATCAAAGTCAGCCAGTACTCTAAACAACTCCGTAAATTCTTGGTCATATTCTTGTAAAGTATAATAAATTTCAGGATCGCCCAATAAAACCACTTTCACTTTTAATGGAATTTTTTCCGGTTGTAAACTATATGAACCTGGCTGACTCAATTCAGAATAAGGATTTTCAATAGTCACTTGTTGTGTTTTTATTGCTAACTTTAATCGTGACCATACGAGTGGTTGATTAAGTAATTTATCTGCATCTAACAATAAATAACCACCATTGGCTTTATGTAATGCCCCAGCTCTTATTGAACGATAACTAGTATAAGTGCTGCCTTGAAAAGTCGCGGTATCAACATGTCCAAATAAATTTTGGTAAGTAGGGTTTTGTTCATAAATAACCGGAGCACCTTCTTCAGGCTCTCGAGCGACTAACAAGTTAGGTAGAAACTGCTCAACCATAAGTTTACGATTATCTTTATCATTTTGATTTTCGTTGCTTTCATCAACTAAAATTTCTAAAACCGTATCAACAACATGCATTTTTACTTTTGATAGGTATTTCAATACCCCTAAATTACTGGAAAATTCATGTTCCAGTTCTTTTAAAAAAGGCTTGATACTTAGCTCTGCTGTTTCATTTTTTAATTTTCGCAATTTATCTGACGATATTCTTTTCCATTGCGGTAACTCTAACAATTGCTCCGAAAGAAAATCTTCTAACTGTGCCAGTAATTTATAAAAGTCGGCGCGTTTTACTTCATCAAGATTGGCGAACTCTTTATCATTGAGTGGTTTACCATCAACCAGTGGAGAAAAACCAATTTCACCATCTTCTTCATATAAAACAACATTATGCTTTAAAGCCGACTCTTCAACTTTGGCAATCGCTTCATCATACTGCTGGTTAAATTCTCGGTCTATTGCAGCTTTTTGTCGTTGATAACTCGGGTTTTCAAAAACCTCAGGAAACAAGTCTAATAACTCATCAATAAAAGTATTAATGCGCGCAAGCAACTGCTTACCATCCCCCGGACTAACATATAATTTATATGGTGCATGGTTATCATCAAAATTATTGATATAACACCATTCTTGCGGCGTTTTTTGTGATCGAGCAGATGCCGATAACATTTGTTTTATCAATGTTTGTCGACCCGTTCCTGGCTCCCCCATAGCAAAAACATTAAAGCCAACAGCATCCATTGACAAGCCAAACTCTAATGCTTCTTTCGCTCGTTCATGACCAACAAATGTCTGTTGCTCATCGGTATCATCTTGTACTTGAGAAAATAAATCTTCAGAGAGTTGTGCTGTTAATTGAGAAGGAACAAGATGTAATCGGTTTAAGGGCTGATTCATTAAGAACTCACTGTTAATGATTAAAATATAAGCGTTTTATTTAATTTTACACGGAAAACATCTAGTGTACTCTTTGCTAGTCACTCTTGGCAAAACTGATTTCATTCTTTGATTAAGATCCCTTTCCGAAGACAAGCGGCGAGCAATTAAATCAAAAAAGCCACGCAGTAACACGTATATTTATGGCGTTAACCCCTTTCTGACAAACTCCTTACCACCACAGGTAAAACAATCGACTATTTTCGTAAAATGAGATAACAACATTGTTTGCTGGCATTGTTGACATTCAAGTTCACCAAATCCAATATAATCACCACTGTGATAAAGGCTTTGATGTTTAAAATCATCATTAAGTTCAGCCCATTCAACTTGCGATTTATCTGTAACATTGACCAACATTAACCAAAATCGTTCGTTTAGCAAACCAAGATATAAAGAGTGCTTTACTTGTGACTGGTATTGCTGATAAAACTCTTTTAAGTCATATTTGAAATTTTCAACAAACTGCTTCACTTTTTCTTCGGGTAGGCTTTCCGCTGCAATAACGATTGCTTTGGCTTTTTCAACCACATCAACAATACCTGTAATTTCATGCTGCTTAATATCGTCAAACCATTCAATGAGCTGGTCATAGAATAAATTTTTGTTAGCCAACTTATTTGTCATAAAAAGTTCCTCTGCCATTAATAGCTGTTGCTATATTAACTATAGACAAGATTTACTGATTATATTCTCTCAATTCTGCTATTAAACTTGTCGTTAACAACACAGATAAGGTATTCTATGCAAAATATTTTATGCATTCGTGGTCGTAAAACTAAGTCGAAAAACTAAGTTGAAAAAATCACGCAATACCTTACCGAATACCAGAGAAGTCTTTAATGGAATCCATTTACAATCCCCAATCAATAGAAGCCGAAGTTCAACAACATTGGGTTGACAACAAAACCTTTCTTGCTACAGAAGATCCAGAAAAAGAAAAGTTTTATTGTTTAGCCATGTTCCCATACCCAAGTGGTCGTTTACATATGGGTCATGTACGTAACTATAGCCTCGGTGATGTGATTTCTCGATATCAACGTATGCAGGGTAAAAATGTAATGCAGCCAATGGGTTGGGATGCCTTTGGTTTGCCTGCAGAAAACGCAGCGATCAAAAACAATTCGGCTCCTGCAAACTGGACTTATGAAAATATTGATTATATGCGTAACCAATTAAAGTCTTTAGGTTTTGGTTATGACTGGAGTCGTGAATTAGCAACCTGTAAAAAAGATTATTACCGCTGGGAGCAATGGTTTTTCACGCAACTTTTTGAAAAAGGTTTAGTGTATAAAAAGAATGCTACGGTTAATTGGGATCCAGTTGATCAAACAGTACTAGCTAACGAACAAGTTATTGACGGTCGTGGTTGGCGATCAGGTGCTATTGTTGAGCGTAAAGAAATACCACAGTGGTTTATCAAAATTACTGATTATGCGGAAGAACTTATAAATGATCTTGACCAATTAACTGATTGGCCAGAACAAGTTAAAACCATGCAACGCAACTGGATTGGTCGCTCCGAAGGGGTTGAAATGACCTTTAAAGTGGCTGAATCAGATGAAAGTTTTGATATTTACACCACGCGTCCAGATACTTTAATGGGCGTAACTTATGTAGCGCTTGCTGCTCAACATCCTTTAGCACTTGCTGCTGCAAAAAATAATAGTGATGTTGCTACGTTTATTGAAGAATGCAAAACCAATAAAGCGACAGAAGCTGACATGGCAACCATGGAAAAGAAAGGTGTTGATACCGGACTTAAAGCCATTCACCCACTAACGGGTGATTTAGTACCTGTGTGGGCTGCAAACTTTGTCTTAATGGATTACGGCTCAGGTGCGGTAATGTCAGTGCCGGGTCATGACCAACGTGATTGGGAATTTGCCACTAAATACGGTTTGGAAATTAAACAAGTTATTACTGCAACTAATGATCAAGATATTGGCAGCGCAGCAATCCTTGATAAAAATACTTTAATTAACTCTGGTGAGTTTGATGGTTTAGGTTTTGATGATGCATTCAAAGCCATTGCAGATAAACTGATTAGTGAAAAGAAAGGCCAAATAAAAGTTAACTATCGTTTACGTGATTGGGGTGTTTCTCGTCAACGTTATTGGGGCACACCCATCCCAATGATTAATCTAGCAAATGGTGAATCAGTGCCTGTTCCTGCAGACCAACTTCCCGTTGAATTACCTGAAGATGTAGTTATGAACGGGGTAACATCGCCAATTAAAGATGATCCTGCTTGGGCAAAAGTCACTTATAACGGCGAAGAAGCTTTACGTGAAACCGACACTTTTGATACCTTTATGGAATCATCATGGTATTACGCACGTTTTTGTTCTGCCGGTGATGATACTCAAATGCTTGATCCTGCTAAAACCAATTATTGGTTGCCTGTTGACCAATATGTTGGTGGTATTGAACACGCTATATTACATTTATTATATGCACGTTTTTTCCATAAATTATTGCGCGATGTTGGTTTAGTCAACTGTGATGAACCTTTTAAAAGCTTACTTTGTCAAGGCATGGTACTAGCTGAGACTTACTATCGTGAAGCTGAAAATGGCGCTCCCGATTGGATAGCACCAACAGATGTTGACGTTGAGCGTGATGAAAAAGGTCATGTAATATCTGCTATTAGCAAAATTGACGGACAACCGGTAATTTCTGCTGGTATGAGTAAAATGTCAAAGTCTAAAAACAACGGTATTGATCCGCAAGAAGTCATTAAGCAATACGGTGCAGACACCGTTCGTTTATTTATTATGTTTACCTCACCACCAGAACAAACGTTAGAATGGTCAGATGCAGGTGTTGAGGGCGCACATCGCTTCTTAAAACGTGTTTGGAAATTAACTTACGACTTTACTGAACAATTCTCTGCTGACCAGTCATTAAGTACGACCCTATCTTTAGATGGATTGACTCTTACGCCAGTACAAAAGAATTTGCGTCGAGAATTACATAAAACCATAGGTAAAGTAACCGATGATATTGGTCGTCGTAATACTTTTAATACTGCCATTGCCGCGGTCATGGAATTGATGAATCATTTGTCAAAAGCGAAATTAGCAAGTGCTGAGGACCAAGCCATTATGCAAGAAAGCATACGCGCAGTGGTATTAATGTTAACGCCAATAACGCCTCATTTATGTCACCATTTATGGAATTTAATTGGTGATGAGGGGACAGTTGAAGAAGCCTCTTGGCCGACGGTTGATGAAAGTGCTTTAATTGAAGATGAAAAGCTTATTATCGTGCAGGTTAATGGTAAAGTTCGCTCAAAAATCACTGTATCTGCTGCCGCATCAAAAGAAGATATTGAAGCGTTAGGTTTAGCCGATGAAACGGTCATGCGCTTTACCGAAGGTAAAACCATTCGTAAAATAATTTATATACCGGGTAAGTTACTTAATATCGTAGCTAACTAGTCGCTAATTAATGCTCACGGGTAAGAGATTGCAAAAATGAAAGCGCCACACCATTTAATAAAATTATCACCGACGTACAGCTATGTGCTGTTCGTCGTTATTTTTTCAACATTACTTAATGGCTGTGGCTTTAAACTCAGAGGGGATTATTTATTACCCAATGAACTTAAAACACTTTATATCAGTTCAACAGATAAACATGGCGAACTCACCCGCCTGGTTAAACAGCACTTAAGAATAAATAAAGTCAATGTTGTTGATAAATTCTCGGTTAACATTCCAGAAATGCACATTTTAAAAGATAGTTTAGACAGAAGAACCTTATCGGTATTCCCTAACGGGCAAGTTGCCGCTTATGAACTCATTTACACGGTAAGCTATCAACTAAAGTTTGCAAACGAAGAGAGTCAAACCTTAAGCTTTGAATTTAACCGTGACTATCAGGATAATCCCAATATTGCCCTTGCAAAAAGCCGTGAATTATCACTGATGTTAAGTGAAATGCGTAGAGAAGCCGCAGATAAAATATTACGCAGCTTAGCTAGCATTCAGCATTAAGCATTAAGCATTTCAAGGTAGTGTGAGTATTAACCATGAAAATTTATCATAACAACTTAACATCAACATTAAATCAAGGTTTTAAACCGATATGGTTAATATTTGGTGATGAACCTTGGCAAAAAAATAACAGCCTCGCCACGATAAAATCAGTAGCACTTCAACAAGGCTTTGACGAAATTATTCGTTTTAGCGCTGACGACAAGTTTGATTGGTCATTACTCCATGAAGAATATCAATCGTTAAGTTTGTTTTCGAGTCAGCGTATTATTGAAGTTGAGATAATGAACGGTAAAGTTGGCGATGCTGGCAGTAAAGCCTTATTAGCCCTCAGTGAAAATTTTCATCAAGATGTCATGATCATTTTGCATGGTCCTAAGTTAGACGGTGCAGCACAAAAACGAAAATGGTTTAAAACTTTAGAAAAACTAGGTTGTTTCCTACCTTTATATGACATTGAAGGTAAACAGTTAAATCAATGGTTACAAACACAAGCACGACAATTAAAACTTAATTTACATGTGGATGTCATTCCGATGATGGCAGAGTTATTTGAGGGCAACTTACCCGCTCTTGAACAAGAATTACAAAAACTCTCATTGTTATTTGGTCAACAAACCATTACTTGTGACGATGCTGAAAATATTATCATCAAACAAGCTAAGTTTAATCCTTTTCAATTAATTGATGCCATGCTCATTGGCGATCTAAAAAAATGCACCGCTATACTTGATCAGCTGCAACAAGAAGGTACCGCTATAGGACAACTCATCTGGTTTGTTCATAAAGAAATCAGACAATTAGCCACCATGTTAGAACAATTACAACAAGGTGATAAACTTAATGACCTATATAAACAATATCGGATTTGGGATAAAAAAAAACCTTTATATCAACATGCATTAACGCATATAACCACTAACAATATTGGTCATGCGCAATCACGATTAGCTCAAGTTGATTTAATCAGTAAAACCAGCAGCGACTTTAATCATTACCTATTGTTAGCCGATGTTTTAATTACGCTATATCACGGACAAACGACTTCTAAATTTAGCCTAGATTATGAGTACGCCTGAAATTAGTAAAAATTCGCTTACTAGCCCAATGGATCGCATCGGTATTTTTGGCGGTACTTTTGATCCCATTCATTTTGGCCATATCCATACGGCAAAACAAACTGCGCAGTGGCTTAATTTAGACAAATTACTGATACTACCTAGCCATATTCCTCCTCATAAAAGCAAAACTTCGGCAACCGCAGAGCAGCGCCTTGCCATGGTTGATATTGTTTGCCAAAAAGATCCGGCTTTAATACTTGATAAACGGGAACTCAATAAACACTCCCCCTCTTATACCGTTGAAACACTGAGAGAAATAAAAACAGAATATGCTCAGGCACAGCTATTTTTTATTGTCGGTATGGACTCATTATTAACCTTTAACACTTGGCATAAATATCAAGAAATATTATCTCTATGCCACTTGGTTGTTAATACTCGTCCAAATTATCATATACATAGAAATAATATCGAGTTGACTCAACTCTTAGAAAACCACCAAATTAGTCACCTCAATGAATTAAAGCAAAAAGAAGCAGGAAGCATATTGCTACACGACTCAAAAGAGTGGCATATATCTTCAACAGAGATCAGAGAAAAAATAAAAAGCAAGCATAATTGCAGTGAGTTATTACCCAATGATATCCTCTCATATATCAATAAAGAGCAACTGTATCGGTAATTTTATTCCGCATTATCTACAGATATCAATTGAAATAATGAAGCTCTACGTTGATCGATTGATTACTTCAATTGGTATAAGAAATAAAAAATGATATTATAGTGAAATTACAACTACCCTTGATGTAGCTTGAAAGTAAATTATCGCTACACAAGTCATCTAAACATGACTTAACTAACCAGAAAAGAGAAAGTACCTTGCAAAATAAAGCACTAACAGCATTTGTTATTGAAAAAATTGAAGATATGAAAGGCCGAGATATCATTACCTTAGATATTGCAGAAAAATCTAGTTTTGCTGATTTTATGATCGTTTGTTCAGGTAACTCAAAGCGACATGTCAAATCCATTGCACAGTCAATTTCTATGGAGTGCCGCGCTGAAGGTATAGAGCCTTTAGGTATTGAAGGCAATGACGTTGGCGAATGGGCATTAGTAGACTTAGGTGATGTTATTGTTCATATCATGACTGACGATACTCGAGATAAATACCAACTAGAACAGCTGTGGGAATAATATAAACCACAATGCGCATAACCTTATATGCCGTTGGCAACAAAATGCCAGCATGGGTTACTACAGCTTTTAACGAATATAGTCGACGTTTCCCGAGAGATATGTCATTTCATTTAGTTGAGATATCTCCCGGAAAACGTGGTAAAAATGCTGATATAGCTCGAATTCTTGAAAAGGAAGGAGAACTAACCCTTGCTGCAATTCCGAAAGGAAACCGTATTGTTACCTTAGAAGTTGAAGGTAAACCTTGGACAACACCACAACTTGCTCAACAATTAGAGCGTTGGCACCTCGATAGCAGAGATGTTGCTTTACTGGTTGGTGGTCCTGAAGGGTTAGCGCCAGCTTGCATTAAAGCATCGGAGCAAAAGTGGTCATTATCGCCATTAACCTTGCCCCACCCTATGGTTCGTATTGTTGTTGCAGAAAGTTTATATCGGGCATGGAGTATTAATAATAATCATCCATACCATAGAGAATAGCTGATGCACTCACGCCAACGTGTCGCTATTCGCAACCATACCGCAGAAGCTAACCTTTTTGCGCGTAGAACGTTTATTGCTTTCCTCGGTGTGCTCGTTATGCTGCTAATATTATTTAGCAATATATTTGATCTTGAAATTAACTCTTATGATAAATACAAAACCAGAGCAAATTCCAACCGCATAAAACTACTACCAATAGCACCGAATAGAGGACTGATTTATGACCGAAATGGTGTATTGCTCGCTGAAAACAAAGCTATTTATAGTTTAGAAGTTATTCCTGAAGACGTTAAAGATATAAAGACAGCATTGCTAGAAATTAGTAGTTTGTTAGAGATCAGCAAAGAAAAGCAACAAAAATTACTCAAATCATTAAGATCTAAACGCCGCTTTAAACCACTAGAGCTCGATTCTCGATTAAGTGATCAACAAGTCGCATTATTTTCTGTTAACAAACATAAATTCCCCGGTTTTTTTATCGATGCTCGCTTAAAACGCTATTATCCCTTTGCCGACTTAACCACGCATTCATTGGGTTATGTTGCCCGTATTAATCGAAGAGATGCCATAAAATTAGAAGAACAAGACCTTTCAGATAATTACGCAGCAACACGTAATATTGGCAAGCTCGGTTTAGAAAAGTATTATGAAAGTATTTTACATGGCACCATTGGTCATCAAGAAGTTGAAATAAATAATCAGGGTCGAATAATTCGCACACTCAGTTACGCCCCGCCTATTCCAGGTAAGGACATTACATTAACGCTAGATATTGAATTACAAATGATTGCTAAGCGTGCATTATCAGGAAAACGTGGCACCGTCGTTGCCCTAGATCCTCGTAATGGTGATGTTTTAGCGATGTATTCGAATCCAAGTTTTGACGGCAATTTGTTTGTTCATGGTATCAGCAGTAAAAATTATAAAAAAATATTAAATTCAAAAGACCTGCCATTAATTAATCGTGCCGTACAAGGTTATCCTCCAGCATCAACCGTTAAACCTTTATTGGCTCTATTAGGCCTTGAAAAACAAGCTATTACAAAAAAATCACGAGTATATGATCCTGGTTGGTATCAATTAAAAGGCATCAAACACAAATACAGAGACTGGGAGCCTCGAGGACACGGTTGGGTAAACTTAAACAAAGCCATAGAGCAATCATGTAATGTTTATTTTTATCAATTGGCGGTTAAGTTAGGAATAGATAATATTACCAATATGATGGAAAGATTTGGTTTTGGCGATTATACCGGCATAGATATTTACGAAGAAAGTCGGGCAATATTGCCCGGCAGAGAAATGAAAAGAGTGCGTTACAATAAGCCTTGGTATACCGGAGATACAATTTCTATTGGTATTGGCCAAGGCTACTGGACAACAACACCGTTACAATTAGCGCAAGCAATATCGATATTAGCCAATAAAGGGGAAATTAAAGTTCCTCACTTATTAAAGTCGACGACCGAATTGCAGGTTATTACTGATGATGAAACCGGCATCTCTAGCTCTACCTCAGTAACCAATGAACTAGATTATGTAGAAAAACCTCCTATTATACTCGATCAACCAGAAAATTGGGATTTAGTACTTGATGCAATGCACAATACCGCACAAAAAAAAGGAGCTACTGCCTATAACGTTTTTAAAGGCAGTAAATATGATGCCGCAGGAAAAACAGGAACAGCGCAACTTGTCGGCAAAAAACAAGATGAAAAGTATGATGCAAAATTAGTCAAAGAAAGACAACGTCACAATGCGATGTTTGTTTCATTTGCTCCTTATGAAAATCCAGAAATAGTCGTCGCTGTTGCAGTAGAAAATGTGATTAAAGGTGGTGGTGGTACTAACGCAGGTCCTGTCGCTCGCCAAATAATGGACCAATATTTTGGCAATAGAGAAATCATCAGTAAAGATATAAGCCGTCATCCACAACATGACAATATCTATGGCGTAAACAAGAAAAAGTCGAGACAAAACTAGTGCGCAGTACCGGACAAGACCAGCAAAAATACCAAACACTATGGCAACGTCTGCATATTGATTTACCACTACTCATTGGTATTTTATGTTTAATGACCTTAGGTTTATTTGTTGTTTATAGTGCTGGTGGCCAAGAAATAGATATCGTTATTCGTCAAGCCATTAGGTTAGGAATCGCATTAGTGGTGATGTTTTTAGTTGCACAAATACCTCCTTTATCCTATCAAAAATGGGCAGTGCCAGTATTTATTATTGGCTTATTATTACTTATTGGAGTATTACTCTTTGGTCATATTGGCAAAGGGGCACAACGTTGGTTAGACTTAGGTTTTATGAAATTTCAGCCCTCAGAAATCATGAAACTTGTTGTTCCTATTACTGTTGCTTGGTATTTAAGCCAATACAACTTGCCCGTTAAGCTCCCCAAAATAATTATTGCTTTTATCCTCGTATTACTACCAACGCTACTCATTGCCAAACAACCTGATTTAGGTACATCTTTATTGATTGCTTGTTCAGGGATTTTCGTTATTTTTCTGGCTGGCGCTGGTTGGAAATTAATTATGATATGTGTCGGTTTAGCATCAAGTTTCGCCCCAATTCTTTGGATGTTTTTGATGAAAGATTACCAAAAACAACGAGTCTTAACTTTTCTTAACCCAGAACAAGACCCTCTTGGCTCTGGTTATCATATTATTCAATCTAAAATCGCTATCGGCTCTGGTGGTTTGAACGGTAAAGGTTGGTTACAGGGTACTCAATCTCAATTAGAATTTTTACCCGAGCGTCATACCGATTTCATTTTTGCTGTTTTTAGTGAAGAGTTTGGCTTAATTGGTGTCGCCTTGCTATTAATGGTTTACTTAGCCATAGTAATGCGTGGTTTATGGATTGCTGTTCATGCTCAACAAGCATTTACCAAGTTACTGGCTGGCAGTTTAACATTAACCTTTTTTGTCTATGTTTTTGTTAATATTGGTATGGTTTCAGGCCTATTACCTGTTGTTGGTGTACCACTACCATTAGTCAGTTATGGCGGCACGTCGATGGTAACGCTAATGGCTGGATTTGGTTTAATTATGGCAGTAGGAACACATCGACGCTTTCATGCTTAATAAAGCCACTATGCATCTTTATGCTATGCCACTAGGTGGCGTTTTTTAAATCGTTAATCGTTTATGACAAAACAAACGCTAATTTTTAATTATGAGTTAATATCACATTGAAATATCTAAAGTTCATTGTCCTCTCCTTGCTAATTAATGCCTGTAGTAGCCAAACAGGTCGGTATCAACAAAAAAATGACAGTACGCCAACCAGAAAACCTTATAGTTCAGAACTACAAGATGCCATACCAAGAGATGAAGATCATAGCCGTGGCGGCAATAAAAATTACCAAGTGCGAGGTAAACACTACCAAGTCTTAAAGTCAGCTGATAATTTCAAACAAACAGGAATAGCCTCTTGGTATGGAAAAAAATTTCACGGCCACCTAACCTCAAACGGTGAAATTTATAATATGTACAGCATGAGTGCTGCCCATAAAAATTTACCTTTGCCTACATATCTTAAGGTTATCAACAATGCCAATAATAAATCCGTCATTGTCAGAGTCAATGATCGTGGCCCTTTTCATCAAAGCCGTATAATAGATTTATCCTATAGTGCAGCCTATAAACTTGATATGTTAAAAATAGGTACAGCCAATGTAACGATCACAACGGTAACTCAAGCATCGTTAACAAAAGCTTCACTACCTACTCCGACACAAGTAGCACCTATATCAGTAATAGACACAAAAAGTATCTTCCCTGCTGGAAAATACATTCAAGTATTTGCAACTCGAAATAAAATTCAAGCACAAAAAACAGCGACAGCTTTGTCAATGTTATATCAAAAAAATGCGGTATTACCTGAGAAAAAAGGTATTTATCGAGTGCAAATAGGGCCTTTTAGCAATACGAATGAACTAGAAAACACCTTAGAAAACCTTAAACAGCAAGGTTATCCAAACGCTTTTAAACGGACTAATTAGAAGCATATAAAGTCGTACTGAACTTTGTACCATTCTGTGTGACTAATGATTAACATCTAAAGTAACAATTGGGCATTAAATCACAGATAGTATTCAAATTTAAAGATGCTATACTGCTGAAAAATCTCGTTTGTTTTTCCTAATATAATACCAAATTAAATATTGGTATAAGCTATCCAAAGGAACATTATGCCTCAATATTTGGCTAAAAAAATGGCTCACTCATCAATAAAAGCCATCGCATTTATTAGTTCACTCGCTTTCAGTGTCATTTCAGTTTCTCATGCAGCAACAATTATTCCCGGTCCTCCTCCTGTAAATGCTAAAGGTCATATCTTAATTGATTATAATACGGGCAAAGTCATTGCTGAGGAAAATGCCGACAGCTTACTAGCACCCGCAAGCTTAACAAAGATGATGACCAGTTATATCATCGGCAAAGAGCTTGAGTCGGGCAATATTAGCAACGATGATAAGGTCATGATCAGTGAAGCTGCTTGGGCAAAAAACTTTCCTGACTCATCAAAAATGTTTATTGAAGTAGGTACTGAAGTTTCCGTTAGTTTGCTTAATCAAGGAATTATTGTTGCATCAGGAAATGATGCCTGTGTGGCAATGGCCGAACACATTGCAGGTAGCGAAAGTGCTTTTGCTGATCTGATGAATGCGCATGCTGAACAATTAGGCATGAGCAGTAGTTTCTTTGAAAATAGCCATGGACTTGATAGCCAAGAACATAAAACCACTCCCCGCGATATGGCGACACTCGCGGTTGCATTAATTCGCGATGTGCCAAACGAATATGCAATATATAAGCAAAAATCATTTAAATATAACAACATCAAACAATATAACCGTAATAGCCTGTTGTGGGATAAAAGCATGAATGTTGATGGTTTAAAAACCGGACATACTTCACAAGCAGGTTATAGCTTGGTAACTTCTGCAACTAAAGGAACTATGCGTTTAGTCAGCGTTGTTATGGGCACCGACAGTGAACGCGCCCGCAGAGTAGAAAGCAAAAAGCTACTTACTTACGGATTTAGATTTTTTGAAACTTATACCCCATACAAAGCTGGCGAAAAATTTGTTGCTAACCGTGTTTGGATGGGCGACAGTAAGGAAGTCGATTTAGGTATTTTAGTTGATACACCGATCACTATTCCTCGTGGTCAACGTAAAAATTTGAAAGCAAATTTTGAGTTAACAAAGCAATTAACCGCACCACTAGCTAAAGGTGAAATTGTTGGTAAATTATTCCTACAATTAGATGGGGAAGATATTGCTGAGTATCCACTAGTAGCACTGCAAGAAGTCAATGAAGGTGGAATGTTTAGCCGCTTAGTCGATTATGTTAAGTTACAATTTGTGGATTAGTACTTCTATAGCCGCTCCACTTGAAGATTCAGGTTTCAGCAAGTGGAACGGGTATAAACAACAACATCCAATATAAATTCATAAAACTCGGCTCTTGCCGAGTTTTTTGTTTTAATAATGGAAACAATAACTTATTTCAATTGCCATGTTCACTTCAAAAAAGCTTCGATTGAAATTAGCCCTACCCCATAGATTAATGATAAAATAACAGCATTATCTATGGATCCCATACCTATCATTTTATAGAGAAAAAGAATGCAAACTAAGTTTGATGAATTATTAGAATTTCCAACGGTATTAAACTTTAAGGTGATGGGTGTTGCTTGTGATGAACTGCCTGACTTAATTATCGCGGAGTTACAAAAACACACCCCCGGAGATTACTCACCAAAAATAAAAGCAAGTTCAAAAGGGAAATATCATTCAGTATCAATGCCCGTTACTGTCACAAGTAAAGAGCATATCGAAAAAATCTATAAAACATTAATGGCTATTGACCAAGTACGTTATGTATTATAAGTACTAACAAAGTAAATAGCCCTACTTTCTCAACGGTGTAATGCATTTATTATTTGGTTATAATGTTTTATCTAGAATTTAAGAAGATTAATGAGTGAATAGTACGTTAATAATTCGACAGCTTGGTAAGTCTGAATATACAAAAATATGGCAGGCGATGCAGAACTTTACTGATAATCGAGGCGAAGAAACTCTCGATGAATTATGGTTAGTAGAGCACCCCGCGGTTTTTACCCAAGGGCAAGCAGGTAAAGAAGAACACCTATTAATGCCCGGAGATATTCCCATAGTAAAAGTTGATCGGGGTGGGCAAGTTACTTATCACGGTCCGGGTCAGCAAGTTATCTATTTTATGATCAACTTACGCCGACGAAAAATTGGTGTACGCCAGTTAGTAACTTTGATTGAAAACACCATTGTTTCAGCTTTAGCAGATTATAATATTAAAGCTTACGCTAAAGCAGATGCACCCGGTGTTTATGTCGATAATAAAAAAGTTGCCTCTTTAGGCCTGCGTGTACGTAAAGGTTGCTCATTTCACGGTTTAGCTTTGAATGTAGATATGGATTTATCGCCATTTTTACGTATTAACCCTTGTGGTTATGCTGGACTTGAAATGATACAAACGGCCGATTTAGATGGCCCTAAAACACTTGTTGATGCAAGTAATGCCCTAGTTAAACACGTAGTCGATTTACTCGAAATACAACATATTAGTTATAAAACAGGATTAGAAACATCATGAGCATTAAATCTTCACGTATTGAGCCCGGTACAAAATTACGTGACGCCGATAAAATGGCACATATCCCCATTAAGGTTGTGCCATCAGAGCGTGAGACAATGTTGCGCAAACCTAAATGGTTACGAATAAAATTACCTAGAAGCAGTGAAAAAATTGATACTATAAAATCAGCATTACGTAAACATGACCTGCATTCAGTATGTGAAGAAGCATCATGTCCAAATCTATCCGAATGTTTTAACAATGGTACTGCTACCTTTATGATTTTAGGCGATATTTGTACTCGCCGTTGTCCATTTTGTGATGTCGGTCATGGTCGCCCATTAGCGGTTAATCAAGATGAACCTAAAAAATTAGCATTGACCTTAAAAGACATGCAATTAAAATACGTGGTGATCACTTCCGTTGATCGTGACGATTTACGTGATGGCGGTGCGCAACAATTTGCTGATTGTATTACTGAAATTGCAAAACATGCACCACATACTAAAGTTGAAATTTTAGTACCTGATTTTCGTGGACGTATGGACAAAGCATTAGAAATATTAAATATCAGTCCTCCAGACGTTTTTAATCATAATTTGGAAACTGCACCACGCTTGTATACTAAAGCACGCCCAGGAGCTAACTATCAATGGTCATTAGACTTATTGAAAAAATTTGGCGAAGCTAATCCTACGGTACCCACTAAATCGGGGCTAATGGTTGGCTTAGGTGAAACCAACGAAGAAATATTACAGGTTATGCGTGATTTACGTAGTCATGATGTATCAATGTTAACTATTGGTCAATATTTACAACCTAGTAAACATCATTTACCTGTAGAGCGTTATGTTCATCCCGATGATTTTGCGATGTTTAAAGTTGAAGCGGATAAAATGGGTTTTGCTCATGCTGCTTGTGGCCCATTAGTGAGGTCGTCTTATCATGCAGATAAACAGGCTGCGGGCGAAGAAGTAAAATAACTTGTGTTAACAATAACAAGCCTCATAAAGTGAGGCTTGTTTATCTCGAATAAACAAACGCTATTTCCCCGGCACAACACCAGCATCAGGCATACGACTATATTTTAAATAACCTGCAAAGATCTTATCTTGATCCAGTTTCTTAATTAGCTGATCCAACTTTTCTTTTAATTTATTACCCGCGCTAGTTTTTGAAACAGCAATACTCGCAGGTACTTCACCAATTGTTTGGTAAAAAACATCTCGAGAATTTTGCGCTTGTAACAAGCTCATTACTGAAACGCGCTCAAAAATCAATACATCAATTCGGTGTTTAAGTAACAGGGAAACTAGCTGGTTCAACGTTGCAGTTTCGATAAATTTACTTCGTGGGATACCCGTTTGTTCAGCAAAAAAATCAGCATTGCCCAATGTTGTACCAATGCTCCCTCTTTGTAGTGTTTCTATGTTGAAGTGTTTTTTATCAAAGCTAAATAAATCAGATTTCGTTGATATCTGCCAATCAAGTTCCTGCGCGTATTGATAAAAGTCTTTAGTCTCCATACTTTTTGGGGTATGACCCACAATATCAATACGGTCAAACTCTAGTTCATGTTTAGCACGGGCATAAGTCATAATTTCAATATCAAATTTAAGATCTGATATCTCTTCGATAGCTCTTAACATATCAACACTGTAGCCAGTCACTTGCTCAGTGACAAAAGGCGGGAAGGGCTCCATGCCTACCGTTACATTTTGTGCTGCACAGGTAGTACCAAATCCATTGATAAATATTAAAAAATACCAAGCTAATTTCATCGTATTCCAAAGGGCTGATAATAAAAACCAAAACTCATGCTTAATGTGACCTTGCTAACGATAAGTTAATTCTAGCTTCCTTCATAAAGATAACCAGCTTAGGTCGATCAGTTTTTCTTAGATTTCGGTATAAATAGAGCAATAAAGCCAGCTAATAAAGCTATAACCGCAGCAAAATTAAAGGCCGTTATTGCGCCATGACCATCAAGCCACAATGTACCAGCAACATAGGCACCAATAGCCCCACCTAAACCATAAACACCACCGATGTATATCGCTTGTCCTCTACTTTGTTGACTACGCTCAAAATGTCTTTGAATATATTGAATCGATGCGCTGTGATATAAACCAAAGCTTGCTGCATGTATGACTTGTGATAACCCCAAAACCCAAACAGAATGGCCAAAAGCGCCCATTAGGTACCAACGAATAGCGGTAACAAACATACTAAAGACCAGCAGTTGTTTAATGGTGAAATGTTTAAATAACCGACCTGCAATAATAAAAATAACAATTTCTGCAATAACACCAATTGAAATAAGTAGACCAACGGCAAAACCGGGATAATTCAAATCACGTAAATATAAAGCAAAAAAACCATAATATGGACCAAAACTCAATTGTAGTAATAATCCTGAAACAAAGAATAGAAGAAAACCGAAATGCAAAATCTTAGTTTTTATTGATGAGTTTTTCTGTTGTTGTGAAGTATGAATTTTTGGTTGTTTTATTTGCAAGGTTGAAAGTAATAATCCCAACAAAATAATGACACCAAGAGCTGTAAAGGCATTTGCACTAAAACGCTCAATCGCTTCACCGCCAGCCACAGCCGCAGCAATAAAACCAATACTGCCCCACAAGCGAATACGTGCATATATTTTTGCATTACGGCGAATTGAATTTAGTGTCATTACTTCAAGCTGAGGTAAAATTGCCGTCCAAAACAAACTAAAAAGTGCCAAACTGAAGGTTATTGTCCAATAGCTTTGCAACCAAAATAAAAACGTGAAGGACAACAAAGCAAGTAGAGAGCCCAATCGAATAATCGGTAATTGTTTACCTGTTTTGTCTGCAACCACAGCCCATAATGTAGGCCCAACAACACGAGTTGCCGTAACGATGGCAAGAATTTCACCTATTGCAAGCGATGAGAATCCCTTACTATCCAAAAATATCGATAAATAAGGAGTAATCAGACCTAAAACACTAAAATACCAAAAGTAACTTAACGATAAACCTTTAAATAATGACAAATTCATTCGTAAATACCTAATAACATCATGTAACTAACGCATAATATCAGGGGTAATACAGTTAACATCCGCATTCTGTGCACGGTGTCTTAAATAATGGTCCATTAAAGTAAGTGCTAACATCGCTTCAGCAATTGGTACGGCACGAATACCAACACAAGGATCATGTCGCCCTTTAGTGACAATTTCAGCTGCCTTACCAGCTAAGTCAACCGTTTTTCCACTAACACCAATACTTGATGTTGGTTTTAACGCAAGATGAGCAATAATGGATTGCCCTGATGAAATTCCACCTAAGACACCACCCGAATGATTACTTGCAAAACCTTCTGGGGTTAATTCGTCGCGATGCTCTGAGCCTTTTTGATTAACAACCGCAAAACCGTCACCCACTTCAACTCCTTTTACGGCATTAATGCCCATCAGCGCATGAGCAATATCTGCGTCTAAACGATCAAATATAGGTTCACCTAAACCAACAGGTACATTTTTAGCAATCACTGTAACTTTAGCGCCGATAGAGTCTTTTTTACGAATAATGCCACGTAACAACTCATCTAAAGACTCGAGTTTATTTTCATCAGGAAAGAAAAAAGGGTTCGATTCAACAATGTTCCAATCGATATTTTCGGCGCATACATCACCGATTTGTGTAACACAACCTTGAATGGTCATACCAAACTTTTGCTTTAAGTATTTTTTAGCAACCGCACCAGCAGCTACTCGCATTGCAGTTTCTCGCGCTGAAGCTCGCCCACCACCGCGATAGTCTCTGATCCCGTATTTTTGCCAATAGGTATAATCAGCATGCCCTGGGCGAAAGGTTTGCGCAATATTACCGTAGTCTTTTGAGCGTTGATCTGTATTACCAATTAATAAACCTATAGGTGTACCTGTGGTTTTTCCTTCAAAAACCCCTGACATTATTTTTACTTCATCAGCCTCTTTACGAGCAGTAGTATAGCGAGATGTTCCGGGACGACGACGGTCAAGATCATGTTGTAAATCAGCTTCACAGAGTTCAATACCAGGAGGACAACCATCGATGATCGCACCTAAACCTAAACCATGACTCTCGCCAAAAGAGGTAACCGTAAATAATTTTCCGAACGTATTGCCTGACATTTTACTTAACACCTATTATTTGTTTTGCTAATTTTTTTAAGTGAATAATTTCACTATTTCAACCTGTTTTAATTTGCTTGTTGACTGATCTCATCTGAAAACTCAAGTAATTGCGCTTTTGTTAACATAAATACACCATGACCACCACGCTCAAAGGTCAACCATTGAAATGGTACGGTTGGATAAACAGCTTCAACGTGCACTTGTGAATTACCGACTTCACAAATAAGTATGCCATTATCATTTAGATACATTGTCGCTTCATTTAATATTTTTCTAACAATATCTAAGCCATCAAAACCACTACCCAATCCCATTTCAGGCTCATGTAAATACTCTTGTGGTAATAAATCTACATCTTCTTGATCTACATAAGGCGGATTACTAACAATTAAATCATAACTTAAGCCTGAAACCCCAGAGAAAACGTCAGACTGAATTGGAATAACTTGTTCTGTTAAACCATGGTTCTCAATATTTATCTGCGCAACATTTAAAGCATCAATAGATAAGTCGACCGCATCAACTTCAGCTGTAGGAAATGCATAAGCACAAGCAACAGCGATACAGCCACTTCCTGTACAAAGATCAAGAATTCGACTAGGAGGGTTATCTTCATCAATAATTTGACTAAATGCGTTTTCAATAAGCTCACCAATCGGAGAACGTGGCACTAAAACTCTTTCATCAACATAAAAAGGTAAATTTGCAAAAATTGCTTGCTGGGTTAAATAGGCGGCAGGAAGCCCCTCAACAACACGGCGATGAATAATATCAAGCACCGCTAACTTTTCTTCTTCAAGCAATTTACAACTAAGCACTTTCTCTGATAAATCACTAGGCAGGTGTAGTACATACATCACCAGTGTAATTGCCTCATCCCACGCGTTATCTGTTCCATGACCAAAAAAAAGTTCAGCCTGATTAAATTGACTGGTAGCATACCTTAAAAAGTCACCAATGGACTCTAATTGTGTTGCCACTAATGCGTGATTTGTTTCGCTCACAATGTTTCCTATATCTATATCTGACGAGTAATTCAATGAACACTGATTATACTTTTACTTGTTATTAACTAACAATGTTTTTAGACTAATATACCCGTATCACCTCAAAATGTCGGTTTCAGCTGGAATTATAAACGTTTTAGGCAAGAAATTGATTGAAGAGAACGGTTATTCCCTTGTTAATAGTAATGACGCAGCATAAAGCGTTTATAAACCAGCCCTACGGGGACGCTTGAGTCATTCATGCTCTTCGTTTCATATATAATTGAGGGAGTAACCATTAATAAAATACGCGTCTTGATCATGAATGACTCAAGCATCCTGAAATCCGCATTTTGAAGTGTTACGGGTATAAAATGAAATTAAAAGATACATTAACAGCGCAAGAAAAAAAGTACTTTAAAGACGCAATCGGCAAAGTAAAACCTTTAATACAAGATACCATTGTTCCAGAAAATAAAACGTCCATACAAAGAATTGGCAAACACAATGTGGCATTCAAACATAAAAAAGATGCTAAACAACTTGCTCAGTTCCATTTTTCTGATGAATTTGAACCCAACCTAAATAAACAGGGACCTGTTCAATATGTACGCGACGGTGTTGATTCTTTTGCAGCTAAAAGCTTACGTAGAGGCCAATATAGTCCTGATTTAATTTTAGATTTACACGGTTTGGACCAACAACAAGCAAAACTAGAACTGGCAGCACTTTTATATGCCTGTCAAAAAGAGCATGCTCATTGCATTTGTATTGTTCACGGCTTGGGTTCAAGAGTACTAAAAAATAAAGTGCCTCATTGGTTAGTGCAACATCCTGATGTTATGGCCTTTCATCAAGCTCCTCTAGAATGGGGCGGTAAAGGAGCCATACTTGCGTTAATCGAATTAAACGATAAATTCAATTAACCCCACTAATCAATAAGATAAGTCACAAATATACGTCACTAACATAAATCATTAGGTGAAATTAATCGAGTAAGGTGCCCTTTCATCCGATCACTATCGTAATCAATTTCAGCAATAGCTGCTGTTTGGAAAATAGGAGAGTTTTTTTCAATAGTTAACTCCGCAACTAAATAACTCACTAACGGCATATGCGAAACGATGAGTAAAGCATCACAACGCTCAGCAACACATACACCGTCAATATAATCATGTACTGTACGAGCAGAACCGACAGGTGTAATAAAATCCAACGTTGATAAAGCAGATGAACTACTTATTGATGCCATCACTATATTTGCAGTTTGTTGAGCTCGTTTAAATGGACTAACTAATACCTGACAAAACTCTGTTTTTTCATTGGTTAGCCATTTTGCCATTACAGCAGCTTCAAGCTTACCTTGCTCGGTTAATTCTCGTTGAGCATCAGAGACACCTGTTGGGCTTGCTTGACCATGTCGCATAATAAAAATTTGCATAAACTTTCCTCGCATAACAAACATGCGAATTGATGATACCAAGTTGATTAAATTGGTATTGTTAGAATTGCGGCTATAGTATAGGAATAGTTAAACTTTTTATAACAACTGTTAAGAATAAAATGGACTCACCTTATTCCATACGGTAATTTAGAACGTATAGCCTGCAGACTTAGCAACCATAAAATCAAATAACAAACGCTTACCTAGAAGTACAGGGTTATGCATGGAGACCACGTTGAAACAAAGCCCCAATGACCCCAAACACTACCAAGCAATGACGTTACCTAATGGCTTACGCGTATTATTGATAGAAAATAATGAGACAAAGAAATCAGCTGCAGCTTTAGCCGTTAATGTTGGTCATTTTAATGACCCTGTTGACCGCCAAGGCATGGCTCATTTTCTTGAACATATGCTCTTTCTCGGCACTGAAAAATATCCTGATGGTAGTGAATACCAAAGGTTCATTAGTCAATTTGGTGGGAGTAATAATGCTTGGACAGCAACGGAGCATACCTGTTTCTTTTTAGATATTAACCATAAACATTTTGAAGATGCTCTTGATCGTTTTAGTCAATTCTTCACCGCTCCATTGTTATCAGAAGAATTTGTCACCAAAGAACGGGAAAATATCGATGCTGAGTTTAAGTTAAAACTCAAAGATGATATTAGACGCCTCTACGATGTGCATAAAGAAACAATCAACCAAGCCCACCCTTTTTCTAAATTCTCTGTCGGCAATACCGAAACGTTAGCAGATCATAACGGCGTAAGCATAAGAGGTGAAATTAAAGCCTTTTTTGATGAATATTATCAAGCTAGTCATATGACGTTGGTACTTGAAGGTCCACACACCTTAAAAACATTAGAAAAATATGCGCAACAAAAATTTGGTCTAATTGCCGACTCAAATAAAGCATTACCACCAATAGATGCTCCTTTGTATCTACCTGAACATCAACAAGTCTTGATTAAAGTAAAACCCGTCAAAAATAATAAACAACTGATCATTAGCTTTGCAATGCCAAGTATTGATCAATTTTATCGCCACAAACCTGAATCTGTACTGGCTTACTTAATAGGTCATGAAGGACCCGGTAGTATTTTATCGTTATTAAAAACCAAACAATGGGCTATGGGTTTAACTGCCGGTTCAGGAATTAATGGTTCAAATTTCAAAGACTTTAACATCAGCATTCATTTAACCGATGAGGGTGAACAGCACATTGAGCAAATTATCGAGAGTGTATTCGTATACATTACTCTGCTTAATAAAGAAACAATTGCTGAATATTATTACCAAGAAAAAAAATCAATTGCCGAATTGTCTTTTCATTATCATGAAAAACAAAAACCTTTAGATTCTGTCTGCCAGCTTGTTATTAATATGCAACATTACCCCGTTGAAGATTATATTTTTGGTGACTATGTTATGGATGGACAATGCCCTGAAATAACCAAAAAAATGCTCTCATATTTAACCCCACAAAATATGCGTTTAGTACATGTCAGTCAAAATAACTCTTTTGATAAAATCAGTCGTTGGTATGAAGTACCTTATACCGAGGAGCAAATAGATAAAAACAAAATAACTCAATGGTCAACAAATCAATTAAATAACGATATCTATCTACCCGGTATAAACCCTTACATTGTCACCAATCCAGAAGTACTAGTACATAAAAATAATAAAGATAAAGAGCGACCACTAATACCGACACTTATTGAAAAAAATAACGGTTATTCGTTATGGTTTAAAGCTGATAGCACTTTTAATGTTCCTAAGGGCTACATTTATATCGGTATTGATGCACCGATAACCATCGCCAATAATAAAAATATCGCGATGAGCCGATTATTTGTCGACTTATTTAGTGACGCAATAATCGAGCAACACTACAACGCGGAGCTGGCAGGTATACATTATCACTTATATTCTCATCAAGGTGGAATGACACTACAGTTATCAGGTCTGAGTGAAAAACAAGACGATTTGCTCACACTATTACTTAAAAGTTTAAAGAATCAGCAGTTTACTGAACAACGATTCGACTTAATTAAGCAGCAATTGCTTATTCATTGGCAGAATTCAGACACCAGTAAATCTATTTCACAGCTGTTCTCTATACTAAGTTCTACGATGCAGCCGAAAAACCCTAGTAGCGAAAGTTTGGCAGAAATACTAAGTGACGTAACTTATGACGATTTTGTTAACTTTACCCAACAAGTATTTACTGAGATATCTATTGAAGTATTGATCCACGGTAATTGGCATCAAAGCCATGCCGAAGATATTGGCGAACAAATTAAAAAAACCTTTACACAACAATGCAGCAATGAACATCATGTAAACGTTCCAGTACTTGATTTAAAAAAACAAGGTGAACTATTATTACCTTTAATACTGCCTGAGCATGATCATGCCACCGTATTATATTATCCATTAGCCGATAAAACCTTACATACCATTGCAAAAACCATGATCGCTAGCCAATTATTATCGCCAATATTTTTTCAAGAAATGCGTACCGAAAGACAATATGGTTACCTTGTTGGCGTTGGTTTCATTCCAATTAATCGCTACCCCGGCATTGCTTTCTACATTCAATCACCACACACAGAATCAATGACTTTAATTAATGCAATTGATGAATTTATTGAAGAGAGCTTAGTACAACTATCGGAAATGCCCGAAGAGGCATGGCAGCATTTACAGCAAGGCTTAGCAGGACAATTACAAGAGAAAGACTCAAGTCTAAGGATCAAAAGTCAGCGCTTTTGGGCGGCAATATGCAATAAAGAAAGTAATTTTAATCAAAAGAAAAAATTAATTGCTGCAATATTATCGTTAACCTTAAGCGATATTCAGGACTTCATCGCAACGCTATTAGCCAAATCAGGTAATCCTGATCGTATAACTCTTGCCACTTTCACCAGTGAAGAACATCACTTAAAAAATATAAACGATAAAAATAATAACAATGAAAAACCACAAGAAATCAAAGAAC
The DNA here is from genome assembly GCA_013215655.1 of Colwellia sp. Taxonomy (GTDB): domain Bacteria; phylum Pseudomonadota; class Gammaproteobacteria; order Enterobacterales; family Alteromonadaceae; genus Colwellia_A. The sequence goes on from JABSOX010000025.1 coordinate 51,817, forward strand.
TATTAGAAAATTGTCAAAGAAAATATTAAACCTGCCGATAACCTTCATAACATCTGCTAAGGTGAGTGTGCGAAATAGTTGACTTAAGCTAAGTCATCTATTGTAATAGTCATGCTCCGTATAGCATATACAAAAAACAATAATTAAAAACAATAGCTAAATTGTTATCTAACAAGGTTATCTTAGTGCATAAAATTTTCAGCCCGTTGATGATGCCAAATTTTTCCATCATAACTCGCCTTCTCCCTATTATATTAGTCACTTTATGTCTAATAGCAGCTAGTACCCGCTCTCTAGCAACTTCAATGACCTCTCCGATAAAATTTGAACAATTGACCACTAAAGATGGCCTTTCACAAAGTTCGGTATATGACATGGTGCAGGATCAACAAGGTTTTATTTGGATAGCCACTCAAGATGGTCTCAACCGATACGATGGTGATCAATTTATTCACTACAGAAGCAACGTTCTCGAATCGAATTCTATCGCCAATAATTTCATCCGAAAATTATATATTGATAACCAAAACACTTTATGGATTGGAACAGGTAATGGACTAAGTAAATACAACCGTCAAACTGATGACTTTAAAAATTTCATCCATATTGAAAATAATACTGCTTCATTGAGAGATAACGTTATTTGGGATATCTACCAAGATAGCCAAAATAAATTATGGGTTACAACAGAAAAAGGAATTCATAAATACAATACAAAAGAGAATAAATTTGAACGAATTAGAATTCTTAAATACGAAAAGCAACTGAAAGAAGTTCGTACAGTTTTCCAAGATAGAAAAAATAACTTTTGGTTTGGCACATATGAAAATAGTATATATATAACAAACAAAAACCAATCTAGTACTGTTTCATTAAATTCACCAAATAAGTGGAATTTATCTATACCTGCCAAAACTTTATATGATATTAAAATAATTGATAATAATTACTGGTTAGCCACTGACATAGGTGTCTTTGTTGTGGATGAAAATTATCAGTTAATTAAACGATACCATACTAGTGATAAACAAAACCCACTACTGTCAAACGAAATAAGAGATATTATCCAATTAAATGACGCTACGGTTTGGATCGGCACTGTAAATGGAGTTTCTGTATTAAATTTACATGATGACTCTATAACTCGCATTAAAAAGAATAAAAATAATTATTCTTTAACTGACAATAAAATATATAAATTACTAAAAAGCAGTTCTGATAAAATTTGGATAGGGACAAATGAAGGTATCAGTATATATAGTTCAATATCAGATACGTTCAAACATAATCTATTTAATGATCAATATGAAAGTCAAAGTATTGATGCATTTGTTGAGCTTCATAACGAAGATATTCTTTTCGCAAGAAAAGACGCTGGAATATATGAAATAAACGTTGACGGTAATATCCAAAAAATAGACATGAACATTGATGAGAATGTTTCACATATATTATCAGGTGAAAATGATGAAATATTTTTTCGTACCTATTCTAATAAACTATATCAATACGAGAAGTCAAAAAGTGAGCCTTATGAACATAAAATTTGGAATAGCCAATCATCACATGGAATTGACCAACGACTTTTCATTATAAATGGTAGGATTTGGTATATTGATAATAAAAGAAAATTGATTAGTTACGATTTCAAAAAAGAGAACATCCAAAAGGTCATCGCAGTAAGTAATTATAGTTTTACTTCACTCGTCCCAGATGATATTGGCAACATTTGGTTGACAACTTCGGATAATGACATTTTAAAATTAGATATTGAGTCACTAGAGATTTTAGTACAACCTAAAATTAGAAATGATAACTACTTTATTAATAGCACTGACATTATAGTCACCTCCAAAGATTGGATATGGCTCGGTTCATTTGAACAAGGAATTATGCTAATTGATAAGAAAAGTAATCGATCATGGGTTTTTAACGAAAGAAACGGACTAAAAAATAATACAATCAATGACATATTTATTGATGATGAAAACAACGCTTGGTTCAGTACAAACAATGGTATCAGTACAATAAACCCTAAATCTAAATTGGTTCATAACTTCGGACGAAATTTCGGGGTTTCAGACAATGAGTATTTAAATGGTATCGGATTAAAATCCTCCAATGGAAATTTATATTTTGGTGGATTAAATGGCTTTCACTTTTTTGACCCTGCTCAAGCATTGGCTATAAAACAATATACTAATACTCCAACATTTACCGCATTGTTAATTGCAAATAAAGAAATAACTATTCAGAAGAAAGAAGACAATAAATTAAATGAAAATAAGTTTTTTTTGCACAAGCAAATCAACGAAGTTGAGAATTTAATCTTAAAACACGCTCAGTCCCCTTTTAGTATCGAGTTTGTTTCTCCGAATGTAAAACTTCCGAACCAAGTTAAATATCGCTATCGATTGATTGGATTAGAGGATAATTGGATTGAAACCGGGGCTAAAAATAAACGTGCGACCTACACAAACCTAGATTCAGGTGATTACATACTTGAAGTACAGGTAATCGACTTATTGAAAAAAATTAAAAATAAAACAACAGAGCTCCATATTGCAATCCTGCCTCCTTGGTGGTTATCAAAAACAGCAATTTTAATTTATTCCTTTATTTCATTATTGGTTGCTGCCTATATATTGCAACAAATCCGCCATAAACGTTTATATCACCTACAAATTAAACTCAGTGAAGAACGTCTAAAACTATCTTTATGGGGTAGTGGCGATGAAATGTGGGATTGGAATATTAAACATGGAAAAATATTTCGCTCCAATATCTGGGGTATTTTAGAATTCCCACAAGATGGTAAAAGAAATGTTGGTGCAGAAGAAACTAATATTCACAACCACGATTTAGAGCGAGTTAAAGAAGCACTTGACGATCATTTTGACAGAAAAACAGATCATTTTGAAGCGACCTATCGTGTACAAGATAAAGACGAAAAATGGATATGGGTACTGGATCGCGGCAAGATTGTAGAGCGAGACGACAAAGGTATACCTACGCGTATGACCGGTACTTTGAAAGATATCAGTAAAATAAAACGTGCTGATGAAAGATTAAGGTTATTTGCAAAGTGCATCGAGAACATTTCTGATGCGGTGGTTATTTATGACCGCGCCTTTAAAATAGTTGATGTAAACAAAGCCTATCAACGTATCACCAGAAAAAGTAAAGCTTCGGTGATCGGTAAAAAATTGCACTTTAGTCAATACCCTGAAAGTTTCTGCCAAGCTGTAAAAAAACATTTAGTTTTAAAAGGTAGTTGGCATGGCGAAATTGAAAGTAAACATGATAATGGCGAACAGTACTTCACTGCACTTAACATTGATATTATTAAGGACGAAAATAAGAGTATTTCACACTTTGTAGGTGTTTTTTCTGATGTTACTGAGCGTAAGGCTAACGAAGTAGAATTAAGAAAACTGGCGAATTCAGATACATTAACCGGACTACCTAACCGCTCTTATTTTCAAGCTAATCAACATAAACTAGTTAAAAATAAAATCCCTCATGCGCTACTGGTATTTGACCTTGATAACTTTAAAAAAATCAATGATTCCATGGGCCATGGTGTTGGTGATGTTATTTTGTGCATGGTAGCTAAACGTATTGTGAAGATCAGTAGAAAACAAGATACGGTTTATCGCTTAGGTGGCGATGAATTTAGTGTTATTGTCGAAAATACCAATGACATTCATACCATCACCACCATCGCCAAAGAGATCTTACGTAGTGTCGCACAGCCTCTTAAGCTGAAAAGCCAAGAAGTAGTACTCTTCAGTAGTATTGGTATAGTTCTCTACCCTGAAGATGGTACAAGTCCACAGGAATTACTTAAAAATGCGGATACGGCGATGTACCACGCGAAAGATGCTGGTGGTAATAAATATCAATTTTTCAGTGACTCTATGAATAAGCAGGCGGTTAAACGCTTACAGATTGAAAATTTAATTCGTCATGGCTTAAAAGAAGACTTTTTCTCTGTTTTCTATCAACCTAAAATAGAAATTGCTACCGGAAAAGTTGCCGGTATGGAAGCCTTGGTACGTTTTCAAACGCCATCTAAGGGTATTATTAGCCCGATCGTTTTTATTCCAGTATCAGAGGAGACAGGACAGATCATTGACATTGGGGAAGTGGTATTACGTAAGTCTTGTTTTGCCACCAAAAAATGGGTGGATGCGGGTTTATTTGAAGGCCGTATTGCCGTGAATTTATCTGCGGTGCAATTCACTCAACCCAACTTGGTTGGCATGATCGCCGATATCTTGAAAGAAAGTCAGCTACCCGCTAAATATTTAGAGTTAGAGATTACTGAAGGTACAGTGATGGACTCACCACAAAAAGCCATAGATACCATGTTGCAAATCCGTGCTATGGGCATCCATTTATCCTTGGATGATTTTGGCACTGGCTATTCTTCTTTAGCTTATTTAAAGAAATTCCCACTCAATACCCTTAAAATCGATAAAGCATTTATTGATGACATTGAAACTTCTGAGCAGGGACGGAATATGGTGGCTACTATAGTGACTATTGCCCATAACTTAGACTTAAATGTGGTTGCTGAAGGGGTTGAAACTAACAACCAGCTAAGCTTTCTGGCAGGACTAAAATGTGAACAATTACAAGGCTATTTATACAGTAAACCTTTGCCGGAAAGTGATTTCCAAAAATATTTACTCTCCCATCAAATTACCGACAAATCTACGTCGTTTAATCGAATAAAATAAAGTCAAAACTCTGACAAGGTCTACATAATACGTTTTTAAGTAGACCAATATCCTTAGAAAGCAAGGCCTACATTAATATTCTATATTATTGGCATGTTATTAGCTTATTCCTTATTAGTTAAATAATAATAAGGAAACAAAATGCTAAGTTCAATTTTATTATCTCTGGTTATGACATCTGCTGCACCTATAGAAGTTGTAAACACCCCATCGGAAGAAAGAAGCTCTCGTAGGGGTGTACGTATCAATTTGGAATCTGAAAAAGTTTCACGTAGAGGCGTTCGTATCAATTTGGAATCTGAGAAAGTTTCGCGTAGAGGCGTTCGTATCAATTTGGAATCTGAGAAAGTTTCGCGTAGAGGCGTTCGTATCTAGGAGCAAACAATGATTAATTTATTTAAAGCTTTATTTGTAAAAGAACCTAAAGAAAATGCTATTGCAGCAAATATTAAAATCACCGAAATGCCTGCAGGTACTTGGTGGTCATAGTTTAAATATTACAATTAAACATCTGACAATATAAGACATTTACGCTACATGGATGTTAGCGACTTATCCTTCGAGCATTCTTATCTAATAAGAATAGTTTACGCTCTAAAAATCAAATAGTTAAATCCAAACAGCTTATTTATCTTCATTCGTTTTTGCATACAAAACATCGGCCACACAGCAGGGCCCATAATTAACCCTGCAAAAGCCCAACGTTTACGCGCTAAGCCACTTTTAAACGCCTGGCAGTAAAAGAAAGCAGCACAAACTACACCAATAAATACAGCTAGAAAAAACATCATACTTAGCTCAAATAATTTAAAGAAAACAACAGTTAAAGAAAAACAAGAAAATAATAAAAGCACTAAAAAAATCCATTGTTTTTCGTAGTCAGATTTTACGGCGAGAATATAACAACATTAGAGTATTTATTCAAACTTTATTAGAGTATTTATTCAGATAATGAATTTAATTTATAAACGTCACTCTTTGCCATCCATGGCATTGTGACATACCGTCCATCCTGAACATAAAAAGAGGCATCAAATAGCCTCTTTTATGGTAATTACTTGCCGCAACATGGCAATTTATTGACGGTTAGTAAGCACAACTTCTGATGGCATTTATTCCTTGTAGCAATTGCTACCTTGTTCAGCCATTTTGACTAAAGCATCACAAGGTTTAAATCGTTCACCATGTTCCGTTGCCCACTGGTTTAACTGGGTAACAATATTAACCGCACCTAATTTATCAATATAATGAAATGGACCACCGAGAAAGGGTGGAAAACCAATGCCAAAGATAGCGCCAATATCACCATCTCGTGCATTACGAACAATTCCCTCATCTAAGCACCTAACCGCTTCATTAAGCATCATATAAACACAGCGCTGAGCAATAACCGTTAAGGATAAGTTATTTTGTTTTTGAATACCCAACAGCGCATAAATTGATTCATCAACAGCTTTATTTTTCGCGCCTTTTCCATATTGATAAAAACCTTTATTAGCTTTTTTACCTAAACGACCATCTGCCAATAATTTATCAAATGCTGGTGGGGCTGAAAATCTATCACCCAATTCAGCTTGTAATATCGGCCCTATTTTAGCACCTACATCAATACCCACCTCATCAAGTAACTGCATCGGACCGACAGGAAAACCAAAGTTAACTAATGCTTTATCTATATTCTCAATAGGCTCTCCTGCTAACAACATTAATGCGGCTTCATTCATATATGGCGCTAAAATACGATTGACATAAAAACCCGCCTTATCTGCAACAACAATTGGTGTTTTTCCTTGTTTTTTAGCAAATTCAACCGTACTTGAAATAGTTTGCTCTGATGTTGTTGAGTGAGCAATAATTTCTGCCAAAGGCATTTTATCTACGGGAGAGAAATAATGTAAACCTATAACATTTTCAGGCCTTTTGGCGTTAGCCGCAATTTGGCCAATAGGTAAACTTGAGGTATTACTAGCAAAAATTGTTGTTTCTTTACAATGCTGTTCAACATCAGCAATCATTTGTTGTTTTAGTTTCAAATCTTCAAATACCGCTTCAATAACAATATCGATATCTTCAAAACCACTATAATCAACCGTCCCAGTTATCAAAGATAATTGCTTTTGCATTTCACTATTACGCATAAAGCGACGCTTAACTTTCTTATTAAGCAAATCGTAACCATATTTGAGCGCATGACTTATACCTTGATGAGAAATATCTTTAATACGAACAGCTACTTTTGCTTTAGTTGCCGTTACAAAAGCAATTCCGCCGCCCATTAAACCGCCACCTAAAATACCCGCTTTTAATAACGTTTTAGGCTCAACACCTGCAACACCATGCTCTTTCTTCATTTCAGTGGTTGCGAAAAATATTTGACGTAACTGTTTTGACTCATCACTTAATGCCAGTTCACCAAAATGATTGGCTTCTGTTTGATAACCTTTTGCCGCCGATTGTTCTATGCCCATTTTGATACAATCAATTATTTTGACTGGGGCTGGATAATTACCTTTTGTTTTAGCATTAACGGTTTTCATTGCTTGGTTAAATAATATTTTTCGTCCAAGTCCGTTATTTTCTAATAGTCTATCCATAATAGAGTATTTACGTTTGTTCGCTCTTAAGTTCCCTGATAAAGCTAAATTTTCAGCCGTTTGGATCAATATGCTCAAAGGTACAACATCATTAACTAAACCCGCTTTTAACGCTTGTTTTGCTCGTAATTGTTTACCTGTTAACATCATATCAAGGGCTTTTTGAATACCAACAAGTTTAGGTAAGCGTTGAGTCCCTCCACCACCAGGTAATAATCCCAGTTGTACTTCGGGCAACCCTAACGTTGTTGCGACACTATCACTACAAACGCGTGCATGACATGCCATCGCTAGCTCTAATCCACCACCTAAACAAGGACCATGAATAGCGGCAACCACAGGGATAGGTAACGAGGCTAATTGATCAAAGATCATTTGTCCCTGCCTTGATAAGGCCGTTGCTTCTTCAGCGGTTTGGCAATTCGCGATCATGTTTATATCTGCACCAGCAACAAATGAGTTCTTTTTACCACTGAGCAATATCAAACCACATATATCTTTGTCTGCTTTAATTTCCGCTAAAACCTCAGTAATTTGTTCAATAAACTCAGCTTTAAGGGTATTCATGGCATCGCCAACAACATCCATAACCAAATGGGCGACACAGCTTTTTTGACGAACTAAAGTAAAGGCACTATCAGTATTTCCTGTAGTATTAGCGCTAGTATTTTTAATTTCTTCTACTTCATTCATTAGTCTGTCTCCACAATCATTGCCGCACCTAAACCACCTGCAGCGCAAGCAGTGGTTAAGCCTGTACCACCACCTCTTCTATTTAGTTCATTAAGTGTTTGTACAATCAAACGCGCTCCTGTTGCTGCAAAAGGATGTCCGTAGGCAAGTGAACCGCCCATAACATTGAATTTGTCCATATCAATTTCACCTATCGCTTTATCTCGCCCTAAATGCTCTTTAGCAAATTTATCACTCGCGAACATTTTCATATTTGCTAATGCTTGCGCGGCAAAAGCTTCATGCATTTCAATTAAGTCTAAATCTTTTAATTCCATGCCTGCTCGTGCTAACGCAATAGGTGTTGCATGACTAGGCCCCATTAACATGTCTTGCCAAACATCAATTGCCGCAAAACCATAACTTTTAATGTAGCCTAAAGGTTTATAACCTAATTCTTTAGCGCGCCCTTCCCTCATTAACAATATTGCTGCCGCGCCATCTGTTAATGGTGTACTCGTTGCAGCGGTAACTGTACCGTGTTTACGGTCAAACACTGGTCGTAACTTTGCGTAGCTGGCTAATTCTGAATTTTCACGAATGCAGTTATCTTTATCAATAAAAGATTTGTAAGGCTCCGAATGAGCAACCATCACTTCACCCGCTAATTTGCCTTCTTGCCAGCTTTTTGTAGCTAAAGTATGAGAGCGATGTGCTAATGCATCTTGGTCTTGACGAGATATACCATATGTTTTTGCCATTTGCTCAGCAGTTTGTCCCATTGATATGCCCGTGGAGTATTCAGCAACCGCAGGGGCTACGGGTAAAATATCTTTGAAACCTAGTTTGCGAATTAATGATATTTTTTGACCCAACGTTTTTGTTTTACTTAAATCAAGCAAGGTACGGGCAAACTTCTTTGATACTCCTATAGGAGCAACAGATGAAGAATCTGCACCACCAGCAAGACCAACATCAACCATACCGGTCATAATTGATTCCGTAATATTAACCGTTGATTGAAAACTAGTCGCACACGCTCTTGAAACACTATAGGCATCAGTGTGTACATTCATACCCGTACCCAAAACAATTTCACGAGCAATATTAGGCGCTTCGGGCATTTGTACAACTTGACCAAAAACAAGTTGATCAATAATGGTTGGGTCAATATCATGTTTTTGTAATAGTTCATTGACGACCATTTTTCCTAAATCGACAGCTGGCACGCCATGAAACGCGGTTGCTTGCTTTGCAAATGGTGTACGTAAGCCTGCAACAACAGCAATTCGTTCTCCACTTGATGTTGCTAAATTGATTTTTGTCATCTTGTTTCCTATTAAGCTATTATTTTTAAGCGTGCAAACCAAGAGGTCTGACCACTAGGTATTTAAGACTTATTCTAACGATAAAAATAAAATATTCAATAGCCAGAAAGTTATTGGGAAAATATTGCTTACAAAATACCGCTAGCGCTTGATTTCTTTTTAATTAACCATATATAAATGTAAACAACTTAAGTATAGAATCTTAAGCCTTAAAAAATACAAAAGACCAATAAAAATAGAGTTACCATGGCCATTGAACATTTTTCATCCTTAAAAGAACATTTATCTACACAAATTATTGGGCAACCCGCCTTAGTTGAAAATTTACTGATTGCGCTTTTAGCAAACGGCCACTTAATTGTAGAAGGCCCTCCAGGATTAGCAAAAACAAGAGCAGTTAATGCACTTGCACAAGGTCTTGAAGCCGATTTTCATCGCATACAGTTCACCCCTGATTTATTACCTGCTGACTTAACAGGTACTGATATCTATCGCCCCGAAGACGGCACCTTTGAATTCCAACCAGGCCCATTATTTCGTAACTTAGTACTTGCCGATGAAATAAACCGAGCACCAGCTAAAGTGCAATCAGCATTATTAGAGGCTATGGGGGAAGGTCAGATAACTGTTGGTCGTAAAACGTATCAATTGCCTGAATTATTTTTAGTCATGGCGACACAAAACCCGATAGAGCAAGAAGGTACCTACCCTCTTCCTGAAGCACAACTAGATCGGTTTTTAATGCACTTAGAAATTGATTATCCAGATGCAGAAAGTGAATTGGCTATCTTAAAGCTTAATCGTGGTGAAGCACTCAAAGAGGCGAAAAAGGCCGTTAGTACAATTTCACAAAAAGATATCTTTGCCGCACGTGATGAAGTTATGAAAATTCACATGGCACCAGCCATTGAAAAATATATTGTTGATTTGATCATGGCGACACGATCTCCTGAAAAATATGATGACAAACTCAAACTTTGGTTAGCCTTTGGCGCAAGCCCAAGAGCCACTATTGCTCTTGACCGCTGTTCCCGCGCACGTGCTTGGTTAAATAATCGTGATTTTGTTAGTCCTGAAGATGTACAAGCTGTATTTCACAATGTTTTACGTCATCGATTGCTATTAACTTATCAGGCTGAAGCTGAAGGGATCACCAGTAATCAATTACTTGATCATTTGTTAAGCTTAGTTGCTGTCGCTTAATAACTAGATATTGAAAAATCATGTGGTTTAGTTCTAAAAAACAAAAAATTGCCCAGCAAGATACCAACAAAATATTGGTTGATATTTTAAGTAATGGTATTGAATTATCTATTGATGAGTTAATTCAATACCAAAGTAAAACGTCACTGATCAACTTGGCTGCAGCAAAAAATTTACACAGTAAAATGTCAGGTAATTACTTAGCTCGCTCTAAAGGCCGAGGTATGGAGTTTGACGAAGTTCGTCATTACCAAAATGGCGATGATATTCGTGCTATTGACTGGCGAGTTACTGCTCGTACTGGTAAAACTCATACTAAGTTATTTAAAGAAGAAGTTGAGCGACCGGTACTTATTGCCACCGATCTTAGCGAAAACATGCTCTTTGGTAGCCAACTACTGTTCAAATCAGTACAAGCAGCACATCTTGCATCACTTGTTGCTTGGCATGCCAAGTCACGTGGTGATCGTGTTGGTGGTATAGTATTCAATCAACATTTTCATGCCGAATTAAAACCACGAAGTCGCTTACAAGGCGTATTACACTATTTGCATATCCTTTCGCAAGTACATCATAAATCAATACAAAGTCAGACTGATTTAACAAACGAAGAGCAAATTCATAATAAACGTTCTTTTGAAGAAAACTGCGGACGTATTCGACAGTTAGCCAAACCCGGCAGCTTAGTTTACTTGATCACTGATGGCTTTAATTTAACCACCGATTCTATTCGGCACCTCGCCAATATAACAAGGCATTGTGAATTAGTGGTTTGTTTAATTACCGACCCACTTGAGCACGAATTACCTGAAAGTGAGAATAAAATTAGTGTTGCCGTCACCGATGGTCAACACCGACAACAATTTACCTTAGGTGATAATAAAATGGCGCTGCGCTATAGCGAACAAGCAGCTCGCCTCAATAAAAATAAAGAAGAACTATTAAGTAAAGCCGGCGCGCGTATTTTAAACTTTACCGCAGGAGAAGCTTTGGAAGCTCAGCTAAAAAAGGGAGTTGCTTCATGGAGCCGCTAGCACAACTCAAAGATATTCACCTACCCGAGCAAATCAATAATTACCCTCTATCTCTAGGCTGGTGGTTACTGGTAATAATGCTAGTAAGTGTGATAATTTTTATCATCATACGAGTGAAACGTAGCAAGCAACTTAGACGATGCCAACAACAGGCAATTAAACAGCTTAAAGGTCAAACAGCTGAAAATCATATAACCAGCTCCGTTTTAAAGTGGGCAGCTATACAATATTTTCCTCGTGATCATATTGCTAGTTTGTATGGCCTTAAATTTCAAGATTTTTTAATAAGCTCATTACCCGATAAGTATCAAAAAAACTTTTTAAATATGAGTACAGCAATTTTCGAGACGCTATACCAAGAAAACTCTACAACAACTAGTTCACAACAACTTAATGATGATTTTCAACAAGCGGCCCTATTGTGGTTAAAACATGCGCTTCCTCCAAAAAACGAAAAAGTACAGCCTCGGTCAGAAATAGTTAAATCAGGAGGTGCCACATGATAAGTTTTGAATGGCCATGGTTACTACTCGCATTACCTCTGCCCATTTTGGTGTATTGGTTACCCGCTAAAAATCAATCAGAAGCGGCACCACTGAAAATGCCAACACTTATTCAAGGTATGTCTAGTAGCCAGATCAATAGTAACAAAAAGCAAGTATCACTTTTTTTATTGATATTGCTCTGGGCATTATTAGTTATTGCCACAAGTCGTCCACAATGGCTAGGAGAAGCTATTAATATTCCCACCCAAGGTCGTGAAATGATGATTGCGGTAGATTTATCTGGCAGTATGCAGGTTGAAGATATGTCGCTTAATGGTCGTACCGTTAATAGACTGGATATGCTTAAGGTGCTACTCGGTGATTTCATTGAAAGACGTACCGGCGACCGTTTAGGTCTTATTTTATTTGGTGACGATGCTTATATGCAAACCCCCATGACCTTTGATCGAAAAACCGTACAACAAATGCTTGATGAAACGGTATTAGGGTTAGTGGGCAAACAAACAGCTATAGGTGATGCTATTGCCCTAGCGGTTAAACGCTTTGACGAAAAGAAACAGTCAAATAGAGTCTTATTGTTATTAACTGATGGACAAAATACCGCAGGAAAAATCACACCAGAACAAGCGCTTGAATTAGCTGTTGCGAAAGACATTACTATTTATTCTGTTGGTATTGGTGCTGATATGATGATTCAAAAATCATTATTTGGTGCTCGTCGTGTTAACCCTTCGAGTGAACTAGACGAAGACTCATTACAACGTTTAGCCGATGATACTGGCGGTCATTATTTTCGCGCTAAAAGCAGTGATGATTTGACACAAATATACCAGCTACTTGATCAATTAGAACCTGTGGAGCAAGAGCATAAGCAAATGCGACCACTAACAGCCTTATTTTATTGGCCACTCGCTTTAGCACTTATGCTATGTTTTATAACTTTGCTAAAAGTCACTATGCCACAAAACATATTTGGTAAACAAAAGTAATATGTCTGATTTTCATTTTATCCGCCCATTATGGCTAATAGCACTCATCGCGTTAGTCGCTATCATATTTTTATTAAAAAAATATCGACTGGCTCAATCCGGCTGGCAGCAATTATTGCCTAAACATTTATCGAAAGTATTGATCGATAACAGTCAATCAGCACAAAAACTCTCTTTAACACTACCCTTTGTTATCGGACTATTATCAATCATTGCTTTAGCAGGTCCAAGTTGGCAAAAATTACCACAACCCGTTTATCAACTAGCGCGTGGCTCTGTACTTATTATGGATATGTCGTATTCGATGTACTCAACGGATATATCTCCAAACCGCTTAACCCGTGCTCGCTTTAAAGCCATTGATTTATTAAATGACCTTAACGAGGGGGAAATGGGCTTAATCGCCTATGCTGGAGACGCTTTTATTATTAGCCCATTAACTGATGATATTAATAACATTAAGCTACTATTGCCCTCACTATCTCCTGATTTGATGCCGGAACTGGGCAGTAACCCATTAGCAGCATTAACTATGGCTAATGAAATGTTAACCAATGCAGGTCATGCTGATGGTGATATTTATTGGTTTACTGACGGCATTGATAATGAAGATATTCAAGATATTACGCAGTGGTCAAGAGAGTATCCTCATCGCTTAAATATTTTGGGTATTGGCACAAAAATGGGTGCTCCGATCAAGCTCACCAATGGTGAACTGATGAAAGATAGAAATGGCGCAATTATCATCCCACAATTAACCGAAGCTTATTTAAAAGGTGTCGCCAGTCGAGGCCGAGGAATATATACCCGTATCAATAATGATTCTGATGATATTGATACGCTTTTAAAGCAGTCACTTGATCTTAATAATAGTAAAGACGATGAAAACCTACAAGAAACAACAAATATGGGTGATCAATGGCAAGAAGCTGGCCCCTACTTATTGTTGCTCGTCTTACCGCTAGTCTTAGTCTATTTCCGTAGAGGTCGGTTACTCGCGCTGTTACCTATTTGTTTGTTTTTTACGCCTATTGAACGTGCACATGCCGATATTTGGCAAAATTTATGGAAAACGAGTGATCAACAAGCACAAGAAAAATATAACAAAGAGTCGTATTCACAAGCCGCAGAGCAATTTAAAGATCCTCTCTGGCAAGGCAGTGCTCATTACAAAGCAGGGAATTATCAACAAGCATTAGCCTCTTTTCAAAAAGAAGACAGTGCACAAGCACTTTATAATCAAGGTAATGCCTTAGCTCAATTGCAACAGCTTGATGAAGCCATCAAAGCCTATGAAGAAGCCTTAGCTAAAAACCCTAAACTTGATGATGCTCAAAAAAACAAAGAATTACTTGAGCAGATGAAAAAACAACAAGAGTCGCAGCAAAATCAACAAGGCGACTCAAACGATAAAGATAAGAACGAAGAACAAGATAAAAATCAAGAGAACAAACAGCAAGATGGTGATCAACAGAAAAACGATCAAGAAGGTAAACAACAAAAAGATGGCGATCAACAAGAAAATTCACAGCAAGGTAAACAAGACGAAAAATCAGCTGAACAAAACTCAGATGAAAAACAAGATGAGAAAATAAAGTCAGAAAAACAAAAAAAGAAAGAGCAAGAACAACAAGAGGCTGAGCAAAAAGCAGCACAGCAAGCCAAAGAAGATCAAGATGGAAAAGATCCTCAACAAAGTGCTCAAGCAAAACTAGCCGCTGAAAAACTTGCTCAAGAAACTGAACAAAAGCACCAGCAATTACTAAATAAAGTCACCGATGACCCATATTTATTATTACGAAATAAGATGCAGTTGGAATATCAAAAGCGCCGCCAAAATAGAGGCAGCATAGGAGTAAATAAAAAGTGGTAAGAATAATTTTATGTTGCTTGGGTCTACTTTTTACCCACTCTGCATTTGCACTAAGTCAAGTTACTGCCAGCGTTGATAAAAATCCTGTCATGCTAAAAGAATCTCTAGTATTACAAGTTATCGCTGATGATGACGTAAATACCAATGCACTTGATACCTCATCATTGTTGCAAGACTTCATTGTTGGTCGCACTTCGGTTAGTTCGCAAACGAGTATGATCAACTTTAAAACAACACGTACAACGACATGGACAACGGTACTTATTCCCCGCCGCGAAGGGAATGTTACTATTCCATCTTTTAGCGTTGAAGGAATGAAAACGCGAGCAATTAACCTCTCGGTTGTCGCAGTAAATGATGCCAGTGCCACGAAACAACAAGATATATTCATCACTACAGATATTTCATCAAATAATGTTTATGTACAGCAGCAAGTAACATTAACGGTTAAATTACATTTTTCAGCTGAGCTAAAACGCGGCAGCTTAACAGAGCCAACCCTTGAGCATGCCAATGTGACTCAAATAGGAAAAGATAGAGAAAGCGATACCATCATCAATGGTCGACGTTATCGTGTTATTGAAAGAGTTTATGCGATTAGCCCTCAAAAAAGTGGTGACTTCATCCTACAATCTCCTGTTTTTTCAGGGGAAATAATGGTGCCATCAACAAGAAGGTCTAATTTTTTAAGTTTTGCAGAAAGCAAACCTGTATCCGTTATTGGTGATGAAATAGCCTTATCCGTAAAACCCATTGCCGATAATTATAAAGGGCTGTGGTTACCCAGTGAATTATTAGCTATTCATCAGGAGTGGCAACCAAACAAAGATGAGTTTACTGTTGGTGAACCTATTACACGTACTATCACGTTAACAGCGGCCGGGCTTTCTGAAGAGCAATTACCTGAAATTGATATGAAAATGCCTAGAGGGCTAAAAGTATATCCAGATCAAGCCGAGTTACACACCGGCATGAATAACAATCAACTGGTAAGTCAAAAAGTACGGAATTTCGCTTTAGTTGCAAGTAAAGCAGGTAGTTATCAACTGCCACAAATTGTCATTCCATGGTGGAATACGGTTACCAATAAATATCAAGAAGCGGTGATCCCTGCTCAAACAATTACCGTTTTACCCAATATGGATGAACCCATTGAAGATCCTGCCTATGATGATAATTCAGCAACAAAAAACAAAGCCGTTCAACGAGTACAACCAGAAAGAATAATCATCACCCAATACTCTTGGCTACAATGGTTATTTTTATCATTATGGTTGATAACATCTTTTGCTTGGTTTTTCAGTGTAAGGCGCAATAAGAAGTCCGTGAAAAAGGAAAAATCATCGCAGAAAGTAACGAATGCTTATTCATTATTAATAGCTGCTTGTAAAAATAATAATGGCTCACAAGCTTTAAAGTTAATAACACCATGGATAAATACCCTACCCGATGGTAATAATATTTCGACACTAAATGATGCTATAAATTTACTCAACGATAGCAGTTTCACCACCGCAATTAACGAATTACAGCAATGTTATTACGCTAAAGAACATAGTGATTGGCAAGGTGATAATTTACTAAATACAATAACGACAATCAATAAAAGTACACTGGTCTCAGGTCAGCAACAACTCGTCTTAAATCCATAAATATTAGTCCCTAAAGTTATTTAATCGTACTATCATAAGATAGTACGATTTATTTCGTGATCTTCAAAAAGTAGTATTCATTCTAGACATAGGTCATGAATTTATATTTTTCTTCACTCAATTAACTAAGCTGCAACGACTTATTTTATGATAAAAAAAATAATTGGAAATAAATCTGATAGCTCGCAGGTCTCTTACAACATGGCGACTAAACAAGTTAGATACGAAGCACTCGTTAAAGGTCTTCATGGCGATTTATTTCGATATGCCTATTGGTTATGTCACGATAAACACGTTGCTGAAGACTTAGTGCAAGAGACATTTTTACGGGCTTGGCGTGCTCTTGATTCCTTAAAGGACGAGAAAGCAGCAAAGTCATGGTTGATCACCATTTTAAGACGTGAAAATGCGCGAAGATTCGAACGTAAACGCTTTGATATGAGTGAATACGAAGAAGCTTCAATCACCGATAATTTATCAACGAGCACTGAGCAAGAAATTGAGAATCACTGGTTAAGAGAAAAAATAGCAAAATTGCCTGAAGAATATCGAGAACCTTTAGTTTTGCAAGTACTTGGTGGTTATAGCGGCGAAGAAATTGCTAATTTATTATCACTGAATAAAAATACGGTTATGACACGATTATTTAGAGCAAGGAATCAATTAAAAGATGCTCTAGATGAAGAACCCTTAGCACGAGGTAGTTACAATGGATGATTTGCACTTTAGAAAAAGCATTTATGCAGATCCTCAAATAAGCGACGACGCGATCATTGAGGCAATCAATGCTGATCCAGCAAAAAAGAAGTTTGCGCAAGAAATTGAGAAACTTGATGAAAAAATTGCCCAAGCAATGCAGATACCTGTGCCTGATGAACTATATAATAAACTGATATTGCGTCAAACAATGGCCAATCATCAACAACAAAAAAAGAAAACACGTATACATTTAGCTATTGCAGCATCCGTAGCTTTTGCAATGGGGCTTACGTTCAATTTTATGCAAGTTTCAGCGGCTTATACCAATATGGGTGATTATGCACTTGCACATGTTAATCATGAAGCAAAGTATTTTTCAAATAATGATGAAGCAAAGATCACTCTTGCCTCTTTAAACCAAAAAATGGCAGCATTTAGTGGTAGTTTTGAACAAGAGTTTGGTGAACTTATTGCCGCTAACTATTGTCGATTTGATGGTATGAAAAGTCTACATCTGGTTTTTCAAGGTGAATCGAGTCCTGTCACCATATTTATAATTCCTCAAAATAGCGAACTTGAATTTATCGCTAACTTTGCTGAGAAACAACTTAAAGGAAAGTCACTAAAATATAAAGATGCCAATATTATTGTTGTTGGTGATAAAAAAGAGCCTTTACAGAAGTGGCAAGAAAATATCGAGAAAAATATACGTTGGTCAATTTAGCTAAGGTACTTTAAGTTACGCAAAAGAAATCGTCTTTTCCATCATGGCATGGACTTTATCA
>JABSOX010000003.1:0-72370 GCA_013215655.1 Colwellia sp.
GTAGCTCGCATCGCTGGTGTTTCAGTGGCATCCGTTTCACGCGTATTAAACAATGGCCCAAAAGTCAGTAAAAAGACCATTGAAAATGTATTAAAGGTGGTGAAAGACTTAAACTACACCCCTAATGCCAATGCGCGTGCTTTAGTCACACAAAAGAGTACAACCTTGGGGGTGGTCATTCCTGATCTAATCGACCCATTTTTTGCCTCATTAGCGAATGGTGTTGAGCAAGTAGCCCGCCAAAACAACATGCAATTATTATTGAGTACCGGACTAGTAAGCGCAGAAACAGAAATGCAGGCCATCAATGTATTAATTGAAAGGCGCTGTGACGTGATGGTGGTCCATAGCAAAAAATTATCAGATCAAGCCTTAATTGAGTTGGCCAATAAAGTCCCTGGTTTAGTGCTTATTGACCGCTATATTGAAGCAATAGCACAACGCTGTGTTTGGTTAGATAATCTAGAAGGTGGTAAAATCGCCGCACGGCATTTATTAGCCTTAAATCATCAAAGCTTTGCCTGTATTTCCAGCAAACATCAAATAGACGACCCACTTCTGCGCCTACGAGGCTTTCAAAGCGAATTACAATCGTCTGGAACTGATATTGAAGAAGACCTGATTGAATATGGCGATCCTACCCTGCAAGGCGGGGAAATGGCAACTCAAAAGTTGCTGGCCTCAGGAAAGCGTTTTTCTGCGCTGTTTGTTTATAACGATGCCATGGCTATTGGTGCAATATCGACCTTGGAAGATAATGGTTTTAAAGTTCCATCTGATATTTCAGTACTCGGCTTTGATGATGTTTTGCTTTCAAGATATTCAAGACCAAAATTGAGTACGCTAAATTACCCTATTGAAGAAATGGCAATGCAAGCTGCCAATATAGGGCTTGAACTAACAGCTAAGCAAGTAGACATTAATAAAAATAGAAACTATAAACACATTCCTAGACTTGTTAAACGAGAGTCAACAAGCTTTAACGTGAGTTAATTACAAACATTGATTGATATTAATATCTAGTTAAAAAACACTCTGTCCACAATTAATCATCACTCACCAAGTAGAAGACCTAAAGAGTAGCCAATTACTAATGCCTTCTATCGGATACTGAAGTCTAAATTAAAGTTAAAACTCTATGGCGCTCTGTCATAGCCATAATATAGTGTTATATGTTTAAGTTATTGAAGAGTGTATACTTCTAAGCTTATTAAATTGATAATTTAATAAGCTTAATTTTTTACACACTATTGTATTTTTTTTATACACATTTTTATACTCACTATAAAAACAGCCATAAAAGACAATAATGCTTCAGCCCTTATCAGTGCTGCCTTATCTCAATATTAGCAAGAATTAGAAACAACATGACACAACAGAGAAACACTGAGACACAGCCAAACATCTTGTGGCACGATTATGAAACGTGGGGGATTTCTCCAAAATTTGACAAACCTTCACAGTTTGCTGGTATTCGTACCGATCTTGATTTAAACATTATTGGCAAGCCTGAAATGTTTTATTGTCAGCCTCCGCAAGATTATTTACCTCAGCCTGAAGCCTGTTTAGTTACAGGCATTACCCCACAAAAGGCACAACAACAAGGCTTATGTGAGGCTGATTTCGCTGCTCGTATTCATGGACTCTTTACTCAACCAAATACTTGTGTCGCGGGTTATAACAATATTCGTTTTGATGATGAAGTTACTCGCTACCTTTTATATAGAAACTTTTACGACCCATATGCCCGTGAGTGGCAAAATGGTAATTCTCGGTGGGACATTATTGATATGGTACGCGCTTGTTATGCGCTGCGCCCTGAAGGCATAAATTGGCCAACGGTAGAGCGTGACGGTGAGCAGGTAGTTAGCTTTCGTTTAGAGTTGCTGACCAAGGCTAATGGTATCGCCCATGAAGCAGCTCATGACGCGATGAGTGATGTTTATGCAACTATTGCTATGGCAAAACTTATTAAAGATAAACAACCTAAGCTTTATGAGTTTATTTTTAATTTAAAAAATAAAAAACAAGTCGCAGAATTACTTGATGTTTATAACATGACACCGGTAGTTCACACGTCCAGTAAAATTTCTTCCGCGCACGGCTGTACCAGCTGGTTTGCACCATTTGCTTATCATCCAAGTAATAAAAATGCCATTATCGCGGTTGATTTAGCACAAGATCCTCAGCCTTTATTTGATTTAAGCAGTGATGAAATTAAAGCACGTTTATATACTCGACATGATGATTTGGCCCCGGATGAATTACCCATTCCGATAAAGCTTATTCATCTTAATAAATGTCCTGTCGTTGCACCAGCCAAAACCTTATTACCTGAAAATGCTCAGCGATTAAATATTCCACGTGAACTCTGTTTAACTAATTTAGCTAAGTTAAAACAGCATTTGGAGGTTAGAGACAAACTTAGCGATGTATTTAGTGCCGATTTTGAGGGCGATGAAAACATTGATGCAGAACAAGCATTATACGGCGGTAACTTTTTCTCTCATAGCGATAAAGCGCAAATGGAAATTTTACATCAATTACCCATTGAGCAATTGGCAAGTCACCCTTTTCAATTTCAAGACCCACGCTTATCAACATTATTGTTTAGATTTCGCGCACGCAATTATCCACAAACATTAACCACACAAGAGCAGCAAAAGTGGCAACAACATTGCCAAGACAAAATTCAATCTGCTGGTAAAGGTTTATTAAGCCTTGATGAATATATGATCAAAATTGAAAATTTGGTACATGAGTTTGAGAGTAATGAAGCAAAGATGAAAGTATTAAAAGCCCTGTATCAATATGTTCAAGGCTAATTTTCTAAGTAATACCAATATTTTGAGTTATTGATCTCCTTTGAAATAGGAAATAGGAAATAGGAAATAGTGGATTATATAGGTTAATAACTTTACGTTGTTTTAAGTTCACTTTTTGTAAATCTTCGCCGATATGACGTAAAAAAAATAGCAAGCGGATTGACATTTCAATACAAGGTTTGACTCAATCAAGAGAGGCTTATTTATTTCCGCCTTGGCAGCATAATAAACTTCAACAGCAGACAATGGGAAGTAATCGACAATCCATCTCTAACAACTAATCAACGCAACGCACACATTATTATTTACTCACTCGACGATATAAAACAAAACAAACAAATTAAACTAAACTGTATATGTGCCAACTAATTTTGTGGTGATTATTATGTTATTTAATAAAAGTTCATTCCTATTTATGACCTTTATAGTTTTGTACAGCACAGTAAGCCCTGCCGATTCTCTATCGGAAGCATTAGATAAAGGTAAAGCGTATGCAAATCTAAATTTACGTTTTGAAAATGTAGAACAGGATAATGCTAAAAAAGATGCCGATGCCTTAACTTTAAGAACAAGATTTGGTTTTAAATCAGCTCCTGTAAAACTATTTTCTTTTGCAATTGAATTTGAAGACTCTAGAGTAGTCGCTGGTAATGATGATTATCATAATGCAAATGGAAAGCACAGTGATTATTCAACCATTGCAGATCCTGAAACAACAGAACTCGATCAGTTTTATATTCAATATAAAACTCATAATTTCAGCAGTAAAATTGGCCGCCAAGTGTTAACTTTGGACGATCATCGTTTTGTTGGCCATGTTGGATGGCGACAAGACCGACAAACATTTGATGGCATTTCAGCAATATATTCTGCAAATGATAATTTAAAATTTAACTATGCTTTTATTAATCAACGTAATCGTATTTTTGCTCAGGAAAAAGATATTGATTCCGAAGACCATTTGTTGAATGCCTCTTACAAAACATCTATTGGTACCTTAATTGCGTACGGTTATTTACTAGAAATTGATGATACCAACGATAATAGTATAGATACTTGGGGTATACGTTGGGTAAATAATGGCAAAAGTAAACCCAAACGTATGTTTTATTTACTTGAATTTGCCTCTCAAGAATCTCGAGTTGCAAACATAGATTATGACAGTGATTATCTTCACCTTGAAGTTGGTACTGTATTTAACGGCTTAACCGGAAAAGTTGGTTTTGAATCTTTAGGATCAGACAATGGTAACTATGGTTTTTCAACACCTTTAGCAACATTACATAAGTTTAACGGTTGGTCAGATCAGTTCCTTGGTACACCCAAACAAGGCCTAGAAGATTTATATATTTCATTAGCAGGTAAAGCCTTTGGCGGCAAATGGACAGTGGTTTATCATGATTTTAATGCCGATGAATCTACCGACAATATTGATGACTTAGGTAATGAAATTGATTTCAGCTACGGTAAAGGTTTCGGTAAACATTACTTTGCTGGAATTAAATATGCGAGTTATTCAGCTGGAGATCAAGCTGCAGGGAAAGTTGATACCGATAAGTTATGGTTATGGTTAGGTGTAAAATTTTAGATAAATTATAAACACCAGATTTTATTATTAGTTATTGGTTAGTATATTGAGTTTGTAATATTGAGATTTTTGCTTGGTGCCTAAAATTGTTTTTTATTGAGCCGATCTTTTCAAAGTTATTTTACCTTGTATATGACCGGCTAACTTTAGCTCAATAGACTTTTGCTGACCAATCTCTAATGTAGTAGTAAATAAACCAAATTTAGGTAACCAGATTTTAATTTCTTTAAACTTCTCCGGAAAACCTGTCATGGAAAATCGTTGGTAATTTTGATTAGCCTTAAATTTAGTTATTTTATAAAATTTACTGCTAATTGAACCAACCCAGGAGCTCATATACAAATGTAAACGACATTTCATTTCAACAAAAATATCATTATCCCAGAATAATTCCTGCTCGAAACTTGAGTTAGGTGGCATATAGTTTAATTGCCAACGAACATTTTGCTTTTTGTCTTTTACATATATGGTGTGGCCGACTTCATCAGAATTACGCAAACTCATTTGGCTGCCTTTATTGCCTAAAATTAGTTTCTCGCTAAAGTAGCCGTTGTTGTGATCCATGATTGGAACATTTTTCAAACTATGATCTTCCGGCCAATAAATTGCCATGACAGGTGGAATAAATTGACTATTAATAAATTGAACTTCGACTTGTAAACCTGGCCCCGTTAATATGTTTGATTTTAAGGGCAATAGATTATTATAGGTTAATTTATTAGGCTTAATTTGAGTCTTGTTAAATTTCACGTTATCTGGTGTTGGTAACGTTTTTAGCCATTGATGAATTAACGATAAAGCCTGATAGTCAACTTTTTCACTTGCTAACATTGGCATTCTATAGTCTTCGTCTGTGCTGTTCATTCTCAAATATAAAGCACTTTGATATAGCGCGAGTTCATCTTGACTAGCCCCAAGAATTATATAAGGCACAGCGGTAAAATTTCTAGTTTTTTGATTAACTGCCGTGGTATATACGTTTGTTTTTGCCAGTGTATCAAAAGATAATTCATGTCTAAAATTCAGATGTTCTGCTTCTTGTTCTGCTGCATGACCCAACTTATTGTGACAATTACCACAGTTAGCGTGTAAGTACCCTAATACTTTTTGCTCTATTTCTACACCAGGTAAAACAGGTGTGTCTATTGGATGCGTTAAACGATTTTTGGATATTAGAGATTTTAACGTCCATTCATTTTCTTTTCGCTGAGTGCCATGTCCAAAAGCATATTTACCTTGTTTATCACTTAACTGTATTGCTTCAAAGCCAAGTATTATGTCGGTATTTCCTTTGTGACAGTCAATGCAGTCTTGTTGAGTAGGTATATCATGTTCAGTATTTAATACGTTATTTACTCCCGAATTTAAATACGCTTCCGTTTGCTCTATATTCCATAGATAGGTGTTTAATAACCAAGAATTGATTCCTGCCCCTGATTTTATTTTTTGTAAATGTCGAGTTTCAACTTTAATTTCGTTGTTGGTCTTGGTTGATATTTGACGAAATTCTTTAAAAATTTGGGTACCAACAGGAAATATCCATCTATCCGGGTTTGAAGTATTAATTTGAGTGTTTTGTGGTAAATAAATCCAGCGAGTTTTAGTGGCTCCATCACTCCACAGTTGATAATTAGGGGTGAATTTTATTAATTGACTCGATACATTTAGCTGTTCTAAATCTTTATATATACACGATTGTGAAAGCTTTATTGGGACTTTTGTATACTTCGATGTTACTGCACAACTAATTTTTTTTGGATTGGGAGTTACATTTATGAAATGGCATGAAGCTAAGGCAGTTGTTATCGATAAAATAAAAATTAACTTCGCTAATTTAAGTAGTGCCAATTGTATTTTACAGCGTAGCATTGTGATATTTAGCATATTTAATTCAAGCCATTTTTCGAAATTAAATAAAGTTATCTTTCTATCCCCCCCTGCAAGCATCTAGTCTCATGACTCTATCAATGACCTCACCATAGATAGGGTGGTTTTTTCTAAAACTTAACCATTAACCATTAACCATTAAACCTTAACCCTTAAACCTTAAACTGCTTGACCAAGGAAGCAAGCTTGTGAGACAACTTAAGTATATTTTCGCTTGCACTCATCGTACTTTCAACTGCAGCTGTGGTCGTAGCAAAACTATCATTGATATCAACAATATTATGATTAATATCATCTGCAACCATGGTTTGCTCTTCTGCAGAAGTTGCAATCATAGTATTAAGATCGTTAATTTCATTTATTTTTTTCTCTATCGTTTCGAATGAAACCCCTGTTTGATCAGCTTGTTCTGACACATGTTGTGCTTCTTTACTACCATCAGACATAAGGTGGACTGCATTTTGAGTACCGGATTGTAAATTGGTTATGATATTATTAATTTCGGAAGTTGATTCTTTAGTGCGTTGTGCTAACGTTCTTACTTCATCAGCCACTACAGCAAAACCTCGGCCAGCTTCACCGGCTCGTGCCGCCTCTATTGCTGCATTTAATGCTAGCAAATTTGTTTGTTCTGAAATACTACCAATAACGTCTAAAACACTGCCTATTTCAGTACTATATTTATCTACTTCTTGTATAGCTTGATCAGCTTTTTGGATAAGTTTTGACAGTTCCTGCGTTTCAGATATCGAACTATCTACTTTTTGTCGCCCTTCGGTAGCGGCTTCTTTGGCAAAAAGTGTTGATTGGGTTGCTTGTTCTGTATTTTCTGCAACACCTTGTACTGTTGTTGCCATTTCAGTGATGGCTGTGGCCACTTGTTCTGTGGCTCTTTGTTGCTCTTCGACACCTTCTTTGGCTTTTTGCATTAAATTTACTAAATTTGAAATCGCACTATCGAGCTCTAAACATGACTCGCTCACTTGACTAACTATGCTAGAAAATTGGTCCATCATAAGGTTAAAAGAAGTTCCTGTTACCCCGATTTCATCCATGTTTCTCACTTCAAACCTCAATGTTAGATCTGATTCTTGCTGTATCTTTTCAACCGTGTTTCTAAGTCTTTCTATTGGAACACAAAGTTCCCTGTTCATTAAATAACTAAACAATAAACTGAGTGAAACAATGATTATTAATATAAAAATTGAAACACTGAGCAAGGTAGAGTTTTTTTCAACGATACTATCTGCTGATAGTTTTAATTTATTGCCTGAAAGAGTGACAATCTGCCCCGCTTTACTCGTTTTTTCGCTAATTTCATTTAGTTTGCCATTGCTCTCTTGTTTAAAATCATCAATAAGTTGTTCAATCTCTAGAACTAATAATCGTCCATCGGCAACCGTTGAATTACCTTTTACACGATTCTCGTCAACATAGGCGTCTACAGCCTCTAACATTAAATCATTCAATTGTTCGATTTTATTCGATAAATTTTGTGAGAGGTTATTGTCTATCTCAGAAAGTTGGGCTAGCAGTGTTTTTAGACTCTCAAGTGAAGTATTCGCATTGTCTTCAGCTTCATTTAACCAGCTAACTGAAAGGTCTAATAACCAAGCACGTAAATCTCTAAACTCTTGGTCAATCTGAATGATCAACGCCTGTTTGTTTCTTTCTTCATCTTGTACATTTTGCAGTGAGTCTTGTTGTTCTATTGCTCTAAGTTGTTCATTAACAAAACCTTGTTGGATTACACTAATGTTGGATGTTGACTGAACATTAAATAATATATAAATCAGCGCTATCGCAACAACAGCAGAAAAACTTAAACTGCCAACAATTAACTTGGTTGAAATATTCATAGCTTTTGACTTCTATATTATTTACATTACTGATAAATGATAAGGCTTATTGCTCCACCTAATTCACCTAGAACTCCACCTTCCTTTTTACCGCCTGAAATATCCCTTTCACCTTTAGGTTCTCCATGACATTTTAGACATGACTTACCATAATATTCTGGTAAAATAAACCGAAAAGCGTCCTTACCTTTAACATTGCTTTGCTCTGAAAAAGCTTTACCTTTTTGATAGTCTGCTTTTTTGAACATATTTTCTATTACATTATGTTCCCACTTGTCAGGACGGTTTGCTCGGTTGCGAACATATTTCTTGGGAGCTGTCAGTTTAATTTTCATTTTACCTGACATTTTATTGTTAAATTTGTTAGCCAATTGACGAGCAAAAATAGCAGGTAAAAACCCTTTAAAACCAACGTCTTGTTCATTTATAAGATCTTGGTTCTCATTCATTACATCTTGAACTGAATTGAACATTGCTTTTTGACTTTCACTCATACTTTTCATCGTTAAAGATTTATTATTGGCTTTATTATAGTTTTCTAAAGCCTTGGAACTAACGACTTTACCTGACAAACCTTTATCACCAATATTCGCCGTATTAATATGTCCTTGATTATCTGAAATTACTTTCCTTGCTGCTCTATATAAACTGGTTAATTCTTGGCTAATATTGTCTTGAGATTGAGCGAAACTCAACTCTGGCATTATCATAGTGAGACAAAACAAAGCGCATAAACATCGTTTGGTATTCATCATTTTGTTCCTTACCTTATTGAACTTACAAACCTACATTAAATTTCTTAAACATGATTAAGTATAGACAATATCAAAATTTATCAAAGCTTCCTTTTTGGGCAAAGTGGGAACTGGTTTGGTGCTAATTCTGATAACTGTTTTTGTGCTCTCACTTCACTCAAAGCCGCGTTAAATTCGTTCATAAAAACTTGAGCATTATTATTTTTTTTAGAAACTAGTAGTCTAAGAGCAATTCTACGCTTTCGAAATGGGATGGGATGTACTTTAATATTTTTTGCTTCAGGCTCTTTAATTTGATTAATGATTGATAACCCAACTCGTTTGTCGACCAAGAATAAGTCAATTTCTCGATTTAATAATAAGTTTATGTTGTGACGATCAGTTCCTGATACCTCAACGTTAGGTCTATCCATATCCAGTAAGCGTTTTAAATCACTTCCATAAGCGTAACGTGCGGTAATGCCTATTGTAAATTCACGGTCTAAGTCTTCAATGTTTGACCAATTGAATTTGAGATCTTTATGGTAAAATATGGCTGTTTCTTCATAACCTATAGGGTCACTAAAGATAAAGTCATTCACTCTTGATTGGTTACATTCCCAACCAGCAGCCACATCTAATAAATTAGCTTTGACTTTAACCAAGGCGCCAACTCCCGTACGATACCAAACCACTTCAACTTGTTGATTTAGTTTCTCAAAAACGCTGATTATTAAAGCTAGTTGTTGTCCGCCATTAGCTGCATTCTTTGAATAATAAGGAGGCCAGTCAGTCACGGCAATTTTAACTGTACCTTGCGCAGATGACATGGCCATTAGAGATGCAAAGACAATTAATAATAAGTATCGGAAGGAAGCATACATATAAACCTCTAGATGGGCATAGTGTTCATTGAGTATAGCGTCAAAATGTTGTTCTTCCAGATATGAGATTTAAACTTAAAAGTAAATTGAGAGGAAGTGAAAAAAAGGCTGTTCGCATTATTTACACATTTGCCAAATGTGTAAATAATGTTAGTTTGATCTTCTCAAAAAAAGGTGAGTCTTGATGAAAGAAGTTTATTAAAAGCCAGTCAAAACAATGATGGTTTAATAGGCCTGTAAAACAATAAATAGGACCGATTGAACTTTCGTATTTTTCTCTGGAATTATTGAGGTTATTTACACTATCAAGGGCGTCGTCAAGCATTTATATAAAATGACTTCACAAACGCCTGAAATTATTTAATGGTTCAAACACCTAAATAAAAAGAAGACGAATAAAATCAACAGCCTGATACTTTATGGAGCTTGCGCTCTATTCAGCTGATTTTAAATCGAGAAATTAAACTCGATGTATCCCAACGATTACCGCCACTTTCTTGAATTTCTTGGTAATAACCGTCAAGTTGTTTAGTAATAGTAAGATCTGCACCTATTTTCTCAGCCTCCGCAAAAGCCATACCTAAATCTTTTCGAAGCCAATCAACAGCAAAGCCAAAGTCAAATTCTCGGTCACACATGGTTTTACCACGATTTTCCATTTGCCAAGAACCAGCAGCTCCTTTAGAAATAGTTTCAAGTAGTTTATCTGTATCTAATCCTGCTTTTTGCGCAAAACTTAAACCCTCGGCGAGACCTTGTACCGTATTAACAAAGCATATTTGGTTAACCATTTTTGCTAACTGGCCACTACCACATTTCCCCATTAACTGGCTAAAACGTGCATAGACATCCATTATAGGTGCAACTCTATCAAAGGTAGTTTGTTCTCCACCACACATAATCGTTAATTCACCCTTTTCAGCTCCCGCTTGACCGCCAGATACTGGCGCATCCAAAAAGAACTTTCCTTGAGTCGTTGCTACATCATTAAGTTCTCGCGCCAATTCAGCCGAGGCGGTGGTATGGTCTACTAAAGTAGCCCCTTCCTTTAACCCTGTTAAAACTCCATTTTCACCTAAAGTAACTGACCGTACGTCCTCATCATTACCCACACAACAAAATACTACTGCACAATTTTCCGCTGCAAGTGCTGGTGTATTGGCAACTTTACCGCCAAACTCTTGCTGCCATTTTAGTGCTTTTTCATGGCTACGATTATAAACACAAACTTCATAACCTGCTTTTTGTAAATGCCCCGCCATAGGATATCCCATAACACCTAAGCCAATAAATGCGACTTTCTTCATGATTAAAACTCCTTTAACAACACGCTAATAACTACTCTCTACATTTTACGAAATGTAAAAACAGCAAACAATAGCTAAAGACCTGAATACTTGATTAAATACTACAAACACACTATATTGTGCACAATACAATTGCGAACTACTTAAACTAATGACTAAATCTATCTACCAATATGAAGCAAATGATTACCGTGGCGAAACTATCAATTTATCAAAATACACAGATAAAGTT
Source organism: Colwellia sp. (assembly GCA_013215655.1). Taxonomy (GTDB): domain Bacteria; phylum Pseudomonadota; class Gammaproteobacteria; order Enterobacterales; family Alteromonadaceae; genus Colwellia_A. The sequence goes on from JABSOX010000003.1 coordinate 11,317, forward strand.
GTTTTGATTGTAAATACCGCTAGTAACTGTGGATTTACACCACAATACAAAGGGTTACAACAGTTACATGAAAACTATCACCAACAAGGTTTAGAGATACTTGCCTTTCCCTGTAATCAATTTAAACAGCAAGAACAAGCAAGTAATGAAGAAATAAAATCTTTTTGTGATTTACAGTTTAATATTAAATTTGAGCTCTTTAGCAAAATTGATGTTAATGGTGAAAACGCTCTGCCGCTTTTTAATTTTCTAAAAGAGCAAGCTCCCGGGATCTTAGGCTCTCAAAGTATAAAGTGGAATTTCACTAAGTTTTTAATTAATAAAAACGGACAAGTAGTCAAACGTTTTTCACCGCTCACTAAGCCATATGCCATTGAAGAGTATATTGAAGAGTTGTTATGAGCGAACAGCTAAATTTAGAAAATCAGTTATGTTTTCGATTATATAAACTCAATAAAAGTTTAACTAAACTTTATGCACCATTACTTAAGGAATTAGGGTTAACCTATCCTCAATATTTAGTGATGCTGGTCATGTGGCAAAACAATAAAGCTAGTTCAATTAAAGAAATTGGTGATCTATTAGAATTAGATACGGGTACTTTATCGCCACTTTTAAAACGTATGGAAAAACTTGATTTAGTTAAACGAACTCGCTCTGCTCACGATGAACGATTGGTATTTATAGAATTAACATCACATGGTAAACATATAAAAGTAAAAGCCAAACTTATCCCTGCTAAACTTTTTATTTTAACAGGGCTTTCTAAAAACGAACTTATTCAACTTCAACAATCTTTAGATGAATTACTTAACAATACTAATAAACATCTACCTTAGTGTTGAGAACAATTAACGTTTTTCATCAATAGCTTGTTGTATTTTGTCTAATTCATCTGCGCTGTATTCACCATGTGACAATAACCGAACAATGCTATCGGCCGCTACTTTTCCATCGGTAACAAATTCAAATGAATGACTTTTTGATGTATCAATATGGAGCTTAGACATATCTTTGACAACCTTCATCATCGTACTCTTATCGTAACGTGAGTCGTAACGTGAGTCATCATGGTGTAAATCGTCATCCATGGTCATAATAACAACACGCTGCTCATCAATATTATCCGCTACTTGATGATGTTTAACATGAATCTGTTCACTGTTAATATGCAAACCACTTAGTGCCGATAATAATTTTTCACGAATATCGCCTGGTTCATTGGCAAGCTCCTCAGCTAATAATTCTTTATTGTGCAAAGCTTCTCTTGATACCGTTAAATTTGTTACTTCGCCGTCAATACTGATCATTATATTGGCATTAGGATTATCATCCGCTTCTATGGTGATTTCATGTATTTGTTTACTTGGCTCCGTTGTCATCGCCAAAGCTGACATAGTACTCGCTGCGCCCAAAAAAGATAACGCTAGTGCTAGAGATGTTTTATTAAAAAATTTCATTGTTTTTCCTCAAGATAGTTTTCATTTAATTCAAATTGTATTTCAATACTATTTGTCTCTATGGTTACTATTGCTAAATTTATACCAATTCAATTTTTCTTATTAAATACAACAAAATACAATGAAATAGTTTAATTACTACCACCCCAAAACGATCATAATGACTGATATCAGGAAGTAAAACTCCTCATATCAGGATTATCACTTTTAACGTCAAACTGCGTTCTAATATGTTTATGTTTTTAAAGGTATTTTAAAACAGTCCTCGTTGGCATTATACTTGATACACTCATCTTGATTTATCTCATATCAAATGGAGCATCATGTCGTTACGTAGTTATTTATTTGCCTTGGTTGGCAGTTTAATTGTTTTACTAACCGTTACTCAGCTATTTCTTGTTTATTGGATCGAAAGCAATTTAGCAGAAGAAGTAGAACTAAAAGCGCGTCACTTAAGTGAACAAGTCCTAGAATTAGCTTTTGAGAAGATTGATACGCCTGAATTACATGAAAAAGTCGTCAATCATCGCGTAATTCATAAACAATCAGTATCGAATGATAAAATAATTGAAAAATATATTGAGGTAATTTCTCTACCTACAAAAAAGGTAAAGGACAATCAGGTATTCACTAAAGTACTTATTCAAAATGAATTAAATGAAAGTAATACGGCAGGTATTCAAATTCATTTTGAAAATAAGAGTGAGCTAGTAAATAATCAAGAAGAAGCCAGTAAAAACAATGTTATTCCTCATATCAATAAGGTCATTTTAAAAAAAGAACTCAAAACACTTATCAACACCATCCACGATCAACAAGTGCAAATATTTACTAGTGATGACAGCCAAGCTTTCGTTTTTCAGAGCCCAAACATGATCAGCCATCAATGGGCTGTGCAACATCGAGAAAAAAGTAAAACACAAAGTTTAATTGACTACATAAAAGCTATTTTGGTCATTTGTTGTATTGTTGCGTTGATCTTTGCGTACTGGTTAAGCATTCAATTTAATAAACCACTTAAGCAACTCACTGATGGTTTTAAAAAACTTGCTCATGGTAATTATCATCACCAAGTACCCGAGCAAGGTGTAAAAGAAATGAGAACGACTATTTCACATTTTAATCAGATGGTTACTCGCTTAGATAAGTTAACCCAAGCTGAGCAACAACATAAAGAAATAGCACATTTAGCTGAACTCGGTGAAGTCAGTCGCGGGCTTGCCCACTCATTAAGAAACCCCATTCATACCATTGGTTTATCAATTGAGCAATTAACTGAAAATAACCTGAGTACAGATAAACGCTCTGCCTTGTTAAAAACAGTACAAAACAAAATCAGTCACATCGATAAAAACATAAAGGCATTATTAACGTTAACAACCTCGGGAATTAGCCGTGATGACAAGATACCTATACTTGCTGTTGTTCAAGACATCATACTTGAATATAAATTATGCCAAGAAAAGCCAGTAACTTTTAATCTTAAAATTGAAGCTACGTTGCATATTGATGGTGCTGAGTCTGAAATTCGTAGCATTTTACATACCCTAATAATTAACGCTGCTGAGGCTTGTATTAGCAGCGGCATAGTGAATATAAGCGCTCAAATAAGTGATGGGAAATTACTTCATATAAGTATTGTTGATAATGGTACTGGCATGGATAAAAGTATTAACGAGTCTTTATTTCAACCTCATGTTTCCACAAAACCAGAAGGTGCAGGAATGGGTTTGTATATTGCCAAACGCATAATTTCTCTGCATTATCAGGGAGATATAATTTTAACAAATAATACTCCCCAAATTGGCTGCACAGCCATTGCAATATTTTCTATTAATTAGGAAAAAACATGAATAAGAACATTAACATTTTGGTGGTTGAAGATGAGCCAGAACAACGTGCTTTAATATGCGATATATTATCTGCTAGTGATTTTAATATCAGTAGCGCAGACAGTGTAGAGCAGGCCATTTTACTGATAAAAAAACAGTCTTTCGATGTTATTTTTTCCGATTGGAAATTAGGTGAATTATCAGGAATAGATTTACTTAATTATGTACGTAGAAATGTACCGGAGTTAGGATTTATTATTGCCACAGCCTATGGCACCATTAATCACGCCGTGACCGCAGTACAACAAGGCGCGGATGATTACTTACCAAAACCGTTTAAACGACAAGAACTATTACTAACCATAGATAAAGCACTAAAGGCTCAACAGTTACGCCGAAAAAACAAGTCTCTAACTGCGCAGCTCAGCGAACAAAAACAACTTGTTGGTTTAGTGGGTAAGGCGCCTTGCATGCAAAAAGTTTATCAACGTATTAATAAGCTTTCAGCCACTAACGCTACCGTACTTATTCTAGGTGAAAGCGGAACAGGCAAAGAACTTGCAGCTCGTGCATTACATGACAGTTCAACTCGTTGCCATGAAAAATTTATCGCCATCAACTGTGGTGCTATTGCTGAGTCAATTGCAGAAGCGGAGTTGTTTGGCGCGGAAAAAGGGGCTTATACTGGTGCAAACACCACTAAAATTGGTCGCTTTGAAGCTGCAAATCACGGTACTTTATTTCTTGATGAAATTGGCGAGTTATCTCCCTCTCTGCAAGCTCATTTATTACGTTTTTTACAAGAAGGTAGCATTACTCGTTTAGGCAGTAATCAAGAGCTACAACTTGATGTGAGAGTGATTGCTGCGACGCACCGAGATTTAGAACATGAGATACAACAAGGAAATTTTCGTGAGGATTTATATTATCGACTTAATGTTGTGCCGATAAAAATGCCCGCACTAAGAGAACGCCAACAAGATATTGCGATATTAACTGAACACTTTATTCAAGTTCATTCAAAACAACATAACTGCCAAGCGCCAATATTATCAAGTGATGCTTACCGGAAATTATTAGATTATCATTGGCCTGGCAATGTCCGTGAACTTTCCAATAAAATTGAGCGCTTTGTTTTGTTATCTGATGAAGAGGAGCTAAACCTTAATTACAGCAATAAAAGTAAGCATAATAACAATAAAATTAGCTTTAAAATGCCCATAGAAGGCTTTAGTTGGGAGCAGTTTGAACGCGATTGTTTGGCTCAGTCTTTAAAAATACACCATGGAAACCGTACCAAAGCAGCTAAATATCTACAAATGTCCTATAAAGCGTTTTTATATCGATTAGAAAAATTTCAAATAAATAACAATGACTAATATAACTAAAACTAAGGTTTAGCTACTTATTTATATTATTTTAAAGCATAAAACTTTTTTTGAGAATAATTCCATATAACCGAAGAGCCCGTATGTACTAGGCTTAAAAGGTACTCAATTTCATGGTGAGGTTTATAATGAGTAGTATATGGAGAAGTCACGGAAGTCGTTTAGCAGAATTTATAAATAATAATAATGAGACTCAAGCACATTTGTACCTTGAGCAACTAATGTTATTTCCTGTCGATATTCAAGACAGAATCATTGATGATATTAGTCATCTCTCACACTGCACAAGTGATGCTATTGCTGGCATCATCAACCGTTATACTATGTTTGAATTGAGGTGATTGCACACCATGATTATTTAGATTGATAAATGTTTAAGTCGATAGCTGCTGAAGTCTCAATTGTGCAATTTCATCCCGCAATGCTGCAGCTTGTTCAAATTCAAGATCCTGAGCATGATTTAACATCGCATGTTCAAGTTTCTTAATTTTGTCATCTATCTCAGCCGTTGATAAAAGTTCATACATCGCCTTACTCTCGGCAATTTTGTGACGCGCTTGACCTTGTACTGTTCCAGAGCCTAACTCCATTACATCAGTAATTTTCCTTCTCACACCTTGCGGAGTAATATTATTATCAAGGTTATATTGATGCTGCATTTTTCGACGACGGTCAGTTTCATCAATAGCTTTACGCATCGAGCCGGTTATTCTTGCCGCATATAAAATTGCCCTGCCATTGATATTTCGAGCGGCACGGCCAATGGTTTGAATAAGTGAGCGTTCAGAGCGTAAAAAACCTTCTTTATCGGCATCTAAAATAGCGACGAGAGAAACCTCGGGCATGTCTAGTCCTTCACGTAGCAGGTTTATACCAACCAAAACATCAAATTTTCCTAATCGAAAATCACGGATAATTTCAACACGTTCAACGGTATCAACGTCAGAATGTAAATAGCGTGCTTTAATATCATGCTCATCAAGATAATCAGTAAGATCTTCTGCCATACGTTTTGTTAACGTGGTCGCCATTACGCGTTCATCAATAACGATTCGTTTTCTTATCTCAGAAAGTAAATCATCAACTTGTGTTTCAACTGGCCTGACTTCGATAATGGGATCGAGCAACCCTGTTGGTCTGACAACTTGTTGAGCGATATCATCGCCAGACTTTTCTAATTCATAATTGCTTGGTGTTGCTGATACATAAATAGTTTGTGGTGATAACGCTTCAAATTCATCAAACTTCATCGGACGATTATCAAGCGCAGAAGGAAGTCTAAACCCATATTCAACTAGGTTTTCTTTTCGTGATCTATCACCTTTATACATTGCGCCAATTTGTGGCACAGTGACATGGGACTCATCAATGATTAATAAGCCATCATCAGGTAAATAATCAAACAAGGTTGGTGGCGCTTCACCCGACTCTCGACCAGAAAGGTAACGTGAGTAGTTTTCAATACCCGAGCAATAACCAAGCTCGGTCATCATTTCAATATCAAATTGGGTACGTTGGACAATGCGCTGTTCTTCAACTAAGCGATTATCATCTTTAAGTCGTGCTGAGCGATGTTTAAGTTCAATTTTAATAGATTCTACAGCAGCTAATATTTTCTCACGAGGCGTTGCATAGTGAGTTTTTGGATAAATAGTTACCCGCGGTAACGTACGCTCAACTTGGCCGGTTAATGGATCAAATTGACTTATACGCTCTATTTCTTCATCAAAAAGCTCAATACGAATGGCTAAACGGTCAGACTCTGCTGGAAAAACATCAATAACGTCACCACGAACACGATAAGTTGCTCGCTGAAAAGCCATATCGTTACGAGTATATTGCAGTTCAGCTAAGCGTCTTAAAATATCACGTTGGTTAATGATATCGCCCTGACTGATATGCAGCATCATTTTCAAATACGAGTCGGGATCACCCAAGCCATAGATTGCCGACACCGAGGCAATAATAATAACATCGCGACGCTCTAATAAGGCTTTAGTTGCAGATAAGCGCATTTGTTCGATATGTTCATTAACTGAGGCATCTTTTTCTATAAAAGTATCTGTGGTGGGTACATAAGCTTCAGGCTGATAATAATCATAATAAGAAACAAAATATTCCACTGCATTATTAGGAAAAAATTCTCTCATTTCTCCGTATAACTGCGCCGCCAACGTTTTATTTGGCGCGAGTATCATGGTAGGTCTATTTAATGTGGCTATAACATTAGCGATAGTATATGTCTTACCTGAACCGGTCACACCCAATAAGGTTTGATGGGCTAAGCCAGAATCAATACCATCAAGTAATTGTGCAATTGCCGTCGGTTGATCGCCACTCGGTGTATAGTCTGAAACAAGCTCCATAGCTTTCATTAAGCAATAGCCTCTTTTTCATTAATGTTATCGGTAAATTGTTTTGAAAAGAGTCGATATGAAATACTCGCCATTACAACATTACCCAATAAAGCGCCGATAAAAAAACCTTGTACCCCCCAAAATATGCTACCAATATAAGCCGCAGGTACATAACAAACAAAAAGTCTGACAATGCTTAATATCAACGCCACCATAGGTTTGTGAAGTGCATTAAATGATGAATTAGTTAAAATGATGATACCTTGCAGTCCATAGCCCAAAGGTAAAATCCAAATAAACAATTTAATGATATCTGCTACAGCTTGCTCTTTTGCAAAGGCATCGGCGATGTATGGTGCAATCAAAACTAAAATTCCATAAATTAAAATTTGCCATAAAATCACGAACTTCACTGTCGTTTTGTAAGCTTTTTCAACGCGATGCATATTACCCGCACCAAAATTTTGACTGATAAAGGGTGGTAAAGTCATAGAAAGTGCGAGTACCACTAAACAAGCAATTGACTCAATACGAGAGCCTACACCAAAAGCAGCTACCGCTGACTCTCCGTAATTTGCAACAATTGCCGTTAATATTGCTGCGGCGATAGGCGTTAACATATTAGCCCCTGCAGCCGGTAAACCTATATGTAAAATACCTTTACATGACTTAATAAAAACTTTTAAAGGAATAAAGTGGGTATGAACCAGTTGACGTCTTCTTGCAACAATATTGATAACTAAAGCAAATCCAAATAACCATGAGATAAATGTTGCGATTGCAGCTCCTTCAATCCCCATGGCAGGAACCGGGCCAAAGCCAAAGATAAAAATAGGATCTAAAATAGCATTTATAAGACCTGCACTACCCATAATTATACTCGGCGTTTTAGTATCTCCAGAAGCGCGTAATATTGCATTACCAATCATCGGCCCAATAAGAAATACACTACCAATGAACCAAACATCCATATATTGGTGGATCAAAGGCAACAGTTCATTGCTAGCACCTAACAACAAAAATATTTCATCAATAAATAAATAACCAATGTAAGAAAGTAATGCAACAACAACTGCAGCCATATATAAAGCAGCGGTGCCAGAGTTTTTAGCCGATTCTTTATCACCTTTACCAAGCGCTTTGGCGATGACTGCAGAGGTTCCTATTCCTAAACCTATCGTTAGACTAATAACGGTGAATGTTATCGGAAACGTAAAACTTATAGCTGCTAAAGGCTGTGTTCCGAGCAAGCCAACAAAAAAGGTATCCACTAAATTAAATGTCATCAATAAAACCATGCCGTAAATCATTGGTATGGTCATGCTTTTCAGTGTACTGCTGACGGGATCTTCAAGGAGATTAATTTGGTTTTTATTTTTAAGTTTAGTCATTAAGGTTTTGTATTTTCGCTTAAATAGATAATAGCAAGATGATTGATAGTTAAAACAGCGTGCATTGTAAGAGATAGTTATTAGAGTCGCTATGTAAATATTTTATTTCAATAGAGTTATTTCTCTTTTAATAAGGAATAATTAGCGTTACTACGTCTTTGTTCTTTTGTCTTTACACTAAAAATGTAAATAAGTCACAGAAAATATTAAAAAAATCTATTGCACAAAAAACACACCAGAAGGTTAATAAATAAAAAATAAAAGCACTAACCATTGATATATATGGCGTTTGTTGATTTCGGTCTTTTTTCAAGAAATAGAATATTTAGCTATACGTCAAGTGTTACGCATATTTACACTTTAATACACAATGTTATCCACAGAAATAGTGGATAACTATTGCTACATATTTGATTACATTTCTACTGGCGAATGTTACCGCAATTATTGTTCCCAAATCAGACGCTTTGTCTGTAAAACAAGCAAACAAACAAATAAATGAATTTTTTATAAATATTGTGTTGACAGTTTAGCGAGTGCCCTTTAATATTCCGCCCCGTTAGCCAAGCAGCTTGGCAAAACATAGTTCCTCAATAGCTCAGTTGGTAGAGCAACGGACTGTTAATCCGTTTGTCCCTGGTTCAAGTCCAGGTTGAGGAGCCACATTAAGGGCTACGATTTATCGTAGCCCTTTTTCTTTGCGTTAAATAAAATACTTGTTAATACAAACCAACAACAACTCAGTTGGTAGAGCAACGGACTGTGCTCTTATAATAAATAGGCGTTTGTCCCTGGTTCAAGTCCCTTTATTTAAACAAGGAGCTAGGAGCCACTTACCTAATAAAGAATAGGCTACGAGAAATCGTAGCCCTTTTTTTTTGTTAAATAAAGTACTTACTAATACAATCAGCAACAAACTAGTTAGTAGAGCAACGGACTGTGCTCTTATGATAAATAGACGTTTGTCCCTGGTTCAAGTCCAGGTTGATGAGACATATTAAAGGCTGCGAGCCACTTACCATTCTTTTGCAGCAAATTAAATAAATTTTATCGATTTCGTTTAAACAAAAAAGCCAGCAATACTGCTGGCTCTATATAAAAATTTAAAAGTAGACTTATTCTTGTGTAAATTCGCCTTGTGTTGATGACCAAGCATTAAGTACAGCTTTAACTAGAGTGGCCAAAGGTATAGCAAAGAAAACACCCCAAAACCCCCATAAACCGCCAAAAAGGATCACAGCAATAATGATAGTAACAGGATGCAAATTTACCGCTTCTGAGAATAAAAGAGGGACTAATAGATTACCGTCTAACGCTTGAATAATGCCGTAAGCAATCATCACATAGCCAAACTCAGCAGATGTTCCCCATTGAAACAAAGCCACTAACATCACAGGAAGAGTTACTATCGTTGCACCTACATAAGGAACAAGTACCGATAATCCCACTAAAACCCCTAGCAAAACCGCATATTGCAAGCCTAAAACGATAAAAGTAATAGTAGATACCGTACCAATGATCAGAATTTCGATCACTTTGCCACGAATATAGTTCATTATTTGCTGGTTCATTTCATTACCAACTTGCGAAGCCATTCTGCGATCTCTGGGCAGAAACGCGCTAAAACTTGCCAACAAGTCTTTTTTGTCTTTAAGAAAGAAGAACACCATCAACGGTACCAAAATGAAATAAATGATCAGTGCAACTAAGTCAGAAAGTGAATTGAGAGAAGCTTTTAAGATCACTTGACCCCATTCAATGAATTTCTCATTAACCATTTTGATTACGGTATCAATTTGTTCAACGGTAATAATTTCAGGATATCTCTCTGGTAATGTCAGCAAATAACTCTGCCCTTCACTGACCATATGAGGCACTTCTTGTAATAAATTACTACCCTGTTGCCAAATAACAGGCATTAACCCCAAAATAGCAATCAAAGCTATTGCGACAAAAGCACTCACTACAATAACAACAGCCATCGTTCTTGATACGCCAATATATCGAAAGCGATTAACAGGTAAATCTAATAAAAACGCAATCGCAACCGCAACAAAAACAGGCATCAGTAAGCTGCTAAAAAAATATATAAACAAAAAGGTACTGAGCAAAATAACCAATAAGGTCACAGCACTAGGATCTGAAAAGTTACGTTTATACCAATCAGTAAAAAGAGAAACCATAAATGAACTTACCTGTTTTTTATGGATAATTCGACTGACGTCAAGTCTACTATCCGTTGAGTGAATACATACCCTGCACTTGTTAAATATTTGGGTATATCTTTAAGAGAACCTTTATCGCTAATGCGTATTAAGCATGTATCGTCATATTGCATTTTTTTTAGCATCATACGCATTTTAACTAAAGGTAATGGGCATTTGTCTTTGGTTGCATCATATTCATGTAACATAATAAATTTTATATTAAAAACCACCGCTAATACTTGATTATCCAATTTGCCACCATTGATTACAATGACCTTATTATAATTATTTTACTATATTCCCAAACAACTCTAAGATGCATGACCCAGCTAAAAATAAAAACGTGTTTAAGCTAATAGAAGAGACTTCTGAGTAAATCATGCTCGCCGTTGTATCTGTTTTTATGAAAAATAGGTTAAGTGCAATTCAAACTTACAATAAAATGAAATTTATTAATATTTTGCGTGAATCTTTTGATATTATTGCTGTCACAGAATATATATCCATAAGATTTCAAAGTACGAATTTTCAGAATGCTTGAGTTAACATGGGTATGGGCGCATTACCAAATTAAATTAATAAAGAAGTGGAATGATAAATTTGTTTAAATTTAAACCTCTTATTTTAGCATCTAGTATAGTCGCGGCTGTAACAAGTTCTTTTTTATTCGCGGAAGAATCAAATAAAAACAGACTACCCGAAATTGGCACCGCGGGCTTTAGTGTTTTATCTATAGATAAAGAACGTCATATTGGTGAAGCAATGATGCGCCATATAAGAGCATCGCAACCCGTGATCAGTGATCCTGTACTCAGTGAATATATCAATGGCCTTGGTAACCTCATGGTGAAAAACGCTCATGATGTTAATTACAGTTTTGAGTTTTTTTTAGTAAATAGTAGAGAACTCAATGCTTTTGCCTTTTTCGGAGGTCATGTCGGTGTTCATAGTGGACTATTAACCACCGCAGAAAATGAAAGTGAACTTGCTTCTGTTATTGCCCATGAAATATCTCACGTCACACAACGTCATTTAGCACGGCGATTAGAGTCTCAAAGTCGTTCACAGCCACTAACGATGGCAGGTATGATTTCAGGCTTGCTAATAACGTTAATAAATCCCAGCTTAGGCATTGCTGCCCTGACAACCAGTATGGCGGCGTCACAGCAGGCAGGTATTAACTATACCCGTGGTAATGAAAAAGAAGCCGATCGAGTTGGCATTACATTACTTGCAAATAGTGGTTTTGATCCGATGGGCGCGCCCAATTTTTTTAGAAAAATGGCAGCTAAGTACCGTTATAAAAGCAAACCACCGGCAATGCTACTCACTCACCCGATGCCAGAATCTCGAATTGCAGAGGCACGTATTAGAGCGCAAAATTTACCTCCCAAACGTTTAGCCCCAAGTTTAAATTTTGAGTTAGCAAAAGCACGTATCATCGCTCGCTATGAAAGAGATCCTGAAGTTAATATTCAGCTCTATTTAGAAATACTTAAAAAGCAACGATATGCCATCAAAGAAGCAGCAAATTATGGTTTAGGTATTTCATATTTTGAACATGGTGAATACAAAAAAGCAAAACTAATTTTACAAAAACTACTCAAAGATGATCCTAACAACCTCTTCTATGTGGATGTTTTATCAGATATTTATATCAAAACAAAAGAATTTAAACAGGCTAACATGTTACTAGCCGAGTTGAATTTATTGATGCCTAATAATCAAGTTGTTGCTTTAAACTATGCCAACGTACTTCAAGAAGGAAAAGAATATGAGCAAGCAGCGGTTATTCTGCAAGATTTTTTACTTGTTAATCCCGGACACTTCATTGCCAATGATTTATTATCTACCGTATATCGAAAGCTAGAGAAAACCGCTTTAATGCACGTTACCAATGCTGAGGTTTATGCTTTGTTGGGTGCTTACCCAAAAGCTATTGACGAATTACAAACCGGTTATAACTTTGCCGAAGAGCAACCCTTGGTTAAGAAACGTATCAAAGCAAGAATATTACAGCTGCAAGAAAAAGAGCTAAAACTGAAACGATTATAAAACCAAACAACTATTTAATTTACCGAAGAGAAAACCATGTTAACAATTTATCATAACCCTCGCTGTTCAAAGAGCCGACAAACATTGGCGCTTATCGAAGAAGCAAATAAAGAGGTAAACATTATTGAATACCTGAAAACGCCCTTAAATCAAACAGAAGTTCGCTCACTACTTACGCTTTTATCGATAGAGCCTATTCAAATGATGAGAACAAAAGAAGCTGAATTTAAAGAGCAACAATTAAAAAATGCTGATAACGATACTTTAATCGCGGCAATGGCCAATACACCAAAACTTATCGAACGCCCAATTGTTGCCACAGATAAACAAGCAATTATTGGTCGACCACCTGAAAACGTTTTAGCTTTGCTTTAAATATAAACTTACCTTAAAGAAAATTTTACCTTTATGACCTCCAATAAAAGATTTACCACTCAATCCTTAAAAAAAATAACGCTTGTCAGTTATTTTTCATTATTAATATTTATGCCACTATGGTTAATTGTCTTAAGCCCATCACAAGGACTCTCGCCGATATTATCATTATGCATGTTCACCCTTCCCCTTTTACTTCCAATGAAAGGTTTATTAAAGGGAAATCCTTATACCTTTGCTTGGGCAAATTTCGTTTTAATGATTTACTTTTTACACTCATTAACGACCTTTGTCGTCTCAAAAGAAGACAGAGTTTGGGCGATAATAGAATTCATCCTAGTCAGTATCATGTTCTTATCAGCAAGTTATTACGCAAAATATCGCGGTCAAGAGCTAGGGTTAAGCATCAGAAAGAAAAAATAAAGTTAAACTATTGTAATAGTAAGTGGAATGATTAGTTGCCTGCTTTATGATACCTAATTAGCTCCTTTTAGGTACTCTTTATAGAGGCTTTGTTAATGAGGTGTTAAGATATGGTTAGCATTAAAAATAACGAATTATTGAGGTTTAAGAATGAAAATTGTTTTGTCACTGACTATTGCAAGTTTACTGTTTGGCTGTGGCGGCGGTTCTGGAGGAGGTTCAGGTACAACCACTGTTACTCCAACAACTCCCCCTCCGACAACACCTGTAGAGGGTGAAAAATCTATAGTCGCTTTTGCTGATAATATTAAAATAGGCCAAGCAGTAGATCTGTTTCTCTACTTCCCCAATGATGAATTAAGCAATATTCAATGGACTGAAACATCAAGTCACTCAACAATTGTTCTAGCTGGCACCAGTAAAGGTATCGCTTTTACACCAACAGTTGCAGGAGAATATAGCTTTGACGTTTCCTTTTCTGTAAATGGGGCTGCTAGTGAAACCTTAAACCATACATTCACTGTAAGTGATGAAACATCACTGTTATCCGTTCGTTTAGGTCATGCCGTTTTAGAGGGCAATAAAGTCTCATTACGCGCATCACTTGATAATGCTTTATCACAAGAATCTATTACCTGGACCCAAACTTCTGGACCTAACATAACATTCACAGAAAGTAGCAATGGTCAATTAGCAGTATTTTTTAATGCACCTGAAGTCACTCAAGATACTTTATTAACTTTTGAAGTAAATGCTTCAGGTAATGGAAGTAATTATTCAGATATTGTTTCTGTTTTAGTTGAAAATGCTGGAACTATCGATATAGCTGACGATAATATATCGTTTAAAAACCGCCTTGCTAATGTATTTCCATACAAAAACAATTCACCTTATGCCGATTCAATAGTTAATTGTGTATATAAAAATACAATTGAATTTCCTCAAACCTGTACGTTTAATACTTTGCCTCTAATTGCTCAAGATCTAATTGCTAAAGGTACAACAACACCAACCGTTGATGACATTATGGATCGCGTGGTGGTTTCTCATGAATGGATGGGTAAACGCTTTAAAGATTTTCTGGAAAATTATGACGTGAATGGTGATTTTAAAAATTTGTTAAGAGCAACTACAGCCATTGTTATTTCATACGATGTTAGGCCTTCTTTTTATTGGGCCGTAACGGGAGCAATCTATTTAGATGCAAACTATTTTTGGCTAACGCCCGATGAACGCGATACCATTAACCAAGCACCAGACTTTAGAGCTGCATTGGGTGATGAATTAAACTTCGATATGCCATGGCGTTACGTAAAAGATAATGATTATGTTGACAGTTATATCTCTGCAGATGACCGCACCGCTCGCTCCGCTGACAGTGCTGCATTTAGCCTAATCTCTCTGATGTACCATGAACTTGCTCATGCCAATGATTTCTTTCCAAGCAGTCAGTGGAGTAATTATCCGATGTCGGATCGTATTTTAGATGCAGTTGATAAACAATTTCGCTCATCAGGGTTTGAATCAGATAAACTCGATAATGCTATGCCGTTACTAAGTCAAGAAATGAAAGATTTGGCTCAGGTTAGATTTCATACAGGTAACCCGCCGAATGACATTCAAAAAAGTTATACGCCAAGTGATGTCACGCAATTTTTCAGCAATGATCAAGCACCACAGTTTTATAACTATTCCAGCATACGTGAAAACTATGCGATGTTATTTGATGGCTTCATGATGAAAGCACGTTATGGCATTGATAGAGATGTTGCCATAACCAACCAGCGTGACGCCAATGGATTTACAGTTGAGTGGGGGCAACGTGGTCGTATCAGTGATGAGTTAATAAAACCCAAAGTATCTTATGTGGTAGAACGTATATTACCTGATTTTAGCGGAGCACAAGCCATCATTGATAGTTTACCAGAGCCTATACAAATGATATCAGGTAAAAGTTGGATGGAAAACTTACCTATAAGCCCTACTTTTGCGCCAAAATCAATTGCCAGTGCACAAGTATCAGCAAATATTCAAAAAGCGGCTCAACGTCGCCAAGTACAAGCTTTACATAATCACTTTTATGAAAAGCCTCTACCAAAATATAAAAGCTTAAAGTAAAACATATTTATCTAAAGCAATACCTCTTTAATAAAGGGAATGGTGATTTTTCGCTGTTCCCTTATCGAAGCTTTATCTAATTCATCAAGCGCCAGTAATAGGCTACCCATTCCTCGCGATAATCGACTCAATAAAAATCGTCCAACATCATCAGTTAAGATCAATCCTCGTTGTTGCGCACGAAACTGCAACGCAATAAGTTTTTCATCATCAGTTAATATTTTAACTTGCTCTGTTAGACCCCAACTTAGTCTTGAAACAAGATCAGGTAACGTGATCCCTAATTGATTAGCACTTTGGTTTCCGCTGATTAATAAGCTTTTATTCTGCTCTGTAAGACGATTAAACAAATCAAAAACAGCTTGTTGCCAATCCGTATCTCCAGCAATTAAATGTAAATCATCTAAACAAACTAAATCAATATTCTCTAAACCATCAAAAACCTCAACTGTAAGTTGTTTTAATTCAGAAAAGGATAAACATAAAGACGATAAACCTAATTCACTTGCATAAGCACAGCTGGCATGCAACAAGTGTGATTTACCTACGCCGCTAAGGCCAAACAAATAAAAGCCGTGTGGTCTATCTTCTTTAATTGCAGCTGTATTTATAAATTGTTGTAATTGTGCAACAACTGCTTGATTGGTGCTACCTTGATAACTTGAAAACGTTTCATCATCAGGCAACTGCACCGAAAGCGCTAACTGCGCGTTATGCTTCACGGCTTTCTCCAATAAAAAATAGGGGCGGCATTTACATCGACATCCGCTAAGGGATCAATATATTGTTGCAGTTGTTTATTTAACTGTAATGAAGCTAATAAAGATTGCTGCGAACCTAACAAGGTTAAATTAAAACGACGTTGACTACCATGCGCACTAACTAATTTGACTTTTTGCACTGAAGAAAGCTCATTTAAAAATGAAGTTAAGGCGATATATGACTCAAAATTATTGATATTGGCAACATCAATTATAAACTCATTACTCGTTGTCGTTGATAACGCATAACGTTTATAAATATTATCAGTAATATCATCCAGCGCTTGTCTTAATAATGTTAATTGATCTCCCCCATGATATTGGCGTCCAAATTCTTGGTTACTCTGATCATTATATGCTTGAGTATTCAATTGATGGGGATCAGAAATGAAGCTCCAATCCACAGCATAATTATTTTGTTGACATAAAAGCTCACAATCAACTTCATGGTTGCTTTCAGAAATTAAACTACTGTTTGAAATTCTAATAATCACTATCGCTTCAGGTGCATATCGACTCGAGGCCATTTGTATTGGTTGAGAAAATCGTCCCCACAAGTCAGAAACACTTATTTGATTAGCATCGGTTAAATCCATCAGCGGCATAATAATAGGTAGACCACGAGTTTGAGAAAACAATTCAACCACGCTTGGTATCTCAGAAGGTGTGGAATCAGACAAGACAACTCGATTTAAACCTTCTTCATTAACTACCCATAATAAAATTTGTGGACGTAAACGGCCCCAAATAGGCAGGTTTGCTTGCACTAGCAACTTGTTAATTTTATCTTCATCAAAAGTAACAACTAATTGATTACCTACTTTTTCACGTTGGTAACGGTACTGTTGTACATAACTATTATAATTTTTTAATGCTTTTTTAATGATTGGCTGTTGCAAAAAAGATGATTTACCGCCTACTTTAATGATCACACCTTTCATCGCCGCTTTAAGTGCTTTACTTCTTTGTGCGCTGGTTTGTGAGCTGACATTTACTTTAGCAACATATAAATCTTTAACTTCAATAGCGAATGCGGAAGCTGTATGAAAAAGGATAATTAAAACAAGCCAATATCTAAACATAGTTTACGGAGAAATAATTCTAATAAGACAAAATATTATCATATTTCAGGTGATTTTAGTGACATAAAAAAATAATTTATTATAAAGATTTTAACCTTGCCCGCGCGCTGGTAGAATATGCGCCTTTACAATACCATTAGTAATTAATTGAGGTTCCCCCCCCGTGAGTGAGCAAAAACAATCTCTAAGCTATAAAGATGCTGGCGTTGATATCGATGCAGGTAATGCCCTTGTTGAAAACATTAAAGGTGCAGTTAAACGTACAACTCGCCCTGAAGTAATGGGTGGCATAGGTGGTTTTGGCGCTATTTGTCAAATACCTACGGGTTATAAAGAACCGGTATTGGTATCAGGCACTGACGGTGTAGGCACCAAACTGCGTTTAGCTATCGACCTGAAAAGGCACGATACCGTTGGTATCGATTTAGTAGCTATGTGTGTTAATGACTTATTAGTACTAGGTGCCGAACCTTTATATTTTCTAGATTATTACGCGACAGGAAAATTAGATGTAGATGTTGCCGCTGATGTAGTAACAGGTATTGCTGAAGGTTGTATTCAGTCAGGTTGTGCTTTGGTCGGTGGAGAAACAGCTGAAATGCCCGGTATGTATCATGCCGGCGACTATGATATTGCCGGTTTTTGTACAGGTATTGCTGAAAAGTCGGAATTAATTGATGGCTCTAAAGTTACTGCGGGTGATCAACTGATTGCTTTAGGTTCATCTGGTCCTCATTCAAATGGTTTTTCATTAATTCGTAAAGTATTAGAAGTCAATAATACCGATACTGCTGAAATACTAGGTGAAAAGAGCATTGCTGACCATTTGTTAGAACCAACAAAAATATATGTTAAATCTATTTTAGCAATGCTAAAAGAAGTGAAAGCCCACGCGCTTTCTCATATTACTGGCGGTGGATTTTGGGAAAATATCCCACGCGTATTACCTGAAAATGCCCAAGCTGTTATTAATGGTAATAGCTGGCAATGGCCTGAAATATTCAACTGGTTACAAGAAAAAGGTAATATCACTGAGCATGAAATGTATCGTACCTTTAACTGTGGAGTTGGTATGATCATCGTGGTACCTGCTGACCAATTAGCTAAAAGCATCGAACTATTAAATGCACATGGTGAAAATGCTTGGCATTTAGGCGAGATAGCCGACATGAATGATGGCGATGACCAAGTCGTAATCAACAAAGGTTAACCATTATGCGTAGCCGAATTGTTGTTTTAATTTCTGGTGGCGGCACAAATTTACAGGCGATTATTGACGCCTGTATAGCACAAGATTATCCCGGCGAAGTTGTTGGTGTCATCTCTAATGTGGGTGATGCTTATGGCTTAACTCGTGCTAAAAATTCCGCCATACCAGCAATAACTCTATCCCATAAAGAATACGATAGCAGAGAAAACTATGATCTTGCTTTAATTAAAGAAATTGATCAGTTTTCGCCTGATATTATTGTACTTGCCGGTTTCATGAGAATTCTCACACCAAAATTTGTACAACATTATTGTGGAAAATTATTGAACATTCACCCATCTTTGTTGCCTAAGTACCAAGGATTGAATACTCATCAACGCGCAATTGACGCTGGTGACAAAGAACATGGCGTAAGTGTGCACTTTGTTACTGAAGAACTTGATGGTGGTCCAGTAATTTTACAAGCTAAAGTGCCTATTTTTGCAGGTGATGAAGCCGCTGATTTAGCAGAAAGAGTTCATGAGCAAGAACATAGAATTTACCCTTTAGTGGTTAAATGGTGTTGTTTAAAGCGTGTTGTCATGGATAATGACCAAGTATTATTTGATAATAGCGTCATTCCTGCCTCCGGTTATGCAAGTGAAGAATAAATACCCATGATACTTCAAAATCTGGATTTCAACTGAAAGCACTATTTTGAGGT
Source organism: Colwellia sp. (assembly GCA_013215655.1). Classification (GTDB taxonomy): domain Bacteria; phylum Pseudomonadota; class Gammaproteobacteria; order Enterobacterales; family Alteromonadaceae; genus Colwellia_A. The sequence continues at coordinate 30,679 of JABSOX010000003.1, forward strand.
AACATGTTAATAATAAAAGGTAGATTTATGTTAAAAGCTTTATGTGGTAGCGCAATATTATATTCAATAATATCTATATCAAACTTAGCAAATGCGGATGATTCTGCTAAAAACACCGCTAAGTTACCCATAAAGCCTTTCATTGCTGAATATAATATTATCCATAAAGCGGATCCTGTTGGCAAAGGAATTCGCCAACTAAAACATCTTGAAAATGGTAACTATGAATTTAGTTATAATACCCAAATTGACTGGTTAATATTTTCAGATACTCGCGAAGAAGCTTCTATCGTTAGTTATGATGGAAAAAATCTCATCCCTTCACAATATGATTTTAAACGAGAAGGGACAGGAAGAGACAAAAAACAGCAATGGTTATATAACATCCCCAATAATCATATTGTTGATGCTTCTAAAACCAAAACTAAAGAATTTTATATTGATTTACCTGAAGGCATTCAAGATAAACTCAGTTATCATTTACAGCACCGCGTTAATCTAATAAATAATCCTCAACAAAAAGATTCATCCTTTTCGGTGATCAATACTTCTGGGAAAGTAAAAAATTATACCTATAAGTATGATGGCGAAGAAGACCTAATGTTACCCTATGGTTTAGTTAACACCGTAAGATTTAAGCGAGTAAAAAACAAAAGAACAACCATGATTTGGTTTGCTCCAGAATTAAACTACCTTTTAGTAAAGCTTTATCAGAAAAAAGGCAGCTTTGAACAGTTTGAAGCGCAGTTAGTTTCCGTAAAAGTTACCGACTAGTACCTTATACAGACTAGCCTTATACAGAATTGGTACTTTACCCAGCTAAACCTTCGGCTCCCTTCGCAATAGCTTCCCCTAATCTGAAAAGTTGCCATTGACCTGCTGACATTTTTTGCCACGTTTCATCATCAGTTAATGGTTTGGTTGCTATGACAGTAACCACGTCATTAGCCGTAGTCTCTTGATGAAAATCAACCTCCATTTCAGCATCAATCAAACTCGCTTTACCAAATGGAGCACGTCGTGTTATCCAATGTAAATTATTTGAGCAATAGGCAAATAAACATTCACCGTTTGTAATAATAAGATTAAAAACGCCTAATTTATTTATTTTTTCGCTCAAATGGGCGACAAATGAAAATAGCTCAATATCGTTAGGAATATGACTGCCAAACTGTAGATGAAGCTGATCCATGATCCAACAAAAGGCGTGTTCACTATCTGTTGTGCCTATCGGAAGATGAAACTTTATTGGTAGTTCCTTTTGAAAGTCTTTAAGTTGTCCATTATGAGCATAGGTCCAATTTCTTCCCCACATTTGACGAATAAACGGGTGAGTATTTTCCAAACAAACAGCACCAGAATTGGCTTGACGAATATGGCAAACCACAGCCTCACTCTTAATGGGATATTCAGTTACTAATCTCGCAATGGCTGATTCAGCACTCGGTAGTGGATCTTTAAAGCTACGACACCCTTTACCTTCATAGAAAGTGATCCCCCAACCATCTTTATGTGGCCCAGTGTTACCACCTCTTTGCATAAGCCCACTAAAGCTAAAACAAATATCGGTTGGTACATTAGCACTCATTGCCAACAGCTCACACATAATCTAAAACTCCAAAAAAATAGCTTTTATACTTAAATCCATTATAACTAAATATGACCCATTCAAATAGAACAATAACAAAACGTTAACTGTTTGATATTTTCTACTTTTCATAATAACCTAACAAGGTCAGACCAGTATTATTGGTAATAAGATTAAAAATATAATAACGGCTGAAAAACAAGACCAATAACCAACAATAAAAAGGAAAGCCTGTGGAAGATATGACTTGGATAATATGTGCAATCGCACTTTGCTGGTTTATGGCTTATAGCCGATCATCATTATCAACCTTTACGTTATCATTTGCGATCCTAATGGCTGTTGGTACCGTATTAAACACTATTTCTTTTTTAGGATGGCTACTATTTGCAATTGTTGCATTACCATTAAATATCGCTAACGTCAGAAAACAAATTATTAGCCTGCCCTTATTACAACTGTTTAAATCAATCATGCCGGAGATGTCTAAAACAGAACAAGAAGCCATAGACGCAGGAACAACTTGGTTCGAAGCTGATTTATTTAGAGGCACACCTGATTGGAAAAAGCTGCATAATTATCCGCAACCACGACTGAGCGCTGAAGAACTCGCTTTTTTAAAAGGTCCTGTTGAACAAGTTTGTAAAATGACCAACGATTGGCAAACAACTCACCAACTGGCGGACTTATCACCTGAGGTTTGGCAGCCCTTAAAAGATAATAAATTCTTTGCGATGATCATCAAAAAAGAGTTTGGTGGTCTAGATTTTTGTGCCTACGCACAATCAAGAGTATTACAAAAACTATCTGCGGTTAGCACGGTACTTGCGAGTACGGTTGGTGTACCCAATTCATTAGGCCCCGCTGAGTTATTACAACATTACGGTACAAAAGAACAACAAGAACATTATTTACCTCGCCTTGCTACAGGTGAAGAAATTCCCTGCTTTGCGCTCACCAGTCCTGAAGCTGGCTCAGATGCAGGCAGTATTCCTGATTTTGGTATTATTTGTCATGGTGAATTTGACGGCCAACAAGTACTTGGAATGAAATTAACATGGGATAAACGCTATATAACTCTAGCTCCTGTAGCCACTGTCTTAGGTCTAGCGTTTAAATTAAGAGATCCTGAGCATCTGCTAGGTGAAACAGTTGAGCTAGGTATCACTTGCGCGCTCATTCCAACAAATATTGAAGGTGTTATCATTGGTCGTCGTCACTTTCCACTCAATGTACCCTTTCAAAATGGACCAACACAAGGTAATGAAGTATTTGTTCCTTTAGATTTTATTATTGGAGGTGCTGAACGTGCAGGACAAGGTTGGAGAATGCTGGTTGAATGTTTATCAGTAGGTCGAGCCATTACCCTGCCCTCAAATAGCACAGGAGGTATAAAGTCGATTGCTTTAGCAACAGGTGCTTATAGCCGCATTCGACGCCAATTTAAAATGCCAATAGGAAAAATGGAAGGTATTGAAGAGCCTCTAGCTCGTATTGGCGGTAACGCTTATTTAATGGATGCTGTCACTACCTTATCTACAGGTGCAATTGACCTTGGCGAAAAACCCTCGGTGATTTCAGCGATATGTAAATACCATTTAACCGAAAAATTACGCCAATGTATTAACGACGCAATGGACATTCATGGTGGTAAAGGTATCTGTTTAGGAAAAAGTAATTATCTCGCCCGTGGTTACCAAGGAGCACCGGTTGCTATAACCGTTGAAGGTGCCAATATTTTAACCCGCAGTTTGATAATTTATGGTCAAGGGGCAATTCGTTGTCATCCTTATGTACTTGCAGAAATAGAGGCAGCAAGTAATAAAGATGAACAACAAGCACTTGATGACTTTGACCATGCCCTGTTTGGACATATTGGCTTTGCTATTAGTAATATTTGTCGCAGCTTTTGGTTCTCGTTGACCGGATCTCGACTACAACAAGCCCCCTTTCAAGATAATACGCGTCGTTATTACCAATTAATGAATCGTTTTAGTGCAAATTTAGCGATGTTATCAGATATCGCCATGTTAACACTCGGCGGTGAATTGAAAAGGCGCGAACGTATTTCAGCCCGTTTAGGAGATATTTTAAGCTATCTGTATCTAGCCAGCGCCACTTTAAAAAGATATAACGATGAAGGACGCCAAGTTGCCGATTATCCATTAATGCAATGGGCTGTAGAAGACTCTTTATATAATATCCAACATGCTATTGATGAGTTAATTAGCAATTTCCCCAATAAGATGGTTGGCAAAATACTCAGAGTGATTATTTTCCCTTTAGGTACTTGGCTAACCAAACCTTCTGACATCACAGAACATCAAGTTGCTGTGATATTGCAAACCCCTTCAGATACCAGAACACGTTTAGGAAAAGGACAATATTTAACAAACGAACCGGAAAATGTTGTTGGTCAATTAGAGCAAACTCTAAAGGATGTTATTGCTAGTGAACCTATTTTTGATAAAGTTTGTCGGCACTTAGAGAAAAAACTCCCGTTTACGCAATTAGACTTAATTGCTGAACAAGGCTTAGCACTGAAAATTATTACTGAACAAGAAGCAGATTTATTACGTCGTACAGAAATAGGACGTAAAGCCGCAATTGATGTTGATGATTTTGAGCATGAAGAGCTAATAAGTAATACCAAGATTTAACTATCATAAATAAAATGAAGTCGAGTAATTTCTCTACTCGGCTTCTTTATTTATTGAATATAATCGTTTTCTAGCCTGCCTTTTCGACAATACTTTTAGCAACAATTTTTTTACGCATATATGAAATACTCTCCAATGGGATCACCAACGCTTCGCCACTATCACGATCGTAAAAATAGGCGAACCGGCTAGAGCTGCCAAGTAAACTTAATACTTGTTCTGTTAACGCATTTTCATAATTTGGCACCAAAACAACATACTCATCTTTAACTTTCTTTTTAACGCTTTCAGCATTATCTATAGCTAAATCTCGAACAAATAATCCTGTACCTAGAGTTAACACAAAGAATAAAAGAATAGGATCTGAATATTTGGATTTTAATCGCTTAGTAGCAAAGTTTCCATAAAACTGAAATCGATTACGCAACCAAAGCTCCATTCTAGAGGTAATAAAATGTAAAATTACAAAGATTACAAATATTGTTATCGACAAGGGTTCTAATATCGAAGCCAGTAAAAAATCACTAATATCAGAAAACTTAAGGATATAAATACCAAACTCAAGATAGAAAAATACGCTATAGATCACGCCAATGAGGGTAATAACAAAATAACAAACAGTAAGTAATAGTGTTGGATGTTCCCGATAATAAATTTTTAAGATGCTTTCGATGGTATGACTCCCCTCTTATTTTCACTAAATTCTATCAGCTATCTATTATTTTCATAGACTTAAACTAAAAAAAGCTGCAATTGCAGCTTTATATTGGGGATGAAGAGTATGTCACACCCACACCGATGTGAAAGAGTGACTACATTTAGATACGAGTAGCAGCTTAATGTAAGATATAATACCTAAATCATTTCAATAGCAAATGCAGTGGCTTCACCACCACCAATGCAAAGTGATGCTAAACCTTTTGATAAACCTTTATTTTTTAATGCATGAATCAAAGTAACGATGATACGTGCACCACTAGCGCCTAGCGGATGACCTAATGCACAAGCACCACCATTAACATTCACTTTAGTATCATCAAGTTCAAGCTCTTTTATGGCTAACATTGTGACCATCGCAAAAGCTTCATTTATTTCCCATAAATCAACATCAGCGATTGACCAATTAGCCTTTTCTAAAACCTTATTCATTGCGCCAACAGGAGCAACAGTGAACTCAGCTGGTTTTTGAGCATGTGTAGCATGAGCTACAACTTTACATAAAGGTGTTAAACCACGTTTTTGTGCCTGTGATAATTTCATCATCACTAAAGCAGCCGCGCCATCTGAAATCGAACTAGCGTTAGCAGCGGTAATAGTACCGTCCTTTTTAAAGGCAGCACGTAATGAAGGTATTTTTTCAGGACGAGCATTACCCGGTTGTTCATCAATAGAGAATACTGAATCACCACGACGAGATTTAATGGTTACTGCACTAATTTCATTCTTAAATGCACCTGACTCAATCGCCGCATTAGCACGACATAACGAGCGAAGTGCATATTCATCCATAGCTTCACGTGTAAAACCAGCATCATCGGCTGTTTCTTGGGCAAAACAGCCCATAGCGATGCCATCATAAGCATTTTCTAAGCCATCAGTCATCATATGATCAAGTATTTGACCATGCCCCATTTTTATACCACTACGGCCTTTTGGTAAAATATGTGGTGCGTTAGTCATACTTTCCATACCACCCGCAATAGCAATATCAATAGAACCTGCTATTAATGCATCATGAGCTTGCATTGCTGCTTTCATACCCGAGCCACATACTTTATTAATGGTGGTACAAACTGTTGATAATGCTAGCCCCGCATCAAGAGCAGCTTGACGAGCAGGCGCTTGTTTTAAACCAGCCGGTAAAACACAACCCATAATCACTTCATCAATTTGATCATTTGCTAAATTAGCCGTTTCTAAAGCGCCACGAATAGCTGTTGCCCCTAAACTTGGTGCAGTAACCGCTGATAAACCGCCCATAAAACCGCCCATAGGGGTTCTGGTAGCAGCAACAATAACAATAGGATCTGTAGTAGACATGGAAGCTCTCCGATAATAAAAATGGAAGTATAAATAATGGCGACAGATTAACTCAATTTAACGTTAACGCCAACGTAAACTTTAGTACTATACTCATCGCAACTCGTATATAAATATGCACGGTAGAATTTACACCGCGACATATAAAAGCAACAGCTATAAACAATTACAGATAGCCAGCTTTACGTTTACGTAAACTTCCTGTAAGGTTATCACTATCATTAAGCATAGGTCAACTTATGAACCAAGCAAAAGCAATCACCTACTCTATTGGTGATTTAGCAAAAGAATTTGATATTACTACCCGTAGTATCCGATTCTACGAAGATCAAGGTTTACTTAAACCGACTCGTAAAGGCCAAACTCGCATTTATAAACAGAGAGACAGAGTTAGACTAAGGTTGATTTTAAGAGGAAAACGACTAGGATTTTCATTAGCTGAAACGGGTCGCATCTTTGAATTATATGACCACGACCGAACCAGTGCTACTCAATTAAAAACCATGATGAGCATCATTGCAGAAAAAAAAGAACATTTAACTCAACAGCTTGATGATATAAAAATAGTATTACTAGAACTTGATAGCCTAGAAACTAGCTGTAAAGAAACGTTAGCAGCAATTGATAAACAATCGGCATAGCAACAATTTATTAAAAAAAATCTATTACACATAATTAATACAAAGGGTTCACCATGATTTCTTCTTTCACATCTTTAAACTTTAATTTAGGCGAAACCGTTGAAATGATCCGCACCACGGTCAACGCTTTTGCTCGTGACGAAATAGCGCCACGTGCCGAAAAAATCGATATTGATAATGAGTTCCCGAGTGATTTATGGCGTAAATTTGGTGACTTAGGTTTATTAGGCATGACCGTTGATGAACAATACGGCGGCTCAAATCTAGGTTACTTAGAACATATGGTCGCTATGCAGGAAATTTCGCGTGCTTCAGCTTCTGTTGGCTTAAGTTATGGCGCCATGTCCAACCTTTGTTTAAATCAATTAAATAAAAATGGTTCACATCAACAAAAAGCGAAATACTTACCCAAGCTTTGCACCGGTGAACACGTAGGTGCATTAGCCATGAGTGAGCCCAATGCTGGCTCCGATGTAGTTAGCATGAAACTACGCGCCGATAAAAAAGGCGACAAGTACATTTTAAACGGCAACAAAATGTGGATCACCAATGGCCCTGAAGCTAATGTTTATGTAGTTTATGCTAAGACAGATACCTCAGCCGGTTCAAAAGGCATTACCGCCTTTATCATTGAACGTGATTACCCTGGTTTTTCCCGTCATCAAAAATTAGATAAATTAGGTATGCGCGGCTCAAACACTTGTGAACTTGTTTTTCAAGATTGTGAAGTACCTGCAGAAAATATTTTAGGTGAAGAAGGAAAAGGTGTCCGTGTATTAATGTCTGGTCTCGATTATGAACGTTTAGTATTAACCGGTGGCCCACTAGGCATTATGGATGCATGTATGGACCTCGTTGTACCTTACATTCATGACCGTAAACAGTTTGGTCAATCAATCGGCGAATTCCAGTTAATTCAAGGGAAAATAGCAGATATGTATACCCAAATGAATGCTGCTAAATCTTATGCTTATTTATGTGCACAAGCCGCTGACCGTGGTGAAACTACACGTAAAGATGCTGCGGGTGTGATTTTATTTGCCGCCGAGTTAGCAACAAAAATGGCTTTAGATGCGATTCAATTATTAGGTGGTAATGGTTACATTAATGAATTCCCTGCGGGTCGTTTATTACGTGATGCGAAGCTTTATGAAATTGGCGCAGGTACTTCTGAAATTCGCCGGATGTTAATAGGCCGTGAGTTATTTAACGAATCTAAATAACTTAATTTATTGTAGTTCGAGGTTTGCTTAAATAGAGCCTCGACAAATAGGTAATTACATCGAGCCTAGTTTTATTTGTATCGACCTACAATATTCGACCCTATAACCTTACTGATAATATTCCACAACAAAGGTAATACCGTGGCTAAAATAATTTCAAAAATCAATCCTCGTAGCCCTGAGTTCATTGAAAATGCTGCCCATATGCAGCAACAAGTTGATGACTTAAAAACTAAACTTGAAGAAATAAAGCTTGGCGGTGGACAACGTAGTCGCAATCGTCATTTATCTCGAGGTAAATTATTACCAAGAGACCGTGTAAATGCCCTACTTGATCCCGGCTCAGCATTTTTGGAATTATCGCAATTAGCCGCTTATGAAGTTTATGAAGATAACATTCCTGCTGCGGGTATTATTACTGGCATCGGCCGTGTTGGTGGCCAAGAATGTATTATTGTTGCTAATGATGCCACCGTAAAAGGTGGAACATACTTCCCTTTAACGGTGAAAAAGCACTTACGCGCACAAGCCATTGCCCAAGAAAACAACTTACCATGTGTCTATTTAGTTGACTCTGGTGGCGCTAACTTACCAAATCAAGATGATGTTTTTCCTGACAAAGAACACTTTGGTCGTATATTTTTCAATCAAGCCAATATGTCAGCACAAGCGATTCCACAAATTGCGGTAGTTATGGGCTCTTGTACCGCAGGTGGTGCTTATGTACCGGCAATGGCAGACGAGGCTATTATTGTTAAAGATCAAGGTACTATATTTTTGGCAGGTCCCCCGCTGGTAAAAGCGGCTACCGGTGAAATAGTCAGTGCCGAGGATTTAGGCGGTGCGGATATTCATTGTCGTACCTCAGGTGTAGCCGATCATTATGCACAAAACGATCATCATGCCTTAGAAATAGCACGTACGATTGTTGGTAACTTAAACCGTGTAAAAACAATCACCATGAACATTCAACCCGTTGTTGAACCCGCTTATGATACTCAAGAAATTTATGGCATTGTACCTAAAGATACTCGACAACCGTATGATATTAGAGAAATTATAGCTCGCATCGTTGATGACAGTAATTTCGATGAATTTAAAGCGTTATATGGTACAACCCTCGTTTGCGGCTTCGCTCGCCTCTATGGCTATCCTATCGGTATCGTTGCCAACAACGGTATTTTGTTTGGTGAGTCTGCGCAAAAAGGCGCTCACTTTATTGAACTCTGTGCACAACGAAAAATTCCTTTAGTATTTTTACAAAATATCACTGGTTTCATGGTGGGTAAACAATATGAAGCTGACGGTATCGCCAAACATGGCGCAAAAATGGTCACCGCGGTAGCTACCGCAAAAGTACCAAAATTTACCGTATTAATTGGTGGTAGTTTTGGCGCAGGTAATTACGGCATGTGTGGCAGAGCCTACGATCCTCGTTTCTTATTTATGTGGCCCAATGCTCGAATTTCAGTGATGGGTGGTGAACAAGCCGCAGGTGTTTTAGCGCAAGTAAAACGTGATCAAAAAGAAAAACGTGGTGAAACATGGTCAGAGCAAGAAGAGCTAAATTTTAAAAAACCGATCATTGAAAGTTATGAACATCAAGGTCATCCATATTATGCCTCTGCCCGCCTATGGGATGACGGTATTATTGATCCTGCAGATACTCGACAAACATTGGGCTTAGCCATTTCAGCCTCTTTAAATAAACCTATTGAAGAAACCAAATTTGGACTCTTTAGAATGTAGGAGCTGTTATGAATACATTAAATAATATGAATGATAAAAACAATAACCATGTTTTATTTGACGTTGACCAACGTGGCATAGCAACGGTTACCTTAAATAATCCTGACAAACATAATGCATTTGACGATGCTATCATCGCCCAATTAACTGAGATATTTAGAGAAATAGCTGAACGTCGAGACATCAAATTAATGGTATTAGCGTCAACAGGCAAAAGTTTCTCCGCAGGTGCAGATTTAGGCTGGATGAAGCGGATGGCAAGTTATACTTTTGAAGACAATTTAAAAGATGCCAATGCATTAGCTATTATGCTTAAAACACTTAATTTCTTGCCACAGCCTACTATCGCAAAAGTTCAAGGTGCGGCATTTGGTGGCGCGGTAGGATTAGCAAGTTGTTGCGATATAGTCATTGCCAGTAATAAAGCTAGCTTTTGTTTAAGTGAAGTGAAATTGGGTCTTATCCCTGCAACGATTAGCCCCTATGTTATTAATGCTATGGGTCAAAAAGCCTGTCGCCGATATTTTCTAACCGCGGAGCGCTTCTTTGCAGATAAAGCAATGCAACTTGGTTTAGTCAATGAAGTCGTAACACCTGACGATTTAGATAAAAGCATTAATGATATGGCCAATGTAATACTGGCTAATGGTCCTCACGCGGTGAGAGAAGCCAAGCAACTAGCTCTTGATGTTGCTTACCAAGATATTAATGAGGAATTACTTAACGTCACTAGTGAACGTATTGCAGCTATTCGTGTATCAGCAGAAGGACAAGAAGGACTTGGCGCTTTTTTTGAAAAAAGAAGCCCTAACTGGCAAACATCTACTTCACCAGATTTAACGAACTCAGAAGACTTAACTCCATCAAAAAGCCCAACTTTATCAAAGACAAAAGGATAATCACCATGTTTACTAAAATACTCATTGCAAACCGTGGTGAAATTGCCTGTCGAGTGATCAAAACTGCACGTAAAATGGGCATCTTAACGGTTGCCGTTTATTCAGACGCAGATGCTGATGCTTTACATGTGAATATGGCCGACGAAGCCGTTCATATTGGCGCATCTCCTTCTCGGGAAAGTTATCTACTCAGTGAAAAAGTCATTGCAGCCGCAAAAAGAACTGGCGCTCAAGCTATTCATCCCGGTTACGGTTTTTTATCTGAAAATGCCGATTTTTGCCGGATGTGCGAACAAGAAGGTATTGTTTTTATTGGTCCTCCTGTTACGGCAATAGAAGCAATGGGTTCGAAGTCTGCCGCCAAGAACATCATGGAAAAAGCGAATGTACCACTGGTTCCAGGCTATCATGGTGACGATCAAAGTGAAGCGGTGATAAAAAAAGCTGCTGATGATATGGGTTACCCCGTGTTATTAAAAGCCACAGCAGGTGGTGGCGGTAAAGGTATGCGTCAAGTATGGAATGAAAGTGAGTTTTCAGAGGGACTCGCTGCGGCAAAACGTGAAGCCAAGTCTTCTTTTGGTGACGATACCATGTTGGTCGAAAAATATTTAACCCAACCTCGCCATGTAGAAATTCAAGTTTTTTGTGATAATCATCAAAATGCTGTTTACCTTTTTGAACGTGACTGTTCAGTACAACGACGTCATCAAAAAGTTATCGAAGAAGCGCCTGCGTTTGGTATGAGTGAAGAATTACGCACTCAAATGGGCGAATGCGCCATAAAATCAGCGCAAGCGATTGGCTATCAAGGTGCAGGTACCGTTGAATTTTTATTGGATGTTGACGGTTCTTTCTACTTTATGGAGATGAATACTCGTCTACAAGTAGAGCATCCCGTTACTGAATTCATCACAGGACAAGATCTTGTAGAGTGGCAACTTAGAGTTGCTGCTGGGGAAACATTACCAAAAACACAAAGTGAACTTAAAATTAACGGCCATGCTTTTGAAGCACGTATTTACGCTGAAGATCCAAATAATGATTTTTTACCAGCAACAGGTAAACTTAACTTTTTACAGCCTCCCATAGAAAGCGAATTTGTTCGAATTGATACGGGTGTTCGCCAAGGTGATGAAGTCAGTGTTTTTTACGATCCGATGATTGCAAAATTAATTGTTTGGGATGAAAATCGAGAAAAAGCATTACAACGTTTAGCTAAAGCACTATCTGAGTATCGTATTGAAGGTGTCACCACTAATATAGATTTTCTCTATAATTTAGCAACTTGTGCACCCTTTATTAATGAAGACATCGATACCGGTTTCATTGAAAAAAATAAAGACCTTATTTTTCATGACAATGAGCAAGCCCTTGCCGGTGAACTACCGATGGCGGCTTTGTATTTAGTTTTATCACAAGAAGCATCGGCGTCAATTATTGCTCAACAAAGTAGTGACCCCTATTCACCTTGGCATACCACTAATGCTTGGCGATTAAACGAAGCCCATATTCATCAGCTAACATTAGCCCATAATGACATTGAATATGCTGTTAATGTTGAACAAAAACGTCATGGTAGCGGCAGTTATTATTTGATTACTGTTGATGGGCAAACCGTTGACTGTCAAGGTCGTATTGACGGCGATACACTATATGTCAGTATCGACGGCTACCGTAGTCATGCGACGATTGCAAAAATAACATTAGAACGTAATACCCAAATTAGTCTCTATTACCAAAACGGGGTCTTTAATTTCACTCACATTCTTCCTGATTGTGGTGATAGCCTTGATGATGAAAGTCATGGTGGCTTACTTGCACCCATGAATGGCACTATGGTTGCTGTCTTAGTTAAAGCTGGCGAGCAAGTGGACAAAGACCAAACCTTAGTCATCATGGAAGCGATGAAAATGGAACATACCATTAAAGCACCTGCAGACGGCGTTATCGACGCGATATTTTATGCTGAAGGTGACATGGTTGATGGCGGCTGCGAATTGCTATCGTTTGTTGCAGAAGACGAAGGTAAATAATATGAACCATGCTAACTTGCCGAAAAAAGTAAAGATTGTTGAAGTTGGGCCACGTGATGGTCTGCAAAATGAAAGCACACCAATCAGCGCTGGCGATAAAGTATCACTGATCGAGCAACTGGCCGATGCTGGGGTTACATATATCGAAAGTGGCAGTTTTGTTTCCCCTAAATGGGTACCACAAATGGCGACATCTACAGACGTTTTTAATCAACTAAAAAGAAAAGAAAACGTCACCTACGCCGCCTTAACACCCAATATGAAAGGTTTTGAAGCAGCCATTGCTGTTAATGCCGATGAAGTCGCTATTTTTGGTGCAGCCTCTGAAGCCTTTAGTAAAAAGAATATTAATTGCTCAATTGATGAAAGTTTAGAACGTTTTAAACCAGTTGTAGATGCCGCTCAAAAAGCCGGCATAAAAGTACGTGGCTACGTATCCTGTGTTTTGGGTTGTCCCTATGATGGCTTTATCGAACCAGAGCAAGTGGCAATTGTTGCTGAAAAATTATTCAAGCTCGGCTGTTATGAAATATCACTAGGCGATACCATAGGTGTTGGTAATGCCGCCAGCGTACAAAAGATGTTACAGGCTGTATCAGCCCGTGTACCAACAGATAAGCTAGCAGTTCACTTCCATGATACCTACGGACAAGCGTTAACAAACATTTACACTGCTTTACAATCTGGCGTAATGGTAGTCGATAGTGCCATTGCTGGATTGGGCGGATGCCCTTATGCTATGGGCGCATCAGGTAATGTTGCAACCGAAGATGTTGTATATTTACTTAATGGCTTAGAAATAGAGTCAGGTATCGATTTAGACAAATTACTAAAAGCGGGCTGGTTTATTAGCGATAAGCTAAATAAAAAGCCGGTTTCAAAAGTTTCAAATGCCTATCGAGCGAAGTTGTCTTAACAACAAACTTATTAAAATTAGTTAAATTAATTCATGAATTTATGCTCATTAGCTTAAGTTCACAAGATTTAAAAAGAGGAGTAGATAATGGCCGGATTTGACAAAGTAGTCGCTAGTTATGAAGAAGCCATGGCGGGTCTTACCGACGGCATGACCGTTATTGCTGGTGGTTTTGGCTTATGTGGTATTCCTGAAAACCTTATTGCCGAAATCAAACGTAAAAACACCAAAGACTTAACCGTCGTATCAAATAACTGCGGTGTTGATGATTTTGGTTTAGGTGTATTATTACCAGAACGTCAAATTAAGAAAATCATTGCCTCTTATGTCGGTGAAAATGCTGAATTTGAACGTCAAATGATGAATGGTGAACTTGAGGTAGAATTAACACCACAAGGTACTTTAGCTGAAAAAATGAGAGCTGGCGGAGCGGGTATTCCTGCTTTTTACACCGCCACAGGTTATGGAACACCAGTCGCTGAAGGCAAAGAAGAGCGCGAATTTAACGGTCGGAAATATATTTTGGAGCCCTCTATTGTTGGCGACTTTGCCATAGTAAAAGCTTGGAAAGCGGATCGATATGGTAATTTAGTCTTTAGAAAAACAGCACGTAATTTTAATCCTTTGGCAGCAACCGCAGGAAAGATTACCGTTGTTGAAGTTGAAGAAATTGTTGAGCCGGGTGAATTAGATCCAGATCAAATTCATACACCGGGTATATATGTTAACCGCCTTATTCAAGGCCGTTTTGAAAAACGTATTGAGCAACGAACCACTCGCCCATCATCATCAGCAACAGCGTCTGCATAAGGAATTTTATAATGGCTTTATCAAGAGAACAAATTGCACAGCGTGTTGCCCAAGAACTTAAAGATGGTTATTACGTTAACTTAGGCATAGGTATTCCCACATTGGTTGCTAATTACGTACCTACCGATATTGAAGTAATGTTGCAGTCAGAGAATGGCTTATTAGGTATGGGGCAATTTCCTACCGAAGAAGAAATTGATGCTGACCTGATCAACGCGGGTAAACAAACCGTAACCATGGCAAAAGGTGCCTCTATTTTTGATTCCGCAGAATCATTTGCGATGATCCGTGGTGGTCATGTTGATTTAACCGTACTTGGTGCTTTTGAAGTAGATGTAAATGGTAATATCGCCTCTTATATGATCCCGGGCAAGTTAATAAAAGGCATGGGCGGCGCAATGGATTTAGTTGCCGGTGCTGATAACATTATCGTCACTATGACCCACGCCTCAAAACATGGTGTATCAAAGTTATTGTCTAATTGTTCATTACCACTAACTGGTAAAGGCTGTATTAAAAAAGTATTAACAGACCTTGCTTATATTGAAATTAAAGACGGACAATTTCATTTAGTAGAGCGTGCACCGGGTGTGACCATTGAGGAAATAATCAAGCTTACTGAAGGTGAACTGATTATTCCTGAAAATGTTCCAGAAATGAGCCTTTAGCTTCGCCATTACATAGCCTTTATTACAATTTAGCCGAGATTTTTATCTCGGCTTTCCTTTTAATAATCACCATCCGTTTAATTAATATACTCATAAACCTCACCAACTTATTTTACCTAAATACGCTATCTATATGTTACGTAACTGTTAAATTGTACATGCATACGATTTCAATATTAAAAAAGTTGTTGATTTATTGAGTTGTTTTGTTAATACTGAAGATGACAAAGAAAAGGCAAAACACGCGAAAACGTGTTACGCAAAACCACCGGTCTAAGGAAAAAGCTAATTTTAGCCTATTCTATGACAGCGGAGTTACCAAGTTGGTACATCCCGTGGTTTTTTCTTTTACTAACTCACTTTATTTAAAGGTTATTAAAATGAAAAAATTATTACTAGTTTCTACTATTACTGTTTTATTATTAACGTCTGTTGTTACGACGCCGAAAGCTCAAGCAGCGAACATTGCTCAAAGCATATGTGAATATGTGGCTGCCGACGACAAAAAACGCATGCGCTCTTATTTAAAGACGAATAAATTAAAAATTCGTAGTATCTTCAAAGGTATTCAATGTAATGGTAAAAATTTGTTGGTGTTTGCATCAGTGAAAGGTTCAGTTAAAACAGGTTCTTTGCTAATTAAAAAGTTACCAAAGAAAACTGTTACAGCTAATTTAGCATTTTTGCAATCCGGATCTCAACCATTGATAGACGCAGCTAACAAACGCGTTAGCAGCTAAGATTATTTTCAAGTAGGCGTTATTTGTTTTTGCAGGAAATGTTTTACTAGTTAAATATTCTATGTCATTTAAAAAAGCCAGCAATTGCTGGCTTTTTTTATGTTCGGGCCTCTCTCAGACATCCTGTCTTTCAAGGCATTAGTGCATCCATGCACGTCGATGAACAGTCAACCGTGTTGAATAAAGAGGGTTCCTGACAAAAGTTAAGACCTGCGTCTATGCAGGCAATATTGTGGTGTCATGAATGACAATGAACAACGGTGTTCAGGCCTCTCTCAGACATCCTGTCTTTCGAGGCATTAGTGCATCCATGCACGTCGATGAACAGTCAACCGTGTTGAATAAAGAGTGTTCCTGACAAAAAAGTTAAGACCTGCGTCTATGCAGGCAATATTGTGGTGTCATGAATGGCAATGAAAAACGATGTTCAGGCCTCTCTCAAACATCCGGTCTTTCGAGGCATTAATGCATCCATGCACGTCGATGTCCATAACTTTTCAATTGTCGTATTTATTACAATGACTACTTTGAGTTTTTCATCATCGCATCTCTAGTACCTTTAAATTCAGTACCTTGATGCCAGTTTGGCCAATCTTTAGTATTTGCTAATAAGTAGCCTACTTCAAAAAATAACTGTAGTTCTTCGACCATGCCATCCCAGCCCCAACTTTCGTTATATTCATCACAAGTTTGGTGATAACAATTACTCACTATCGCCCTAACCTTTTTAGCAATAGCCACTTCTTTATCATTAAGTGATATAGAGCCACCACCAGCACTTAACGCCGGTACACCTTTTTTAGCTAAGCTAAAATGGTCAGAACGATAATAATAACCACGTTCAGGTGTTTGCTCTGACGTTAAGGTTTTATTTTGACGCTTAGCTGCTATTGTTAAATAGTCTTCAAGTTGTGACTTACCATAACCGACTACCGTTATATCTTTTTTCTTACCGGTAATATCAAGACTGTCCATATTAACAAGGCCAACTATCTTGTTTAATGGCATAGTCGGATGATTGGCAAAATAACGAGAGCCCAATCGTCCCTGCTCTTCTGCAGTAACTGCAATCATGGTTATTGAACGTTCAGGTTTTTGTTTAAGTGTTTGATAGGCTTTGGCAATATGAATTAAACCTGCGGTACCCGTCGCATTATCATGAGCACCATTATATATCTCACGTTTACCATCAACGATAGTTGAACCTAAATGATCCCAATGAGCCATATAAATAATATGCTCGTCAGCTGAGATTCGACCAGGAATAGTCGCAATAACATTATTAGAAATCGATTGAACAATATCATTGTTAACATTTATTGAAGCAGTTGTTTTAAGAGAAACTGCTTTAAAGTCCTTACTCAATGCAGCTTTTTTTAATGACTCAAAATCATGTCCTGTCTTTGCCATTAGTTCTACAGCTTTATCACGGCTGATCCACATTTCAATATCAACTGCAGCCTCATTGACTTCTTTCGCTGGTAAATGATACTGAGCTCCCGTCCAGCTACTTTCAATAACATTCCAACCATAACTTGCAGGTTTAGTTTCATGAACAATAATGGCACCTTTAGCCCCTTGTCGAGCAGCTTCTTCGTACTTATATGTCCAGCGGCCATAATAGGTCATGGTATTACCATCAAATAACTCAGGGTTTTGTGTTGCATAACCGGGATCATTAACTAAAATAATCACTGTCTTACCCTTAACATCAATCCCCTTATAATCATTCCAGTCATGCTCAGGCGCATTAATACCATAACCAACAAAAACTAGTTCAGAATCATTAAGCGATAGTGTTTTTTTAGTTTGACGAGAGCTGGCGACAAAGTTTTTTGGATACTCAAAATTCATATCGGCAATTTTTAAAGTCGTTGTTGGTGTACTTGTTATTGAGACCATAGGTACAGCTTGAATAAAACTGTCACCATTTCCCGGTTGTAAACCGAGTTGTTTAAATTCACTTATGAGTAAATTTGTTGTTAATTTTTCACCTGCGCTAGCGGGCTCTCTGCCGCCAAATTCATCAGATGAAATTTGCTTTACATGAGCCTTTATTTGTTTAATATCAAAAGATTGATACGCTTTATCAAAGTCCTCATTGGCAATACAAGTTGTGGTAACAAGTAAACTCATTAAACAACCGATAAGTTTTTTATTGGTATTATTATTCAAAATCATTCCTTAGTTAATCTGTGCTTTAAACATTTGACCTAAGGTTATCTTTAATAAGTCATTAATGCCAATATCAAGCGTATTTAGTCTAAATTATTAGCGGGTAAAGAAACTTTACTATACTAGGGTCTAGTTGACCCTAAGCTTTGTAAAACTAATTCAAAGACTTGTTGCGTTGTTAATGCTTTGTTAAGGTTGTTTAGATTTATATAATATTAACAAAAAAGGTTAAATCGATGTTTTCAGTGGATTCAATTCAAAAGAAAATACTAGTCGCTATCTCTGCTTTTGCCATTATTGCTATTTTGCTGCGTACCATTATTTTTGCCAGTAGTAATTATGAAGATGTACGTATTCAAATTCAAAATCAAATTGATACACAAATTGAACGTGATGCCTTAAAAATCACTAGTTTTTTCACCCAATACGCCCGTGTTACTGATACTTTTATAAACTCCCCTGAAGTCATTGATTGGATTGTTAACCATACTGAACGAGGCAGTCTAACGGGTACCGAACCCGGATATCACGGCCTAAATAGGGTTTTACATGCCGTGAGCGATCGTGATCCCAACGTACTATCTGCTTTTTATGCATCAGAAATCACTCAAGAATATTTAGCTGAAGACCGTGTTACTGGCGTCCCCGCTGAAGGCAAAGAATTTGATCAAGAAAAAGGCTATTTTGTTAAAGTTCGCCCTTGGTACAATCATGTTATTGAATATAAAAAAATGCTCACCACGCCCCCTGCTGTCGATATAATTACCGGTGGTATTTCAGTTTCTTTAGAACAAGTGATGTATCACGATGGGCAGCTTATCGGTGCTGGCGGTATTGATATGTCGATTAACAATATTACCCAGTTAACTTCGTCGATAAATTTTGTAGGACAAGGTTTTGCCGCACTGTTTGATGACAATTGGCAAAATGTCACCTTTCCCAAAGACATCGTTGAAATTGATATTAATTCTTCATTAAGTGATATTGATAAACAAGCAGGTTTTAAAAATTTGGCTGCCATTCAACATGCGCCACCTCAACAACTCATTCCAGTAACCATTAATAATAGTGAATTTTACGCACTGTCCATGCCGATAAAAGCAGATATGCCATTAATGACTTGGCAGTTAGTTTTGTTTATTCCTACATCCGTAATTGATGATCCCGCCAGAGATGCGGTTATCGGTGAAATAACCTCAAGTATTGGAATTTTAGTGATAGTGCTTATTATTTTAGTAGTGATCACTACAATTATTAGTAAACCATTACAGCTACTTACTCATGCTTTTTCAAGCGTCGCTGAAGGTGACAGTGACTTGACCCTAAAACTTGACGTGAGTAGTAAAGATGAAACGGGTCAACTGGCTAATTATTTTAATATTTTTCTACAAAAACTACGTCGTGTAATTACCAGTGTCAGTGAAGGTAAAAATCAAGTGCAAGTCGTTTCAGGCCATATTGAAACAATATCAGAGCAACTTGTTGAACGTAGCTTTAATGAAAAACAAAACCTTGAATCAGTGAGTGTTGCGGCAACACAATTGTCAGCAAGTGCTAATGAAATTGAAAAAAATGCCACTCGCACTTCTGATGCCGCCAATGAAATGAGAACAAAAACTGATACTACCATTGCCACTGCACAATCCGCTTCAGAGCATATGAACATGTTAGGTGAAAAAATTGCAGATGTTGATCAAATCGTTAAAGGCTTAGAAACAGCCTCAACCAATATTGGTCAAGTCATTGAAGTGATCAACTCTATCGCAGAACAAACCAATTTATTAGCTCTTAATGCTGCTATTGAAGCCGCAAGAGCTGGTGAGCATGGCCGTGGTTTTTCTGTTGTTGCCGATGAAGTAAGAAACTTAGCCAGTAGAACACAAGATTCTACCAAAGAAATTTCCAATGTCATTGAAGACCTACAAGAAAAAATTGTTCAGGCGGGTCAAGGAATAACAGCGGGTATGGAACAAACAGAAGTTGTTAACGAGGAAATTAAAAACTCTAGTGCATCGATGCAAGAAATAGATAGCCTACTTGATAATATTCAAGATGAAATGAGTCATGTGGTTACTGCTTGTATTCAACAAACGAAAGCTATTAGTGAAATTAGTGAAACCATGGTTCACGTGACAGAATCTGCCATTGATGGTTCAGTTGTTATTGAACGACTTGGTGAACATGCCATTGAATTACATGCTTCAGTCGAAGGTCTCGATCATCAATTAAAACAATTTACTTATTAGTCCATCAAAAAATCTTACAATATGCTTACTGACTAACACATTTTAAATGTGTTAGCTTAGCTTCGATTTTTATATAAAACATATGGTTATTTAATGGAATTGATGAAAAATGGTTTGTCCGAGCCAGCAATACAAAGGATCGCTAAAGCATTTTCACAGGTATATCCTTCATTTAATTCTAATAACTTTATCAAAGATGTATTGCTCTCATACGGCAGTCTTGAGTTAAAAGAGCGTGTTAATCATATCATCACGATATTACATCAGCAGATGCCTAGGGATTTTACTGAGACAGTTAAAGTCTTTAAGCAAATACCTGTTATTTGGGATAGAGGTAACCCCGACGATCCTTTAAGAAGCTTTGCTGTTTGGCCAATAAATGATTATTTAATCGATTATGTTTTATCACAAATTCAAGAGTATTTCGACATCTTAAAGCAATTAACATGATTATTTTCAGCTGAATTTGCTATTCTCCCTTTCATTAAAAAATACCCTGACGAGTGCCATCAACAGTTTTTACTTTGGATAGATGATGAAAGTGAAGATATCAGACGCCTAGTATCAGAAGGCACCAGACCTAGATTACCTTGGGGTATGCGTTTGCACCAGTTTATTGATAGCCCAAAGTGTAATATTCCTTTATTAACAAGTTTAAAAGATGACTCAAGCTTATATGTAAGACGTTCGGTAGCGAATCACCTTAACGACATTGCCAAAGATCATCCAAACCTTGTTATTGATGTTTGTAAACAATGGTATAAAAATTCAAATAGTGAATTAAAGTGGTTAATAAAGCACGCTACAAGAACATTAGTAAAAGCTGGGCACGCTGAAGTTTTTCCTTTATTGGGTTTTACTGAAAATCCACAGATTGCCATTGAACAATTATCGTTATCAAATAAAAAAATCAAATTGGGTGAAAGCATCGCTTTTCAATTTAATCTGCTGTCCAAAAGCAATAAAGGGCAAAAATTGGTTATCGATTATGCCATTCATTTTGTAAAAGCCAACGGTAAACAACAAGCTAAAGTCTTTAAATTGAAAAATATCAATCTGAAAAAAGAAGAACAAATCACTTTAACTAAACAATTTTCATTTAAACCTATTAGTACTCGTAAGTACTATAAAGGTGAACATAAAATCGAAATACTTGTTAATGGTATTTGTATGGCAAACGAAAACTTTAATGTTTTATGATAGTAAAAAAATGCTTTGTTGAAGTTATTTTACAACTCAAGATATACTTTGATTTATGTCACATTTTCAAAAGAAGTAACTTGATATAATTTTGCTAATTTCATTTATTAGGAAAATTATTGATGTCCATTTCACGTACGAGAAGCGCACAGCACAAGGTATACATTCCCACATCAGCACGAGAAAACCAATATTTACTTGCTAAATTTGTAATAACGGACGAAATGTTAGCTACGTTTTCAACAGCCGAAAATAACGACCAACCATATCAGCACTTTTATCAAAGCTTAGCAAAAATATTCTTTAAAATTAATGATGATTTAGACATAGAAAATGGACAATTTGTTGCCAACGACAAATTTACTCGCGTTCGTTTTAGCCCTGAAAAATTAACAGCACAAACAGATCAACAAATAATATTCTTATATAACTCTCATTATCATAACAGCCAAAATTCATATTTTTATGGTAATAAAAGAGCTAAAAAAATCAACTTGGTTTTTCTAGCAAATGGCAGTGAAATTCGTCACGATGCAGCAAAATTTCATAAAAAGGTAAAACAAGCAGTTGCTCTATTTTCACAGCAAATTGGACTTAAGGGACAAGATATTCGTATTTGCGATCATCAGCATCTAACCTATGACTTATTTGCAAAAGACAAAGGAGTTGAAGGAACTCAAGCCCATAAATTTCGTTCAATGAAAAATAGATACCGTAGCGATGATTTAGTATTACCCGACAATACCGATGCATTAACCTATGCAATAGTAGATATACCATTAAATCGACGCATAAGAAAACTTGCCACTGTAGATGAAACAAGTAGTGAGCCCTATAGCCCTCTATATAACCTTATTGCTGATGCGTTTATTAGTGCCGCCAAAAAACATAATTTAAATAATGCCGCTATCATCGCTAATGGTTTAATTCCAATAGTACGTAGAAGTGATGACGAAGTAGTCGTCGCCAATGGTGAGCTACAGATGTTAGGTTACAACCCCAAACATACCAGTGTTGGCTATACCTGCAAATGGTCTGCGGACAAATTAGTTGATGCTGTACAATTAATATTTGTAGCATCAGAGCAACATAGTACCCATCATGGTTATGGTAAGTTTTTAAACCAAATTGAGCATGCTTTACACTCTCTCGCAGAGCTTCTTGACTATATAGCTAGTAAAGAAGAAATGTTAGTCCGCTTTCATCAACATATCGGCTTTTACATAAAAGAAACGTAGCTGATGAGTAAATTACAGCAAATTAACATTTAGTTGGAAAACTAAATGTTGATTTTATTTGCAGGTGTTTTCCATATTTTGATAATATACAGCTCTGCTCTTCTAATAATAAGCCTGACATTTCATTGATAGATTTCACTTTATTAAGTTTATTCATACCAACATTCTTTATCGTTAGTCTCACTCCCGGTATGTGTATGACTTTAGCAATGACACTAGGCATGTCCATAGGAATTAGAAGCACTTTATGGATGATGTGGGGTGAGCTCTTAGGAGTAGCTATCGTTGCAATGGCATCCGTTATTGGTATCGCAGCAATCATGTTGCAATACCCACAGTTATTTAGTGTATTAAAAGTACTCGGTGCTTGTTACTTATTATATATTGGCATAAATATGTGGCGTTCGAAAGGTAAAATGGCGGTAACCACAACCACGAATAAAGCCATAGAACTAAGTAAACAGAGTTTATTTAACCAAGGTTTACTCACCGCAATTGCAAACCCAAAAGGCTGGGCATTTATGATTTCATTATTACCGCCCTTCATCAATAAAAATGTCGAATTACTCCCACAACTCTCTTTACTAATAGCGGTTATTTTAATATCTGAATTTATTTGCATGATGTTATATGCAACAGGAGGGAAAACGATAGGGAAAATATTAACTAAAAAAAACAATATTAAGTTACTTAATAGAACATCCGGCAGTTTAATGATAATAGTGGCTATTTGGCTGGCCTTAAGTTGAGGATTAATAATGAAATAGCTATAAACGCGTACTGGTAAAATCAATAAAAAACGTCTTTTTCTTCTTTAACTTTAACGTTTTCTCATTATCAGTTGATGCTTCGACCGTAACCCACAAACGCCACACCATATTATCTTCACTGCAATTAGCCAATAAAATTTCTGAGATTTGTTTATTTTCATTTTTCATCTTAGTAAAAAATACTGGGATTTTTCCCATAAACATATCTTTGCCTTCCAAATAGGCTGAAAACTTGATGTCGTTATCGTTTGAGTCATAAGTAATACTCAGTTCAAAAGGAAGTTCTCCATGTATTTCTTCAACATTAAACAGTAAATTAAATTGACCAAGTTCATTAGTCACCACACATTTACTTTGAGACGCTAAACACTGGGGTTTGATAGTTGAACTCTTTATTTCTGGTTTCGGATTACAGGCTATCAGTAGCCATAAAAAAGAAACTAAAATGCAATGCTTTTTATACATAAAAACGCTTCAAGGGATATTTTTTCACATCATACACAAGCTTTCATATCCAAGCCACCTCAAGGTAATAATTCCGTAGACGCTAAAAGTCCATTCACTTGATGTAGAACAAATCAATGCCGTTAAGTTTACCTTATTCTGTTTAGGCGTAATCAAGAAGGTTAACTATGAATAACTGCGAAAAACAAAAAAATACAGAGTCTGACTCGTGCACCGACAAAACCTGTCAACATTTTGTTGATTGCAGTCATTGCACAATGGCTCCTATTTGCACGCCAATAAAAGCAAATAAAAACGCTATCTCACTAGCACAAAATTACCTTTCAAAGCATACTTCAACAAATGCCAACAGTGCTCTTTTTGTAAAAGGTGAAGAGCTTTCTTGTATCTATGCAGTATCTTCTGGCTTATATAAACTTACCGATATCAATGAAAATAATGAAGAGAAAATATTAGGTTTTAGGTTTACTGGAGAATTAATCGGTGAAGATGCCATCTATCCCAAAGAACACAGCTACAACGCAATAGCAATCGGCAATAGCTCAGTGTGTAAAGTTAAAGTCGATGATTTATTTGCATGTAGTAAAGCCGTTCCAGATCTACAACTAAACTTAATTGAACTGCTTAATCGACAATGTTACTTAAGCCAACAAGAATTTCGAGCATTAATCTCTAAAAAATCGGCAGAAAGTTTACTTGCTGCATTTCTCTTAAATGTAACCAAACGAAAATCTCAGCATGATCATTCAACAATAATGCTGAATTTACCCATCAGTCGAGATAATATCGCCAACTTTTTAGGATTACGAAGAGAAACACTGAGCCGAATATTTTCCAAATTACAAAAAGAGCAACTCATTCAGGTTACAGGGAAAAACATTCTACTACTGCAACCTGAAAAACTTTCTTTATTATCAAATATCTAAAAGAGGGAATTGCTCATCATCTAGCTATTCAGTTGTCTGCCCTTTTTCTTCAGAGTCTCAAATATAGCCTATAATCATTAGCTGAAAGTTCTAAAATACTTAAACGCTTTTTAAAATTATCGCTGATCAAACTTGTTTGTATTTTAATCAACCTTCTAAACTAATGAAAAACATAATTTTTACTTTATTTCAAATAGCCTTAATAATTGTAAGTTAAGATGTTTTTTATTGATTTAAATCATGATTTTTTATTGATTTTTCATACCTCAGAAAGGTAAAATTGCAGTGTAAATGATGTATTTGAAGATTTCTCGTGATAAAAGTCACTTTTGATTAAAAATACCGCATATAACAGCGCTAATTGTGCTTTTGGGCAATAGCAAAAAATTAATCTTGTTAACGGAACAAAAAAAAATGACAACAACGCTCGAACATTCGTCATACAACTACAAGGTGGTACGTCAATTTACCGTCATGACAGTTATATGGGGAATTGTTGGTACTCTAGTAGGTGTTCTTATCGCGGCGCAATTAATTTGGCCAGTTTTAAACTTTGACACACCTTGGTTAACCTACTCTCGTCTTCGTCCCTTACATACCAATGCAGTAATTTTTGGCTTTGGTACCAGCGCCCTCTTTGCCTCTTCTTATTATGTGGTTCAGCGCACCTGTAGAACTGCGTTATATGGTGGAAAATTGGTAGCATTTACCTTTTGGGGCTGGCAAGCAGTTATTGTTCTTGCCGCAATCACTTTGCCACTTGGTTATACCTCAAGTAAAGAATACGCTGAATTGGAATGGCCTATCGATATCCTCCTCGCTGTAGTTTGGGTTTCTTATGCTATTGTATTTTTCGGCACCATTATCAAGCGTAAAATGTCTCATATTTACGTTGCCAATTGGTTTTTTGGCGGTTTCATTATAACCGTTGCGGTATTGCATATTGGTAATAGCATGGTCATTCCTATTTCCATGACTAAATCTTATTCCCTGTATTCGGGTGCCATTGATGCCATGATGCAGTGGTGGTATGGACACAATGCTGTTGGATTCCTACTGACTGCTGGTTTCCTTGGTATGATGTATTATTTTGTGCCTAAACAAGCCGAGCGTCCGGTTTATTCGTATCGTTTATCCATTGTTCATTTTTGGGCATTAATTTCTCTCTATATATGGGCCGGACCTCATCATTTGCATTACACCGCATTACCAGACTGGGTTCAATCGGTGGGTATGGTGATGTCAATGGTATTATTCCTCCCTTCATGGGGTGGTATGATCAACGGTATTATGACGCTTTCAGGCGCGTGGCATAAACTTCGTCATGACCCCATTTTACGTTTCTTGATTGTTTCATTATCTTTTTATGGCATGTCGACCTTCGAAGGTCCCATGATGGCGATAAAATCGGTAAACGCCCTATCACACTACACAGATTGGACCATTGGTCATGTTCATTCAGGTGCTTTAGGTTGGGTTGCTATGATCTCCATTGGTGCTATGTATCATTTGATTCCAGTGCTGTTTAACCAAGGGCGCATGTATAGCATAAAACTTATCAATGTACATTTTTGGCTGCATACAGTAGGCATCGTTTTATACATAGTTGCGATGTGGATTTCAGGTGTTATGCAAGGGTTAATGTGGCGAGCTGTTAATGCCGACGGTACCTTAACTTATAGTTTTGTTGAGAGTTTAACTGCGTCATACCCGTTCTACTTTATACGTTTTGTTGGTGGTCTATTGGTTGTTGCCGGATTCTTACTGATGGCCTATAACATGTTTAAAACAATGTATGCGCAAGACAATAGTCTTAAGCCAATTGAAGTAGCATAGGAGCCTAATATGACTAATAAACATAAAAATCAACATGAGAAAATAGAAACAAATATAGGTTTGTTTATCTTCTTCACTGTTATTGCGATTAGCATTGGTGGTTTAGTTGAAATCACACCGTTGTTCTTTCAAAAAGCACTAACAACACCTGTTGATAATTTAAGACCTTATACGGCCTTAGAAATGGAAGGTCGTGATATTTACATTCGTGATGGCTGTCACGTTTGTCATAGCCAAATGATCCGTCCATTTAGAGCAGAAACAGAGCGTTATGGTCACTACAGTGTCGCTGGCGAGCATGTTTGGGAACATCCATTTTTATGGGGTTCTAAAAGAACAGGTCCAGATTTAGCACGTGTCGGTGGTCGTTATAGCGATGATTGGCATATTGCTCATCTAATAGATCCTCGCTCAGTCGTTCCTGAATCTAATATGCCATCATTTAAATGGTTAAGTGAAAATATCCTAGATGGGGAATTAACCAAAAAGAAACTAGAAACGTTTAATTGGCTAACACGTAATCGTAGCCATAAAGATGAACAAGGTAATGCCATCCCATTATATTCCAAGGAAGAACTCGACGGCGCTAAAGCTGCGGTTAAAGGAAAAACAGAAATGGATGCTCTTGTAGCATATTTGCAATCCCTTGGTCATGCGTTGAAATGATGATGGACTATGGAACACTAAGAGGCTTAATTGCCCTATTAATATTCGCACTTTTTATCATTATAGTGGTGTGGTCGTATAGCAAAAAACGAAAAGCTTCGTTTGATGTTGCTGCTAATTCTATTTTTGATGAAGATAACAACGAAAAAGTCAACAAACAGGAGACTAATAATAATGTCTAGCTTCTGGAGTATTTGGATATCAGTACTAACTCTTGGCACCTTAGTAGGGTGTTATCTACTATTACGTTGGTGTTTAAATGATTATACCGGTGTTAAAGAAGGTGAGTCCATGGGACACAGCTTCGATGGCATAGAAGAATTGAATAACCCGGTACCTAAATGGTGGAGTACGTTCTTCGTTTTAACCATTGTTTGGGGATTTGGTTATTTACTGCTTTACCCAGGATTAGGTAATTGGCAAGGTCTTTTAGGTTGGAAAAGCTCTAACCAAGGAATACTCAATATTGCTGAGTCCAAAGCACAAACAATCCAATCAAAAGCTGATGGGATGTTAATTCAATATGACCGTGAAATAGCTTCTGCAGATGCGAAATACGGTCCGATTTTTGAGGCTTATGCAGCACGCAGTATTGAAGACTTAGCAACAGATACTAAAGCGCTAAAAGTAGGTCAACGTCTATTTTTACAAAACTGTTCACAGTGTCATGGTTCAGATGCCCGTGGTACCACAGGTTTTCCTAATTTAGCCGACAAAGATTGGCTATACGGTGGTTCACCTGAGGCCATTAAACATAGCATCATGAACGGCCGAAATGCCAATGGCATGATGGCTTGGCAAGGCGCATTAGGTGGAGAGCAAGGTGTTAAAGACGTTGCCGCTTATGTGATTAGCTTAAGTGGTCGTGAAGTAGACCCTGTTGCCGCCGAAGCGGGTAAAGCTAAATTTGCTTTATGTGCGGCATGCCATGGCGCTGAAGGACAAGGCAGTTTAGCTATGGGTATACCTCTAGGTGCTCCAAACCTTACTGACAATACGTGGTTGTATGGTGGTTCACAACGTGCAGTTGAAGAGTCTATCCGTAATGGTCGTGCCGGAGTAATGCCAGCATGGAGTCACATTTTAGGTGCTGAAAAAGTACATGTTATTAGTGCTTATGTGTATAGCCTTTCTCAAGACTAAATACATCTAGATCATACTATCCCAATGGCCTCATTAATTTAATTAATGAGGCCATTTTATTAGTTCCTCTACAATAAACCCCGTATAATATCGATAATAATTTAAAACATTTGAGAAAATAAAATTTAATGAAAACATCTTGGTATAAAGAACCTTGGGCATGGTTTGTATTTATTCTTCCCTTTACTGCCGTAGTTGCCGGTATAGCCACCTATTTTATTGCTAATAGTAATCCTGACCCTTTAGTTGTTGGTGATTATTATAAAAAAGGTAAAGCAATAAATATGGAAGTGGGTAAAGTTAAACACGCTCAAAAGTTAGGTATTCGCTTTGCACTAAAATTAACGAATAATGAATTAGTGATAAAACCAACCGGCATCGAAAAAACATTTCCACTATTAAATGTTAATTTTTATCACCCAACTTTAGAAGGTAAGGACTTTTATTTAGCCCTAACGCCTGACGGTAATGGCTATTTTAGAAAGACCTTTGACCATCCTGTAAATGGTAAGTGGAAAATAACCATTACTCCTTTTGAAGGTCATTGGAAGATACAAAATACTATCTACCTTCCTCAATCAAACTATATTGATATCATACCAAGCCCTACTGAAGCACAATAGTGATTATTAACTGCTTCCATTGTGGAGAGGTTGTGCCTAAAGGCACTGATTTATCAGTTAATATTGAAAATAATAAACAGCCGATGTGTTGTCTCGGTTGTCATAGTGTTGCAACAACGATAATTGATAATAATCTCAGCGATTATTATCGTTTTCGAACAGAGAACGCTCAAAAAGCTCAGCCGCTAATACCGCAACAATTAAAACAAAATCAGTTGCTTGATGATGATACATTACAAGATGAATTTACTTATAAAACTGAAACTTACCGAGAAACGATATTAACCATTGATGGTATGAGTTGTGCCGCATGTGCTTGGTTAATCGAAATGCAGTTGTCTAAAGTATCCGGTATCATCTCTATTAATGTTAACGCCACCACACAACGAGCCACAGTTCGCTGGAATAACGACCAAATAAAACTCAGTGATATTTTATTTAAAATCGATAAAATTGGCTATCAAGCCCTGCCCTTTAAAGCTAGTCAACAGGAAGCCTCTAATCAAAAATTAAGTAAAGCATTTATTAAACGTTTAGGTATTTCAGGCATTTTAATGATGCAAATACTGATGATTGCTACTGGCCTTTATTTTGGTGCATTCTCTGATATGTCAACCATTAACCGGATGTACTTAAGATGGGTCAGTTTATTCCTGACAATGCCTATTATTACTTATGGTGCCTTTCCGTTTTATATTGGCGCAATAAAAGCGTTAAGAGTAAAACGTTTATCCATGGATGTCCCGGTTTCAATTGCAATTATTTTGGCGTTTAGCGCTAGTGCATGGGCAACATTAAGCCAACAAGGTGAGGTTTATTTTGAATCTGTTTCAATGTTTACCTTTTTATTATTAATTGGAAAATTCTTAGAGTTTAGAGCACGTTTACGCGCAGCAGAAACCTCAGCAAACTTATTGAAGTTAATGCCCATGACCGCAACAATTATTTGTAATCAAGTAGAGCAATTAATTGCAGCTAAAAAATTGAAAAAATTCGATATTGTCATTGTAAAGCCGGGTGAAACGATCCCCGCTGACGGCATTATTATTTCAGGTAAAAGCCAGTTAAATGAGTCAATGTTAACAGGCGAACAACTCCCTATAAATAAAACCGTCGGTGAGTCAGTATTTGCAGGCACCATTAATGGTGATGGCAACCTTAATATTGAAGTAAAACAAGAAAACCAACATTCATTCTTAAGTCAACTCATTCGCCTAAGTGAATCATCACAAACACATAAACCTAAACTTGCACAGTTATCAGATAAGATAGCGCAATATTTTGTTGGTATTATTTTACTAACAGCTATTTTTACGGCTCTTTATTGGCAACAACATTTACCAGAACAAGCCTTTTGGATCACCTTATCCGTATTAGTAGCAACTTGTCCTTGCGCACTATCATTAGCAACACCTACCGCACTCACCTGTGCAACAGTTAAATTAAACCGTGAAGGTATTATGGTGAAATCCAGTCATGTAATGGAAACTATTCCCTATATTGACTGTTTTGCTTTTGATAAAACAGGAACATTAACAACGGGCGAATTTGTTATAAACAAGGTAGTTATGGTTGATGTCAGTCAAAATAAAGAACATATATTGGCCATATCAGCGGCACTTGAGTCATATTCCGAACATCCTTTAGCAAAAGCTTTTACTACTTATCGTGATTTTAATATCAATATTGCAAACGCGGTTGTTGAACCCGGCGCGGGTATCTGTGGTGAATATCAACGATTCTGCTATAAAATTGGTAAGCCATCTTGGTTGTTATCTGCAGAAGATTTAACTCAATACAGTGATGCTCAATGTGTTTTAATGGAAAATCAGCGTTTAATTGCGGTATTTTATTTACAAGACAATATTAGGGATGATGCGGCAACATTACTTACCTATTTAAATAAGCAGCAAATTGATACCCTAATGATTTCAGGCGACAACCAATCAGGTTGCGATAGAGTTCAATCGATGCTGAGCCTAAATGCTGTTCACAGTGGTTTATCTGCTCAAGATAAAATGACTATCATCAAAAACAAACAAAAGAATCATACGGTAGCAATGTTGGGTGATGGCGTTAATGATACGCCAGTTTTTGGCACTGCACATGTATCAATTGCCATGGGCGGCGGCACTGATATTGCTAAAAATGGTGCTGATGTAATTTTGTTAAATAATAAACTCAGCACAGTAATGACATTAAGAAGTATTGCCCAAAAAACTAAAAAAATTATTTGGCAAAATTATTTATGGGCGTTTGGCTATAATGCGATTATATTACCACTCGCCGTAAGTGGACATATTACCCCTTATATGGCCGTTATTGGCATGTCGGCCAGTTCAATTTTAGTGATTAGCAATTCATTAAGACTATTAAAGTAAATAAAGGAAAATAATGAGCATTATTTATGTATTAATACCTATTGCCATATTACTTACTGCTATTGGCATTTATATTTTTTTCTGGGCAGTCAAAACTGAGCAGTTTGATGATTTAGAAAAACAAGGTTTAAGCATTCTTTTTGACGAGCAAGAGGATGTGCCAAGTCAAAATAAAAGTAAAAACGAGTCAATAAAAGACCAGCAAAATGACACTTGATTATTTTTCAGCATTTGTTATCGGGCTTATTGGTTCCGCTCATTGTGTAGGCATGTGTGGCGGCATCGCCAGTATGTTAACAACGGCATTATCAAAACAAAACAAAACTTCCAATGTAACTCTCGTTTTCCTTTATAACACGGGTAGAATTTTCTCTTACGCACTTATTGGCGCTATTGTCGGCTACACAGGTTCTACCGCAGCGAGAAATATGGGTATACCTCTCGCTGGATTGCGTTTAGTTGCAGCTATCTTCTTGATCTTTTTAGGTTTGTATTTAGGCCAATGGCTAATGTGGATCACTCGTATTGAGACTTTAGGAAAAATTCTTTGGCAAAAGATATCACCATTAAGTAAAAGTTTAATTCCCGTTGATACCCCTCTAAAGGCACTTGGCCTTGGAGCCTTATGGGGATGGTTACCTTGTGGACTAGTTTACTCAACACTTACATGGTCAATGGCAAGTGGTAATGCACTATCCGGTGCGCTAATTATGCTATGTTTTGGTCTTGGTACTCTACCAGCGTTAGTCCTAATGTCATTAAGTACAATAAAGATCAAACAATTCGTTAATCAGCCTTTTTTAAGAAAAACCCTTGCTTTTGGCATCATTCTCTATGGTATTTACAGCTTAATCGTTGCATATCACCTATTGTTCTAATATGATCCGCATCATTATATAGCTAAAATGTGTACGAGTATTTATGCAAGACAACCAATGTCAAGGTCAACAACATATTCACTGTCAAAGCTGTAGTATCAGTGAATTATGCATCCCTTTTTCTTTAAATGATAAAGAACTCGAAACATTAGACAATATTATCGATCGTAAACGTCCTATTCATAAAGGCGAACAAGTCTTTCAAGACGGTGATAAAATGCAATCACTGTACGCTATTCGCTCAGGTACATTTAAAACATTCACAGTGAGTGAACAAGGTGAAGAACAGATCACCGGTTTTCATCTCGCTGGAGATTTATTAGGTTTTGATTCAATAGCAACAGGTGAGCACCCAAGCTTTGCTAAAGCGCTTGAAACATCAATGGTATGTGAGATCCCTTACAATACACTTGATGAACTTTCTAATTCGATGCCTAAATTAAAGAAACAAATTTTACGCATGATGAGTTCAGAAATTCGTTCAGATCAAGAGATGCTAACTTTGCTTAACCGAAAAAATGCAGAACAACGTTTAGCAACTTTTATTAGTACACTAGCCGCGAGATACCATGCCCGTGGATTATCTGCAGTAGAATTTAGATTAACCATGACGCGCAGTGATATCGGCAACTATATTGGCCTCACTGTTGAGACAATTAGTCGTTTACTTAATCGTTTCCACAAAAATGGTTTAATTCTGGTTGAAGGCAAATTAATTACTATTTTGAATAGTGATAAACTCACCGAAACAGCAGCTTTATAGGTTCATTTTTTAACAATAAAAAGCTTGCTAGTAGATAACCAGTTACTAGCAAGTTATCAACTATCTACCGCCCTTATTCCCTCTTATTTTGCTGCTAAATAGTATTCGCTAATAACTTGATTTAAAACAAATATAAATAATGCTAATTATTAGATTATACTAGTATAAGTAGCTTATATTGATTGGGATATATTATGGAACAATATCAAAAAATACTTACTGTTATCGACCCTACGGTTGAAGATCAAAAAGCACTAAAACGTGCGATTGAACTTGCGCAAAAAACAAAAGCAAGCATCACAGCTTTCTTAACTATTTTTGATTTTTCATATGAAATGACCACCATGTTATCAAGTGATGAGCGCGAAGTTATGCGTAAATCAGTTGTTGATGATCGTCGACAGTGGCTAACTAATATCGTTGATTCGTTAGAACACCAATCCGTTGCCATTGATTGTCAGGTTGTTTGGCACAACCGCCCTTTTGAAACAATCATCGAACAAGTACTTAATGAAGGCTACGATATTGTCATCAAAGGCACGCATCAGCACGACAAGCTAAAGTCCGTTATATTTACACCAACAGACTGGCATATCCTGCGTAAATGCCCTTGCCCAGTGCTTTTGGTCAAAGATCATAGTTGGCCCGCACAAGGTAATATTGTTGCCGCGATTAATGCGGGAAGTGACGAAGATGAACATATCTCTTTAAATAAAAAAATCACCGAGCAAGCAATTAGCTTAGCAAAAACGATAGAAGCAAACGTACATTTAGTGAATTCTTATCCGGGTACACCGGTTAATATTGCCATTGAAATACCAGAATTTAATTCTGCAGAGTATAACGACACGATGTTAAAGCATCATCAACAAGCAATGCTTGAACATGCAAGCAAATATGATATCGGACAGAGTCATACTCATGTTAATGAAGGTTTACCAGAGGACGTCATTCAAGCATTGTCAGTGGAGCTAGATGCAGAGCTTGTCATTCTTGGAACAATAGGTCGAACAGGCTTGTCAGCAGCATTAATTGGCAATACCGCTGAACATGTTATTGATAGGCTTAACTGCGATGTTTTGGCGCTTAAGCCTGATGGTTATGTATCTCCACTAGCGAAGTAATAACAAGTTATTGATAATTGTTAGCAGAGAAAAATAGAGACTTAACCTAGCTTAACTAAATATCTCAATTGCGCACAAGGTTAAATCATCTAGTAAAACATCTGTTTCCGCAAATAAGGTTAACGCATCTGCGACGTCATCAACCACACAGTGAGGACATTTATCTGCATCTTGAATGACTTTCTCTAGGCGGTCAAAGCCAAATTCCTCTTTATCTGGTGAACGAGTTTCCAAAACAACATCGGTATAGACAAAAATAATATCATGAGGCTCTAATTGAATGTCATAATTTGTCCATTGATATTCTTTTAATACGCCAATAGGAATATCTTCTGCTTGATCTAACCTAATAAGCTCTTTGCCTCGTTTAATATAACCATGAGGGTGACCTGCACATGCATACCTAAGTCGTCTTAAGTCAGGATCGTAGGTAAAAGCGATAACGGTAATAAACTTGCCACGGTTTTTTCGAGTAAAGAAATGCTTATTTACATAATCTAAAACAGCCGCAGGCGGCTCTTCGTCTTCATCTTGTGGTTTATAGGTTCTTAAAATGGCGTCTAACATTGCAGCTTCTACCGCCGCACTGGGTCCATGTCCTGTAACATCAGCAATAATAGCACCAAAAAAATGAGGCTCTGTTTTATCTTTATCATCACTTAAACTGGCAATATCAAAATAATCGCCACCCGCTTCTTTATATACTTGATACTTAAACGCAAGCTCAATACCGGGTATTTTTGTACCCGCTTCAGGAAGCAATAAATGTTGCAAGCGTGAAATTTCCTTTAGCTCTTGTTTACGCCAGTTAGTGACTTCTTCTAACTCTTTTTTCTCAGCAGCGCGCGCCAAATCAACCAGAGCAAAATTAGCCAATAACGAGAGTTTATCTAAGGTTGATGATTGAAAATCATTGCTCTGATCGATCACTAAAATCCAACGTTCAATGTTTAAATCTAATAATATGGGGAGAACGATAATATGATGATGTTTTGCTAACTTATCTTGAAAAAGAGCTGAACACTCACTTTTTCCAATGACAAAAGGAGCCGATTCTTTTTTCCATTCCTCAATAAAATGCCCTTGATAAATGCGCAATTCATTAGTTGGATTTAAGAACTCCACGGCATTATAAATAGGACAGTAATCATCATGGCAATAATTAGATATTTGGAAATAGTTTTTATCTAGTTTCAAGCAATTAACCATGGCTAAAGAACACTCTCCAAGTTCACTATTGAGAATACTCTTTAGAAAAGCAATCGCATTTGCATGTTTATCTACTTGTCTTAACTTTATTAATTGACTCAACTAAACAACCTTATTTATTTTCTTAGTTGGATTTATTCGCTGATTTTTTAGCTAGTTTTTTAGCTAAAACTTTATTTAAATTTTCTAAACCGCCTCTTTTAAGGGTCGATTTATAATCATTTATATAAGTACTTATCATTGAAACACCCTCTGCAGAAAAATCATAGATCCGCCATAAACCTTTACGAAAAATCAATTTAAAAGTCACTGGTACTTTTTTGTTTTTCATGACAATACGGGTATTTATTTTTGCATACTTGCCCTTCTTAATATCTACTTTTAGGTATTCCACTTCTTCATTATTATATTCGTTTAACAAAGAAAAATAGGTATTCACGACAACTTGAGTAAAGAGACCAATAAATTCCTTTTTTTGTTCAAGAGTCGATTTCTTCCAATGTCTGGAAACCACACGCTGTGAAAGTACCTGTAGATCAATTTTTTCTTTTACTACTTCAACAATTAATGCTTTTTTATCAGCCTCCGTACTAGATTTATCACTGGCAATAACTAATAAACGATCAACAGCAGAACGTAATGATTCCGTTGGTGTTAGTGGCTCGGCAACAACAGAAAAACTGAGAAGAGAAAAGAATAACGCTATAACTTTATTTTTCATTTTTATACTCTTTATTTTTTACTACTACTTATTACTCATTTAATACAATTCTTGAGTTATTCATTGTCATCATCAGAACTGAAAATGTATTTACTGACTAGCTCTTCTATACTAATAGAAGGCTCTGTTTCAATAATTTCATCGCCAGACTTTAATAATTCATCAGCAGCTCCAGGAGATATTTTGACAAACTTATCACCAATAATTCCTGCGGTTCTAATAGAGGCAATGGTATCTTCAGCCAAAATAACATCATCATCAAAAGTGAAAGTTGCTACTGACTCAAAACTCTCTTTATCTAAAACGATATCGGTAACCTTGCCAACTTTAACACCCGCAATTTCGATAAAGGCTCCTTTTTTTAACCCTGAACTATTATCAAAACGTGCTATCAAACTATAGTTATGCCCAGAATAGCCACTGATACCTGCAATAGTTACCGCTAAATAAGCCATTGTAGCCATACCAAAAATGATAAAGAGACCAACAACAAAATTAACATTCATATTTTTCATGATAAAAATTCCAAATTACAACATCAGTGAACTAACAATATAGTCAACAAATAACATCAATAAAGCACTTAAAACAACCGCTTGCGTAGTAGCATTACTAACACCTTCGGCACCTGAAAACTTTTGTTCAATATGAAGAAAAAAGCCTTTTGCCATACAAATCCATAGTATTAACAAGCCAAAAATCGTTGATTTTACTATGCCCATCCAAACATCGTTCCAAACAATCGTATCAGCCATGCCAATAAGGTATGCACCTTCACTCACGCCATGAATAAGTACACCAACAACATAGCCGCCACCAATACCAAAAACATCAAACATTGCCGTGAGCAGTGGTACAGAAATAATACCCGCTATAAGTCTTGGTAAAATCACATAATGATATGAGTCAATTGCCATGCAGTCTAAGGCATCAAACTGCTGCTCATTTCTCATAATGCCAATTTCAGCACACGTCGCGGAACCAACACGAGCAATAACCATTAAGGCAGCCATTACAGGTCCAAGTTCACGAATTAAACTCATCGCAACAGCAGCGCCTAACAATTCAACAGAGCCAAAGCGTATTAGCGTATCGTAAAACTGTAAAGCGATAACCATGCCGGTAAATAAACCAGAAACTAAAATAAGAGGAACTGTTCTTGCGCCAATAAATTGCAGATGTTTTATCACTTCTTGTAAAGGAAATCGAAACAGCCATAACCTTGAAAGTGTATACCCTAAAAATACCGCTAACCGCCCTGCAGATTCAATGGAATCAACAGCGCTTTTACCCATTTTTTCAATCATTTGTTTTAAACGACTCAACATATTAATTTTGCCCGGCAGTTAATCGTTGTATATATTGCTCTGCATCAACTACATCATTTCTTGGTCTTCTATTAATTAGATTCTGAATACGTTCATCACTACTTTGCTTTATTTCATCGACTGTTCCTGTCATAACGACTTCACCGTCAAACAACACCGTAATTTTATCAGCAATTTTAAAAGCACTTTCTAGTTCATGAGTGACCACAACAATGGTCATATTCATTGCGTCTCTAAGTTTTAAAATAAGCTCATCAAGCTCTACAGCGGTTACTGGGTCTAAACCTGCTGAAGGTTCATCAAAAAACAATAGTTTAGGGTCCATGATTACCGCACGAGCTAGACCTGCTCTTTTAAGCATACCGCCAGATAGTTCAGAAGGCATCAGGTTTTCAAAACCTGCTAAATTCATTAACTCTAATTTAAGCCGAGTCATTATATCAATGGTATTATCATCAAGCTCGGTATGATGTTTAAGCGGTAGCTTAATGTTTTCACCAACGGTCATCGAACTAAATAAAGCGCCACCTTGAAAGGCTACACCCATTTTTTGTCTTAATTTACTTAGTTCCTTACGGTTAGCCGTAAGTATGTTTAACTGATCAATTTTAATGGAGCCAGAGGTTGGCTTTAATAGTGCTAACATATGATTCAATAATGTGCTTTTACCTGAACCACTACCGCCCATGATGACACGGATTTCACCTTTTTTAACTGAAAAATCAACGTTTCTTAAAATTTGACGTTCGCCATAATGACTGACTAAATTTTTAACCTCGATAATATCTTGGGTTACTGATGTCATTTATTATTCTCTAATATCATCTAAGCTACTAACCATTGGAAATACTTTATTTAAATTAGTTAATTCAAGAACTTGTAAAGGAGCACCTGCAGCAGCAATAATAGTTAACGTTAATTGGTTATTTTTAGCTACATTAAATGCTTCAACTAATGTAGCGATGCCTGAGCTGTCGATATAACTTAACTCAGAAAAATCGACCAATACTGAGCAGCCATTTTTTAAAATAGCTAATAGCTGCTTGCGCACTTGTGGAGAGTTATGTAAATCGACTTCGCCCGTAAGTACGAGTCGTTCATAATGTAGATGTATCGTTTGTGAGTAAGACATAGTTTTAACCTTGAGGTAAACGTTTTCTTAATTCCAGTTTATTACCAACGGGATCAGACAGGGAAATCAGTTGCACAGAATCCATTGCTTTATGAATAAGCTTTAAACCAAGTCCACCGGGTTCGGTGAGCTTTTTATCTTTTATTTCTAGACAAGATTTTTTTATACACTTAGCATAATCTGTTAAGAAAAAAATAGCTTCGCTCTCACTTTGGTATACTTCAAGGTCAATTCGTCCTGATTTATCACCGCAATAAGCATAACGAATGATATTGGTGCACGCTTCATCAATTGCAAGGGTAAGGAGGTTTATTTCTGATTCGCTAAAGCCCATTTTTTTACAAGCACAACGAACTACACTTC
Source organism: Colwellia sp. (assembly GCA_013215655.1). Taxonomy (GTDB): domain Bacteria; phylum Pseudomonadota; class Gammaproteobacteria; order Enterobacterales; family Alteromonadaceae; genus Colwellia_A. The sequence goes on from JABSOX010000003.1 coordinate 69,836, forward strand.
TAATTTCAGAGAGCTCATTTGTACAAGCTTTATAATGTTCGCATCGGACAAGTTTCATGTGGTGTACTTTTCTACTTCGTTAACTAATATTAGCACTACCAATATATATTACTATCATAATTAACGACTTAAATTATGCAGCCATTATTATGTGACTGCACTTTACTCTAATGTTCTGTGAGCTACTCAGGTAAGTGCCCAACTTTAACAAGAATCAAAGTATCTTGCTCAACATAAGGATTATGTTTACTCATGTGAGGGCTTCTTATCCATGTACCTTCCGGATAACGACCATATTCATCAATAAACTCTCCATTGATCACAAAAATCTCCTCACCTCCAGCATGCACATGGGGTTGAAACCGCTCACCTGCTGGCCAATGGACTAAAGCTGTCGACTCACCTTTAAAGCTATGTAATGGCATAACGTTTAAATTGCCATGCCCTGGTAACCATTGATTATGAAGAGTATTGATATTGACATGTTCCAAATCACCTTGCTGAAATTGATGTAATTTAACTAATAATGTACAACCTTTGGTACTAAAAGGAGCATGAGAGAAACCTTCTGGATTGCGAAAATAACTGCCTTTGCCATAATCTCCCGTTTCATCCGAAAATATACCATCAAGTACTAGTATTTCTTCACCTAAAGGATGGTCATGAGATGAAAATTTAGCTCCAGCATCAAAACGTACAATACTGGTTGCATGGCCACGTTCAGCCGCTTCTCGAGCAAGAGGTTTACGCCAAACACCTTGATGTGAACTTGATTGCCAATTTGTTTCATGGCTGTTAATAGCGACTTTCTGAGTAAAATCCATATTTAACATGGTGTAAAACCTCTTTGTTTTATATTTTATGTTTAAGCATTAAAATTGTTACGTTCATGTATTTTTAATTACGCCCTGCCATAACACCGCCATCAACATCCCAAATAGCCCCAGTAACCCAACTTGTTTGCTCTGATAATAAAAACATTATAGTAGCTGCGATATCCTCTACAGTACCTATTCGCCCTATTGGGTGAAATTCATTAAACCCAGCTAGAGCTGAATCTAATTCATTTGGGTTGATAAACGATTCGTAGATTGGTGTTTTTACAACGGCTGGAGAGACGGCATTAACACGAATATTTACATCCGCTAACTCCATTGCCATATGTTGTGTTAATGCATGTAATCCAGCTTTTGCCATAGAATATGCTGAAGACGGTGTTGCTTTAACTGCTTGTTTTGCCCACATAGAACCAATATTAACAATATTACCTCCTATTTGGTTGGCAATCATATTTTTAGCAACAGCCTGTGAAATAATAAATGTTGCTTTATTTAATTCCATATATGTATCGTAATCACTAATACTATGATCAATAAAAGCTTTAGGACTAAAATATCCCGCTGCATTTATTAAATAGCCAATTTTTGTTTCTGGCAACTGAATGAAGTCTACTATTTTTCTAATACCTTCTTGTTGGTATAAATCAGCTTTTATTATCGTTACATTACCAAGTAAGGATAACTCTTCATTAACATCAATAAGTTTTTTCTCATTGCGACCAATAATAATGACGTTAATACCTTCCTTAAGTAATTTCTTCGCTGTTGCCAATCCCATACCACTTGAGCCGCCAATAATTAACGCCGCACCCGATTTATTAAAATTCATAAAACTACTCCAAAGTTAAGTTTTTATTCGAAATCTAAATCAATGTGGTAATCTTACATTTTAAAATATCTCCAAAAAAGTAAGCACAAATTGGTTACCTAGGAACTTTTCGGTACATCTTAATGAATACTAAAGAAAAATTATTTTCAAGAAAATCAGCACCTGAGCGTTCAGCGAGAATGGTTGAAACAATAATCGGCTGTAAATGGTCACTAACAGTTTATCATTTACTTAATAACGATATTAACCGCCCTGGCGAAATGGTGAGAAGTGTCGAAGGACTCTCGACAAAAGTACTTAATGCCTGCTTGAAGAAAAACATCGATTTTGGCATTCTAAATAGAACAACATTCAACGAGGTTCCGCCGCGTGTTGAATATAATGTCACACCGTTTGGCACTAAGTTCATTAACGTTTTAGAGGGTTTGGAGCAACTACAGCAGGATATAAATATGGAGAATGAACAACTAACCAGATGAACTGTTTTAGTATGGTTTATTCGGGGGGTTACATAAGATATTTTCTTTGAGCTTGAAGTATCATTCAAGCATAAAAACAAAATTGGCGGAGTGGACGGGACTCGAACCCGCGACAACAGACATTACGCGACAAGCCGCTTATCTAATAAAGAGCTAACCAACTGAACTACCACACGGCACAATCTATATTAAGATGTCTATCAGATGGTTTATAGAAGAGGTTTTCTTTGAGTTTAAAAGTATCATTCAAACATAAAAACAAAATTGGCGGAGTGGACGGGACTCGAACCCGCGACCCCCGGCGTGACAGGCCGGTATTCTAACCAACTGAACTACCACTCCGCTATATTGTTTTTCTCAAGTTTTCCATAAGTAAATATAGACGGGA
>JABSOX010000003.1:72859-74738 GCA_013215655.1 Colwellia sp.
TTAANNAAATTGGCGGAGTGGACGGGACTCGAACCCGCGACCCCCGGCGTGACAGGCCGGTATTCTAACCAACTGAACTACCACTCCGCTACATTTGTTTTCTCGAGTTTTTCACATTAAAAATGGACGGGACTCGAACCCGCGACAAACACATCGACGTGACAGGCCACTTTCGTTAAACATAAGCTAACCAACTGAACTACCACTTAACACATTAATTTGAATGCGGCGGAGATAATACGGTTATGAAGAGTTGCAGTCAACCTCTTTTTAAATATTATTTTTCGTCTGCGTATTTGCTGAGCAATACGTCGGAAAACCAAGCAATTCAAATCTATTTAAAGCAAGAACACTAGGGTCTGTTGATCTTTGGAGTTTATTTTTACAGCGATTTATTTGGCATTTATACAAGGCGGAGCATATGTGAAGTAGTTATTCTACTTTAATAAGTGACAACGCGGTAGAAATGGCAAAGAAAACGCTGCCCTTCGGGTTCAACTAAGCGACTCCTGCTCTTTGTTGCTCGTAATTTACTTAGAATGACTAAGAATAATAACAAGCGCCGCGATCAGAAGACGCTTAGTTGAACAAAATTTGAACTCGAAAGGTCAATAGACCCTAGCTTTTATTCGCTTTTGATTTACGTTTTTTACGCACAAAATAAAAGATTAATGCACCAAAAATAATTACACCATTACCTATAGCGATAATAATAAGCATCTCTTCCTGTTCCGCTTGCTGCTGAGCTAACTTTTCTTGTCTTTGAGCTGCCAACTCTTCCTGTAAAGCTAACTCTCGATCTTCTGCAATTTCTTTAACCGATTTTTTACGTTTTGGTCTATTATCAGAAACAAAATCTTCATCTAACCTATCGGCATTAAAAACAAATTCAGGTAAAACTAAACGAAACTCTCGACCATTAATCGTTTTTCCAAAAACGCTGACATTAATACGGTGAATACCGGGCTCTGTATAACGAACATCTATTGTTCGTTTTTCACCTTTACCTTCCATAACAGAAAAAGGTTCTTCTTGTCGGTCAGGAAAAGTAACCTTTCCTTGTAAAATAATACTGTCGGGATCAACAAAAGTAGGATCAATGTTAAAATGAACAAAGTGGTTAACTTCTTCATCAATACTAGCATCTACAGTTACTTCCAACGGAGAATGATGCAAAATAATCGGTTTTTGTCGTAACTCTCGAGTAGCCATTGGCATGATGACTTTATAAATAGGCAACCACTCTCCTGGTGCAAAGTCTAACTCAAACTCTCCAGTATAAATGCCATCATTGGCGTATTCATCTAGTTCATGTCCATCATCACGAAATGTCGTTAATTTTACCGGCTCAGCACCAAAATTATCATACTCTGAATTATTAGAGCTAAAGAAATCCACATCTAAATTAACGACTTCACGAAAGGCGGGATCATTTAACGCTTTATCACCATTAACCAGTGTACCTGTTATCTTGATAGTTTCACCAACAAGTACTATTTCGGGTAGTGGTTCAACAATAATCCTCACATCTGAAACTACCAAAATTTGACTGTGAGGTAAAATTTCTCCAATAGCTTGCCAAGGACCCGGCATAGGTTTTTTTATTTTAATCATGTCAAAGGTTCGATCGTCAAACCATTCAACTTTTTCTTTATCTAAGCTATTAATTTTTAACTTACTACCGTCAGGTCGCACTAAAATAATCGGTGGTGTGCCACTTTTTCGATAGAAAACCATCGTAATTTCATCGAGCTGAGCATCTATTCTAAAGCGGTTATCAAAATAAGGAATTTGATTCGTGACGTTATCCGATTCGTAATACTTAACCACAGGCGTTTCACTTTGCGCGATGCCAAGAACAGGATACCCCATAAAAAAA
>JABSOX010000003.1:74748-77991 GCA_013215655.1 Colwellia sp.
TATTTTAATTAAAAAAAATTGCGAATAAATATTTCATCCCGCTATTATTTATTCCGATGAATAGTCGCTGTATTTGAGATTTTATTGCCATATAGGCGCACTTCCTTTTTCTTTAATAATTGCTAAACGTTCTTCGTGTTTAACGATTTCATCGGCCGAAGCTCTAATAATCTTTAATTTATTTCGATCTGATGACAATCTTCTTATCGCTGTTTGATCTTCTGCGTCACCCTCACCTGTTGTTAGATTCAAAGCGGCTTGTTTACGCGTCATCTCTACATAAACAAAGGCAAGCAATTGAGCATCAATTAATGCCCCGTGATATGTTCTATCTACTAATTTATCAACTTTATAAAATCGCGCTAAATAATCAAGCGTTTTAGGAGAGCCAAATTCATCTTTAGAAATTTTTAAGGTATCGGTGACCGTACAAATATCGTAGGTCATCGGTAGCCCTTTTCTCATCATCGTAAACTCATGATCCATAAAACCAACATCAAACTTAGCGTTATGAATAACTAATTCTGCACCTTTTATAAATTCAATGAAATCATTAGCAATTTGCGAGAAAACGGGTTTATCACTTAAAAAGTCATCGGTTAAACCATGAATATTAATGACCTCTTGATCCATTTGAAACTGTTGACCATTAATGGTTGGTTTCACATAAACATGATAATTTCGTCCAGTCAGCTGACGATTAATCATTTCCACACAACCAATTTCGACAATACGATGGCCGTCTCTAGGATTAATACCTGTGGTTTCTGTATCTAGTATGATCAGTCGTTCATCTTTTCTTTCTAAACTCACTTTTCTGTACTCACTTTTCTGTACTCATTTTTCTATATTAACAATGTAAAGCTTGTTCAATATATACGTAACATTATTCAGGGAGTTTTTCAGGAAACTCTCTGATATTTAATCTAACTTTTTGGCTTCTATAAAGAAAGCCTATAAAAACAATAACAACCGCAGCATAGGTTAATAATAAATTTAACGAGATAATTTGCCAATAAAAATATCCAATAAAGCTAATGATTAGATCAAAGCTGATGGCAAACACTAAAAACTTTCGGCAATGTTGCCAACAAACTTTAACCCAATTAGCAGCTTCAGGTTTACGTAATGCAATAACCAATATCAAAAACAAACCAATTGCACCAGATAACAAACTTAAATAAAACATCGATGTTTGTGGAAAAATCATTTGAATTGTACTTATTCTATCTTTCATATTGGTGACTGAAATTAACCAAATAATGTAACCTCGTAAAATAAAAAGTAATAATAGATATATACCTTTGGATAATTTAAGGCAGTCGTATTTATCAAAATCGCTAATAGAATAATCAGCATATAATTCTTTAGACATTAGGAAACCTTGCTGCTCTTTCAATTTCTAAATGGCGTTGCCCTTCGGTGATAGCTTTAACAGCTTTAGAATTAAACTCCCGATTAAATAAGGTGTAAACAACAAAAAGGCTCGCACAAATAAACAGTATGGGATGAAAAAACCAGCACATCGCGGCAATAGAGAAATAATACGAGCGTAAGCCATAGTTGTATGAGTGCGCAGCTTGATCTTGCACGGTTGCCATTTGTTTAGCATAACCACGAAGGTTTTCATTAAGGCCACTTAAATCAAGTGGTGCAGCCCCAATCATAACATTTAAAAAGCCGTATTGACGCATTGACCAAGTAAACTGGAAAAAAGCCAAAACAAAAATAAAGGTTAATAACCCTAATTTCAATTGTAACATTGACGCAGCAGGTTGTTCCGCATACGGAATAGAAGCAATCACGAGTTCAAGTCGCTCAACTTGCGCAAATAAGGTTAATACCCCAGCTAAGACCAACAATGTTGTTGACGCAAAAAAAGCAATATTTCGTTCAAGATTTGCTAATAACGCAGCATCACCAACACGAATATCTTTAGACATAAGCTCATACATCCAGTGAATTCTATGCTGATGTAAACAACGCGCAATGCAATTAGTATTTTTTGCTTTACGTCGAGAAAACCACGTATAACCCATCCAGCAAAGCATAAAAGATAAAAAGGCAAAAACATCTAAGAATGAAAATGACATATTGATCATTTTATAAGAAAAACAGTTCATTATTATGCAGCAGATAATAATAACATTCGAGCTAAAAATTATAACAGCGAAGACTGAAACTATTGTTCGAACAAAATAGCTCAATTTTTAACAGACCCTAAACAATTAAATAAAGTAAACATTGTGTTAACTTCTTATTTTTGTAACAATTTACGGATAAGAGGCTTCAAAAGTATTAGATACCTCACTAAATACTTCAAGAATAAAAACAATAAGAAATTCGGAGAACTAATGCCCTTGCTAAGGATCAGCTGTAACTTTATAACAGCCCTGTTTTTTTTAACAATAACAACAGTTTCAGTTGCACAAAACATTCCTAACATTAGTCAGCTTAGCATTCCCTATAGTAATAAAAGTGTGATAATTGATGGCGAAATGAATGATGATATTTGGCAAGATGCCCTTGTTATTCCCTTAACTATCGTTAACAGTCCGCTTAATAATGAAAAAAGTCCCGTAGATACCCAAGCAAGGATTATTGAGAATGGTCAATTCATTTATGTTTCCTTTATTGCACAAGATCCACACCCAGAAAACATTCAAGGTTTTTTAGCCGATAGAGATTCCACTTGGAGCGAAGATCTTGTTGGAATAAAGCTAGATACTTTTAATAGCCGTCAACTGAACTACAACTTTTTTGTCAATCCTTTTGGTGTGCAAAATGACTCGATCGCTAACGAAATTACTGGTGAAACAAACTATTTATGGGATGGGATTTGGCAATCTTACGGTAAAAAAACAGCTACTGGCTATCAAGTTGAAATAGCTATTCCTTATCATATTCTAAACTTTGACGAAAACAATGACCTTAAAACTTGGGCAATTGAATTAGTAAGGCTTTATCCAAGAGATGAGAGACTACGCATTTCTCATATATCTCTTGATAGAAACAACGATTGTTGGGTTTGCCAAATGCCTGAAATAACGGGTTTTAAAAATACAGAAATAGGTAATAACATACTGCTTACGCCTGCCCTTGTTGCCAGCAATAATCAAACACGTGATATATATACTCCCTCTGACAATTGGCATAAAAATGATGATATAAACGCTGGTATAGATCTTCGTTGGGGGCCTAATGCAAATACCTTAGTTAATGTGACTTTGAACCCTGACTTTT
>JABSOX010000026.1 GCA_013215655.1 Colwellia sp.
AAGTTAGGTAAAGAATATCCGTCTCTCCCCTTCGCTATCAAGGCTAATTATTTGCAAGAAAAATCAATAAAAAATAATATCAACGATGAAAATTTTCGACAACCGCATGTTATTTCTTTATTTGCGTTGGTAGGTATGTCTATTGCTGCCATCATGGGAGTTATTGCGCTGTTCAATGAAAATTCCATTTTAAGCGCCACCCTTTTTCTAGCTAGCTTTATATACTTTATTGCTTATTACACCTATAAGAAACTCGAAAACATAGCGTTAAGTTCAGCGATCATTCTCTATTCGCTCTACTTATTAATGTTCTATTTGGTATTCACCGGCGGTGTTGAAAATACTGGTCCTTTGTGGATATTTATTGTCTCGCCGGTTTCCGTATTTATGCATGGTTTAAAGCGTGGTTTGGTTGATATAACCATCTTCATTACTATCATCAGTACGATAATGTTTATGCCAACAGATATTGTTGCTCATGCCGCGTACAGTACAGAGTTCAAATTACGTTTAATCTACTCTTTTTTAACGGTGACATTCCTATCTGCTTTGTATGAGTATTCTCGAGGGCAATCTTATAAGCATATTTTAGAGCTAAGTAAAAAGTATCAAAAACTTGCTCATTTTGACCCATTAACACAATTGTCTAATCGTCGGGATGCTCTGCAAATACTAAAGCAGGAACAAGCTCGATTAAGACGAAATAATGAGCCTCTGTCTGTTATTTTATGTGACGTTGACCATTTTAAGAAGATTAATGACCAATATGGACACAATATTGGTGATGCTGTTTTAATAGACTTGGCGAAAATATTTACTAATAATATAAGAAAGCAAGATTGTGTCGCCCGCTGGGGGGGCGAAGAGTTTTTATTTATTTTACCGCAAACTCTCGCTAAAAATGCCTGTGTTATTGCAGAAAAAATCCAAGAGAAGATGCAAGTGCATCGCTTTAATTATAAAGGTAAAACAATAAAAGTGACGGTAAGTATGGGCATTGAGCAACTTAATGAAGGTCAAAGCATTGATGAAGTGATCAATAGTGCAGACAAATACTTGTATCAGGCAAAAGACTCTGGCAGAAATCAAATATTTCCTAAATTTTAGTTTGATTAATAATTAATAAATACTCAATATAAATAGAAAAAAATGAAACTTCGTGATCTTAAAGGACTAGGACCTGCGTCAGAAAAAATGCTACAGAGTGTTGCTATATATACTCCTGCAGATTTAGAAAAAGTAGGTGCCATTTGGGCTTTCATAAAGCTAAAGAACAATTCAGCAACTAGGCCAAGTATGAACATGTTATACGCTATGGTTGGCGCATTAAAAAATAAACATTGGATCGATATTGCAAAAACAGAAAAAGGTCGCCTAATTATGGAACTTGATGGCTATCAAGAGCTTGAAATAATTCTTAAAGCAGAGGGGCTAGTACTTTTTTAATATCGTTGAACTATTGCTCATTATAAAGCTTCATGAACCTTTCAAGACTAAATTGATATCCCAATTCAGACATTTTATTATCTTGATGAGTTAAACTAAATTGCGCGAAATTAATTTTGGTAAAATTAATTTCCTGAGCTAACGGCAAGTAAATATCAATATTACTGGCATCTGCTACCAACATTTCAACATAGTCACTATTATCTCCTTTTTTAAAAACATCTAACTTCTGATGATGGTCATATATTTTCACTATAGCCCAAGCTCCTTGCATAAAGTGCCCTCCTACCGACGCGGTTAACTTTCCATTTTTAATAGCAATTAGCGCCTCAGGTATCCAATCAAAACCACCTATGACAATGTCTTTATTGAGCATCAATGAACTTGTATTTACTGCATCCATCACTCCCAATGCCATCTCGTCAGAAGAGGTAAATACGATATCAATTTTTATATATTTTTCTCGCAAAAATTTATATTTTAACTGTGCTTGTTGTCTATCCCAATTAGCCCGTACCATTTCTGAGATATTAATATTAGGAATAGAATTAACCACCATTTTTAAACCATACCAACGCTTAAAATTTGATGAAAAATTGTCACCTGTTATTGCTACGGCTTTATACTTTTTAGATTTAGGTTTATCTTTAAGCAACGAACTTACCAATACCTTAGATAAGGTTTTTCCTGCTTTAATGTTGTCATGAAACATTTCACCCAACCAATATTTGTATTTCTCTCGTGGTAAACCAACCTGTTTTGAGTTTTCCTCACTGTAAACTCGCTCAAGAGTAACAAAGGGTATTTTAGCTTGTTCAAGGGCATCAAAGACTCGGACAATACTATCTCGATAGGGCATAAAAATCACATAATCAGGTTTTTCAGCCATTTTAGTCAGTTTATTTATATTTTTAAGCTGAATGATGTAGTGGTTATCAGAATAGATAACGGTAAGGTTTATACCCAAATCATCTGCTGCATCTTGCGCAAAAGAAGAAATACGTTGCCAAAATGGTGATGTATGATTATCGGCATTTAATAAGGTAATATTGATTGCCCAAGAAGAACTAGTATAAAATAACAGAAAGATTAAAATGACCCGCGTCATGAAATGCTCAAATCAAAACGAAACTGTCTGATAAGTGTAGCTGATCATAAATTCAACTCCATTTTATCTGATCAACCTCACATGACTAACGTTAAAAATCCCAAAAGAATCTTTGTTTCTCTTTATTAACTGCACCGAGCTTTTGATAAAAACCTATTGCTGATAAGTTACTAACTGGAGTTTGCCATTGCACGCTATTAATGCCCTTTTCTTTAGCATAGCTTTTCAAATATTCCATTAATTTAAGTCCAAACCCATGCCCTCTTGTTTCTTCGGTTAAATACAAACAGTCTAAATATAAGTACCAATCCATATCCCAAGTAGAGAATTGTTTTATTATCGACATATAACCTAATAATTGATGATTAACTTCAATAACAAATATACTCATAGGTAGTGATTCAATTGCATATAAACGTTGATGTTGCCTAGTAATTTCAATTTTATGCCCTTCATATAAAGCATGTGCTTTCATCAGGTTCATAATCGATTGTTGATCGTTGTTATTTGCTAAGCGAATGCGATATTCCATATTTAAATTTAATCCTACGGCTTTATAACGGGCGAAAGAAGCTACGTTTGTAATTGATAATGCAAGCAGTCATTTCTGCATATTCAAAGGCGGCTTGGCATTCTTTATCATCAATCGATTTATTTCGATAAATTTCATACGCAGCCAAGCTTGGAAAATTAAATAAAGCTAAAGCAATATTACTCGCTCCCTCTGAGGGTAAAAAATAACCAAGGTGATTTCCGCCAAATTTATCTACCAAGGGGATCCATAACTTAGCATAATGCTCAAACTCTTTGATTTTATTTGCATCGATTATATATTCGATAAAACAGGTGATCATGTTGGGTTCCTTTTAGAAAAAATTTATGAGTTAATACAAAAAGTATTAACTCGATACCCTATACGGAACTACTTTTGTACTTCAGTAATACGGCGATTAACGGGATAACGTTCAAAGTCTTCCCAATAATGAATACCACCAATCATTTCTTTTACTGCAAACCCTAATGCCGAAATTTTAAGTCCTGCTTTGGTAGCGCCGTTACAACCAGGACCCCAGCAATAAACAACAAACAACGTATCCTTGTGATATTGAGCAAAGGTTTCTTCATTGATTTCACTGTGTGGCATGCTCACTGCTGTTATCGCATGGCTCTTATCAAATGCTTCTCTAGAACGCGAATCGAGTAATACGTAGTTTTTATTACCTGCTTTGATATCAGCATAAACGTCAGAACAATCGGTTTCATTAGCTAATTTTTCAGCAAAAAAGTCGTTTGCTTGATGGCTACGTGCTGCTTGATATGTATATGCATTTGAAGTGTGTGTCATGTTAAATTCCTTGTTTAGTGTATAAATCAATTGTTGTTTTAATTTGATGCAGCTAATTTATCGTCATCGGCATTATTTCAAAATTCATAACTTCTGAAGTTAGTGTTCATAATTCATGAATGGTGCTACATTCGAGCTGTGAATATAGTGAAGATATGCATTTTAAATCTCAAGGAAATCAACGTTGGAATTTTATCACTTACGCTCTTTTGTCGCCGTCGCGCAAACGGGTAACTTAACCCAAGCAGCTAAACGTTTATACACCACTCCTCCGGCAATAAGTGCGCATATTAAAACCCTTGAAGAAGAACTCGCCACGCCTTTATTTATTCGCTCAAGCAAAGGCATGTCGTTAACAGAGAAAGGTGAATTGTTATTAAAAAAGGCACAAATAACCTTAGACAGTGCTTTAGACTTGGTTAATCTCGCTGCCAATAACCAACATGAAATTATCGGTAATTTTGACTTAGCGATTAATTTAACCGCTCAACAAGTAAAACTGCCCAAATTGATAGCAAATTTACAAGAAAATTGTCCCGGTATTAGCTTACAAATACATTCGCAATCGACCGGAAAAACAATTAATGAAATTCGCGATCATCAACTAGATGGCGGTTATATTTTTGGCGACATTCCTGATGACTTCATTGGTTTATCCGTTATGCAGCAGAAGATAACTACCGTTGTACCAATGAATTACGATTGTAGTGCAATGTCAACGTTAGCTGACCTTAAAATCCAACAATGGATAATGATGGGTGATTACTGTCCGTTTGATGACTTTTTAAAAGAAAAATTAGGGAATGACATACCCTCAGTACTAAAAACCAGTGATGATGGCACACGACTAGAATTAGTCAAAAGTGGCTTAGGTTTAAGCTTTTTAGAAATTGAAGAGGCTAAATTAGCAGAAGAAAACAGACAGGTGAAGATTATCTCAATACTCGATTTCCCCTCAACATTACACTTCATTGTAGCTAAAGATAGAGCCCAGGAGCCCATCATAAATACGCTGTTACAAGAAATCCGTATCTTATGGGATATAGCCTTATAAAATAAAAAAGCTAAGGTTTATATAACTTAGACCTTAGCTTTAACAATATGACCTATAAAATATTAAGCTATTTTTAAATACTCTTTGATTATTTCTGCGCCATTGTCTGCTTGAATTGGCTTAAAGATAAATCCTGATACGCCGTAGCCTTCACATTTATTGACGAGTTTTTGATCGGTAACTGATGATAACATCACCACAGGAACTGTTGAACCTGACTCCCTAATGGCTTGTAAAGCCTCATCGCCATTCATTTCGTTCATGATCACATCCATAAACATAAAATCAGGGGACTCATTTTTTACCATTTCGATCGCAGTTAAACCGTCATCAGCTTCAATAACATTGTCGTAACCGAGTTTGCCAAGATATCTTCTTAATGCTTTACGGATCATCGCACTATCGTCAACTAACAATATTTTGCCATCCGTTGGTAAAGTGTTTTTATGAGGATTGGCTATACCCTTACTTTCTTCTCTTTTGACGCCAGCAGCTTGATAGTCAACACTACGTACTAACAGGTTAAAGTAATAACGACCTACGCCCTCAACGGTAATAGGCACCGTTATGACTTCTTTTACACCGGCTAAATATTTGTCCATATCATTCACATCATGAACAAAATAAGGGCTAGAAAAATTATACTCTAAGCTATAGCGACCATGTAAATCGGTAGAACGACCAACAATGGTATTACCCCACTCCGCCAAAGCGTTGCTTAATTCTTCATTTATTTCTGTATATTCATATTTTTCATCAAACATATGTTCACACACAGAATTACCAATGGCTATCGCTGTTTCTGGGTAATGATGCATCATGATCACACCATCTAAATTACCAGTAACATCGGAACAAACTGCGTACCCTTTAAAACGAAAGTCATCAACACTATCCATAAAAGCTTCGCCAGCTGTCCCCGTTAAATTAGTCATCGCCTTTAGGCTAGCAATAGACTCAGTAATAAATGGATATAAAATAACTTTATAGATGGTTTCTACTGACATAGGTTTTTCCTGTGATAATTATTGTTTTTATTTGTTCTCATTAAGACACATATTGGTCGCGCTTTAAAGAATAACGAGTATAACTAAACTACTAAACCCCCATCAACAAAGCAAGCAAGGCACTCTTTGTCCAATTATTCACTTACATTAAAATTGTAAAGTTAGTAAAAAACCTAACTTTAGCTAAGCTAAAAGTAGTAACTTAACTTAAGGCAGTGAATTTGACCGACCCTTTATGGCAAACCCAAAACATAAAATGCGTTTTGGAAGTAATCGCCTCATTAGAACAACCAATAAAAAATGAACAAACTCTTGCTGATTATATGGAGTTTGTATATGAACAATTAGCGAAAGTAATGTCCATTAATAGCTTCTTTTTAGTTTTATATAATAGACATGAACAACAAATTCATTTCCCATTCAATATTGATCAATATGATAAACCTATTGACCCTAATAGAAAATTTACTATTTCAAATGATCAACAATCACCCACAGCTTGGGTACTGCTCAATCAAAAAAAACTATTGATTTGTGTAAAAGACAGTACATTTAATGAACATGCATCAGTATTATGGGCATCAAGAAGTAAAGCAAATCAATGGTTTGGCGTGCCATTGATTGACAATATAGATAAATGCCACGGCGCTTTAGTTATGCAGAGTTATGATCAGTCAATTTTATATTCCAGTGAACAACAATATTTTTTTGAGCACATCGCCCACCTTGTTTCAAATGCCATTGTTGATTTTGATTTAGATTCAGAAAAAACATCAATGTCTACAGGAGAGTTTACCGATCACTTAAGTAAAGAAATTGCGAATTATAAGCGTGATAAAAAAATTCAACATGCACTTTTTAAAATTGCTTCTATTAGTAATATAGATCAAGACTTAACTCCCTTTTTTGAAGAAGTTCATCACATTATTAATAAAATAATGTATGCCAAAAACTTCTTTATCGCTTTGTATGAAGAAGAAGAACAAGTGATAACATTGTCCTATTTTGTTGATGAAAAGGAATCCAATGACCTTAAAGATAAAAAAATTCCTCTCGGAGAAGGTTTAAGTTCTTATGTCATTAGAACTCGAAAAGCACATTTATTAGATAAAGAAAAAATTTGCACGCTAATGACCCAGGGAGAAATAAAAGAAGTCCTAGGTGCTCATGACTTTACCTCATGGATGGCAGCACCGCTTATTTCAACCAATATATTACATGGCATTATGGTTATTCAAAGCTATGATCATAAAATAATTTATACCCAAGAGGATCTTAAATTATTAGACTTTTTTGCAAAACATGTCGCTAATGCTATTGAATCTGCCATCAATACGACACAAAGAAAAGAATCACAGCTTAAACTTGCTACTCAGCATCGCCTTTTAGAACAGAAAAACCGCGATCTGAATCAACTAATCTTAAAGCTAAAATCAACTCAAAAAGAGCTAATCCAAAAAGAAAAAATGGCCGCACTGGGTGGTTTAGTTGCAGGAGTTGCCCATGAAATTAATACCCCACTTGGTATATGTGTGACCGGCATCAGTCACTTACAAGAAGAATATAAACTACTTAAGCATGCCATTGAAAATAATGAATTAACGGAGTCAAAATTAATGTCCTTTTTTGATGATATGAGTGAAGTGCTTATTATTCTTGAAACCAATATTCAGCGTGGTGCTGAATTAATTAATAGTTTCAAACAAGTTGCCGTTGACCAATCATCCAATGAGCTACGTACCATTAATCTCAGTCAATATATTCACAGCGTTATTTTATCGTTAAAACCTCGGTTAAAGCGCTCAAAAGCCACTATCAGAGTTGATTGTAATGAAAACATTTCTCTTGATGTTAACGCTGGAGCAATATCGCAAATTATCAGTAACTTGATCATAAATTCAATTAAACATGGTTTTAATGAAACCAACGAAGGCAAGATATTGATTGAAGCTTATGAAAAAAATAAAAATATCATTATTCGTTATCGGGATGACGGTGCTGGTATGGATGAGCATGCATTAACTCAACTTTTTGAACCTTTTTATACGACTAAAAGAGGTGAAGGCGGCAGTGGCTTAGGTACTCACCTTGTTTATAACTTAGTGACAAGCTCTTTAAAAGGTAAGCTCGATGTGCAAAGCAAGCTGGGTAAAGGCCTCGCTTATTTAATTAAATTTCCGATAAAACCTGAATAATCTGTTAAGAGGGAGCTATATAAGACCCTAATAAATTCACTCACTATATTCTTCATTAATTAATAGTGCAGCATCTATATTATTCATCAAAATCGTTAAGATTTTTGGATCAAAATGGCTACCTGAACCATCTTTCATCACTGCGATCACTTTATCTATTGGCCATGCATTTTTATAACAACGTTTATGGGTTAGTGCATCAAAAACATCCGCAACGGCGACTATACGTGCAAAAATATGAATTTTTTCTGCTTTTAAGCCTTTTGGATAACCGCTACCATCAAATTTTTCATGGTGTTGTTCAGAGATAATCGCGGCTGCTTGTAAAATAGGACGATGTGAGCCACTTAATATATTATGACCCGTTGTAGGATGCTCTTTCATTACTTTCATCTCAGCATCATTTAATTTTCCGGGCTTTAGCAACACCTTATCAGGCGTAGCAATCTTACCTATATCATGCATCGGTGCAGCTTGTTTAAGCAAATCACACTCTTCATCAGATAAACCCAATTTTTGAGCAATAAAATAACTTACTTCAGACATGCGCCGAATATGATCACCTGCTTCATGAGAGCGAGATTCCACCACGTCACCTAAGCGATATATCAAGTCTTCTTGCGTCTCCACTATCTCTCTATTTAGCAGTAAGTTATCAAACGCTAGGCTAACATTTGCAGAAAACACTTCTAACAGTTTCTTATCTAATTCATTAAGTTTTGTGACTCCTTTTAGGAATAACAAGCTCACTTTATCCGATTGACTAGGGAAATAACCTACCAAAACATCATCTTCAAAAATGCTTTTTTTCTGTTTTATTGCCTTATTCAAATAAAAATATGTTTCGTCATCAATTGTGTCATCAGCATTAATTTGCGCAATAATCTGATAATCATTTTCAGAATAAATGGCTCCTACACCCTTTATTTGTAACAATAATCCTGCTTGATTCATTCGTAAAAGTGAAACGACCTGTTGTAATAAACCACTAAAAAACTGCTGTAATGTACGCTTTTCCCAAACTTCACTGGTTGAGTCAATAACACGTTCTAACCCTTGACGATAAGACTCTTGATAAGATCTGGCCTCTTCAATTTTAATCAAATCTCGATAAGATCTTAAAGCCGAAAATACCGTAGTAAAGAGTTTCTTGCGATTTAATTCTGTTTTCTCTTTATAATCATTAATATCATATTCAACAATTACCTGCTCTTCTGGTGCTTGTCCAGGCTGCCCAGTACGCAACACAATACGAATCAGTTGGTTTTTTAACTCTTCCCGGATCCATTTTGCTAAATTTAAGCCAGCATCGTCCGTTTCCATCACCACATCTAAAAAAATTAAAGCTACATCTTGTTCCCTTGATAAAACTTGTCGCCCTTCTTCTGCAGAATAAGCATGTAAAAAAGCGAGACCACGACCATCTAAAGTAAAACGTTTTAAGGCCATTTTGGTAATAGTGTGAATGTCTTTTTCATCATCAACGACTAGCACTTTCCATGGTGGTAGTTCAATTTCTGCAGATTCAGCTAAAAAGGAAAGTGACATAACGAATTTCAATTGAGGACCATTACTATATTTATAGACAAAATATTAATAAAGAACAAAAACAAATAAGAAAGATATCCATAGGCACTCAAAATAGTGTGTCGATATTAAGACACCAAAGTGAAATCGATGTCTTAATATCGATACACATATGTACATGCCAGATACGAAATTATCTATAATCCAAATGATTACAACAAGTTATGTGATTTCACACTATTGGCACATCACTTGTATTTACCTAGCTAAGGCAAAACAACTTAAAGATGATTTATGGATACGATACGAGCAAGAGAAAAAACTCCCATTTGGAGAAAATATTGGTACCTTGCTGTTGGAGTAGTATTAATTTTTTCAACTTACTTTTTTAAAAGTATGGTTGGTAGCGCATCGTTTATTGTCGTAAAAGATGAACTCGTTATTGCCACCGTTAAACAGGGAAATTTTAGAGTAAACGTTCGTGCCAGTGGTGTTTTAAAACCCGAAAATATTCGCTGGGTATCATCACAAGTTTCAGGACGTGTTGAACAAGCTTTTGTAAAAGCCGGTGCAATAGTCAGCAAAGGGCAAATTTTAATGCAGCTGTCTAATCCCGAACTACATCGCGAATTAGAACAAGCACGTTGGGAGTTTAAAGCGAAAAAAGCTGAAAACCATGCCGCCTTTGTCGCTCTAGAATCACAATTACTTGACCTAAAAAATTCAGTTGTCGAAGCGGACTACAGCTATCAAGGCAGTAAGTTAAAACTTGACGCTGAAACACAATTATTTGAACAGAAAAACGGCACGGTATCCGCTTTAGACTACCAACGCAGTAAATTAGAAGTAAAGCAAAAAATACAATATTGGCAATCACAAAAACAAAAAGTTGTGAAAATGGACGCTAACCTATTAGCAACTAAAACGGCTCAACAAGCCCGTCTTGGTTTGGTTGAAAATAATTATTTACGTATTAAAGACCAAGTTGCTTCACTCGCCATAAAAGCAACAACAGACGGTGTAGTGCAACAGGTGTCATTAGTACTAGGTGAACAAACTCAAGTAGGAGGTAGTGTTGCACTAATAGCCGATCAAAAGTCGTTGTTTGCTGAACTACAAGTACAAGAAATTAAAATCAGTGATATTGTTTTAGGGCAAACGGTAGTGGTTGATACTCGCACCTCTAAAATTACTGGTGAAGTCATACGCATTGACCCTGCAGTTAACGCCGGTATGGTACAAGTTGATGTTAAGTTAACCAGCGCTCTACCTAACGAAGCTCGTCCAGATTTAACCGTTGATGGTTTAATTGAAATAAGCAATATCGATAATGCGCTTTATGTAAAACGTCCAGTATTTGCGCCAAAACACAGTAAAGCGGGCTTATTTCGCTTAACCAAAGATCAACAATTTGCACAAAAACAAACCGTTGCTCTAGGGCAAAGTTCAGTCAATCAAATTCAAATATTATCAGGCCTTAGTGTTGGTGACGAAGTCATCATCTCGGATACATCCGATTGGCAGGAACATCAAGAAATCATGATCAATTAGCAGCAACTCACTAGCGGTAAAAACATCCAAAAAATTTGCTATAAACAAAATTAATCGGAGACTAACATGTCAGCACTTATTGAACTTAAAGATATAACTAAAACATTTTTAACGGAAGAAATTGAAACACGCGCTATCAACAGTATTAACATCACCATTAACAAAGGCGAATATTTGTCATTAAGTGGTCAATCTGGTTGTGGTAAATCGACATTGCTTTCATTGCTAGGTCTATTAGATGCTTCAACATCAGGAACTTATCATATTAACGGTGTTGACGTTTCGTCTTTAACACGTGACCAAAGAGCTAAGATAAGAAGTGAACAAATAGGTTTTGTTTTTCAATCCTTTAATCTGATCTCAGACTTAACTATTTTTGAAAATGTGATGCTGCCATTAACTTACCAATCGGGCTTATCTAAGCAAGTTATTACTGACAAAGTTAACGATGTACTTGCGAAAGTTGAAATGTCACACCGTAAAGACCATTACCCATCACAATTATCTGGTGGACAACAACAACGTGTCGCGGTTGCCCGAGCTTTAGTTAACGACCCTACGATTATTTTAGCCGATGAACCAACCGGTAACTTAGACTCAAAAAACGCACAAGCCGTACTAGCCTTATTTGACAAGCTACACCAAGACGGTGCCACTATTTGCATGGTGACACATGATCCCGTATCCGCAAAAAGAGCGAGTCGATGTTTAGAAATGTTTGATGGTCGTCTGATCGCGGATAATGCCAATATACCATCACATCGAAATTCTGTACCTTCATTAGAAGCGGTTGAATTAGCAGCAAGCTAGGAGACTAATATGTCAGTATTAATAGATATAAAATATTCATTACGATTATTGTTTAAGGCGCCTAAATTTACTGCGATGACGTTATCGGTATTAGTGGGTGGTCTATCGATCAGTTTATTCACATTTTCTTTTTTATATTCAACATTATATAAAGAATTGCCTCTACCAGGAGGAGCAACGGCTTTAGCATTAACAACAGAAACGATTGGAATTTCAATGAATATGGATCCCAATCAAAACCTGCTATCTGCTTATGAGTTTAGGCAAATCGCTAAAACGCAATCATCTCTCATTGAGTTTGGCTTATATGAATCCAGAGATGCCCGATTATCATTCGAAGATACCGGAAAAAACATCCCGACAACCTATGTTGATAGTGGCTTCTTCAAATTTAGTCGTACCCAACCAATTATGGGTCGTACCATACAGCAAGAAGACATGATTGTTGGCGCAACACCTGTTGTCGTTATTAGTTATGAAACTTGGCAAAATGAATTGTCGGCCAATGAAGATGTGCTAAACATGTCAATTCGTTTAAATGAAATGCTAACTACCGTTATTGGCGTCATGCCGCAGGGTTATCACTTTCCTGGTGTTGCTAAAATTTGGTTACCTCTAAATCAATCCCAATTGAATACCAAGCAAAATACCTCATCCTATTTTACCGCCTACGCGCGACTGAAAGATGACATAAGCAATGAACAAGCAACAAAAAACTTAAGTGCTGTTTTAGATCAACTCTATCAACAATCCGTAGAGCTTTATAATCAGCCAGAAGCCAAAAAAGTGATACATTTACGCAGCTATCCCATGGAGCAGGTTAACGGTATCGGTAACACTGCCTTTATATTTTTAAATGCCGTTGCATGGTCAATTTTAGCATTGGGCTGTATCAATGTTGGTAATCTGCTTTTAGCTCGCTCTATTGAACGTCAAAAAGAAACAGCAATTCGTGCCGCTTTAGGTGCTTCTAGTAAACGTTTAATCAGTCAATTAATGTGGGAAGGCGTTATAATTACCATCGTTGGCGCAATTCTTTCAATATTACTGGTTGGCGCTGCACTAGATTATACCGAAATTATGCTCCATTCGTGGATGCCAAATAGCATTGTATTTTGGTGGCATTGGGGCATGGATAAAGAAACGCTTGCCATGGCTATTGTCGTTACCTTAGTAACTATTGCATTGTCTGCTTTCTTACCCGCATGGCGCTCTGCACATCAAGATATTAATACCACCTTAAGGGATGGTACTCGTGGTGCACAAAGTAAAAAAGCAGGTCGTTTATCGCGACTGCTTGTGACCATTCAAGTATTTTTAGTTGCTTTTTTAATGCTGATAGGCGCTCTTTCTGGCTATGTTTCACAATCATTTATTAATTTAGAAATTGGCGACGATTATAGCGATACCATGAGAGTAACCATAAACTTACCGATAAACAAATACAAAACACCACAAGAACAAGCGCAGCTTTTTGAGACGTTGTTAGATCGTATAAAAAGTGACAGTAGTGTCATTGATGCGCACGCGACCACCTTTAATCATTTTCCAATAACGTTAAGTGAATTTGATTATGATGATAGCCGCGAAAGGCAAAGTATTGATACATTTACTGTCATTGGCGATACCGAATTTTCAGGTATAAAACTTGTCGCGGGTCGTCACTTCAACCGCAGAGATAAAATTGGTGCCAGAAAAGTCGTCTTAATTAGCCAATCAATGGCAAATCGATATTGGCCTGGAGAATCTGCACTTGAGAAAAACATAACTATTGAAGTAGAAGGTAAGGATGAGTCACTTTACATTGTTGGCGTAGTCAGTAATCGCATGAACCCAAGGTCAATATTTGGTAAACTTGATAGTGAAGATGAAACCTATATCTCTGGTCTGCAATTCATTAATCCACGTCAAAGAATATACTACAAAACCATTAAAGGTAGTGTAAAGACTGAAGGGATTTTCTATAGAGCACTTTTTGAAATAGATAGAAACATTGAACTTGCACAGACCGTTCAACCGGCGGAGCGTAACAGAAATATTATGCGCGATAGTATGCGTTTAACGTCGAAAGTAATTTTTGGCACTGGACTTTTTTCACTTATGCTGGCGTTGGTTGGTATTTATGGATTAACGGCTAATTCTGTTGCCCAACGCACCCATGAAATAGGTATACGACGTGCTGTAGGAGCAACCGATAAAAACATTATCAACATGTTTATCAAACAAGGTGGCAGACAATTAATAACAGGATTAGGCCTAGCCTTGTTATTGTTCGCGCTTATTTCTGCGGTTTTTCATGAGTTTTCGGTAGGACTTATCCCCGTTTACTTATACTTTGTATTGGCATCTGCAGTCGTTATCTGTTTATCATTAATTGTAATGCTGGCAATTTATGCACCAACAAGAAAAGCGGTAGTGATGGAACCAAGTTCAGCGTTAAGATACGAATAACTATCAATTAATGTACAAATAAAGCAAAAATAAAGCCCTGAACCTTCGGGGCTTTATTTCCTTGAATACATTCAAAAAATGAAATTATTTCAATAAAGATATAACGGCATAGTGAATTTTTGTAAAAGTGATATATTATACGAATAGACATTAGCCAATAGTACTTTCTCTGATCAATAGGCATAACCCTCTGTGAAAAATAGTAAAATACTTATCGCTGATGACGATCTTAATATCATTGCTAGTTTGAAGTACATTTTATCGGAAGAAAATTTCGATATTATAGCGATGACTACACCACAAGCTGTTCTCGAAAACCTTAAAATAGAATCCGTTGATCTGGTATTGCTTGATATGAACTTTCAACAAGATACCACCTCAGGTACAGAAGGTTTACAGCTCGTAGAAGCCATTAAAAATCTCGATGAAAACCTACCTATTATAGTGATGACCGGTTGGGCAACTATCGATATTGCAGTGGATGCGATGCGTGCTGGCGCTAAAGACTTCATTCAAAAACCTTGGAACAATGAACGCATTATCAGCGCTATTAAGACGCAAATTAAATTGGCTAAAATCGATCGTAAATTACAACGTTTAAGCCAAGAGAATAAACTACTTAGTTCACAATCTTTTCCTGAATCAAAAGAACAAATCATTGCCAAGTCTCCAGCCATGCAGCAATTGATGTCAACATTAAGTGATTTAGCAAAAAGCGATATGAGCATTCTCCTCACCGGTGATAATGGCACAGGTAAAAGCATGTTAGCTGCCTATGTGCATAAACTTTCAGCACGAGCTGACAACTCCTTTGTACCGGTGAATATGGGCGCCATTCCAGAGAGTTTATTTGAAAGTGAAATGTTTGGTCACGTTAAAGGGGCATTTACTGACGCTAAAGAAAATCGTGTTGGCCGATTTGAAATGGCAGAACAAGGCACACTCTTTTTAGATGAACTTGCCAATATTCCTATTGCCCAACAAGCCAAGTTATTACGGGTACTAGAAGAACAAAAATATGAAGTAGTGGGTAGCAGTAAATCACAAACCGCCGATGTACGTATTATTTCAGCCACCAATAGTGATTTACAAAAAGCTATTAGTGAACAACAATTTAGGCAAGATCTGTTTTACCGTCTTAATACCATTCAATTACGAGTCCCTTCATTAAGTGAACGCATTGAAGATATTAAACCGTTAGCAGAGCATTTTTTACAACAATTTAGTCTCAAATATAATCGGCCAGTACCACAACTATCTGACGATGCTGTGAGCCAACTCCAACAATACAGCTGGCCGGGCAATATCCGTGAACTCAGTCATTTAATGGAAAGACTGTTATTTACTTGTAAAAAGCCGATGATTACTGGGCGCGACCTATTACTGGAAGAGGCAATACAAAGTACACAATCTATTGAAGATGCAACCCTTTCGATGGAAAATATAGAACAACGAGTATTGATTAATAGACTAAAACATCATCACGGCAATGCCACAGACACAGCAAAATCTTTAGGGCTAAGTCGTAGTGGTTTTTATCGACGTATGAGTAAATATGGCTTGGATTAAAAAATTTAAATCACCTTTAATGACTGGAAACCGATTCCAACATAAAGATGATCATACCTATTTGGCACTGATACTCTGTGTGCCCTGTTTGTTATTATCCACCATTTCATTAGTTGTGGCTGGCGTATCCGCTTACCTCATCGCCTTTATTATTATTGTGTTATCTTTGCTAGCTACCTTTGTGGTAATGACCAGCAAACTACGTGCTGAACAACAAATTAGAACCTTATCAAATATCATCGAATCAATGATTGATGGTGATTATACTTTACGAGGCCGCTTACAACACAACCAAGCCTTTCAAGAACTACTCACCCTAGTCAATAACCTCTCGGATACTTTATCGCAACATAAAATTGAAGCAAAAGAGAGTCGCCTCTTACTTGAAAAAATAATGCAACAAATGGATGCCATGGTACTTGCCGTTGATGAACAAGGCTTCATTGCGATGGCAAATGACTCTGCAAAAAAACTCCTACTCTGTGATATCCAAGAGCAGACTGATTTAAACACCATACAATTAACTGATTTTGAATTAGGAAAAACAATCTGTACCGCCAAGGCTGGTATTATCGAATTTGACCACCAACAACTAAGCGGTGAACATTTTCTTTTTAAAGAATCATTTTTAAGTGATGGTAAGCAACATCAACTGTATTTAATAACCAGTGCTGAAAGGCTGTTAGTCGAAAAAGAGCGAAAATCATGGCAGAGCATTTTAAGAGTATTAAGTCATGAAATGAATAACTCGTTAACACCTATCGCCAGTATTAGTCAGGCGATGAAGAAGAAATTGCAAGACGAAGACAAGCCCTTAAATAGAATTTCATTATGTGAAGGTGTCAGTATTATTAACGAACGCGCTGGTTCGTTAAGCTCTTTTATTGCCAGCTATAGTCAACTTTCACACTTGCCGCAGCCAAATAACAGCCAATTTGATTTAAATGATTTAGTGATACAACTTGCTAAATTATTTGATGATTGCCAATTACGATTGCCAAGTGAGACTGCACAGTCAACAATTAATACGTCGATTAGCACCTTAGTTTCGGCAGATAAAAGCCAGTTAGAGCAGGTACTTATTAACATATTGAAAAATGCTCGAGAGGCGATGTTACAACTTCCACAAAAAATCATTGAGATTAGCTATCAACAAGATGAAAAGTATTTACATCTTGTTATTGCCGATCAAGGTAGCGGTATTGCCAATAAAGAAAACTTATTTGTACCTTTTTACAGTACCAAGCCGCAAGGTAGCGGCATTGGTTTAACACTTTGCAGACAGATTATGTTTAACCATGGTGGTTTAATTAAATTAACAAATAGAAAAGGTAAACAAGGCGCACAAGCTATTATTTCTCTACCATTACAACAACTATAATTCCTCCATAAGTTTGCTCCTCAAACTCACTAGCCGCTTTAGCTTCACTGCGGTTATTAAATATCATTTTTAAAAAATCAAATAAAAAAACATTATCTTTCTTAGACTATAGTTATTTACAATAGACATTTCAAATCTCCAAGTAAACTATTAATTAATAACATTTTTCACGGCATAATTATGATAAAAGACAGACGTAGTACAGGGTTCAATCCACTATTCTTAAACTCCAAGACACTAACAATAGCCATGCTACTGATGGTGGTTAGTATTGTGGTAACTTACATATATGTCCTAAAAATATCAGAAAATTCTGCAAACGAGTATTCAATATCAGGTGCACAACGATATTTAGAAGCCTTGGCATCATTTCGCACGCTATATACTTCCGAAGTCATCAATACCATCACCAAAGCAGAAGGTAAATTGTTAACAGTAACTCATGATTATAAGAATATTAAAAATGCTATCCCGCTTCCTGCGACTTTAAGTATGGCCTTGGGTGAAGAAATAGGTAAATTCCAGTCAGGAGCTAAAACCGCTTTATATAGCCCGTTCCCTTTTCCATGGCGTATTCAAGAAAGTAAAAAAACATTTAGTGGTTCATTTGCTCAAGAAGCGTGGCAGAATCTTCTTCAAAAGCCAGATATCCCATATTATCGATTTGAAGAAACTAACGATAAAAAATATATTCGCTACGCGGTTGCTGACATAATGCGCCCGAGCTGCATTGAGTGTCACAATAATCATCCAGACACACCTAAGAATGATTGGAAAGTCGGAGATGTGCGCGGCATTATCGAAGTATTATTACCCGTTAGTATCGCCGAAAATCAGAACCAGTCATCATTACAAAAAACCTTTATTCTCTTGTCTAGTTTTCTATTAGTTCTATTTTTTGTTTTATTCTTATTTATCGCACGTATAAAGCAAAGAGAGAGAGAGCTTAAAAAATACAACGAGCTACTCGTTATCCAAGGAGGTGATTTAGTCATTGCCAACCTCGAAATTGATGCAGCAAAAAAAGAAATAAATAATTATGCGATGGAATTAGAGGAAAAAATAGAGTTACGCACTAAGCAACTAAAAGAACAGCAACAGCAACTAGTACAGTCAGAAAAATTTGCTTCAATAGGAGTATTGGCGGCAGGAGTTGCCCATGAAATCAATAACCCTACAGGTTTTGTAAAAAGCAACATTCATGTACTGACTGAATATATAACCGCCATACAGCTAATCCTACAACACTATAGCGAATTAGAGGGAAATATAAATCAATCAGATAAGCAAGGAACAATAGAATGTCTACAAACAATACGAAAATTAAAATCAACACATAATTTCGATTATATACAGTCTGATATTATTACACTGTTACACGAATCAAGTAAGGGTGTAGATAGGATAATGGGAATAGTGCAAGATCTAAAAAAAGTTGCATATGTCGGAAATAATGAATTTACTAGAGTGGATTTAAAAGCAGATGTCATTGAACCCGCCCTACACTTAGTCTGGCACGAGTTAAAATATAAGTGTCACTTAACAAAATCTTTGTCAGAACTCCCTTTATATGCCTGTCTCCCCAATGAATTAAGTCAGGTGATTATCAATTTATTAATGAATGCAAACGATGCTATTACGGACAAAGGTGAAATCACTATCACCTGTGCAGTTAAAAACTCAAACATAATAATATCTATAGCGGACAATGGTTCTGGTATTTCAACCGAAAATATAACTAAAGTGTTTGATCCTTTCTTTACCACCAAAGGAATCGGTACAGGAACAGGACTTGGACTATCTATTTCTAATGGTATAATTAAAAGCCATGGCGGAGCATTATTTGTTGAAAGCCAATTGGGGGCAGGTAGCGTTTTCACCATAAGATTACCATTGCCCACCTCAATGCATTTTTAATTAGGCTTTGCGTCGCATTTTGCGATTATTCCTATTTTGCACAGCAAAAATTTAATTATCTGTATAGATATTTATCTCTTAGCCAATAGCCTATCCCTACTAGAGACAAATCCTATCGAATGATTGTCAACTGGTATATCAATTGCAACTCTGGAAATTAGTTACCTGCTCGTAAGTTTTGAACCACTTGCAGTCCTACACTCAATATACCGGTTGATAACTTAAGTAGCCTGATATAACCGATCATTAAGGAGGTATTCATGTTGCCACTTAAAAACATTCTCATTGTTGATGATGAAGTTGGTGTTAGACAAACGCTTATTCGAGGAATACAACGCAAATTCAACAAAATTAAAAAATTAGTAACGATCACCGAAGCTAGCAATGGCAAAGAAGCAATACAGCTAGCCAAAGATTTTCCTCCCGATTTGATACTAATGGATATACGTATGCCTATTATGGACGGCCTCAAAGCTTGTCGTATTTTACGACGTGACAGCAAATTTGCCGCGACTACAATCATAATGCTGACTTGTGAGATCACAGAAGAAAGTGCGGGTCTATTATCAGGTGCTGACGATTATGTCATTAAGCCATTCAATATTAATACCTTGTTGATTCGTATTGAGCGAGGTTTATTTAAGTCATCATCGGCCCTCGGTGCAGCGATTGCAAATATTGACGAGGTATTATCAAAAGAGTTTTTTTTGTCGACAGAATTACATTTTGAGATTGCTAGAGCGCAGCGTTACCGACACCCTTTAAGCATCCTGATGATTAAGGTTGAAACGCATGATAGAGAGCAATCGAGCCAAGAAACTCAGTGCGAAATAGAAAAAATATTAAAGCGAAGATCATCAGATAAAATCATAAGGTGGGATTCAAATACCTATGCTCTTTTACTCTCTGAAACGAATTCTGATGATGCTGCCCTATTAGCTAAGCGTATATCTTGGCATTTAGAAAATAGTACTAAGTTTTTACGACCTTGTGTTGGCATTGCTAATTTAGAAGATACGCTAAGTGACGATTTGATCGGCAATGCAGAATCTTCTTTAAATGAAGCCGTACGCACTGGCAACATCATCTTAAATAGACATCCTGTGCATTACGAATCGTTAAACTAAAAAATAGGAATAGTGATGAAGCTTTTATTTTTAACGCTATATTTACTGCTTTCTACTTCGGCAGATGCAGACATTACCGATAACTTAAGGTGGAGTCTCGATGCAAGTGCCCGTATCAATGTGAATAATGCAACAAATAATACCAGTGGTATTTATGCTCTTGGATTAGATACCCATAAGGTATTTACTGGTCCTACCGGAGATATTGGTTATACGGTAGCACAGTTGTATTTTACTAAACTATCAAACCATACACCTTTTCCTTGGATGTTTGATTCAAAAAATGACAGTGAATTTATCATTCGAGAAGCACACGTCAATTACACTGCAGGACCTAGTTGGTTGCCCAATATTCGACTGGGCCATTTCACTTTTCCGTTTGGCTTGGAAGAGAGTATAGATACCAATGGTCGCCTACTCGACTACCACCATGGGAAGAATTTGGGTGCAAAATTAGATTGGGGACTAGGACTCAATAAAGTACTAAAACACCTTGAATATAGTATGAGTTATACGCTAGGAGGCAAAGATAAACCTCAGTCGATTAATAATTCTTATGCTTTATCGGGGCGTATCGGCTCACTTAGCTTTCATGACTTTGTTATTGGATTTTCGTTTTTTGATGGTGAAATTGATAATATTAAGAGAAAGAAAGTAGCTATTGATTGGCAATATTATTGGGGTACTTGGGGGATTTTAGGTGAAATTGCTTTAGGAAAAGATAATAAGCAAAAATACCAATGGCAAAAAGAAAAAACTGCTCTGCTAGAATTAAACAAGACATCAATTAACGAACGTTTAAAATTATATACACAATATGTTTTTTTGGACCGAGAGCTGGAAATTGCTCCTCAAAGACTGATAAATATGGGACTCAGTTATCAATTGAATTCCAAATTAGAAGTCAGTATGTCTGCTCGTAAACAATTAACCACGCCTAAATCGGCTGAGAAAGAAGCCCTATTTAGACTTCAATTAAGGTTGAGGTATTAAGATGAAAACACTCATTACATTGATATTGCTTATTTTATTTTCTCAAAGTACCAATGCCACTGCTTATTGCTCATTACGTGATCCGGTAGCTCAAATTGCGCAGCTTTTCCCTCAAAAAACCAATCAGTTGTCTATAGTTAAAGAAGTAGATGACAGCATTCGAGCGCAGGTAAAGCGTGCACTTCCCAGCAACGATTTACATTTTAACGAATTGGGTAGACACACCTTATATGTGGTGATGAAAGACAAGCAAGCGCTAGGTTATGTGCACGTCAGATCAGAACAAAGTAAATGGGGATTGGTTGAGATAATATGGGCGATAGATAAAGATTTAACCATCCTAAATTTTGCTTTTCAACGCTGTCGAAGTCCTAAAAAGAAGATTATTAACGATGAATCTTTTAAAAATATATTTATTGGAAAAAACTTTAAAGAGTTAAAAGGGCTGTTAAGTAGTGATGGTATATCGGCTAATGAACTTGTGTTGGCTAAAGTACAAGATGCACCCGACTTAGTAAATGTAGTACTGAGATGTGCACTAAAAACCTTGTTGATCACAGAGATCTTATGGGGAACTGACTTGGAGTCATTTAAGTAAAAACGGTTATCAAGAGTAATTATATGTAATAAAAAGCGAATAAATAGCGGACTGAGTTATGAAAATTTCTAATTATAATCAGCTATTGGCAGTTTTGACGCTACTATCGGGGATGATTATCTTTGCGACACTGTGGAATCAATATCAAAAAGTCGAAGAGCTCTCTCGCGCCCATTTTGAATCAATATTAATGGTACAAACCGTTGACCACATGTTTACCATGACTCAAATTTGGTTAACTACGCAAGATCTACTTTTCTCTGGTCAGCAAACTTATTTAATCAATGGTCTCGATGAGCAATCAGACCAACTTATCCAAACCCTTTCTGCGATTGAAATGAAAGCTAATGACAGCAATACAGGTCATTTAGCCTATCAACTTATTATGGCGATAAAACAAAATGACGTAATAATGAATTCATTTTCACAATTATCAATCAATGATATGAAAACTTGGCAATCTTCAATCGCCGAATCCGACAAAATCACCACCCACTACGTTGCTACTTTAGAGCAACTTTCTTCGCAAGTTTCAAAAGATCACACTTATTTGTCTAAGCAGTTAACCATTGCAACTAATCGCTTAACCATATTGACCTGGGTGGTCGTATCTTTGTACTTATTATTAGTGCTACTGATAGTTTCATGGTTTAGCAAGTATATTGTAAAACCCATTGAAAACATTACTACATTGGCTCAACAATCTCAAAATACCAAGCAGCATATAGAGTTTAGGCAAGTAAATGCTCCGCAAGAAGTTATTACTTTATCTTCGGCTATTCAGAACTTTACCCAACGTATTACCATTGAAAAGCAAAAAGCGGAACAAGAACGTCTTAATGTGACTAAAGTAAATGAAAAAATAAACACCATAATGGATACTATTCCATGTTCATTGTTATTACTGAATGATAAAGGAATAATAGAAGAATGTAATACTGAAACTGGGAAGCTACTTTCATCGTCTAAGGAGAGCATAGTTGGCAGAAATGTCGCTATTTTTTTACCCGCACTCGCCACATTGGATGGCCAGTTCGATCAAGAAATGGCACTAAAAAGCAATGTCGAATCTTTGTTAGCACCCAATTTCGCCAATCCATATATAGAATTTTCAGGAAGAAGTATTGCTGTCGATAAAAACACTAACTATCTCATTACTATTAGTGATATTAATGAAAGAAAACACAATCAAGGAGCTCTATCGGCATTAACAGAGCAATTGGTTAATGCTGAAAAATTAGCTTCTATTGGTCGCTTATCCGCAGGTATCGCTCATGAAATTAATAATCCTGTTGGCTATATTCGTAGCAACATTGACGTTTTAGACGGTTATTTACAACCCTTGCTGACCTATATAAAACTTGTAAATTGTGATGATACAAACGCAGCAGCACAAGAACTCTATGAGCAAGAAGATCTCGACTTCGTTATCAAAGATATCGACCCCTTAGTAGCATCAACTTTAGAAGGAACGATTAGAATAGCAAAAATTATAAAAGATTTAGGTAATTATGCTCATGTTGACAATGAGGAGCCTGAACCAATTTTTATTGATGATATAATTGAAAAAAGCCTCACTCTTGCTACCAACGAACTCAAATACAAAGTAACAATTATTAAGTGCTTAAACGCGAACGTAGAAGTTATGGGCTTTCCACAGAAGCTATTGCAAGTATTTATAAATATACTGGTAAATGCAGCTCATGCCATTGAAAAACAAGGTGAAGTACTGATAAATTCGAGCATTGAACAGCACCAAGTAAAAATAAGTTTTGAGGATAATGGTGCAGGTATAGCTGAAGAACATTTAAAAAATATTTTTGACCCTTTTTTTACCACTAAACCTGTTGGTAAAGGAACAGGTTTAGGGTTGCATATCGTCAGATCTATTATCGAAAATCATCACGGGCGTATTAATGTCCGCTCACTAAAAGATAAGGGCAGCACTTTTGACATATTCTTACCGATTCGCAATACCAACACTTAATGATGCTGTTGAGCGCTCATTCACATATTTTGCGACTAAAAATGCTACGTCAAGTTTTGAGTAACACTGTTAAGTTTAAAATTATCTGTCAATAATATTCAAAAACAAGTGAAATTTCGTAATTTATAAAGTTAAAAGCACTTACGCAAAGCATCTTAAGCAAGGCGATAATATCGAATTAAAGTGAAATACGGATCGAGAGGTAATGCTATTTATTCTGTTATGAGTATTGAAAAAAAAACTGGTCTAGCCGACAATGTCATTAGCATTTTTGTACATCACATCTATAAGTGAACTCTCATGGTAAAAATATTTTTCAAGCTATTCTTTGTTTTTGGTTTATTGGTTAATTTAACCGTTCATGCAGCAACCACGGTTAATGATCAAAATATCTTCAAAAGTAAATTTGATCAAAATGTAATAGCTAACATGACCAATGAGGTTGCAATTTATATTGTTTATTTTGGTAATGACACAAATATTACACTAGTAAATAAAAACTCCATTTCCAGCCAAAAAAGTACTCCTTATTTATCTGTACAAGCGCAACAGCAGAAAAAGATATCTTCACACCGTAGCAATATTCTTTCCACAATAGCACCTGAAAATTATCAACTTATCCGAAGTTACAAAACTGTGCCAGCAATAGTCATTCGAGCTTCGGCAGCCTCTATTAGGCAACTTGCTAAATCACCTTTAGTGCACAAAATTGGTTTAGATAACAGTGGTGGTAGTGGTCACCTCAATGATGCTATTCCACAAACCAATATTGATTTAGTTAAAGCACTGCCTTTATCAGGTAATGGAATTGAAGTCGCTATTATTGATTCAGGACTTGATCAAGACCATCCTGACTTTGCCGACAGAGTTGCCTCTCAAGAATGTTTTTCGAGTGATTGTGATACCTCTATTTATGATCAGAATGGTCATGGCACCAATGTCGCGGGTATTATTGCAGGAGCAGGAAACATTGCACCACAAGGTGGTGCACCTGCAGTTACTTTACACATACTTAAAATATTAGATGCCGATAACAATTTTGACTCATCCTCACAAGTGGTATCAGCCCTTGATCACATCATCACCGAATTACCTAATGTAAAAATCGTTAATATGAGCATTGGCACTAGCCAATTATTTACGTCAGCATGCGATGATAGCACTAGTTGGACACTATCTTTAGCCAGCGCAGTTAATCAACTTCACGCTAGAGGTGTCACCTTATTTTCTTCTTCAGGCAACGAAGGTGACAACACAGCGATCACTGCTCCTGCATGTTTAAGCAACGTTATTGCCGTTGGAGCAACATGGGATAACCGTATCAGTAGCTATACCGGGTTTTGCAATGAACCATCCCCCACGGCAGGTGAGATAACCTGTTTTAGTAATAGCAGTGAAAACGTTGATATTGTTGCCCCCGGTGCATTAATGACGGCAACAGGTCGTAATCACGGCATATCAAATTATGCTGGAACTTCCATGGCATCACCTTTGGTGGCCTCATGTGCCGCATTACTGCGTCAGGCAAGACCAAACTTAACCCCCACAGAATTACGTAGAGCATTAGTGGAAAACGGCAGTGCTATGGTTTCTGATAGTGAAGGTCGTAACTTCCCCAGCCTAGACTGCCAGCAAGCTTATGATGCACTACCTATTGATGAAGCTCCCGTATTAACACACATATCACCAGAAGCTTCACACACAACAACGCAACCAACAGTGCTATTTTCTCTAAGCGCTCAAGATGATGAAGATGGGGATATCAGCTCACAAGTAACCTGGTGGATTAACAATGTTGAAGCTGATGGAACTGGTGCTGATTTTGAGTACATATTTGCAATTGGTGATTACACTGTTATAGCAAAAGTAGTTGATAGTGCAAGCAATGAAACGACCTTAGAATGGCAAATTTCAATAATATCTCTTCCAACTCTGCCACCAGAAATTATCATTAGCTCTCCGGTCGATGATAGCCAATACGATTCAGGGCAAGAAGTGAGTTTTAGTGCAACAGCAACAGATCAGAATGATGGTGATATTAGCACGGATATTCAGTGGCTATTTAATAATGAAGTAATCGTACAAGCGATAAGTTTTAGTAAAATTTTTGAAGCTGGTACACATACCATTATAGCTCGAGTACAAAATTCAATTGAAATGACTTCACAGGCTCAAGTCACTTTTACGGTAAGTGAACCTTTACCTCCAGTAGTAACGCCGCCCGTAGTAAGTCCTCCACAGAGCAACTCAGGCGGTGGAGTAATGGGTATGGGTTTAATACTGTTATTACTTATTCGCTTTGTGCAGCGTCAGATTTTTTCAAAAAAGTCTTAATTTCATTTAACATTTGCTGATAATAAGGATTATAGGTAAGCCGATATAAAGGTTTACCTAGTTGCAGATTTTGCGCAGTTTTTTCACCAACGATCACTTGTTCACTCATTTTACATTGCTGATAAATAACCATATCACTAACATAATGACTACAATTTCGATATTGTCCATCTACACCATAATGCCTATTCGTTGGCGCATTGGTCACCGATGTATGAGCAACATCATATACTTTTGCGCAAAGCTCAGCTTCATTGCAAATTGGAACTATCAGATTTAAGTTTTTCGGTAACTGCTGCTTGGATTTATCAGCATTGCCATAATAAATAACCGTATCTGAGCCACTATTCATTTGTTGAGAAGAATTATGCCATTGAGAAATAAGTCCTAAGGTAGCATCAGTACTAATCGTTTGATCATGTTCGCTAACAACGACAAACATCGGGATATTTTTAATTTTTATCGGTAAGTCGACATTGTCAGCATAAACATCATTCATCAAGTCATGTACTTGTGCGCCCGCATTAAAAGGAAAGGACTCATACTTAGCAAAATCGCTATCAGCATCTTTCCCAACCCAATCAAGAAATGGAATAAGATCGACATATTGTGCTAACCAAGCTATATCACTCTTTGCTTTTGAGGCAGGCGACCATAAAAAGAGACCTTTTATTTTATCGTTCGGCTCTTTATTAGCATCTTCGTTAGTAATAAGATAATCAAGTATTAAAGCGCCGCCTGTTGAAAAACCACCTAAATATACGTTATCGAAATCACCTAAGGTGCGAGTAATCGCATAGTCCGTTGCTTGACGCCATTGCGACAGTTCAACATCAATTAAATCAGCTGGAGCTGTTGCATGTCCTGGTAAAAGTAGCGTACGAACAGTAAACCCTTGTTGATAATAAAACGCAGCTAAATCATGAAAAACATAAGGAGAGTCAGTCAAACCATGGATCAACAAAATCGCTTTATCATTATTTATTTGTTTTAACTCAA
The DNA here is from genome assembly GCA_013215655.1 of Colwellia sp. Taxonomy (GTDB): domain Bacteria; phylum Pseudomonadota; class Gammaproteobacteria; order Enterobacterales; family Alteromonadaceae; genus Colwellia_A. The sequence goes on from JABSOX010000026.1 coordinate 27,400, forward strand.
ATGGTGCAATAAAATCACTGACTTGTGCCAATCGTTTCCATGAATTTTGTTTTGACAGTAATCTAAAAACGTCATTATCAATGGGACAGTATTGCTGTGCACGGGGATTTTTCTGTTCAATTAATTGTCGCGCGTAAGCTAAGTATTGTTCAAAAGGTTGATTCTCCGCATAGTCAAAAGTTACTAACTCTTGTTCATCAACCTTATTACTAAATCGATATTTACCCCCCTCAATTGATTTAACAATTTCAGAATTATCAACCGTTAAACAATTATTTTCTGCAGCTGGCTCAGCATATAACGACATAGGTACAAACAGCATTGCAGTAATCAATAATAAGACTGTACGTGACAACATTTTTATCCTTAATTTTTATTCTTATTTGTTAAGCTTAAATTTATCTAAGCTAATTTAAGTTTAAACTCTTCTTTATAACGTCTTGATAAATTAAGAACTTTACCATTAATTAGTTTCACTTCACTATCACCACTACTTAATGGCGTAATTGAATCTATTAAGTCCAAATTAATTGCATAAGAGCGATGAATACGACAAAAACCTTTATTTTCGATTTTAGGGATGAGATTGCTCATCGTTGCTCGCATCGGATAAATACGCTGCTTAATATGTAAATTAACGTAATTACCTGACGACTCTAACCATTCGATATCTTCAACCCGAATAATAAATTCTTTACCTAATTTTTTAACCAATAATCTTTCAATATTATTGTTAATCGTTTCATCTTCACCTACCTCGACAGGATTAGCTTCGCCCTGTAAACGACTTAAAATGAAACCATAACTTTTAATAAGCACAATAAAGAAAATAAAACCCCATAAATCTTTACGATATTCATATAAAAGCTCATAGCCGATATTACCAAAATCGTAAAATTGTCCTTGCAGCCAGTAAATTATTTTTCTAATTGCCACCATAATAGCGATATGGCAAGCCGAAAAAACAAGTGAACTGGCTAAATAAATAACCAAGGACGTTTTAATATTGATCCAACTAAATGGCCATTTTTTTAATAAATAGAGCAGTGCTGGAAATAATAACAAAACACCAATAGCGCTTGAGTATTCCCATACAAACGGTTCCCACAATTGAAATGCGGGTTCACCTTTACGGCCTGCTTCCATGATTTCGGAAGTTGCTGAGATGCCATTATTAATCAAAAAATAAAAAATTAGAAACGTAATTTCATAGCCCAATTTGTATTTTTGAAAATGTATTAATTTGCTCTTCATCTTTTATTTGTCCCGTAGCAGAAAAGTATCATCCCTATCAGCCACCGCTTATCCCTATACGTTGTTTGTTAAGCCTTTTTAGCTTTAATTAAAAACTAATTCATACAAGATGCATGTATATTTATAGACGATGATAACAAAATATGAAGATAAATAATCCGACAATAACAACATCCTTACTAAAGTATTTTGTTCCTGACAGTCAAGATATGCCTGCTCGTCGCTACGACCTAGATTGGTTACGTATTATTGTTTTTGGCTTATTAATTTTATTTCATACCGGTATGTTCTATACCGCTAATTGGGGATTTCACGCTAAAAGTACCTACCAGTCAGAAACCCTAGAAAGTTTTATGCTCATTCTTGAGCCGTGGCGCATGGCCGTTTTATGGGTAATTTCAGGTATCGCGATTAAGTTTGTTCTAGCAAAAGTTTCTTTATGGCGATTTATTAGTATGCGTTCATTGCGATTATTATTACCCTTGTTGTTTGGTATTTTAGTGGTGGTTCCACCACAGTTATATATTGAGATGACCCAAAATGGTGATCTCAATATGAATTATTGGCAATTTCTGCAAGAATTTTTCTCAACAAATAGTGAGGTATTTGCTAAATATCAATCCGGTATTTGGCCACATATGGATGTTAATCATTTATGGTTTATCCGAGCATTATGGCAATATTCATTAGGACTGATCTTTTTCTTACCACTTTTAAATTCACAATGGTTTAACAAAGCGACCAACCGGTTAGTTAAGCAACATTATTTAGTTGCGATAACTTGTGCAGTTATGCCGATATTTTTAATTCAGCTGAGCTGGGATCAAGATACCGTTCGTTATCCATTAGGTTTTATTTTTATTGTTTACGGTTATTTAATTGGCTGGAACCTTACTTTTTGGCAACGAATAAGTGAGGCAATAAAGCCATTGCTTATCTCTTCCGTAATCTGCTGTGTATCTTTTATCACCTTTTACAACTTGGTGTGGCTAGACCTTATAAAAGGTGGTGAAATAACTAATCAATGGCTAGTCATGGCTGGTCTTTTTAATTACAGCTTGATGCGCATACTTGGCATATTAACGGTATTTGCTTTAGCTCATAAATTTCTTAATCGAAAGTCTACAAAGTTAAAGTATTTTAACGATGCGGTATATCCGTTTTATATACTTCACCAAACGTTGATTATCGTTATTGGCTACAATCTTTCATCATTGGATTTAGGACCCATACTTGAGCCATTACTGTTAATTATATGCACTAGTGCAGCATGTTTCATCGGGTTTGAAATCATTAGAAGAACAGAATTATTAAGACCCTGCTTTGGCCTTAAAATGACAATAAGTTATCACTTATCGATTAGAAGATTAGGATATGCCAGTGCTTACTTAATGATAATGCCAATAGGTTATAACATTTTAGATTGGTCAGTTTATTTGCTCACGGGCTATTGATTTTGATTTTGACAATAGATTAGCAAGTTGAAATAAGCTTCAACCTGCTAATCTTTTATTACAAAAAAGCAACTTTCGGTTAAGAACAGGGCTTCAAAATGATAGTCCTGTGGTTAATCACCACACTTTTTTGAAATGAATACTATTACATCGCTTCTAAGCTAACACCTCGTGTTTCTTTAATATATTTAATAACAAAGAATATACTGATGAATGCTGAAATAGCATATAAGCCATAGGCACCCGCTAGGCCAATACTTCCTAACATCATTGGAAAGGTCATCGTAATAGCAAAATTTGCAATCCACTGTGCACTTGCAGCTACCGCTAATGCCGCTCCGCGAATGCGATTGTTAAACATTTCACCAAGCAATACCCAGACAATAGGTCCCCAGCTCAAACCAAAAAACACAACAAATAAATTTGCCATAATTAAAGCGAATGTACCCATATTGTCACTAAGAGCAAGTTTACCCAGTTCATTAAGACCGCTGCTGCCAAAAATATAAGTTAAAGCACCAAGACTGATAAACATGCCGATACTACCAACCAGTAATAAGGGTTTACGACCTACTTTATCAACCAAAGCGATGGCAATAAATGTTGAAACTATATTGGTTACTCCGGCCATAACGTTAATAAGCAGTGACTGTGATTCATCAAAGCCTGCTGCTTGCCATAACTCTGAGCCGTAATAAAAAACGACATTGATGCCGACAAATTGTTGAAAAACTGAAAGTGCAATGCCAACCCAAATGATCGGATGAATTTTTTTCTCGCCATCTATAAATAAATCACGAATACTCGGCTTTTTATCGCCATGTAATGATCGTTTAACATCTTCTATTTGTTTATCTACAGGGCTTGATGATATTTTACTGAACACTTTTTTAGCTTTTTTAATTTCGCCCTGTGCAACTAAGTAACGTGGCGATTCAGGGATAAATAACACACCAACTAAAAATAAAATAGCTGGAATAAGTTCAACCCAAAACATCCAACGCCAAGCCGCAAGGTCAAGCATTAAAATACCTTCGGCACCACCAGCATTTGAGGAAATGAGGAAATTACTTAAAAAGGCAGCAAATAAGCCAAGTACAATGGCCAGTTGTTGCAACGTTGCCAAACGTCCACGTATCGCAGCCGGAGCAACTTCGGCAATATAGGCTGGTGCTAATACTGAAGCAGCTCCTATACCTAAACCACCAAATAAACGATAAAAGATGAATTCAGCAGAAGAATCAGCGAAGCCAGAACCAAAAGCACTGATCGCAAAAATAACAGCAGTTAATATCATGATCGCTCTGCGACCAAAATTATCTGCTAACGGTCCAGCAGCTAGTGCACCAAATGCACAGCCGAGTAAAACAGAGGCAACATTAAAGCCGGTTGAAACATCATTAGAATTAAAAGCATTGCCTAATGCGCCAACTGTGCCATTTATCACTCCTGAGTCAAAACCAAACAGGAAGCCACCAAGTGCTGCTACCGCTGAAATAAAGAAGACATAAAGAATGGAGTCGGGAGTATCTTTAATCTCAGGAAATGTTGCCTGTAAATCATTAGACGAGGGGGTAATCATAAATTTTGTCCTAATTGTTATTGTTATTGTTATTTTTAAATTTGATATGAAAAACGATTCATCAATTAAACGTAAAAAACCCATTACTTACGTAATGGGGCGTCGGATTATATCGACATGCAAGGGAAGACATCTTTGAAAATCAACCAGTATATTTCAAAATAATTTTATCGCGGCTAACTTTTTCGTAACTGATGTTAAAATTATTACTTAATACCTCAAGTAAACCTTTAACATCACCCGTTTTAAATACACCAGCAACCTGTACCTTTTTAAGTCTTTCATCATCAGATAATTCAAACGTTATATCGGTATAGCGACTAATCTCTGCCATCGCATCAGCCAACGACTCCCCTCTAAATATTAAATTGCCGTGACGCCATGACAAACTAGCTGCAACGTCTATCGGGTCAAGTTTGATGATTTTTTCAATCACTTTACCAGTAAGATCTAACTCAACTTTTTCACCTTTTGAGATTGCCATTGAACTTCGTGGTAGCCTTGTTGCCAACGCATCTATGTCCATAAAACCCATATCAGCTATAATATTGTGTTTTTCTGCAACTAATACCTTGCCTGCAGTAACAATAAGCTCTACCAATTCATTGCGTACTTCCACATTAAAGGAAGTACCAACTGCCTGAATCACTTTGCCGCTAGCAATAACACTTAATGGCCGATTTTTGTCATGGGCAACATCGATATGAATTTCACCACGATGTAATTCGATTATTCTTGCAGTAGTGGTATACCTTATTTGGACAAAGCTGTTGGTATTTAGAATTATCTTACTGTTGTCAGGTAAGTTGATGGTATTACTTTCCCCAACATCAGTCTGATAATTCATTTGTTTAACAACGACAGATGATTGTTCTGATTGTCCAAACGATGAGAAATTAATACCGCTTTGATAAAATCCAATGGTGATAGCAAAAATTACTGAAGCAGCCATTGCACCTATCCATTTCGGCAACTTTTTCTGCGTAACGGTCCTTTGCGGAAACAAATCAGATAAACGACTAAGCTCATCCATTTTGTCCCAGATTTTCGCTACTTCAAATAATACTTCAAGATTTAGGGGAGATAAAACTAACCAGGTTTGTAGTGACGATTTTTCGTCCTGATCCAAGCCGCGATCAAGTTTTGCAATCCAATCACTTGCTTCATCCAGGCGTTTTTCTTCTGCTAGAATATTATTCTGTTTGCCCTTTGCATGAAGTTGATGAATATTACTCATGTGATACTCCTGCCATGATTGATGAAGCATTAGAGCTATTCTTGTTAACACTACTGTTAATTTTACGCATGAATAATGTGCAACGTTTCATGCCTGCTGATATATGTTTTTCCACGGTACTTTCACTAAGATTTAATTGTGCAGCGATTTCACGCTGCGAATAACCATAAACTTTCTTTAAGACAAAAACTTTACGACACTGTTGAGGTAATTGTCTAACTGCCTCACATAAATGTGCGAACTCACTATCGATTAAAGCATTTTCATACATTTCATCTTTGGAGTGATTGGATAATACCTGCTCCAATGCTTCCATATCTTCAATACCATCAACGAGCCTGATGTTTGCTTGTTTTTGATAATCTAATGCCAAATTACGAGCCGTTTTATACATAAATGACTTTGGTGAGGAAATATTTTCTTTATTTTCTATTTGACAGATGCGCACATAAGTTTCTTGTACAATATCTTCAATTTCATGCGGCGGTACAATTCTAGCGACAAGTCTAGATATACTTTTTCTCGACGCTAAATAGACTTTATAAAATAAGGTGTCGTTCGACATTACAATCCACTCATTTAATTTTTTTTACGGTTCTAATGTGTATATAGTAATAAGACGATTGAACGATAAAATTCCGCCAGTTAAATTTAGATTAATTCATATTAAATATATTTATATGTATTTAATGTAGCTCTTTTTTAAATCGAACTGTTATTTAATTAAATAATGATTAATTACCAAAGAGCTAAAAGATCGTTTCTCACCTAGTATTTATCATGATTTTTTAAAGTTCAAGGTATCGAATAATTGATTAGTGATATTTTTTGATTGAAATACATAGATTGATAGAATATTTTATATAATAAAAACGAAGATCGCACATATGTACTTAAATGCTAAAAAAGGCATCCTTAATTAATAAGCATGATTAGTCAGCAAATAAACTTACTTGGAATACTTAAAAACTTTTTATGGAAGAAAATACAAGGCTTATTGCCTTTGTTTTATGTATGGAAAAAATCTATAGTTTCGATATATAAAAAATTTCAGCTACGTTTTATTTCGTTAATATTACTTTATAGCCTATCTACGGGTGAATTATTTGCCTTACAAAAAAATGAAAAAATAACCTTTAATATTCCCAGACAACGAGCGGATTTATCACTAATAAGTTTTGCCGAACAGGCAGACATCACCTTACTTTTCCCTTTCGATAAAATAGCAGGAAAACGAACTAACAGAGTAACTGGAAAATATACCGTTACGAACGCACTGCAAATGTTGCTCAAAGATACGGGCCTTAAAACTAAAAATAGTGACAATGGTCAACTATCTATATTGGTAGACTCAAACTTTAAGAATAAAAGTAATTTAGTTAACGACCAACAGCATAAAACTTCAAGTGCAGGACTGGAACAAAGTACCGTAGCAACACCTGATGACCTTGCAGAAACTGAAGTTATAGAAGTAAGAGGAATTATAGGAGCGTTAGATCGTGCCATGGATGCTAAACGTCAAGTAAGCGGCGTTGTTGACTCAATTTCAGCTGAAGATATTGGAAAGTTTCCTGATGCCAACTTAGCTGAATCATTACAACGTATCACCGGTGTTTCAATAGATCGCTCAGGCGGTGAAGGACAATTAATTACCGTTCGTGGATTTGGACCACAGTTTAACACGGTATTGATTAACGGTCGTCAAATGGCGTCAGAGAATCAAAGTCGCGCATTTAGTTTTGATACTATCGCTTCTGAATTAGTAAAAAATATAAATGTACATAAAACCTCTACCGCCGTTATGCAATCGGGGGGTATTGGTTCCACTATCAATGTTAATACTGCACGCCCTTTTGCTATTAAAGGTTTTGGAATATCAGGTAGCATTAAAGCTATTTACGATGAAAATAGCGAAAAAACAACACCTCAAGTATCAGCATTAATCACGAATACCTTTAACGATGATAAGTTTGGGTTATTGTTTGCTGTATCGCATCAAAAACGTGAAACTCGTCTAAATCAAGCCCAACTGGATGGATGGTTAGAAAACGTCGGCGTACCAAACCCACAAACTAAAAATGGCCAAGCGTATATCGGTACTATCTTTTCTCCCCGTAATTACGATCATAAAGTAACCATTGAACAACGTATCCGTACTAATACTAATTTAGTCATTCAATATGCACCATCTGATAATTTGGCTATTACTTTTGACAGCATATATTCCGATTTTGATGTTGAAACTGACACTACCTCATATGGACATTGGTTTACCGCCCCTAACATTGAAGGTTTTGGTGATGATGCCGGCGCTACTGTTGATAAAAATGGTACTGTGGTTGATTTGTATCAAGAAATTGGTTTAGCAACCGATATGCATGCTAAGAAATTCGACCGTTTAACGGGATCAAGTGCTTTAGGGTTAAATTTTGATTGGGATGTCACTGACAACCTAAATATGACATTGGATTTCAGTCATTCAAGTGCTGAACGTGAAGCCAATAATGGCCGTGGCGATCAGCTGTCACTGATAGGTTATGCCAACCGTGTTCGTTTCCAGCTTGACAACAATATTCTTCCCTATGCGAGTGAATTTGATACCGCTAACGGGGGTATTTATAGTGGTCAACAAGAACTTGATGAAGTTGCTTATAGATCGAATGTCACGCCAAGTGGTGTATCTACTTACTTGGACCCAAGAAATAGTCGGTCTCACGTAATGCTACGTCGCGGTTTGGCCGTTGAAGACAAGGTTAAACAATTCCGTTGGGATAGTACTTGGATAGTTAATGATGGCAAGGAGTTAGCGGCCATTAAATTTGGCGCAATGTATTCATCTGAAAGTAAAAAACTTGATCGTTGGGATAACGAAAGAACCGGTATTCACTGTACTTTTTGTGGTTATCCTGACAACCCCAGTATGAATGGATTTTCTCAAACTATATTTGATGCCGGTAGTGACTTTTTAAGTGAGATAAGTGGCAGCGGTCGAATGCCTACATTGTGGTTAGCTCATGATGGTGAAGCGAATTTTACCTTTTTAGAACAATATTCAGCAGATAATGGTAATCCCATTAGTTTTGATGCCGAAAAGCGTAATCAGTCATTTAAAATTACCGAAGAAACATTGTCACTATACGCAGAGTTTGACCTTGAAATAGAAGTTGAAGAGATGTTTCTTTCAGCATCCATAGGTTTTCGTTATGAAGTTACTGATGTTGATGTTGATGGTACTGACGAACCTATTTCTGAGCTGATAATTCTCGATAAAACGGAAATGTTAGCTCATTATGGTTCAGCAAATTCAATTACAGAAAGTGCTAATTATGAAGATATTTTGCCAAGTTTACGTATTAAATTAGAAATTAATGATGAGTTAATTACACGTTTTGCCGCATCTAGAACTATTACTCGCCCACCGTTAGATAGCATGTCACCGGTTACCGTTATCGGTACTACTCGCCAAGGGGGTAACTTAACCTCGAATTCCGGTAATCCAGCTTTAGAGCCCTTTACCTCTAATAATTTAGACCTTTCATTGGAATGGTACTATGCAGATACTAGCTATATATCCGCTGGTTATTTTATAAAAAAAGTTGCTAACTTTATTATTAATTCGACAGAAAATATTATTTTTGAATTGGCTGATGGTAGCTTATTAACAGACCCATCAACAGGTAGCGATGTTGACAGCCCAGATTCGTCCGATGAAGTTGCTATATTTACAAATACTTTACCCAACATTAGTGAATCCGCAATTGTTTATGGATGGGAACTAGCGTTACAGCATACTTTTAATAATGGCTTTGGTTTAATGGTCAATGGCACTATCGTGAATAGTGACGCCGAACTAGATCCAGCCGATATTACACAAGTATTTGCGTTAACCGGATTAAGTGATTCGTACAACGTGATTGGTTTCTATGAAAACGGTCCTTTTCAAGCGCGTATCGCTTATAATTGGCGTGGTACATTTGTGCAGTCTTTGACCCAATCAAATGGTGATGGTGTCACTATAGTTGAAGATTATGCGCAAGTAGATGCCAGTGGCAGTATTGATATTAACGACAATATTTCTTTTTTCTTTGAAGGTATTAACTTAACGGAAGAGTATATTCATAAACGTGGCCGTTTCTCTAATCAATTATTGTTGATTGAAGACAGTGGACGTCGTTTTGCAGTGGGGTTACGTGGTACTTTTTAATCACTTCAACACTTAAAAACTAATTTCTGCTAGTAGTAAATAATTCCAAGAGTAGTGAAAAATGAACCCTCAGAATAAAGCAACAAAAACAGTGGTGGTGGTTGGCGGTGGTATTGCGGGTTGGCTAACCGCTGGACGTTTAGCTGCACATCATCAATCGAATACTGAATCTGGACTGAAGGTTGTTCTAGTGGAGTCGGCCAATATTCCAGTAGTAGGAGTAGGTGAAGGCACTTGGCCAACTATGCGTAGTACTTTAATGGCTTTAGGCATCAATGAAACAGATTTTATTTGTGCATGTGATGCCAGTTTTAAGCAAGGTGCTAAATTTGCTAAGTGGGTTGATGGCAGTGAGCACGACTTTTATTACCATCCCTTGGTATTACCACAAGGATTTACCCAAGGTGATTTAGCGGCTTATTGGTTAAATAAATCAGGTGATAATAGAAATTCATTTTCTCAAGAGGTTTGTTTTCAAGAAGCACTATGTGAACAAGGTTTAGCGCCTAAAACTATTCGCACGCCTGAGTTTGGTAGTATTGCCAATTATGCTTATCATCTAGACTCTGAAAAATTCACCGTGTTTTTGCAAAAACATTGCACCGAAAAATTAGGGGTAGACCATGTAATTGACGATGTAATTGCGGTAAACACCTTAGACAATAACGATATTTCCTCAGTGATTACCAAGAATAATGGTGATATTTCAGGAGAGTTGTTTGTTGATTGCACTGGGTTTTCGTCATTGTTATTGGGTCAACACTATCAAGTGCCTTTTAAATCTTGCGCCGACGTTTTGTTTATCGATACCGCATTGGCGGTACAAGTGCCCTATGATAACGAAGAAAGTCCAATTGCTTCTCACACTATTTCCACCGGACAAGAAGCCGGTTGGATTTGGGATATTGGTTTGCAACATCGTCGCGGTGTTGGCTATGTTTATTCGAGTAAACATAGTAGTGAACAACAAGCCAGAGCCATTTTAGCGGATTATATCGGTGAACAATTTAACTCATTAACAGTTAAAAAAATCCCTATTGTTAGTGGCCACAGAGAAAAATTTTGGCAAAACAACTGTGTTGCTGTCGGTTTATCGGCTGGATTTTTAGAACCGCTAGAAGCTTCTGCTTTAGTACTAATCGAATTGTCAGCGCAAATGATAAGTGAACAATTACCCGTCACTCGTGATGTCATGGATATAGCGGCAAAACGCTTTAACGAAGCCTTTTTATATCGATGGCACAAGACCATTGATTTTCTCAAATTACATTACATTTTAAGTAAACGGTCCGATAATACTTTTTGGACGGATCACCGAGACCCTCAAACCATCCCCGATAGTTTGCAGGAATTGATGAAGTTATGGAAATACCGTTCACCCGCAGACTACGACTTCACCAGTAATAATGAAGTATTTCCTGCGGCTAGTTATCAATATGTACTTTACGGCATGGGCTTTAAAAGCGACTATAGCCATTCACCACATCTGTTAAATGACTGGAATTACGCAGATCAGCAATTCACTAAAAATAAAAGGATGATTGAACAAGCAAGTGCATCATTGCCTACCAATAGAGAGTTACTTAATAAAATTCATCAGTATGGCTTTAGCACCATTTAAACAAGAGAAATTACTTTCTTAAATAGCATAAATATAAAGAACTAAGAGAAAGTCACCATGACAAATTTAGTCGCAGTCGATAATAAAGCACATAAAAATTTAAGAATAAACCCCGCTAAGGCAGAACTACATGCTGAAAAACTTAATCTAATACCAATCGTAATTGCCGAGTTTACTAACTTAGCAGTGCAGCATCCTATAGTAATAACCAAACATAGCGAAAAGGGAGAGTTTGTTTGTTCTGCCCTTTTCGGCTTTGCAGCAGAAGAAAACCTTTTTTGGCAAAAGGGGCAATGGCAAGGATTATATTTACCATTAGAAATTCAACGACAACCCTTTTTTATTGGGGATGCCGATGATGACATGTCAAAAAACTCTGGTGATTATGTCGTTTGCATTGATGTTGATAGCCCAACCGTTAGTGAATATACGTCAGTAAATTCAGCAAGTGACTTACCAACATTGTTTACAGAAACAGGTGAAGAAAGCCCATACTTTCAACAAGCTAAACAATTTTTGGCGCAACTACTACAAGGTAAAATTGACAATGAAAAATTAATCGCTGCACTTAAGAAATTTGACTTAATACAAGCCTTATCAGTAGAAATTACCTTTATTAATGAGCAAAGTACTCGCTTAAATGGCCTTTATACAATTAATCAAGAAAAACTCGCGGCATTATCAAACGTAAATATTGCTGAACTACATCAGCAAAACTTATTACAACCTATTTATACAATGATCACTTCACTTGGCCAACTATACCCATTAATTGAACGAAAAAATGACAGACTTGGAAAATAAAGTGACCGATATTCAACTCAATTCTAGGATGACGACATCATTGAAAATTGTTGGTGACGAGAAAATTCCGGTATTGATTATTGATAATTTGATTGTTAACCCAAAAGAGTTAATTGATTTAGCTTGTGCCAATGAGTATGGCGAGCCAAGTTTTCAACAGCAAAACAGTGATTATTATCCAGGTATTAGAAAAGTATCGCCATTGAGATATAACGAGCAAGTCAGTCAGTTATTAACTTTGTTTAAAACGTCTTTTGATCTGCCAAATGCTAGTCAAGCAGAACTCATTATGTCTGCTTTTTCTCTTACTACAACTGCAGTAGAGCAATTAAGGCCTATCCAAATGTTGCCACATTTTGATACGCCAGCAGACAGTCAATTTGCGATGGTGCATTATTTATGTGACCAAGAACATGGCGGTACGTCAATGTATCGTCATAAAGCGAGTGGTTTTGAAAGAATATCTATTGAAAGGCTCTCTTCATATAGGCAACAAATTAAAAAACAAGCCATTGCTGAAAAGTTGCATGAAAACCCCAAATATATTGCAGGAGACACCTGTTTATTCAAACAAACTCATTCTGTTGATGCGAAGATGAATCGAGCGGTCATCTACCCAAGCAATGCCTTGCACTCCGGTAATATTCGACCTGAAATGGGGTTATTGAGTGATCCCAAAAAAGGTCGTTTGACTATCAGTAGTTTTATCTTAATCAGTTAACTTTAGAAGCTGACTTTATTTTTTCAATACTCTGCGCAAGAACTCCCTGTTTGTTGGTAACGCACTAAGCAACTTCTCCGTAGTATGGAGAGTTTCATTTCGAAATCGTTTTATCATCGCGGCCTCTTTTTGAAAGATTTGCGCTTGATGTTTTTGCTCGGTATTAAAACCCATACCATACAATACATATTGTTTACTCGCCGACGAAAACAATTCAAAACGTTGATTAGTCTCATAAAGTCCTGGCGCTTGTGTACGCCACAAAGTCAATGCATCTTGCAAACTTTCGGGAATAGAATCGGCTTGTTGATGTGCGCGCCAATATTCACTGTCAGTACGGTTTGACAATATATAATGCAATTTAAGAAAATCAATAATCTCTTGCCATCGTTGCAAGGTTAGCGCATTAAATCTTTTCGCTAATACCGACATTGCAGCGCGATCACGAGGAAGTTGTTGACTGATCCATTCGGCAGACTTTTCAATCAAGACCAAAGCTGTTGCTTCTAAGGGTTCAACAAAACCGGCTGAAACGCCAATAGCAATACAGTTTTTATGCCAAAAGGTTTCTCTATGACCCGGATCAAATTTAATAGTACGAGGCGTAAGCTGTTGTGAAACAAGCAAGGGATCATTTTTAACATACTTAAACAACGCCTCTTCTGCACGTTCTACACTGGTGAAATCACTTGAGAATACATGGCCAATACCTCGTCGGTTTTGTAGGGAAATATCCCATATCCAACCATTTTTCTGTGCTGTTGCGACTGTGCATGAAGCTATTGGCGTATCATCTGAAACATGGTCAACCTGAAGTGCAAGTGCAGTATCGTTAAATAAAACACCTCGTTTTGATTTAAACGGAATCTGATAATGTTTACCAATTAAGATGGCGGCAAAGCCACTACAATCAATAAATAAATCCCCCGCAATATGTTCACCGTCAGTTAAAACAATCTCAGAGATATCACCATTCTCAGCAGAAAGTACTTGTTCAACATGCCCTTGAATATATTTTACACCTAGTTCCTCAACACAATGCTGGTGTAGTATTTTGACAAATTTTCCGGCGTTGAGGTGATAACCATAATTCAAACTGAAAGCATATTCAGGCATCTGTGGTAATTTAGGCGCTAAATTTTTATCGCATATAGCGCCTTGTGCACAAACCCAGCGTTCAAATTCAATGTCTTTATCTGACGCTGACCAATGATCAGCCATATTTACTGCACCATAACCTGACGGCGCAGTAAAGGGGTGATAATAATGTTCATTTTGTCCGTGAGACCAGCCTACAAATTTAGACGCTTGTTTGAAACTAGCATCACAACAAGAAAGAAATACCCGCTCAGATAGTCCAATTTGACGTAGGGTATCTCTCATTGTTGGCCACGTCCCCTCACCCACACCCAAATTTTTAACGTCAGGTGACTCAACCAAGATGACTTCGGTTTCCTGCATTGATGATGGTGCGGATGAATTTTTTGAGCAATGACGGGCAGCAATAATCCCCGCCGTTAACCAACCGGCGGTACCGCCACCAATAATCACTACTCTATTTTTCATTTTCTCTCGTTTAACTTATAGATAAAATAAATTGTTTATTTACGCTTTTAGCTAAATCACATATGAACCTGTTGAGTTACATGTTTTTGGCTGGACAGTAATTTTTAATAAAATCTGCATGTTCTGGTAATTGAGCGACCGAATTTTCGATCATTTTTCTCAGTATCGCCATCTGTTTTTTTAACCCTTCTGTAGGTAAAACACGGCTACCTTGATGATGCTGCTCAGGAGTAAGACCTTGTCCCATCATCACTTGTACCCATGAATCAACTCGAAATAAGCCAACGTCGTCAAGCCATACATAGCCATTTTCTTTAAAAATAGCCATGCGATGGGCAAGTGAATCAGGAATTTCCATGGTTCGATAATGATCCCAGAATGGACTGTCATCACGCTGGGTTAAGTGATAGTGCAAAATAATGAAGTCGCGGATAGTTTCCGCTTCTAATTGCACCTCGCGATTATATTGTTCAGCAAGTAGTGCGGTATTGCCACCAAAAGGAAACAATTTCATCAGTCGTAACAAAGCCGTAGTGATAAGATGAATACTGGTTGATTCTAATGGTTCTAAAAATCCGCTGGAAAGACCGATGGCAACACAGTTTTTATGCCATGATTTTTTACGACGTCCGGTCGTAAAGCGAAGTTGTTTAGGCTCGGTAATAGGTTTTCCGGTGAGGTTTGCCATTAATGTGCTTCGAGCTTCTTCATCAGATAAAAATTTACTACTATAAACAATGCCATTGCCGACACGGCCTTGTAATGGAATTTTCCATTGCCATCCTGCTGGATGTGCAGTAGCCATCGTGTATGGAATGGGCGCTTCTACCGCCTCTGTTTGTACCGCAATAGCACTATCTGCTGCTAATAAGTGACTCCAGTCTTCATAGCCAACATCTAAATGTTCGCCAATGAGTAGTGCACGAAACCCTGTACAATCAATAAAAAAGTCTCCTGCTATTTGTTCACCATTATTGAGTATTAGAGAAGTTATTTGACCGTCTTCCCCTTTTTGTACTTGCTCTATAAGTCCTTCTTTACGCATTACACCAACTGTTTCGCTTTTGGTGCGTAAATAGGCGGCATATTTGGTTGCATCTAAATGAAAAGCATAATTAATCGATTTCTTACCTGCTTGTGTGGCAAATTTATTGGCTTGGGCAGCCTTTAGTTCAAGACAATAGTCATCTAAACTACCACCAAAACCTTGAGCTTTTGCTTCTAACCAAAACTCATGAAACTCAACCATCCAAGAGCGTTGACCAAGCTCACCAAAAGCATGAAAATAGCTGTCACCTTGCTGGCCCCAATTATTAAATTGAATACCTAATTTAAAAGTGGCTTGGGTAGCCGACATAAACTCTTTTTCATCAATGCCAATTAAGTGATGAAAAGCTCTCATCGTAGGAATTGTTGCTTCACCAACACCTACGGTGCCAATTTGGTCAGATTCAACCAAGGTAATGTCAAGCAAATTACCAAGTCGTGTTATCAAACTATAAGCAGTTAGCCAACCTGCTGTTCCACCACCGGCGATGACAACTTTAGTCTTTGAATTCATCATTATGCTTTGTCTCTTATTTTTTTCTTATTTTTAGCGGTTTAGGTTATTGCGTAACATCGCACCTAAGCGTCTCGCTTGATCTTCGTCCATTGTTGCCAATGCCCCATGACACTCTGGTGGTAAATGTTCACGCACTTTTTCAGCATCATCAAAAATGTAATAATTGAACAATGATCGCCACGCTTCTTTTTCTTGCGCTGGGCGATCTCTGAGAGTTTTCATGGCGTGCATTAATACATCCATCGGGCTACCTAAATAAGGTGCTGCTGCCATCCACCAATAATTAACCATAACGTTGAAACGACCAAAGGCTTCGACTTCGTGCCACCACATGCTTGGGTAATATAAGGCATCACCGGGTTCAAGATCAGCAATATAGGCATTTTCTAGAGCATCTTTTAAGCGAGGAAAACGAATTAAATCAGGCTTACTAAGATCCGCTAGCGTGACCACTTGCCCTCCAGGGGTAGGATGTAAAGGTCCTGGGTATAAATTGTGTATTTGATCAGGAGGAAATAAGGTAAAACGTCGTTTACCCGCCACGCAACAGGCAATGTTTTTAGGTTGATCAAAATGCGCAGCAGCCACAGATTCTGTACCTAACCAAATTTTAGCAACGGGTTGATTATTTTCAAATTCAGGATGCTCAAAAGCCAATTGGTGTGTCTGACTCAGTTCGGGAAAACCCTCATCAAACTTGAGTGAATTGATATACAGATAATCATGTTCATCTTGAGTTAATTGACGTCGTATCTCATCAAATACTTCGGGGATAGTTGAGCGATGACTGGTAAAGTTAAAACCTGTGCAAGATTTGTTATAACCAAAGCGTGCTTTTATTTCCGCGGGCGCTTTGTAAACAACCATTGGCCGCTTATTATAATGCTGTTCCAATTGTTCCATTACTTTATTAGCGGGTTGCTGAGCTGATTGTTTAGTAGGCTGTTGTCCAGCTTTCACTAACGGCCAATCTTTAACTAGCCCTTTTAAAATAACAGGCTGATCTTGTGCAAACAGCTCATCATAAGGAATGGACTGAGGTGTGATCCCTTCGAGTATTTTTACTTTGTTTTTAACCGTTATCATAAACGTTATTCTTTAATTTATAAGGAGTTAATACATTGCTGACTTTACATTCTTTAGTTCCATCAAGGTTTGAAAATTGCCCATTGACGATAATACAAAATACAACAAACTCAGTACGCCATATTGGCTTAGTTCAGCTAGACTAGCACCATCTAATTTTACGAGTTTGTCTTGATTAACCGTAAAATAATCGTTGAAATTGACTTCTTCTACATTACTCAACTTAATATTAATTGATACTGGTTCCAATAAATCCATTGATTCAACTAAGGTAAAAAGTGTTTTATCAAAATACATACCACTATCAATTGCTTGTAATGCTTTTTTGACATAATTCAGATAGGGAGCTTCACCACCAAACTGTAGAAAAACATCTTCACCACGATCGGTGTTTACACGAGGATCGTCCATATCAATGCAGATAACAGGATCTTGCTTTTCGCTATTTTCGTCTTCTGGTTTTTTATAACCTAAGCTAAATGGGCCTCTAGCTAACAATGCAGGTACAAATCGAGTTGTCCAGCCGTTTTCTCCAACAAATAGGTTCTCATCTTTTTCGAAACCTAAAATGGCATGCAATTGTATCTTTCCATCTGTGGCTTTATAAAATACCAATGGAAATTCTTTGTGTAACTCGCTGATTTCAGTGGCGTATATCAAAGAACGATTGACATTTAAATTAGATTCAGTTCGAGTATCAACCTTGAGGTTTTTATGATCTACATTATTTAAGACTGTTGCCTTGCTCATTGCATACTTCGCTTTAATGTTATTATTAGATGTTGTTTTATTCCTATGTACAACTAGGAACCGTTACGAAAAAATTAAGAGTGAAACATTGATACCATGTTTCACTCTTAGATAGTACAAAGTTCCTCAGCCATAAACTGAACTGAGGAATTTAATTAATGCCTAAAATTTGTAATTAGCACTTAAGACAAAACGTCTGTCAGCTTCTTGAACAAAGAAAACATTATGTTTACTACGACCAAACTTACGCAAACCTTCTTCAGTTAAATTAATAACATCTAAACTCACGGTTAAATCTTCCATTACCGTATAGCTCACGTTAATATCGATTTGCTCTGTTTCAGCAATATATACCGGGTTACGCGGACCTTTACCACGGTTAGTTGAAGCTAAAAACTCATCTCTCCAGTTATAGGCGATACGTGCTGAAAAGTCATCTTTTTCATAGATCAACACAGCGTTAGCAGTATCACTTAAACCTACCAAGGCAAATTGATCAACATTGATAGAACCACCATTATCATAACCAATATCACCATTTACGGTGGTATAGTTCAATTGATAACCAAAACCAGTTTCACCAAAGAAATGTTGCCATGCAAATTCAAAACCATCGATCACAGCACTTTTATCATTAACAGGACCCGTTACTTGAAATTGTAATTCTGGATCACCTGATTCTGGATAAACATCATACTTAGCAAATATTTCACCTTCAAAATTTGGATTAACAGAAGGGTCTTCAAAATCTGCGGCGCCATTAGGAAAGTCCGATGGGTTTTGTAAAACCGCTGACATAGTAAATAAGTTAACTTCGTTAACATCAAAACCACCTGCTTGTAATGCTGCTGTTGCATCACCTGAGATGGTACCGGCTGCACCTGAAGTCGCATCTAACAAACCAAACAAAGTTTTTTGAGTTTGTGCTATACCGACAAAGTTATCAACGTCTTTTCTGTAGTAACCAATTGAAATAACACTTGAATCGCTGTAATACCATTCAAGAGACAAATCAATATTTGTTGATTCAAGTGGGTCTAATTGTGCATTACCTGACCTACCTGTTGCTACACCACCTAATGCTGTTATACGTGGTTGCGGTGTTATTGAAGTCGACTGGAACAGTTGATCATAAGAAGGTCGTGCTAATGTTTTACTAAAAGAAGCGCGGGCTTTAATCTCACTGTTTACGTTGAGGGTAAAATCAATACTTGGTAAAAAGTTAGAGTAGTCTTTTTTGTCCGTGAGAGTTTCTATTGTAGAACCTAATACCGGTAAAAAGTCGTTATCTGCTTCCCAGATTATTTGTGTCGGTAAAAATTGATTCGACGATGACTCCACATCAGTTTGCTCATAACGTAAACCCGCAACGATGTTTAAGGTCATATCTGCAATGTCATAATCCATATCCGCTTGAACATATACAGAGAAAATATCTTCTTTAACGGTATTATCATCATCTGTATTAATTGAGCGATTAGCTAAAGTTAAGCCGTAAATTGGACCTACTGCGTTTAGAAGAGCAATAGGGTCACCACCAAATGAAACACTACCCAATGGTATTGTTGTACCACCTGGTGAATTAGAATCAGCACCTGCAACACCTGATAAATCATGGTCTTCAAATGCACAAGCGGTACAGCTTATATCAAATAAACCCTCTGGAATATCGCCAGGAGCGGTAACACCCCAATCACCTAAAGCGTCAGATGAAGCTTGACGCGTTTGTTTCATTTCTGTTGAGATATATCCAAGGCCAAAATCAACAGTAACCTCATCAAGAACCCATTGACCTTCAAAACGGACTTGGTCAACATTTGAAACTTGATTAGACTTATCTGATTGCCAAACTTGAGAGCCAACATCTGCTTTATCAAAAATTCCGTTACCATTACCACCTTTCAAGGTATCTTCAACTAAGATGCTTGCTGCAGGAATTCGTTGCGTAAAGTCAACCGTTTGCCAACCAGCCGTTGCACCCGCCAAGTTAAAGCGCACAGAGTTAAGTCCATCAGGACCAGCACCACCACTAGTTGCTTCTGATGATGCAATATCAAAACGTAGGTTCAAGTCGTCATTAACCATATAATCAACATTGAAACCAAAAGACTTTAACTCGTCTGTTGTTGCTTGTGCTAAGTTTTGAAAAAAGAAATCTTTACCTATGATTGCGTTATTTGCACCACCGGTCTCAGAAAATTTAACCGGTGTAGACACTACAGGGTTACCATCAAATTCAACCGAACTGAATTGTCGTGCAAACCAAATACCATCAATAAGTGATGTAGAATCTTTCTCATTTTTTGCATAACTAGCATCAAAAGTGAATCTTAAATCTTCAACAGGTTCAAATTGTATGGTTAACATCGCATTAGTACGTTCACGATTATCTTGGTTAGTACCGACACCAATGTTACTCGGTATAGCTAATATTTGACCTATGTTAGGTTCATTTATAACGGTAGCACCCGGGATTGTCAGTGAATTTAAATCAGCAGCACCGTTATATGTGCGTAATTCAAATACTTCAGTACTCATGTGACGACTACCAGAGTCACGCTCTTGGAATGAACCAAATAATGAGATACCAAAGGTTGAATCTTCACTTACCCAAGTGGTGACACCACTTAATTCTGGAGTAACACCATCACCACTTTCATCTTGTACGGCTTTAATACCAATAGAGGTACTATTTTCACTCTGATCTAAAGGTTTCAGTGTATTAATATTGATCGTTGCACCAATACCACCAGAAGCACCTGCAGCACGGCCTGTTTTATATACTTCTATGCCACTAACACCTTCAGAGGCAAGATTTGAAAAATCAAATGAACGACTAGTACCTGCTGCGCCTTTATCCTGTGGGTTACCTGTGATAGTACCGACGTTGGCTGCTGGCATTTGACGACCATTTAAGGTAACTAAGTTAAAGTTACCGCCAAAACCACGAACGGTGACTTCTGAACCTTCACCATTAACACGGTTAATTGATACACCAGTAATACGCTGTAAAGATTCAGCGAGGTTAGTATCTGGGAATTTACCCATATCTACCGCTGAAATCGCGTCAACAACACCTGATGATTGACGTTTAACGTTCATTGATTGCGATAAACTACCTCGGATACCGGTAACTTGAATAACTTCAACTGTATCTTCTTTTTTTGTCTCTTCAGCGAGAACGGGTGCGATCACTGTTGTGCCGAGCATTAAACTTATGCTTTTGGCTATCAGAGATTTATTAAAGCTTTTATGTGATTTTTGAATCATGTTTTTTGCCTTTTTTATCTTTTTATTATATTTAGGTAGAGTAAAAACGATACGACATGTTCATTCGCTGATGACTGAACCCTTCTAGTTTTATTGTTATGCCTAGTTTTCTATTTCCTATAGATAAAGACGATTGAGATTTATTTTTCCTCTAGTCATACAAAAATTTTAAACTGACAATTTGAATAACCCGTTTAATAACATGCTGGTGCGCATAAAATATAAAACTGTATTTGTTAAGTTTAATTGTATGAATATCCCCCATAGGGGATTATTTACTATAGAGAGGTTTTTCTGTGTAGTGTTAAGAGTAAATCGGTTTTGTATGCAACAAAATCGGCGTTGTAAACTTTGTAGTAAGCTCATACACTGTTATTTCTTTAGATAATCAATTTCGTTTACGCTTATTATTAAGTTAAATATGAATAAAATAACCATGTCGCCAGTTTGTGTAGATAAATTTATTAATCAGTTTGGTATAAAACAAATCATTGAAATGTTTGACTTGATGCCGGATGTAATTTTTTGGGTAAAAGATGAGAAAGGGTGTTTTGTTTATGCGAACCAATTCTTTCTAGAACATATTGGCGTAACATCACTCGCGCAAATCATCGGGCTCAGTGATTTTGATTTTTCACCTGTTCACCTTGCGAGACAGTATAGTGTCGACGACCAAAAGGTAATGCATGGCGAAGTTGTCAATAACCGCTTAGAAATGAATAATACTAAGTCAGGAGATATCGCTTGGTTTACCACATCGAAACGACCTTTACTCAATGAACAAGGGGAACCTATAGGTTCTTACGGCATTTCACGACATTTAGAGAAGACATCGCTAGCACTATCAGGAATGGACGCTTTAAAAGAACCGGTTGCTTTTGTACGCAAAAACTACATGCAGAATATCTGTTTAGAAGAGCTCGCTGACGTTACTCATTTGTCTATTAGTGCGTTAGAACGCCGCTTTAAAAAGTTTTTAGGCAAAACACCTAAACAATTTATCAATGAAGTTCGTTTAGAAAATGCTCGGCGGCTATTAATTGAAACCAACATCGCTATTGCCACTATTGCCAATGATACCGGTTTTACTGATCACAGTTATTTTAGTCGCCAGTTTCAAAAATTATTCGAACAAAGTCCTTCCGCTTTTCGACAAGAGCATTGTTCGAATGAAAGTTTAATTAATAACGAAAGGTAGTTTAACTAGATATATCCAAGCAATTTCGAGATGCGGGGTATCGCATAATTAAATACCATAGTATTTAAAATGGAAAGCCTTGTACATTAAGTTTTGCCGTGTAAATACCCGCTTTTAAACAAGCTTTATCACCACATTGTCGAAGTTTATTGCCATCCATTGGTGCAGTTAGCCCCGTTACGAATAACGTTTTTCCGTCGTCTCCACCAAAGGCAATGTTAGTAACAATATGAATTCCTGATACTTTTAACTTACCAATTTCTTGGTATAGTTTGTCTAGTATCACCACAAATTGGCCATCTATTCTTTCAGGCGTTTCTCTGGTCGTCGTAACATAAATATTACCACTGCAGTCTTTCCCAAGACCATCAATTGGCGTATCTAGCAGTTTTTGAGGGTTTGAAACTTCGCCTGAATTTAAATCAAAAGCCCATAAACCTTGCAAACCACCAACAATAATTTGCTGTTGATCAAGTGATAATATAATGCCATTGGGTTTGTCACGTAAAGCTGGTACAAGTTCTGTAACCTTAGTTGCATTTACTTTTCCATTGGCAGTCACACGATAAATTCGTTGTCCTGATTTAATCGATCCCGGTTGACCTCCTCCTTGCGTATCGGCAATGTTAATATTTGATGGTGTATTCCAATTTGGGTCAGTGAAATAGACAGTATCGTCGTAACTAATGGTTAAGTCATTCGGTGAGTTAAAACGTTTGTTGTGGTAAGTACTTACCATCGGGGTTACTTGTTGAGTTATCCAATCAATCGTTGAAAGCGATCCATCTAGTTGGCGTGTTGCCACTAAATTACCTTTACTATTTAAAGCTAAACCATTGGTACCTGCTGCGGTATCTTCCATCCAAACTTGTGGTTTACTACCAGGTTCCCACCGCCAAATTGTGGTTTGGTTACTTAATTCAAAACCACTTTTGTCGGGTTGATGTGAGCCCATATTTGAATAATACAAAGCGCCATCATGCCAAACAGGACCTTCAATATTGTTATAACCTTGATACATTAATGGAATATTTTGTTCACGTATCAGTTGAATATTAGTTAAGTCCAGCTGCACATTCTCTGAGCCCTTAGGGCAATATAACGCATTAGCATTAGTAATTGAGGGTGATGAGTAAGCACTATTTTCGACTTGAGTTACGCTATTAGTTGCGGTGTCATTAGCACACGAACAAACGAATAAACTACTGCATATAGCAGCAATAAATGTATTTTTTTGAGACTTACTTTGTTTAAAAAACATAATATACCTTGGATAAGTTAATAGTCGTTATCTTGTCGACTTACGCATAAATAATTCAAAGCCAGTATCAATATAATTTGATTTTGTGTTAGTGCTGACTTCTTGCCTACCTAGGCGTTCAAATATCAGTTCCATAGCGCGGCTGCCCATTTTGTATCGATTAACGTTAACACTTGATAATGCGGGTTCCGCGTATGTCGCCATTTCAATATCGTTAAATCCACATACGCCAAATTTATTGGGTACACTAAGATGCATTTTTTTACATTCGTGTAATACACCTAAAGCTAAATCATCGTTGCAACAAAAAACAGCATCACAGTCACCTTCGGTAACCGCCATTAATTCTCTCAATAACGTAGTACCCATGGCAACCGAAGAGGGTTGAGGGCTGGTGATAATTCGTTTTGAATCTAGACAGTCAGCAGCAGCGAGCACTGACTCAAAACCAGCTAGCCGATCACATGTTCTAGGATCCATTCTGGCGCCGATAAAACCGATTTTTCGGTATGATTTTGTTAACAGTGACTGAGCAACCGCTGCACCTGCCTCAAAGTGAGAAAAACCAACGTTAATGTCTATCGGTGACGCCACTTTATCCATTATTTGCACCACAGGTATTCCTGATGCCTTTAACATGGCTTTGGCCGCATCGGTTTGTTCTCCACCAGTAACAATTAGGCCTTCAGGAGATTGCCCAAGCAAAATACGGATTGACCTTTCTTCTTCTATCGGTGAATAGTGGGTATCAGCTAATAACACCTGATAATTAGCCGGGCCAGTAATGTCGTAAATTCCGCGTAATACCTCGTTAAACACCACATTAGATAATGAGGGAATTAAAACACCAATTAATTTTGAACGTGATGACGCTAAAACACTGGCGGAGCGGTTAGGAATATAGCCAAGTTCACTAATTGCGGCTAATACTTTTTCACGAACATTTTCACGTACACCAGCATAGTTGTTTACTACTCTAGAAACCGTAATGGCGCTCACGCCCGCTTTTTTAGCAACGTCTTTTAACGTTACGCTATTAGTACTTCCTGATCTATTTGGAGAACCAGACATTCAACACCTTAAATTTATGAATTAAATACAGCCATGAGGCTAACTTTACAAATCTGTTGTTATAAATAACATTATTATGACAGCCCATTATCTTAAAATAACTGTTGAATTTAATGATATTTGTCGAGACTAACAATATTTGTGAACCCTAGTACTAAAATATAAAACTTAATACCAAAACAATTAAAAAGGCGATACTTCCCAATAGTGTTTCCATAACAGTCCATGTTCTTAAAGTGGTTTTCTCGTCCATTTTAAGCAAGCGACTAACTAGCCAAAAGCCGGAATCATTGAAATGAGACAACACGGTTGCCCCCCCTGCTATTGCAATGACAATGAAGCAAAGATCAAGCGCCGATAGACCAACTGTTGCGGCCACCATCGGCGATATGAGTGCTGCGGTGGTGGTAAGCGCTACAGTAGCGGAACCTTGAGCCACTCTAAGGCAGGTAGAAATAACAAACGCAGCGACAATAACCGGCATGCCTGTGTCGCTAAGCAACCCAGCAAGGGCATCACCAATTCCACTGGAGCGTAATACTCCTCCGTACATTCCGCCAGCACCGGTAATCAAAATAACACCACATATTGGAGCGAGTGATTCATTGCATAGCTTATCCAATTCTTCCATCCCGTAGTCTTTTGCAAAAACAAGCAAACAGACCAACAATGTAATAAGTAACGCGATCGGGGTTTTACCAATCATTCTCAAAGCTCTAGTCAGTGGATTAGAACCATCGATAATGCCAGTGGCAGTGAGAGTATTGAGGCCAGTATCGAGGAAGATTAGCAACATCGGTAACAGCAGTAATGACATTACCGTGACAAACTTAGGCGGTTTGTGAGCTTGTGACTTCGACTCTGTAGTATCTAATAAATTAGACAGGGGAATGTTGAATTTGTTGCCTGAATATAGTCCAAACAAATAAGAGCCGAGATACCATGTTGGCGCGGCAACCAGTAATCCCACCAACAAAAGTAATCCAATATCCGCACCAAGAAAACCTGCGGCGGCAACAGGACCGGGGTGAGGTGGAACAAATGCATGCATGACCGCAAATGCGCCCGCAGCAGGCAGCGCATAAACAAGTAAAGAACCTCCAAATCGTTTAGCTACACTCAAGATAATAGGCATCATCACAATTAAACCAGCATCGAAAAATATCGGAAATCCAAATATCAATGAGGCTATGCCGAGTGCTAGCGGAGCTTTTTTTTCACCAAATTTACCGATCAATTTATCTGCCAGAACCTGAGCACCACCTGATACTTCTAACAGTTTTCCTATCATCGCGCCAAGTCCAACTAATAAGGCGACAGAGGCAAGCGTGCCGCCAAAGCCACTCATTAATGTTGGCACAACCGCTTCACTAGGAATACCGGCAATAACCGCGGTACAAAAACTGACTAAGATCAGCGCGATAAATGCGTTAACGCGTAATTTTATGATCAATAATAACAATGCAACAATAGACAGTGCTGCAACATAAAGTAAAAAAAGTGGGCTGGCGGTGCTTGTAAGCTCTTGCATAAGTTCCCTTGTAGATTATTGATTTTAATTATCGCTTTCATTATTAACACGACAATTGTTAGCGCAACCATACTATGCAATAATGTTGTCTATTGCAATTAACATATATACCAACAAAAGCGATGTAAATACGAAGCCACTAGTCTTATGCCATGGATTTAGCTCTCACGTTGGTTGCGCTAACATTTAAACTGTAATTTACGAAAAAGGCACTAATATTGTTATCAAATAATGAAATTAAAAATGAGCAGTCGCCTATATTGGTGGTAATAATGGGTGTATCTGGATGTGGAAAAACAACCCTTGCTGATAAAATTGCAAGCCAGTTTGAAATGACCTTTTTAGATGCAGATTCGTTTCATAATGAAGACGCTATTAAGAAAATGTCACAAGGGATTGCTTTAACTGATCAACAAAGAACGCCTTGGATAGCTCGTATTTGCAAGCAGCTTAATCATTTTGAATTGCAAAACAAAAGCTGTGTATTAGCATATTCCGGACTAAAACAGCAGCACAGACAGTTAATATTCAGCGCTTACCATCGTGCTAAGGGAATTCTACTAGATGCCGATGAAACATTAATTGCACAGCGCTTGGTTAATAGAGCAGAGCATTTTATGTCGCCACAATTGTTAAGTAGTCAAATTGCGTCTATGGAGACGATTAATGAAAAGACTATTGAAAACATTGATCTACTAAGATTAAGTGCGATAGAGTCGATTGATAACTTATTGTTGAAATCGATTGATTTTATTAATGATACCGAGTGATTGATGGTTTAATCATTGAGCGAGAATTAAAAGGTTTAGCGGGCATGTTACTAGCTCCAAACAGAACCTAAACAACCACATGAATGTGCTGGTTATATGAACTCATACAATTACCACTCATATGAAAATAATCTAGTCCAAGCTTTATACTCCAGAATGGCATTGCATCGTCAGTGATAGCGTCAGTATATCAATTAATAATTTATTCGCCTTGCCAGTAATTTTTGAAACGTTCACCTTTGTAACGGATGTTGGAGAAAGTGACTTCAAGAGCATCAGTCAATGGAGATTGAGCAGTAAAACCAATTTGAACACCAATACTTGTATCAAGGCTAAAGTGTCGCTCAAAGTTCCACTCATGGCCATTAGTAGAGGTGTAAAACACATAAGAAGTATCATGACGAGCAATTTTTAAATATTGTGAGTTTGCTTCACGAGTACCATGATATGCATCATCGCCTTTTATGGTGCTAACCGTAGTAGCAATACCATTTTTTCCTGATTTAAAACGCTCAAATAATAATTTAGCCCATTGTTGATTATTTGCATAAACGATCAATGCACCACCATCATAAGCACCTTTAAATTCAGTTGATACTTTTGCTGAAAAAATGAAATCACCATTAGGCTCAAACGATACCCGAGGCGAATTATCTGCGCTTTTATCACCTGTGGTATTAGTAAATAAATCAGTTCCTTTATTAGCCGTAATAGTCACTACGCCTGACTTTACAGAGATATTTCCGCCTTGTTCATTGACGCTAATAGCATAAGGTATTACATCAATGTTGTTATCTGACATAAAAGTCTCAGAAAATGCAGTATTAGAGGCGAATATTACTATTGAGACTATTACAGAGCCCATTATTAAACGTTTATACATTTTATTTGTTTTCCCAAATTTTTAAATTTAATAGCAAACTGTGATGGCTCTAGGTTTGTACCTGAAGTAACAAGGGCATAGTTCATGATGAAATGTAGGCAAATAAAGTATCGGCCTACATTAATTTAAGTTCGTATTTCTCTGACTAAAACCAAGGGGTTTTATAAACTCGAAATGACTTTGTCTAAACCTTTCTTCGATAACTCAACTGCTTGCAAGGGCGTTAAGCCGTCTGGATATTCTTCTTGTTCAATAACAAACCACTTTGTGCCGCCGACAGTAATATCTGCTTTTAATACCGCTGACCAATCGGTAACATCGTCGCCAACAATAGGGCGCTTACCATTAGTTGTTACTTTCGCTGCTACGGCTTTAGGTAATTTCGCTTTGATATGGGTCGTTAACGTACGACCAGGATAACGCTTGATGTATTCAACCGGATTTTTTTCTGCAATGGTTACCCAGCCAACATCCATTTGCAATACTAAGTCTTTTGGGGTTGATTTTGCTATATGATCCCAAAATGTTGCGCCTTTATGGGCATTAAATTCTTGGTCGTGGTTGTGAAAACCAAAATGAAAACCTGATACTTTAAGTTTGCTATGTAGTTCCGTTAACTCAGTAATGAAACTATCAATTTTTTGTGCATCCCAAGCTCGATCATCCCACGGATTAATTAAGGTATCTGTTCCTAAAGCTCTATAGAAAGCAATGGTTTGTTCATAATGTTCAGCATCGAAAACATCGAACTTAACATGTGCTGCACTGACCTTTAAACCTAAGCCGTCTAAAAAGCTTTTAAGTCCTTTAGCATCATTTTTGTAAGGACCAAAGTCTCCTGCAAATTCAACACCGTCAAATCCCATATTGGCAATCTGGGTTAAGGTACCTTTAAAGTCTTTTTTAAGCTCATTTTTTACTGACCATAACTGAACACTAATTTTCGGTATGGCTTTGTTTTTATATTGTTGTGTATCGCTATTTTTATGTGCCTGGGAGAAGTTTGATATGCAGACAATGGCCATAAGCGTTATATACTTTAATATGTTTATTTTAGTTTTCATTTTTATTTTTGCTCCTGAATTTTTAAATCATATTCGTTTAGCGGCTAATTCTTTAACAGCAAAATCAACGGCTCTGGCGGTTAACGCCATAAAAGTTAAACTGGGGTTTTGTACTGCCGAGGAGCAAAAACTAGCTCCGTCAGTGACAAATAAATTGGGTATATCATGGCTTTGATTAAAAGCATTTAGTACTGAAGTTTTAGGATCGCGCCCCATTCTTGCAGTACCTATTTCATGAATTGCAATTCCTGGAGGGCGATGAGTAGATTCTCCGGATACATTTTTCAAACCGATGTCAGTTAGCATTTTGATTGATTGTTCGGTGGCATCGTCCATCATTGCCTTTTCATTTTCAGAATAACGTACATCAAACTCAATTTGAGGAATGCCCCATTTATCTTTCAATGTAGGATGTAGGCGCATTTGATTTTCAAATCTTGGTAGCATTTCACCTTGCGCAGATAAGCCAAAACGCCATTTTCCGGCCTGTTTTATTTTATTTTTATATTCAACGCCTAAACCATCTTGATGTTGTTGAGCATCCCAACCTTCTCTATATGCACTACCACCTAACGCGTAACCTCTTAAGAAGCCGCGTTTAGGATCAGCTTTATAATAAAAATTGGGAATAATAATGCCAGACGGTCTACGTCCTGAATAATACTCATCTTCATAACCTTCAATGTCGCCAGAAGTTCTTGAGTTATAATTATGATCCATGAGGTAATGACCCAGTACACCTGAGCTATTGGCAAGTCCATTGGGAAATTTTTTAGAGACTGAGTTCATTAATATTTGTGTTGAACCAATGGTTGATGCACAAACAAACACCACTTTGGCAAAGTACTCTCGTTCACTTAAATCATCGTTATCGATAATTCGTACACCTTTAACTCGATTAGTTACTTGATCATAAATAAGGCTGTGTACTACGCTATTGGGCGCAATATGCAGGTTTCCTGTTTTAGCCGCCGCAGGTAAAGTAGAGCTTTGGGTAGAAAAATAAGCACCATAAGAGCAACCAGCATGACATTCATTTCGTGCCTGACACTGTACTCGCCCTTGTGAAACATGTAATGCAGTTGGTTTGGTTAAATGAGCCGTACGACCCATAATCATAGGTCTGTCAGGATATAATTTGGCAAATTTTGCTTGTATATCCTTTTCTGGTGCCGTCATTTCGAATGGTGGTAAAAATTCACTATCAGGCAAATTTGGCAAGTTCTCGTAAGAACCACTTATACCCGCATGTATTTCTACATGTGAATACCATTTTTCAATATCTTTAGTACGAATAGGCCAATCGTTACCATGTCCATCCAATTTATTGGCATTAAAATCGTACTCACCTAAACGATAAGTTTGTCTATGCCATAACAAAGATTTCCCCCCTAACATGTTGCCACGTATCCAAGAGAACTCAGTACCTGCTTTAGTGGTATAAGG
This sequence comes from Colwellia sp., assembly GCA_013215655.1. GTDB lineage: Bacteria > Pseudomonadota > Gammaproteobacteria > Enterobacterales > Alteromonadaceae > Colwellia_A. Next base: position 57,737 of record JABSOX010000026.1, read on the forward strand.
TAAGTCGCGGTCATTACCAAAAAAATGTTTTGTGGTATTACCAAAAGCGTAACATTGCTTTTGAATATTATGTTGTTGGTCTACTAAAATATTTTCAACTCTACCTCGGTGCTCTTGAGCCCACATTGGCGTATTTTCACCGATATAATCCTTACGGTGTTCAACAACACCGCCGCGTTCTATCATCAAGGTTTTATGACCACGTTCACAAAACTCTTTTGCCGCCCAGCCGCCTGAAATTCCTGAGCCAATGACAATTGCGTCATAAACTTCACTGGTTTTATTTATATATACTTGTTCTTTCATTATTATTATCTCATATCAAATAAACTGACCAAGGTGCTCTTTTCATATCTGAGGCATAGATCTTGACTGATGCTTTCTAATTAAATAAGCCTCTGGTAGCCCATGAAGATTCAGAGGCTTCATAAGAGATAGAACCTTTAAAACCTCCGGGTACAGGATCATAGCGTAGCTCTTGAGTTGCACCGACTTCCGAGGTGTAATAACCAAAGCAAATAAACTGTTTTAACGCTTTAAATGATTTTCGTTGCGTTTGGTCAAAGCGTTTTTCACCAAGATCAAGTTCGGTTAATAATTGAAATTGTTGGTCATCGCTTAACTTAATAAACAGTGTTGAAAAATATTTTTCAGCCGCTTGATTAATCAAGTTGAGTACTTCATGTGCTTTTTCTTGTTGGGGTTTGGTATGACAATGAAAAAGTTGATTATCAATAAAACCATGGGTATCAACTTCGGCAGCCCCTAAGGTTTCAGTTTTAGGAATGACAATGGCGCATATTTGTTTAAGTAACATTAATTGAGCTTTCTTAAATATTTTGCCATCTGTCAAAATATCATTGTTACTTGGTACATAAGCCATCGCCACTGAAATGGCATTACCTGTTAACATCGAGCCAATAGCAGCACCACCAAACATAGTGGTAAGTCCTTTTAAAAATCGCCGTCTTGATTTCTCTTCTTTTCCCGTTGTTGAGTCGGGTTCATTAACTGCATGATTAGTTGATGTTTTAAAGTTTTTCATAACAATATTCCTTTTAACCCGTATTCACTTGAGCTTTCACTAAAACCGTAATTTGAGCCGTCGTTTTAGCAGTAATTAAAGCGCTAGCTAAGCTCAGAAACTGCTGCCACTGAAGGTTTGTTTTTATTCGCATTTCGCTTCTTCATGTATATGTACAAAAGCGTAAAAGCAACAATAAGTACCGCCGGAAAAAGCGTAAGATTAGCAAGAACACTTTGTCCTGCAACGAGTTCTGGATTAACGCCTGTTACTGCTGCGGCAGTAGCTTTTTCACGAGCACTATCAATCCACCCACCGATAATAGGGTTCCATAAACTTAAGGCAAACATACCGGCGGCGCCAATCATCGACATACCTAAGGCACCACTTTCTGGAATATTTTCAGCGACAAAACCAACCATTGTTGGCCAAAAATACATTACGCCAATTGCAAATAACATTGCCGCAATATAGACCTGTGAACCAGTAGCAATGCTCATGGCGTAAATACCTGCAGTAGCTACCACCGCAGAAGATAAGAGTACACCGACAGGATTTAAACGATGGATAACTGGCCCAGCAAAATAACGACCTACTGCCATTAATCCGGTAATTAACGCCATGATTATCATTGGCGAAGCCCCTGATGCGCCTAAAATTCGTTCTATCCATTGCTGTGTGCCTAATTCAGCGGTAGTAGTTAATGTCATACAAATGGCCATAAAAATAAACAGCGGTGAAAATAAGGCTTTAACATTGTCTCTGGTTGATGCTTTAAGCATGACTGATTTTGGAAATTCTTGTTTTAACGCCATCACGCCGTATATAAAAGTAGGAATTAACATCACTGCGATTTGTAGTTGCCAACCCATACCTGCATCAGTCATTGCTTTTGAAATAAGAGCGCCAACCACTATTCCACCTGGAAACCATACATGGAACCGGTTTAACATCGTTGTTTTGTTATCTGGATATGTTTCTGCAATTAACGGATTACAACCCGCCTCTACAGCACCATTGGCAAAACCTATGAAGAAAGTAGAAATAAGTAATCCCCAAAACCCTTCTGCTGACATGGTCAGAAATAATCCCGCCAAATGACATACAAAAGCAATCAGCAATAATTTTTTTGCGCCGAGGGTATTGTACAATGCACCGCCGATCATCATCGCCACTGGAAAACCAAGGAATGCCATGGCATTAACCCAGCCCAATTGACTATCACTCAGTGCAAATTCAACACCTAACTGGCTTAAAATTCCCGCACGTATAGCAAAGGTCATTGATGTTACTAGCAAGGCTAAACAACAAATGATAAATATGCGCGATGATGCTTGTTTACTAGCCATTTTACTTGCTGTCATTTTTAGTGTTCCTTATCTTATTCATTTGGTAAAAGCCCTAAAAGGCGTTTATTCATATTATTATCTGTGGCTACCGCAGCAAAATCATCAAACGCTTTTTCTGTTGGGTTAATGATGTGCTCAGCTATAAATTTCGCTCCTTCTTTTGCGCCATCTTCAGGGTGTTTTATACAACACTCCCATTCAAGTACCGCCCAACCAGTAAAACCATATTGAGTGAGTTTACTAAAAATAGCCTTGAAATTAATTTGTCCATCACCCAAAGAACGAAAACGTCCTGGACGATCTTGCCAAGCTTGATAACCACCATATACGCCACTACGACCAGAGGGGTTGAACTCAGCATCTTTAACATGAAAAGCTTTGATACGTGAATGATATATGTCGATGAAGGCAAGGTAATCAAGTTGCTGTAAAACAAAGTGACTGGGGTCATATAAAATATTGGCACGTGGGTGGTTGTTTACCGCTGCTAAGAAACGTTCAAAACTTGCACCGTCGTGTAAATCTTCACCTGGGTGTAATTCATAACAAACATCAACCCCCGCTTCATCAAACGCCTCTAATATAGGTAACCAACGATTAGCCAACTCTTCAAAGCCTAGTTCAATTAGTCCCGGTGGTCGTTGTGGCCAAGGATAAAACGTGTGCCATAACAAAGCACCCGAAAAAGTGACATGTGCTTTTAAACCCAATCGAGCACTCGCTTTTGCTGCACATTTTAATTGTTCAATTGCCCATTCAGTTCTTGCTGATGGATTATTACGTAATGCTACCGGTGCAAAACCATCAAACATTAGATCGTAAGCCGGATGTACCGCAACCAATTGCCCTTGAAGATGAGTAGAAAGTTCGGTGATCACTAAGCCTGCATCGGCAACAATTGCTGTAATTTCGTCACAGTAGCTTTGACTTTCTGCCGCTTTAGTTAAATCGATTAGTTTAGGACTCGTTGGTAACTGAATGCCTTTATAACCTAAATTAGCCGCCCAATGACATAATGAAGGGAGATCATTAAATGGTGCTTCTGTGCCCATAAATTGAGCGAGAAAAATAGCGGGGCCTTTAATCTTTTCCATTTTCTTCTTGATCCTCTTTTTCATGAAGTGTCTCTTTATTCCTTATTTAGTACGGGTGATATGACTAGAGGGTATAGCGATATCTTGCGGTTCTAACAAAAACTTGTGCCATTTCAATTCAGACTGACTTGCCGCGACCACATTTTCAATAAAGGCCATACCTCTAATAGCTGATTCAATGCCCGGTACATCATTCATGGCGGTCTCATTAATGTTAACAAGGCTGTTAGTACTGATGTCGCTAGTATTAGGAAATAACCTATTACGTATTTGATATGAAAACTGCGTATAAATATTAGCGAAAGCTTCGAGATAACCTTCGGGGTGGCCGGCTGGTGTTCTCATGTTTGCTTGTGTGACCACATCTAAATCACCGACACCTGCGCGGATCAATTGACTAGCTTTATCAGCATACTTCATCCAAACACTGTTGGGCTCAAGCTGAGACCATTCAATACTCGCTGTTTCGCCATATACACGTAGTTTAAGAGAGTTTTCTTCACCAATAGATATTTGACTGGCTTGTAAGGTACCTTGTGCTCCAGAGTTAAAACGAAGTAATACCGTGCCGTCGTCGTCCAATACTCGCCCTGTAACACTGCTAGATAATTCAGCACAGATTTCTGTAATCTCAAGACCTGTTACATATTCTGCGAGATTTGCGGCATGAATACCTATATCGCCCATGCAGCAACTAATGCCTGATTTTTTAGGATCTAAACGCCATGCCGCTTGCTTGTTGTCTTCATCACTTTTGTGGGCCAACCAGCCTTGCGGATATTCAACTACGACCTTTTTAATCTTACCCAATTGCCCTTGCTTGATACGTGCTTTGGCTTCTTTCACCATAGGGTAGCCCGTGTAAGTATGGGTTAAACCGTACAATAACCCTGTTTTTTCAATAACCTCTTTCAATGCCAATGTTTCTGCTAAGTCAATTGTTGCGGGTTTATCAGACATGACATGAAAACCATGTTCAAGTGCCATTTTGGCCACCGGGAAATGTAAATGATTTGGGGTAACAATGGCGACCATATCCATGCGTTTATCATCATCAAGATTAGCTTCTTGCTCAAACATTTCTTGATAAGAGTGATAACAACGCTCTTCTTCTAAATACAGAGCCTTACCAGAAGCAATAGCATTTTCAGGATCTGAACTAAAGGCGCCACAAACTAACTCAATTTGATTATCTAACTGGGCCGCTATACGATGAATAGCACCTATAAAAGCACCTTTACCACCGCCAACCATACCCATTCTAATTTTACGCATTGTTTATAACTCTTGTTAATAATTGCTTTAGTAATACAAAAAAGTACATGTGATCAAACGAATAAAATATTTAATACAAAGGCTTACTTACTATAAAGACATTTTTCTGTGAAGCGTTAAGAGAAAATCGGTTATGTATGCAACGAATTCGGCGTTGTGCTTGTATTTACAACAATATATGTTCGAAGATACTGGCAGAAATAATGTTGTAAATAGTGTAGTGATAACCAAGAATGTGATAGCCAAGAATACAATTACCGTGCTATCGGTTTAGCTTGATGTAGTAAAGGGGTCTTACGTTCTATCTCGTTATGGCGGCGTAGTGAGTAGCTTTATAAGGCGGAAAGAGGTACATAATGCCTTAAAGTTTTTACGTTAATTTGCTGTATGCAATTATTATTTTGACGTGTTCTGAATTGGCTGGAACTAATGTACGTTTTAAAGCCTTAGAGTTCTACACCCATTGGATAGACCTTCATATACCCGTGCTACTTCAAAATATGGGTTTCAGTTGAAATTTAAAAGGCTTTAGGCAAGGCAGATAGTTTTAGGCATAGTCATTCTATGTCAAAATTATCTAACGCTGCATAAAGTCTTTTAAAATCAACCCAAAGGGAAGCGCTGAAATCCCGCATATTGAAGTAACACGGGTATATATCCCGTTACGCCCGGTAAAGAATAAACTTAATTTATTGGGGATAATTCCCGATATCATTAATTTTCTTTATTCGATTTCGGGAATTTTCATGTTTTCTTTATTGTCTTATTATAAAACCCTTTTAAATCATACTGTTAATTTTGGACTGTGACTTGCAGCTGTGAGTTGCAATAGTTCGATTAAGTTTCAAATGCATTTATGCAATTCGTTAGGTTAATTTAAGAAAAGAAGGGTTGTTACATTGGATATTAAAGTTGAAGTAGAAAGTAAATCATCTAAAAAGAGGTATCTCACCTTAATGATAGGGCTACTAGCATTGATGTTGATTTACTGGATTTTTAATTTACCTTCAGCACAAAGCAAAGTTGAATCGCAGCAACTATGGATTGAACAGGTGCAACAAGGCTCATTGGAGTTAACCGTGACAGGTTTTGGTCAGCTAGAGTCTAAAGTGCAACGATTTTTAACCGCCCCTTTTTCGGCAGTAGTAGAAGAAATTATCCTTAGGCCCGGTGCGAAGGTAGCACCGACAAGTATTATCTTAAAAATGTCTAATCCAGAGATAGATCAGGCGGTTATATTAGCCCAGTTGGCACTTAATGCAGAAAACGCACGATTAAAACAACTCAAGTTAACTCAAGCTCGAGAGAATTTGTCAGCCAGCAATGGCATTGCAGAACTGAAGCTAGACTTAAGTGTTTTTCGTTCTAAGCTTGCTGCTGAAACAAAGCTGGCTAAACAGGGCATAGTGACACAACTTAACTTAATGACAACTCAAGCAGAGGTTAATAAGTTAGCAGGTCGATTAGATAACTCTAAAAAACGCTTAAAGCAATTGATTGATATTCATCAGCAAGGTTTGCAAATTCAAGCAGAATACATCGCTGAAAAATCGAGTTTATTAACAATCGCTGACAATAATTATCAACGATTATTAGTAAGGGCTGGCATTGATGGCGTATTACAAGCGTTGCCGGTTGAATTAGGGCAAAGCGTCAGTATTGGCCATCAATTAGCATTAGTCGGTGGAACAAATGATTTATTAGCAATCGTGCAAATTCCACAACGTGATGTACAAGCAATGTTACCTGAAATGTCTGTAAGCATTGATACCAGAGGTGGGGTTGCACAGGGTAAAGTTACACGGATTGATCCCGTTGTAAAAGACGGTAACGTTGAAGTAGAAATTGAATTAATTGGCCCATTACCTAGAAATGCCCGTCCTTCCTTAAAGGTTGAAGCAAAAGTTAACTTAGGTCGATTAGAAAACGCACTTTATATTAAAGCGCCAGTGAATAGCTCACCAAACTCTCGTTTAACAATTTTTAAAGTCAATGCCGAAGCAAGTAGCGCAGAAGTAACATGGTTAGAATTCGGCGTGAAGAATGGTCAATATATTGAGATAAAGTCAGGTGCAAAGTACGGCGAGCAATTTATTTTAAGCGATATGAATAAATATTCTGAACAAACAAATATTCAAATTATTCCATAACTTTAAGTGATTTTAAGTAAACACGTTCAAATAAATTACTTGAACTTAGTAACGTTAAGGTCTTATTAATTAAATAATTTTAAACGCAAATATCAGCAAAAAATAGGTACATATGATGACAGAATTGAAAAATACAACTCATAACGTAATCAACCAATCAGCAAATAAAAAAGAGCTTTGTTTGCAATTAAGTAATATTGGCAAAGTTTTTCGCACCCAAAACATGGAAACTCATGCGTTAAGAAGTGTCGATTTAACTATTTACAAAGGGGATTTCGTCTCCATTTCAGGTCCTTCGGGTTGTGGAAAATCATCGTTGCTCGCCATTATGGGTTTATTAGATAGTCCGAGTACAGGCAGTTACCATATTGTTGGAAAAGATGTCAGTCAGTTAGGCGTTGATATGCGTGCAGAAATACGCAATAAAAGTATTGGTTTTATCTTTCAGTCATTTAACTTGATTGACGAGCTTAGTGTTTTCGAAAACATTGCTTTAGTTTTAAGGTATCGAGAAGTCGACAACGGGGCTAAAGAGTTAACGGAAACCGAAATTAAGCAAGCCGTACATAACGCGCTAGCACAAGTTGATATGGGGCATCGAGCAGAGCATAAACCTAACCAACTTTCTGGTGGACAACAGCAGCGTATTGCTATTGCCCGTGCACTTGTCGGTAAGCCCGCTATTTTATTGGTTGATGAACCTACGGGGAATTTAGATTCAAAAAATGGCGATGCAGTTATGGCTTTATTGAAGACTTTAAACAAAGCCGGTACGACCATTTGTATGGTGACACATGATGCGCGATACGCTGAATTTGCCGATACTCAAATGCACTTACTTGATGGTGAAATGATCACAGAACCTGTGATCATGGTTGGGGAAGCGAGCTAATGAAGCTTAAACATGAAATTATCCACAGTGTTGCCGGCTTGAAGAAAACCCCTATTTTTGTCTTCACTTTAGTGTTTACTTTAGCCATCACTTTAGGGGCTTTATTTGCTGCATTTAATTTAAATCAACTGATTTTATTTAAAGAACTTCCTTATGCCAATGCTGAGCAGTTATACATTTTAGAGCAAAACAGTTTCAGGGATGGCAAAGATAATATTGGTAGTCAAATTATTGGTGCTCAAATAAGAATGCATAGATTAAGCAAAGAGTTTATTAGTTCCGCAATCGTTAATAGTGATAGCGGTATACTGGTCAGCAGCCCTAGTGAACCTGTAGTATCAACGCTTTTTTTAAGTAATGAATTATTTTCATTGTTAAATATACCCTTTGAGTTGGGCGGTGCTTTTTCCCAAAGTGATGATAAAGCGCAATTGAGTGAGGCAAAAGCTGAAGCTGTCATTAGTTATCAGCTTTGGCAAACTGACTTTGCTGGCAGCAAACAAGTTATTGGTCAGAGTATGCAAGTCAATGATCAACAATATAAAATCGTTGGTGTTATTGCACAAAGTTTTAAAGAGCCTGATACTTTTACCCCTTACGCAAGTCAAGTTTATTTACCTTTTAAGTATAGTGGTCTTAATGAAAGTATTGGTCGAGGAACTTCTAGTCTATTGAGTTTGGTTCGTTTATCTGATGGTCAGAGTCTAGCTGGCGTTGCTGAACAACTTTCAATGATCTTGAAGGATTTCACACAAGAAAAGGTAGATACAACAAATTACGAAGATACTGAATTAAAAGCACATTTAACAAAATTGAGTGCTGCAATCCAAGGTGATAGTGCTCAAATTACCTTAGTTATTTTTGCAGCATCATTAGTGCTTTTATTGATTGCCTTTGCCAACGTGGTCAATTTATATTTATCTCACATCAGCAAAAAGCAGCAACTACTCGCTATTTGTGCATGCTTGGGAGCAAAACCCAAAGCCTTATTTAAAAAACTTTTTGTTGAAAGTTTACTGTTAACGCTCAGTGCTGCGGTGTTTGCACTTATTATCGCCGCATGGTTATTAGTATTAACCCGAGAAATTGCAGGAGAGGCTTTACCTCGACTTAATGAACTGAGTTTAGATATCACGACAATAATATTTAGTTTGTTTATTGCTGTTGTATTAGCCGCATTACTCGCCTTTTTTGGAAAATTTGTTGTTTCATATGATGCCCTAAAAGAGCATTTATCTGCCAGCGGTAAAGGTACCAATGCTCAAGTGTCTCCTACCATAAGGAACATGCTCATTGCCTCACAAGTATCACTTACTGGACTTTTATTGTTGGTGACCTCAATGGTATTACAAACTAATTTGGAAACCGTTAACAACCCTCTAGGTATAAACGTTGAAAATGTGACTAGTGTCTGGGTTGATGCTGGGAAAGGTTATCAAGGACAGCAACAATTAACGACTTTGGCTCGTCAGCTTAAACAGCATTTTAGCCGATTGCCTCAAATTGATAATGTCGCGATTACCACTTCTGCCCCTATTGTAAAATGGCCTTGGGGCATGGCCTACTATGATGAAAACAATAAACGTTTAGGCAGTTTTAGGTTTAATACTATCGATGAAAATTACCTAGAAACACTGCAACTTTCACTTTTATCGGGGCGAAACTTTAGTCAAGAAGAAATAACTGAACAAAAAGACGTTATCATCTTAAGTAAGGCTAGTGCTTTAAAGGTATTTAATAGAGTCGATGTAGCTGGGCAATATATTTACAATAGCAATGGCAAGGCAAATTTGATCATTGGTGTTACAGATAACTATATTGGCAACCTCTCGGAAGAAAGCCGCCCACAATTATATTTGCCAGCTAGACCATGGTGGCGATTGACGTTAAATTTAAAAATAAATCCTAATATGCCGATGTCTAAAATAGAGTTGCTTGAACAATTACGTAGCGTTGATAAAAGTTTGCGTATTCAAGATTATTTGCCATTAGCACAAGCCGCACAAGCGATGTTTTATCAATATCGTTTAACGGCATGGTTAGCAGCGGGATTAAGCCTTTTTTCCCTCATCCTTGCTTGTACTGGTATATATGGCGTGATCAGTTATTCAACACAAATGAGGCGTTATGAATTAGGCGTACGCATGGCCTTAGGCGCCAAACGTAAACGTATTATTAATTTAGTGCTTAAAGATGCGTTGAAACCGGTAATGCTAGGATTATGTGCAAGCCTTTTATTTGCGGTGCTAATTTATCAAGTCGCCATTAATCAAATAGAACACTTAGGCTCACCTGATGCCATTCAAATCATACTTTCTTTATTGTTTACTATTAGGCTTCTCATTTATCGCTTGTTTTATCCCGGTGAAAAGCATCATAAAGCAAGACCCTGTGAAAGCATTAAGAGACGAATGATAAGAGCAGAATTGGATATAAGCTACTGAATAAATTGCTGTCTTTATG
>JABSOX010000027.1 GCA_013215655.1 Colwellia sp.
CCGTCTGGTTGTGGTAAATCAACCTTTCTTAATATCGTTGGCATGTTGGATAACCCAACCAGTGGCGAGTATACATTTCTTGACAAGGATGTGTCTGGACTTAACGAAAGAGGCTTGGCAAATATTCGCAAGCAACACTTGGGGTTCATTTTTCAAAGTTTCAACTTGATTGATGAATTGTCGGTTTATGACAATATTGAATTACCATTGATTTATCAAAAAGTGCCTGCCGCAGAGCGTAAAACACGTGTTGATGCTGTTTTGGCAAAAGTTGACATCACACATCGTGCAGAGCATATGCCACAACAATTATCCGGTGGTCAACAACAGCGTGTTGCTGTTGCAAGGGCTTTGGTCTCAGAGCCAGAATTGATTCTGGCCGATGAACCCACCGGTAACCTCGATTCGAAAAATGGCCATGATGTGATGACCTTGTTGCAAAAACTGAACGTTGAAGGTTCGACGATTGTGATGGTGACTCACTCCGAAGCCCATGCCCAATATGGCAGTCGCATCATCAATCTGCTTGACGGCAAAGTACTTAGTGATAACAAGGTTGAAAATGCGGATGAACGCCACCGGTTGAAGGTTCATGACAAAACAGGGGAAAGCCTAAGTGTTTAGTAATTATTTAAGGACGGCGATTCGGAATTTTTTCAATAACCCATTAAGCAGTATCATTAATTTGTTTGGCTTAATCATTGGCTTTACCTGTTTCATCTTGATTACTTTATATATTGAATTTGAAACCAGTTATGACAAGGGATTTAGCAAAGCAGAATCTATTTATCGCTTGGATCATATTCAAACTTCAGCTCAATTGGCGATCACGCCTTATATCATGGCTGAAACTTTTAAAGAGAAATTTACTGAAATTGACGCATTTGTTCGTATTATTCAGTGGAACGAAACACTCAAACGTGACAACAATGATGCGTTTAATGAGTTGACCTATTTTGCCGATAAAAATCTATTTGAAATATTTGACTTTCCCTTTGTCAGTGGTGATGCCGCCACTGCTTTGAGTGAACCAGCCAGCATCGTTCTGAGCGAAGATAAAGCGGTCAAACTCTTTGGTAATACCAATGTTCTAGGTCAGGTTTTACGCATTCGGGGTCATGATTTTAAAGTAACAGGGGTTATATCTTCTTCTGACAATTTTGGGCCTACCACTTTACCGCTGGATATTATTTTACCCCTTAAAGCGGCAGTGGTTATTCGTCCTGGATTTGCAAATTTTTTCCTTACCACTTGGAACGGTGCTTCAGTGAGATCTTATGTAACACTCAAGCCGGGTACTGATGTTGAGAATTTTACCGAACGGGCTAGCCAATATGCTGATGAACGCGGTAAAGTCACCTCCCCAGACCGATCTTATGGTGTCAAGACTATGGGATTGCTCGACATTCACCTGCATTCTACCAGCCGTCGTGGGTTAATACCCAATGGCAGCATCACCGCCGTTTATTCTTTCTCGGCGATTGCTGTATTGATTTTGTTCTTAGCGTGTATTAACTTCATGAACTTGTCGACAGCCAGAGCCACCCAAAGAGCCAAAGAGGTTGGCGTCAGAAAATCTCTTGGTGCCTATAACAGTCAGTTGGTGGTGCAATTTATTGGTGAGTCAGTGGTTTTTGCAACGATCTCATTTGTGTTGTCGTTGGGTTTTGTGACGCTATTGTTTCCTTATTTCATCGACTTGCTGGGCGTTGATATGCAGTTCGCGCTGTTTGATGGCTTACTAGTCGTCGGCTTGTTGATATTGGCTATCTTCGTTGGTGCGATTGCAGGCAGTTATCCGGCTTTTTATTTGTCTGCCTTCAAACCCGCTTTAGTGCTTAAAGGTAACGTCAGTCGTGGTAATGCAGGTATCTTGTTGCGTAAGGGATTGGTGGTCTTGCAGTTTGCTATTGCGTCTATCCTGATTATCGCCACTGCCGTAGTGTATTATCAAATGCAACTGGCCAAGAGTATTGAGCTGGGTTATGAACGAAACAACCTGATTATTTTAAACAAAGTGGCTGACTCTTTTGATTCGTTCTCCAACCAATTGTTGACCAACCCGGATATCGAGTCTGTGGTGATGTCTCATGTTGTGCCTACGGAGTCGCCAAGAAGCACCACGCTTACTCGCATGATTAATGAACAAGGTAGAGAAACCCGTGTTGACACCGACAACAACTTTGTCGGTTATGGCTTTTTCAAAACTTACGGGATTAAACTGATTTCAGGACGTGTATTTAGCAAAGAGTTTGCCCAGGATATTTTTGTCGATAATGAGGACGAAGCACTCATCAAGGGTAATATCATTGTCACCGAGGAAATGGTGAGAGGTTTGGGTATGACACCGCAAAACATCTTGGGTGTATTCTTGTCAATGGGATCCAGCAATTCAGTGCAAAAGCACAAGGTCGTTGGGGTAGTGAACAGCAGTTATTATAAATCCATCCGCACGCCGATGAAAGCGATGGTTTATTATAACTATCTCAACAAAACAGCCGAATTCACGATGCCAAGAACGACGGTTAAAATTAAGAATGGAGCTTTACTTAACGGTTTGAGTCATATTGATCGCACTTGGAAGCAAGTGAATCCAGGCACACCAATCAGTCGCACCTTCCTCGATGATAACTATAATGCTTTGTATCAGAATGAAGAAAAGCAATCGAATATGCTCAATGTATTTTCGGTTCTGGCCATCATGATCACCTGTTTAGGTTTGTTTGGTTTAGCTTCGTTTACCACACAACGCAGAATCAAAGAAATTGGTATTCGCAAAGTGCTTGGTGCCAGTGTATGGCAAATTAATCGCCTGATCACCGGTGAGTTTATACGTCTGGTGATCATCGCCAACGTTTTGGCCTGGCCATTCGCCTATTACTTTATGCAGGACTGGCTGCAAACTTTTGCCAATCGCATCGATTTGCATCCTTTGATGTTTTTGCTTAGCGCGGTGTTAACGGTATCCGTATCGTGGTTAACCGTTGGCGGCTTAGCTTATAAATCAGCAATGACAAAACCCATTAATTCATTACGTTGTGAATAATGAATTAATCGGTAATGAAAATATGGAGCAGCTGCAAGTACCGCTTGGTGATTGCAGCTGTTCTGTGCGGTAATTATCATCGTTTTATTTAAAAACAGCAGAAAAAATGGCTTGATAATTTATCGTGGGTATAAAGTAAAAGTCGCTTACAATAACGTTTTATTTATAACTTATAATTATCTATGTACATCAATCCGGCATGGCGCATATTAACCATTGGAGACGGCGATTTATCATTTTCTCATTCATTGTTAGAAAATTATCGTCCACAATCTTTAACGGCGACAATTTTTGATGATCACTCGTCATTAAGCACTAAATATGGTGTGACACATTTTCAGCAATTACAAGCGCAAGGATGTGAAGTACTGACCAGTTTTGATGTAACAAACAATCAAACTTGGGGACAACTTTGTAAACATCAATTTGATGCCGTGTTTTTTCAATTTCCATTGTTACCTGCGTTTAACTCTATTGAAGATTTTAAACAGCAATGCCAAAATATCAGTTTAAATACCTTACATCGTCGCTTATTACGTCGTTATCTTTTAAATTGCTTTGAGTATTTTTTAGATAATAATGGCGCACAACTGGCATTTATTACTTCAAAAGACGTAAAGCCATATCGGCAATGGCATATTGAACAGTCGTTAATACTAAATAGTGATATTCATTACCTTGGCAGTATAAAATTTGAAATAGAAAAATTTCCTGGCTACAAAATAAGAAATGTTGATCGAGATAAACATGTGAAAGACACGCAAGGTCTCACCTATGTGTTTAGCCGCCGTATCAACACAGAACTTGATAACAAAATCAGTAAACCCAAATATCTAGGCGATAATTATTGCAGTTATTGTCGAGTAGGCCCTTTTTATACAATACAAGATAAACAGAACCACCTGACCAGTAAAAAACATCAGAAAATGGCATTATTTGAACAGCAGTGGTTGAATGAAATAGACCAGTTTGAAGAATAACTTATGCAAATTCGTTTTGTTATTTGAAATAACAGACTATGTGGCAGAAGTACTCAGAATTTAAGCATAATTCCCTAGCTCTACATCGAACAATCTAATCATTAAAACGATCAATCATAGCTTTATTTTCTCAGCCACCTGACTCTTATCTAAAAAGGTATAGATTACTTGCTGTAAATAAAAAAGCTAACCGAAACGTCCTTATCGAAAGAAACTATCGATTACTTACTCTGTTGTTAACTCGATAATTTAGAATAATTAATTCTCAAGATCTAAGATAAATTTTGGTGCAACACTCGATAACTAAATTTTTATGGAGCCCGGTTATTACATGATAAACACACTGAGTTTAAAAGAAGCACAGAAAGCGATTTTATTAAGCCAAGGCATCTATAGTGAACATAAATTAGGAAATGGAAAAGAAGCGACCTACAAAGCCATAAAAGCGATTAATTATGTTCAAATTGATTCCATCTCAGTAGTCGCACGAGCTCATCATCACAGCATATGGAATCGTGCTGAAAATTATGATCCTATGCATATAGAACAACTTTTAGCAGATAAACAGATTTTTGAATACTGGTCACATGCGGCATCGTATTTACCTATGGTAGATTACCGCTACAGCTTGCCAAGAAAAAACGGTTTTGCGCAAGGGGTTGAACATTGGTTTAAAAAAGATAAAAAAAGCATGTCATTCGTTTTAGAGCGTATTAAGGATGAAGGTCCGTTACAAGCAAAAGATTTCAAAGATTCTAGAAAGACTAAAACGGGTTGGTGGGACTGGAAACCCGCAAAGAAAGCACTCGAGCAGCTGTTTATGGAAGGTGAGCTTATGGTCGCTAAAAGGCAGGGCTTTCAAAAAGTATATGACCTTACCGAGCGAGTACTTCCGGCTAATACCGATACCCGCATACCAAGCGAAGAAGAGTATTTTCAGCACTTAATCATTAACTATTTGAACGCAAACGCCATTGGTACACCACAGCAAATGACTTATTTATTGAAAGGACTTAAAACATCCGTCAAAGCACGTTGTCTGCAAATGGTTGAAGAAGGTTTGTTAATTACAGTGATTGTTGATAAACAATCTTATTTTGCTTTACCTACAGTTAATGAGCTTTTGAAGAAGAAATTGAGTCTCAATAAAGTAAAAATACTTTCACCTTTTGATAATCTGCTTATACAACGAAAAAGAACCAAAGAACTTTTCAATTATGATTATCAAATTGAATGTTATGTTCCGGCGAATAAAAGAAAAGTTGGCTATTTCAGCTTGCCACTTTTATGGGGCAGAACGTTTGTAGGTAGAATGGACGTAAAAATGGATAGAAAATTAAGCATTTTAAATATTCTGAATCTCCATATCGAAATAGAAAAGGTTGATGAATTTATTATTGAGTTGAAAAAAGCACTCGACAAATTTTTGCTTTTTAATAACGGTACAAGTATCAATGTAGTTAAGATCACCAGCAACAATCAAATATTTGCTGATCGTAATGTTAAAAATTTTACCTTGATACTAACCGCTTAAATATATTCTCGTGAAGACAAAGTACTAGGCATGCATTACTTTTTGTGCATAATGAACCGCTATTTAATTTTCAACTCTTTACCTTTTAAGCCATAGAAAAACCATAGATAAGTTCGCAATATGATAAAAAACATCTCAAACCTGCAAGCTAAATTGCAAGAGTTAATAATAACGCAGAAAAATCTTCCCACCCAAGGTCACGTAGCTGACTATATTCCAGCACTTGCTGAAGTTTCCCCTAAGCTTATGGGAATTTCCGTTGCGACTATTGATGGTAATGTTATTGGTGCCGGTGACTACCAAATCCCCTTCTCTATTCAAAGTATTTCTAAAGTATTTGGTTTAGTCATGGCAATGAATCGTATTGGTGATGATTTGTGGCAACGTGTCAATATGGAGCCCTCAGGTCAACCCTTTAACTCAATTATTCAGCTTGAATGGGAAAAAGGCATACCACGTAATCCCGTTATAAATGCAGGTGCATTACTTATTTCCGATGTTTTAACGAGTCGGTTTTCAGCGAGTAAACTGGCTTTTTTGAGTTTTATGCGATCTTTAGCTGGCGACGATAATATCTATATCGACAATCATGTTTATCAATCAGAATTATCACATGGTAGCCGTAATGCTGCATTAGCTTATTTGATGAAAAGTTTTGGCAATATAGACGCTGAAATTCCAGATGTATTAAGTCATTATTTTACCCAATGTTCAATTTCAATGAACTGCCAACAATTAGCAACAAGCCTACTCTTTTTAGCTAACAAAGGAATAGATCCTAAAACCCAAAAGGTGATATGTACTCCGCGAGACGCACATCGAGTTAATGCCATATTATCCACTAGTGGCATGTATGATCAGTCAGGAGAGTTCGCATTTTCTGTTGGATTGCCCGCAAAAAGCGGCGTTGGCGGTGGCGTCATCGCTATAGTGCCTGGTTATGGTGTTATTTGTACTTGGAGCCCACCCTTAAATAAATTTGGTAACTCGGTTGCAGGAACAAAGCTAGTTTCAGGTTTAGCCGAAGAACTAGGTTTGTCTATTTACCATTAGAAGCTCACAACTTGTTAAACTTATATATGTAGAAAAGCTCAGTACAGAGATATTTCGCCTTTAGCTTAAGCACTGATTCAAAATAATTGAAAGATATCAACAAGCCTATCAAAAACTAAAACCTACAATAAAACCGATATCAGCCAGTGCGAAATGTAGTACTTAGTCCATCAGAAAAAGTTAGTTGTTATTTTTAAGTATTCAACAAGCTTATAAATTTTGTATCTGCAATAGCTTTTTGAGTGTATGAATTGCACTCAGAATATTGACTATGTTATTGTTTTATAAATTTATAATTAACTTCTCTGGAATTAAATGAAGATTCATACTGTCAGTAACAATAGTAAAAATAACCAGACCATCATTTTTTTACACGGTAATTCATCCTCTTCAAAAATTTTCCAAGAAATAATTACCACAGACCTTCCCTATCAAATGTTCGCCTTTGATTTACCTGGCCATGGTCAGTCAGAGTTTAGTGAGGATATAGCTCACTATCGTTTCGCAAATTATAAAAAAATAGTCCTCAACAAAATAAACGAACTTGACGGTGAAATCATATTGGTTGGTAATTCATTAGGTGGTCATATAGCGATAGAGATAGCTAAAGAAGTGCAAAACTTAAAAGGGCTCGTTATCATGGGTACCGCACCTGTTAAATACCCGTTAAACCTCGAAGAAGCCATTACACCAAACGAAGCTTTGCCAATATATATGGCAGCAACTTCAAGTAGTAAAGATATTGCTAAAGCTTTTGAAATAGTAACTTCGAACGAAGATTCACGTCAAATGCTCATCGATGATTTTAATCGTGCCGATCCTAAAATTCGAACGGCTATAGCCTTAGACCTGACAGAGGGTAGCTTGGGCAATGAATATGAAATGCTTAAACAATTAAACTGTGCGAAGCTGATTATTCAAGGCGTTCAGGAGCCGACAGTTAGTAGTCAGTATTTAAGAGAAGTCGCTGAAGATGTAAATGCTGCATTATTTTTTGTAGAGAATTGTGGTCATTACCCTTCTATTGAGCAACCAGAGCAGTTTACGAAAATATTAATGGAATTTTCAAAACAGAACTTTAATTGAAAAACAAAAAAACAGATCAAAAAGCGTCAATCAGTTTAAAGGCTTCAGCAAATTTGATTAAATCATGAAGGTTTTTCACGGCGATTTTATGATATATATTTTTTCTATGAGTGCGTACCGTGTGCTCTGATATAAAACTCATCTCTGCAATTTCTTTTGACGACTTTCCGTTAGCGAGTAATTGCAAAATAGTTTTTTCTTTTTTACTTAACGATTGAAATCTTCGCCAAGCATTCACATCTGACAAGGTGGTATCTAATATATTATGAATATGGTTACCAAAACCAACAGAATCGTCCATCAAGTAAGAAATACTAAAATACTTATTTTCTTTAGTAATTAATTTACTTGTCGCTACCCACTGCTTTTCGTCTTCAAAATTATATAACTGATAATATGAACAAATACCATTTTTATCGTTTTCGCGACCAAAGTTCTCTATTTTTGAAATATTAAAATCTAATACCTCAGCATTTGCCTTTTGAGAAATTTTACTGAGATCTGGTGCACAGCCTTGTTTAATTTCAAAAAAATCTAAGCCAAACTTATTACCCCAACTCCAATTCAGTGATTCACGTTCACTTTGAAAGATCACAAAAGGCAGGTATTCAGCCACTTGATAAAACACATCCGGTTGTGTTTCTAACAATTTAGCAAAGTAATAAATTTGTTTTGAATTGTTATCAACAATTTCATTCTGAGTATGTATTTTCTTCATACGATAACTATATAAAAAACCCGAGCTTTTGACAAATATCACACAATATACCTCATTTGCGGTATTGTCTGTTTAGCAGGATTTTATTTATACTTTATCAGTTAACATCTCAAAAAAATCTAGATGTAACATTATCAAAAAATTAGGGATTAAAAATGCTCAGGAAACAGCCTCTACCACTATATTCGCTATTTTTAATGCTTCTTATAAGTGCGTGTGGAGGTGCTGGTGGAGGTGGAGAAGATGACGATTTTGATAATGGCGATCCTAGGGTTCCAGATCTAACCCTGCAAGCAAGTGCAACTGCCGGCTTGCCACTACAAACAATAACATTAACTTACTCAGCCAATGATAATGTCGATGGTAATATCACCGGAACAATAAGCTGCGATAACGGAACACTCACTGGTAACCAACTAGTTTTACCAGATGTTGCTGTCATAACATCAGTAACCTGTACTTTTTCTGCTACCGATAGCTCTGGTAATGCTGCTTCAACGCAATTAGTAATTGAAGTATTGCCTGTTGATATTACGTTAACACCAACAAATTCAAATATAGAAACTATGACTCCCGTTGCATTAGAAATCAACGGACCGGTTACGTTCTCTTCTGAATTCATTACCGGCATGATAGATGACCGAGAAATCAACATATCCGTCACTTCAAATAGAACGGCTGTTTTTATGGTGCCATATGGTATTTCAGGCCCCACTACACTAGTGTTACCAATAAATGGCCTGCCATTGCATATCGATTTTTCCGTAGAACAAATCGAACCAGTTACCAACCCTGAAGTTTACATCGAGGATACTTTTACAAGTTTCATTAATACCATTAATACTGATCTAGCCAGTGCGAACGACGAGCTAGGTGTTGATGCCCTAGCCAGTCTTGAAGAAGGTTTGTCAAAAATTGACGAATTAACGGAAGAAGAACTCAATAATGTTGCGATTTTCATATCACAATTATCTTTTTCAGACGGCATACAAAAAAACCAAAATAAATACTCTTCGAGTAATAGCCCATTCGATATAGCTAATATCCAAGCCTCATCTAGTTGTTCACAAGCCAGCTCTAGGGTAATTGTTAGAGGGGGTGGTTTATTAGCGGGTGCTTGGGTTACATATGCTGCCCTTACTTCCTCATTAGTTACTGAAGGAGCATCGCTACTTCTAGCTCCTGCGGGAATAGCGCTTATGTATATTAATAAAAAAGGCCTTTGGACAGATATTGATACAATGCTTGAAGACTGTGGCCGTTTGGATAGTATATCTATGTATGACAACAGCTTTGATGCTGATGAATATTTTAGACTATCAATAATAGCTCAAAAATCGATGCAAGATAGTAATATGACAGTCTCTGAACTAACTGAAAATCGAGTTTACTTTACCGATAAAGAGGCTAGAAAGACTGAATTAAAACTACATTCTAGTCATGAAGATTCTGCCATAGGTGAAAAAATATCATCGATGATCACTTCAATTAAAAATGTACTAGGAAAAATGAAAATTGTAGCTCCTGACAGTATTCAGGCGTTATTAAATAAGTTTCCTAATGCTCTAGAATATACCTTAGACAAAGACGCCAATAACTTTAATTTAATGCCTATAACAGCCTCAAATGTTTCAGGGGAAGCACGGATATTAGACACCAGTAATATAGAGCTCACTTTTAATTTTGACGACTTATTATTACTGCCGGAAAGTAAAAGGCAGGACTTTATCATTCGTTTAGAAAATCCGGTATTAGAATCGGTTATTGAAATAAACGCAAGGCTCGCCAGTGAAGGTTTACCCACAGCCAATAATGCAAACTATTCCGTTATTGAAGGTGAAGGGGTTTATATGCAATTATCTGGAGAACAAGCCGATGAATTTCAGTTAGTTACTACCGGTGAACATGGTTTAGTAACCTTACTTGATCCATTAACAGGAAAGTTTGGCTATGATGCGCCAGCAAAATCTAAAGGAAGCGATACCTTTACCTTCATCACCAAAAATGGACAGGGAGAATCGACGCCAGCAACAGTCACAATAAAGGTATTAGGTAATTGTGAACGTAATTATAGACAAATAAATATTTTGGCTCCCGAATCTGACGATGAAGTATTTTGTACTGATACAAATGGAATTACGACCAGTAATTCAATATGGGTTGAAGGAGAAAAATCTGCTGACGGTAAAAACACCGACATTAGCTTTGTTCAAGTTAGTACGGGGTCATCGAAACCTCAAGTTAGTGAGTTACTCTCTGCTTTTAATCAGTTAAACCATAGCTTGATTGACTTGAAATTAACACCCAAAACAAGTAATCCAGAAGAAGACCTATTCGATATACTTTGGTTGTCAGGTAGTACTGACATTGATAGCAATGGCGACGGATTCAGGACGTCAGTTCGTTTCAACTTTCGGGAAAAGGAAATGTCCAATGGCGATACTGATTGGCACAAGCAGATAAGTTTCTCGACAAGCCGCAATGAAAATGGTCAAGCTTTCTATGGTGAGTTTAGCGAGTCGGCTAGGATCACTCCTTATTCAAATGAGGAAGAAATTGCGGAGTTTAATCAAACCTTACAAAAAGCAAGAGCGTTTGTCAGACATCACAATCTACCGACAGAGCGAGATATGGTCTACTACGATGAATATTCCGCTGATCTTAACAAAGTAATAACTTCTCACTTAGATATTTGGCCAATAGTACCCTAGTATTTTATAAAAAGAACTTGTACTTAATTATTTATCGTACTCACCATAAATTAATTCTATCATGAATTAATTTATGGTCTTATCTTTCCTTTCTTACTAACATACAAATAATATCATCAAAACTTCACTTCATATCAAACCTTTATTAGGTTGTAACATCAAATACAAGCTAATATATAAACAGACCCGCTTTATATTTTAAAAGGAATTAAAATGCTCGGCAAAAAACTAGCCTCGGCCATTACTCTAACCATAAGTTTATTATCTCTACCCACAACTGCTGGCGTTATTTTTGGTTCTGTCGGTGATCTAGGTGGCGGATATCGTTGGGATGCAGATTATTATGAAATTGGAGGTAGAGAACGTTCCCTTGATGGCGGCTTACGATATTCTATGCAAGGAGGCTCATTAACAACTTATAGAGATCTCTTTAGTTGGGATATTTCCCCGACACTAGAAGCTTTTGGTATAACAATAAGGCAAGCGTTTAACGCTTGGCAATCAGTGGATCCTGTCACTGGCCTTACAACTTCACTTAATTTTGTTGATGATAGTGCTACCACACAAGTTATAGGTAATGGTTTTGGTACTGTTAATATTAATGGTGCTGAAATTGATTTATTAGCATCAAATGCTGGTGATAGTATTACTCGAGCAACGTCATATTTTAACGCTTCAGGGCATGAAGTTACTTTAACATCGGGAACAACCAACTACAGTAATAGTGGTGCTATTATCGGTGCCGATATCAATATCAATAATAATCAAGGCGCTATTTATTCTCTTGATTTTTTTGGTCGGTTACTTACCCATGAAATAGGCCACGCTTTAGGTTTAGGTGATGTTGAATTTTATGGAAGCAATGGTTTTATCGATGATAATTATGATGCAAATGACCCTCTAGGTACATTAACAAATTCATGGGGGTTATTGGTTGACCCTCTGAACCCTGCAGCCTCCGTAGGGCTCAAAAAATTCACTCCAAGCATTTCGGCAATAAAAACCCCTGGTGTTAATCTACTGATGGAATCTCAAGGTCTTGGTATCGCAGCAGGTAATCCTGTAACAAATAAAGTGCCGTTAACAAATGATGAGTATGGTATGCGTCAATTTTTGTACCCAACACTTTATGCAGCCAAAGTTCCTGAACCCTCTTCACTCGCAATATTTTCATTAGCCATATTCTTCTTTTTAAGACGAAGCAAAGTAACTAGCAATTGATAATATATCCTTTGCTATACTAATACTTGCGTGGTGAATATTGAGATGAGAAGTGGTGATGAATTTAAAACTTATTGGATTGCTATTTTATTGTCTTTTACCGCTTTGCTCGACGGTAAACGCTGAAACTCGACAAGATGATGTAATCTATGTTCATAGTGAAGCCTTGTCTGATTTTAAGGATCTAAAAAATGACGACCCAACAAATGACTTAAGTGTAGCAACAAATCTACATGCATTGTCCACCATGCAACCAACAATAAAATTTGAATATATGACAACAAAACGTTCATTGATGTTTATGGAAATAGGTGACAAGAATATATGTGTTGTTAATAAAATTAAGACAAAAGAAAGGCTAGATAAGTATATTTTTAGCTTGCCTATTAAC
This sequence comes from Colwellia sp., assembly GCA_013215655.1. Lineage (GTDB taxonomy): Bacteria > Pseudomonadota > Gammaproteobacteria > Enterobacterales > Alteromonadaceae > Colwellia_A. Next base: position 12,741 of record JABSOX010000027.1, read on the forward strand.
TTATTTCTTGGATTACGCCTATACCAACACAATGCTTACACCTCTTTATCTGGTTATACGTCATTTGATAGTACTGTACATTTGGATGAGCTGTTCAAACAAAAACCAAATTCAAGAGTACTTATTTCTGGCCAAATATCTTACGGTGATGCTCTAGATAATCAACTGGCTAGCCTTCCGCAGAAAAACAAAATTCTAAGATCTAGTCGTGAGCACGACACTGGGATCATAAAAATGTTCGAGCAAGGTTATGCAGAATTTACAATATTGTACCCACAACAGATATATAAGCATGAGCCCGGTTTAAAAGCACATTCATATACTATTGCTTCATCTCCCCCATTTGTACTTGGTCATTTAATGTGTACCAAAACGAAAGCGACAAAAGCCTTTATTAAGCAAATCAATAACAACCTAACTTCTGATGTTAATTATAATAAATTACTTGAAATACACTTAAAATTTATCAGGCCTACAGAGCAACTTATGTTTAAACACTACTTCAGCCAGGTATTCTAAAATGTCATCAAATGAGGCGTTATCACTTAATCAAGCTAACGAATCATTAAACTATATAGGTGTCTGTTGAATATAATTCGCCTGATATTATTAGCTACTTTATTCTTTGTTTTGACCACTCACGCGTGGTCAAAGCTAACGATTTTTTTTAAACCTAAATTAATTATTTATTTATACTGAGCATTGGCCACCATATCAATTTATAGATAACCACAAATAACAAATTTATTTGAACAATCTCAATAAGAAAACTGACGAAAAATCATCTTGATTTCGGCAACATTGAGAGAATAAAAGATTAATGTTTTAGCTTTTATTTAATCTATTTGTGAGGCTCTTCTTTTAATTTCCGCAATAATAGCTTTATCTAATTTTGGTACCAATGCCCGATGTTTTTTACCAACAAGGTGGTAACCAATTTTTTCTTCTATTAAGTATTTATTATCAAATGTTAAACTAGTCGCTTTATTATGGTCATCAAATATCATGAATATATAATCTACTTTTTTCTGTTTTAGTAGTTTTAATAGCACTTGAAAACTATTTACTTCAAAGATATTTATGGCGGTATCTCGTAGTAAATCCCTGTAAAATTCTTTGGCGCCAATAACACCCAAAATTCTTTGGCTGTCATTAAGTACCGATAAATCACATAACAGTTCTTTTTGGCAAATTAGCATCACTGCTATTTTACTAATTGGTGTTGGTACTTTAATTATATTAGGATAATCAGCTAATATTTCAGTTGTTTTTGCCGTATCAGCATCAATTATCCCTTTGTTTAAAAGCATTAACGCCCTTTTATCGTTTATTAAAACAAATTTAGGCTCTATTCCAATTGAACGATAAGCAGCCTCTAATATTGGCACATAATATTTGATGATCGATTCATGTTCTACATAACTAATAACGAATTCGCTGCTATTCTTATATTCTTGTGCAATTAATGAACATGATAATATTGAGATGAAAAAACTAGCTAGTATAAATTTTAACAAAGAATAAATACCCCTTTTCTATTTTCTTGCAACAAAAAAATATCGTTATTTCTAATTATAGAATAATATTTGGGTATACCTTTAATCTAGAGCTAGTATTAATCAAGAACAACACTGTAATTAAAACGGTTAAAGGAATAACGTTGAATTATAAAATTAGCTGGGACCAATCATCGGGAATAATTAGCTGTATTTACCAGGGTACGGTTAGTCTTGAAGATAAATTACAGTCCGTTGATGAAGTTTGCCGTGAATACCCTTTATGTAAACCATTTAGAATTTTGGTGAATGTTTGTGACTTAACAATGGCTTTGTCACTTGAACAACAGCGTCTTTTTGGTGAATATTTAGCTAGCCACCCTGATTTAAAAACAGCAAAAGTCGCCGTTCTTCACAAACCAGATTACAATCCTAATCTAATGATTGATGTTACTGCTTTTAATAATGGCTATACACTTGCTGAATTTAACAATATTGATGATGCAAATATTTGGTTGCTTAAAAATTGATGAATTATATAGATGACTTTCTTTCTAAATACCATTTAGACCAAGAATATCTGACAAATATGTCAATAGCGGTATTGCCGTTACTACAAAATATTGTGAGTAAAAAGCAAAAGTCTAATAATACTCTTTTCATCGGTATTAATGGCTGCCAAGGTTCAGGGAAGTCTACTTTAGCTGATTATTTAGCACTAAAACTTATCCATGAATACCACCTATCAACAATCAGCTGCTCATTAGACGATTTCTATTTGGATACAAAACAAAGGGAGCATCTTGCAACATCAATTCATCCTTTATTAAGAACGAGAGGGGTACCCGGAACCCATAACATTGACCTATTAACGGCCACCATTGACAAATTTCATCAAAAAAAATCAAATTGGCGACTACCGAGATTCAATAAAAGTACTGATAATCCCTATCCAAAAGACCAATGGTTAGCAATTGAGCAAGTTTATGATGTTGTCATTATCGAAGGCTGGTGTTGGGGAACACCGGCTCAATCAGCTAATGAACTACATGTAGACATCAATAAATTGGAAGAGAAACAAGACCCTAATCATTTATGGCGAAACTACGTTAATCAGCAGATTATTGAAAACTATCAACCCTTATATCAAAAAATGGATGTATGGCTAATGTTACAGGCACCGTCCTTTGATGTGGTTTATCAATGGCGCTTAGAGCAAGAAGACAAATTAAGGTTGAAAACGAACACAACGGCAAACGATAAGATAATGTCTGCTACTGAAATTGAACATTTCATTCAATATTTTCAACGCTTAACAGAACACTCATTAAAATATCTTCCTAATAAAGTTAACTTTCTTTATACCTTAAATAAAAATCGTAAAATAACGTAAACCTTAAGCTACCAATACTCAATCATAAAAATTATTGAATAACCTTAACAATACTAGTCAAAGCCAACCTGACACTGTTAGAATCTACCCCATTGAAATTTTAAGAATCAGAGACGCATTAAGATGGGCAGAGCTTACCAAAACCGTAAATTATCAATGGCGAAAACTGCGGGCGCAAAAACTAAAGTTTATTCTAAGTACGGAAAAGCAATTTATGTAAGTGCTAAAAATGGTGGTGTCGATCCAGATGGCAATTTGTCATTGCGTGGTTTGATTGAAAAAGCTAAAAAAGATCAAGTACCTACTCATGTTATTGAAAATGCTATAAAGAAAGCATCTGGTGCTGGCGGTGAAGATTTTGTAGAAGCACGTTATGAAGGCTTTGGCCCTGGTAACTGTATGGTAATTATCGATTGTTTGACCGATAACGGTAACAGAACAATCAAAGATGTTCGCCAATGTTTTACTAAAACCTATTCAAAAATAGGTTCAACTGGCACCGTTTCTCATATGTTTAATCATCAAGCAGTATTTGCTTTTAAAGGTGAAGATGACGAAGCAGTGTTAGAAAACTTAATGATGGCTGATATTGATGTCACTGACATTGAACTTGAAGATGGCATTATTACCGTTTACGCACCACATACTGAGTTTTTTAAAATCAAAACTGAATTTGCTAGCAGCATGCCGGAATTTGATTTAGAAGTTGAAGAGATCACTTGGGTACCACAAACGTATACTGAAATATCTGGTGAAGATGATATTAACAATTTTGAAAAATTCATCGCCATGTTAGATGACTGTGATGATGTCCAACACGTCTACCACAACGCGGATATCGCTGAATAGTTCAGCTCTCTCCAATTAAAACAAAGGCATCTGTATGATGCCTTTTTTTATTTTAAAGGAAATATAATGATAGATTTTCGCTCTGATACAGTAACCCGTCCATGCTCAAAAATGCGTCATGCAATGAGTACTGCAGAGGTTGGTGATGATGTTTATGGTGATGACCCAACAGTAAATGAATTAGAAAGGTGGGCTGCAGAACATCATGGCATGGAAGCCGCTCTCTTTTGTAGTTCAGGTACACAAGCAAATTTATTGGCATTAATGACACATTGCCAACGTGGCGATGAATATTTATGTGGTCAACAAGCGCATAATTATAAATTCGAAGCTGGTGGCGCTGCTGTTTTAGGCTCTATTCAACCACAGCCTATACAAAACGAAATTGATGGCACCTTATGTTTCGAGAAACTAAAAGCGGCAATAAAACCGGATGATAGTCACTTTGCTAAGACAACCTTATTAAGCATCGAAAACACCATCAATGGTAAAGTTCTGCCATTAAGTTATATGAAAAAAGCGCGTGAATTTACCCTTCAACATAACTTAAAATTACACCTTGACGGCGCTAGAATTTATAATGCGATTACGGCGCTCAATATAAATATTAAAGAGATCACTCAAAATATTGACTCTATTAGTATTTGTTTATCTAAAGGCTTAGGTGCACCTATTGGTTCATTATTATTGGGTAATAAAGAGTTTATTCATAGTGCACGACGTTGGCGAAAAATGCTCGGTGGCGGGATGCGCCAAGCTGGAATTTTAGCTGCAGCAGCCAAGATAGCGTTAACAGAAAATGTTGCTAAATTAGCAGAAGATCATGAAAATGCAACTTATCTTGCCGCTAAGTTATCGAAAATTGATGGAATAGAAGTTAAGCTTGAACATGTAGAAACAAACATGGTATTCGCTAAGTTTTCAGATAGATTCAATATAGAAAAAATCGCTAAAGATCTAAAACAAATGAATATTTTGATCAGTCCAGGCAGCCCATTACGCTTGGTTACACATCTTGATATTGATAAAAATGATATCGATATTTTTGTATTGGAGCTTAAAAAATCACTGGTGAGATATCCATCAATAAATTAACGGTAAAGCACTGATTAAGAATTTTGGAGATTGTTTTTACCTTTAAGTTCGTCTAAAACAGTAAAAGTGCAACTGATCTTGTCGCTAACGTATATAAAATAATAAATGTCACTCTTGGTAAGGCTATCTAGTAGGGCTATCGTTTCTGAAAGTAAAGTTTTGGTTTTCGGGTCATATTAATGACGTTAGATTATTAAGAGTGAATAATGGCTTTAGATTCGATTTCAACAAGGAATAAAACACTCATCGTGACGTTGATTAGTTTTAGTTTTTATTTCTTTTGGGCGCTATGGGTTAATTCCTTAGTTAGTAACGACCAAGAATTAGTTCTACGTAGCGCAATAGTTCAAGGAAGTTATAGCGCGTTGATGACCGTAAGCTTTACAACAATACTGACTTGGACCTTAGCGCAAATGAAATGTCATAACATGCCATATTTGGCAATTATTCCGCCACTAATCATGCAAAGCAGTTTGGTGTATCTTGTTAACATGTTAAATCAAACGCCAAATTTATTAGCCACGATAACACCTAGTATTTTATTTACAGCACTGTATGGTTTATTTTATAGCCTAAGTTTGTTAAAAACGGCTGAATATAAATGCTCTGAGGAAAACTAGGAAGTCCAGATAATGCTTTCTCAGAAGCGATTAATTGTTCCCGCTTTAAGTCTTTTTAAAAACTGTGTATTTTGTAATTGATATTGATGTGATTCGAGCCAAGAGACTGCATCGTCAAAATGAGTAAAAACACACCTTTCATAACCTTCTTCGGTATGCGGAATGAGTTTTTCAAGCTGCATTTCTTTTGCTGCATCAGCACTGTATATATGACAGTCTTTAATACAACCATTATCCTTGAACCATTGGCAATGCTCAATCACATGCTTTTCTATCTCAGGAACACCTAATTCCCAATCTTCAAATACTGAAAGTATCGCCCACTTGCTACCTACTAATGGAGTAGCCATTATTTTAAACTCTTTAGCGTAAGCAATAATAGCTTCTTCATTCCATGAGCCACTAAACCACTGCAATAATACTTGATTATCTACAGATATTTTCCATTCGCCATGCACATTAAACATACTAAACGCCAACAAACTGTATTAAAGATAATGTAAGTATAATTATTTTTATTCATTTCTCCCATAAGACTTTAGATTGTTTTAACAATTATGATTTCAGATCAACTATTAATGAAATTTCAATAGCGATTACGTTCACTAGGTAGATCACTAAAGTATTGAACAAATTCTACTTCATAGCCATCAGGGTCTATGTAATAAACATTTTCCCGGTATTTATCATCATCTCCTTTTTTATCAGTAGCAAATCCCGCCAAAGCTAGACGCTCAATAATCCCATTAATATTGTCAGTAACAAAAGCAAAGTGAGATAATCCAGTTTGGTGACCACTCAAATCTCTGTTTTCACCTTCACCATGGTCACTAAATGACAGGTATTGATAGTTATCACCAAAATGAATCCAGTTTCGGTGTTTTCCATGCCATTCTCCTTCATCACCACCACGTATTGACCAATGAGGAAAAGCAGCTTGATAAAATGCTAATGTTGTTGGAATATCTCTGACCACTAGGTTTAAATGCTCAATATTTAACATAATAAATTCCTTAATTTATTTAAATTTAATTAATCTTTTCGCTCTACTCGCCATGGTGGATTTAAACGATTTTCACCCGCCCAATAAAATTTTATTTGATTCCCAGATGGATCATAGGTGATCGCCTCTCGCCATAGATATGATTCATCGGTGGGTAACTGCGAAAAGCTAATACCTTTTGCGCACAAATCCACGACAAGTTGATCAAGGCTTTTATGTTCAAAATAGATAATTGCACCATTATTGAATGATTCTTTATTAAGCGATAAAGAAAATGTTGAACCGCCATCATTACATTCAAATCGAGCATAATGCGGCGTATCAACAATTTGCATAAAACCGAGATTCCGATAAAAGGCCGTAGCCTCTTCCATATCTTTTACAGGGAGGGTAATTTGATTTAAATTCATATTACGTAAACTTTTTCATTTATTAACATTAAGTAAAGTATATTATTTACTTAATATTGTAAAGTTTAAAGTAAATAAAAAAGTTTACTTAATTATTAAATCAGTAATAATAGGCACTATTCAACTTGATAGAAAAAGCTAGGCTTAATAGTCCAATGAAAACGAGTAATAAGATCATTCAATTATTAAAGCAGCACGGTGAGTTAACTGCTAAAGAGTTAGCTGTTGAGTTAGGCTTAACAACCATGGGTGTTCGTCAGCATATGCTGTCATTGGAAGAAAGTGATGAAATTTGTTATGAAGATAAAAAAGCCGTTCGTGGTCGACCGACACGATTTTGGTCTTTAACCACTAAGAGCAACATTCACTTTTCAGATCGTCATGAAGAGCTAACCGTACAGTTAATTGAATCAGTCAAAACTGTTTTTGGAGATGATGGCTTAGATAAGTTGATCAATGACCGTGAAGATAAATCGCTTAAAAAATATCAACTCACATTAAAAAACAAGAAAAGTCTGCTTGATAAGTTAACTGAAATCGCGAAGATTCGTAGTGAAGAAGGCTACATGGCAACCATAGAGGAGATAGATGGTTATTATTGGCTATTTGAAAATCATTGTCCCATATGTGCTGCAGCAACAAAGTGCTTAAATTTCTGTCGCTCTGAGCTTAATTTATTTCGCACGCTATTAGCGGATACTGCAACCATTACTAGAGAAGAACACATTATTGAAGGTGCTCGGCGCTGCGCTTATAAAGTCACAGCGATTTAAAGTCTAATACTCTTTTTCTGCCAATTTCACTTGTTGCCAATACTCTTCTAATGTCTCAAGGTTATGCTCTTTGAATGACTTCTTTGATTGCACAACTTTTTCTTCAACACCATGGAAACGTTTGGTAAATTTTTTGTTTGCCTGTCTTAGAAGCGTTTCAGGGTCTTGTTTGGCATGACGACAAAGATTAACTACTGCAAACATCAAGTCTCCTAATTCTTCAGCCAAAGCCTGTGGATTGTGATGTAATTCCTCTTTAACTTCATCAACCTCTTCCACCACTTTAGCAAAGACATCGTCAATATTATGCCAATCAAAACCTACATGGGCACAGCGTTTTTGAATTTTAGCCGCTTGTGATAATGCCGGTAAGTTTTTAGGTATGTCTGCCAAAATACTTAAATCTTCTTTAGCATTTTTAAGTTGTCGCTCTTTAGCTTTTTCATTTTCCCAATTCGCTTTAATTTCAGCATCCGTTGTTAAGTCATCATTTGCAAATACATGAGGATGACGTCGAATAAGTTTTTCACAAATTGCAGCAATAACACTATCAAAATCAAAGAGCTGTTGTTCCGTGCCTAATTGGCTATAAAAAACTACTTGAAACAATAGATCACCAAGTTCTTTTTCAAGCTCAGCAAAGTCGCCCTGCTCGATGGCGTCAGCAACCTCATAGGCTTCTTCTAAGGTATACGGTACAACTGAGGAAAAGTCTTGTTTAATATCCCATGGACAACCCGTTTCAGGGTCACGTAACTCTTTCATAATCCAACGGAGTTTTTCCATTGATGATTCACTATCAATGGTATGGTTTAACATATTTTTAGTCATTTATTTGTTCTACTTATTTTCATTAGAGACGTTTTGCTTCAACAATATCATCAAGTTGCAACAACTTAGTTAATAGCCTCATTAATACTTCATTATTTGCCAGTTCAAGTTTTAATAACATGCTCATTGTTTGTTTATGGGTATCGGTATGACTTTCAATACCAATAATACTGACACGCTCATTCGCAATAATAGTAGAAACATCACGAAATAATCCTTGGCGATCACTGCCAATAATTTTAACGCTAGCTTGATAACTTTTATTATCTTGCTTGCCCCACTGCACTTCGACTTCACGTTCAGGCTGTAATTTCAAAGCATTGGCTAATTGCTCACAATCATCACGATGAACTGATATGCCTCGCCCTTGAGTAATAAATCCGGTGATAGGATCGCCAGGTACGGCATGGCAACACTTCGCCATATGCGTTAATAAATTTCCTACACCGGAAACCGTAATACCATTGCTATCAATCGCAGTCTTTTGTGTTTGGCTAGGTTGTTTGATCACAGAACTAGGATCGAGCTCTTCAACCGGTTTAGATTTTTCATCTTGATGATGTAAAAAATTAACAATTTGATTTAATCGTGCATTACCTGAGCCGATAGCGGCATACAAATCATCAATACTTTTAATATTAAAGCGTTTGCTGGTCATCATTAAATCTACATGACTAAGTTTTAGCTTGGCTAACTCCGTATCAAGTAAGTCTTTTCCCGTAATAATATGTTTATCTCGGTCCTGCAATTTAAAATAATGCTGAACCTTAGCCCGCGCCCTCGGGGTATGAATATAATTTAAACTTGGATTTAACCAATCACGGCTTGGGTTAGGCGATTTACTACGTAATATTTCAACTTGGTCGCCGGTTTTCAATCGGTAAGTAAATGGCACTATTCGACCAAAAACTTTTGCGCCAATACAACAATGACCAACATTGGAGTGAATATAATAAGCAAAATCTAATGGTGTTGAATTTATGGGTAGATCAATCACATCACCACTTGGCGTAAAGACATAAATTCTATCTTCAAATACCTGACTGCGTAGTTCGTCAATTAATTCTCCACTTTCAGTAACATCTTCTTGCCACTGCAGAATTTTTCTTAGCCAGCTAACTTTTTCATCAAAACCTTTCGATTTACCGCTAGCCGTTCCTTCTTTATAACGCCAATGCGCAGCGACACCTAGTTCAGCATCATCATGCATTTGTTGGGTTCTAATTTGTACTTCAACTGATTTTCCTTCAGGACCAAGTACCACAGTATGAATTGATTGATAACCATTAGGTTTAGGTGTCGCAACATAATCATCAAATTCATTGGCTAAATGTTTCCAGCTAGTATGTACTATGCCTAAAGCGCCATAACAGTCCTGAAGTTTTTCAACAACAATCCTCACGGCCCGCACATCAAATAGTTGCTCAAAGTCTAATGACTTTTGCTGCATTTTTTTCCAGATGCTAAAAATATGCTTAGGACGACCATAAACTTCACCGGTAATGTTTAATTCTTTTAACTGTCCGGTGAGGTTACCGACAAAATCAGCCATATAACGTTCTCGGTCTAAACGTTTCTCATCCAGTAACTTTGCAATTTTTTTATAAACATCGGGGTGTAAGTAGCGAAAAGCAAGATCTTCAAGCTCCCACTTTAATTGCCCTATGCCTAAGCGATTAGCTAACGGCGCATAAATATTCGCGGTTTCTTTAGCGGCTAGAACACGTGTTTCTTCATCGCTATTTTTAACAATACGTAAATGGCATAAACGTTCGGCTAACTTAATGACAACAGCACGCACATCATCAACCATTGCCAGTAACATTCGGCGAATATTATCCACTTGTCCCGCAGAAACTTGATTAGATTGGCTTTGTTGTAATGCTTTAATCGCTTCCATTTGATTAACGCCATTACAAAGCGAATAGATTTGTTTATTAAAATTTTCTTCAATAAACTCTAATGTAATGCAGTTATATTCAAATAAAGGACATAAAAAGGCGGCACATAATGAGTCTTTATCAAGATTTAATGCCGATAATATTTCGACCATCTCCAATGACTTAGAATAGCATTCTTCCTGCGCATCAAAATATTGTGCTACTTGTGACCAGAGCGACTCTAAAGCCTGATGTTTAGCTTCAGAAAGTTCTAATGAACTTAACCATTGTTCAAAACTTGTTTTCGACATTTGATGTGATTTACGCACCGAAACCATGAATATTCCTGTTAATCTAAAAATAAAACGTTCGAAAATAATTAGCGACTAAACAATACCATAGTCTCAATATGCTTTGTTTGTGGAAACATTTCCATTATCGATATTTTTTCCATTTTATAGCCCTGTGCAAGTATTAATTCACTGTCTCTAGCAAGTGATGAGGGGTCACAGCTAATATATAAAATGGAAGGAATTGAAAGTTTTAGTAGTTGCTCCAACGCTTGATATGCGCCAGCTCTTGCAGGATCAAGTAAGACTTTATCGAAGCCCGCTTTATTCCAAAGCGCTGATGACCAATCGGCATTAAGATCTGCTTGATAAAAAGAGCAGTTATTAATTTTATTGGTTAAGGCATTATCTTTGGCTTTATCAACCATCACTTGTAAACCTTCTACACCTACCACTGAATGTACTTGCTGAGCTAAAGGTAAAGTAAAATTTCCCAACCCACAAAATAAGTCCAATACCTTGTCTGTCGGTTTAAGTGCCAACCATTGCATCGCTTGCTCAATCATTTTTACATTAACATCATGATTTACTTGAATGAAATCTTTGGGTTCAAACTTTATCTCAATATGATTTGGTAAATAATATTGTAATTCGGTTATTTCAAATAAAGGCGTCACGTTATCGCCATTATCGATAACTACCTGCCAATTGTATTTTTTAGCTGCATCATGCCACCGTTGTTTATCCGCCTTATTCATTGCTTTTAATTGACGAACAATTAGCGTGGTCTGCTCAGTAACAACAACTTCAACATGGCCAATAGCACTATGTATTGTTAATTGTTGAATAACAGCTTTTAGTTGACTAAAAATATCTTTTAATGGCGCTACCAGAACGGGACAATGTTTAATAGCCGTTAGCTGATTAGTTGCCCTTTGTCTAAAACCAATGGTTGCTTGCCCAGCTTTATTATATTGCACGCCGATTCTAGCTTTACGACGATAATGCCAAGGGGAACTTTCAATCGAAGGCTGCCAAGGTAATTGAGCATTTATGTTATGACGAGTATAAAGTTGAGCAACTTTTTCCTGTTTAAAGGTTAAGTGCTGATCAAAATTAAGATGTTGTAAATCACAACCGCCACATACTTTAAAATGTGCACATTCAGCATCAACTCTATGTTCACTTTGATCAGTAACTTCAATTAATTTGGCACGGGAATATTTGCCTTTTTTCTCAAAAATCTTAGCAAGGACACTTTCATGTAAAAGTGTACCTTCAACAAATACCGGTTTATTTTGATATTGACCAACACCACAACCGTTATGATCTAACCGTTCGATATTAATATTAATTTGCTGACCTAAGGTCTGCTTTTTATTCGTTGCTTTGAAAAAATTTGCCATGATGTATGCCCGTTATCAGTCAAAACTACAAATTTACGTTAGTATATGACATGATAAGATTTATACTTTGAAGTATGCTTAAGATAAGCTGGTAATTCTACACGAAAGTTAAGTGAGACATGCATAAAATAAGTCTAAAAGACTGGGTAATATTACTAACAATTATCCCAACAACATTGATAAGTTTATCAATAGCAGGGTATTTCTCCTATAGCCGTTATGTTGAACTTGACGATTTCCTCACCACTCGCTCACAAAGCATTATTGAGCCCCTCGCCATTGCCAGTGTTGACCCTATTCTACATAAACAAAGAGAAAAACTCCGCCATTTGATCGGCGCAACTCACCGCAGTCAATCAGCCATCGTTAAAAGTATCGCTGTTTTTACTCAAGACAATCAAATATTAGTCACCAGTGCCTATCACGGTGACATTAATTTAATGCGGCTTAAAGCGGGTGATGCCATCCCCAAAAGTACCTCGGTTATAGAAAGAGGAAATTACTTAATTTTTAGAACACCGATCATTGATGAGTTAAATAGCAACATAGACAACCCCGACTTAAGTCAAAATAAAGAAGTAACAAATCACCAAAATAATATTGGTTACATTGCCATGCAAATAGACAAGGATAAAATAAAATTTAGCCAACAAAGTCAAATTTTAACGGCATTATCTATTGTTTTATTTGGCTCATTAATAAGTGCGCTATTTTCCATACGATTAATAAAGAATGTCACTCGTCCCGTATCTTCCATGGTTAAAGCAATCGATAGAATACGAGAAGGTAAACGAGATAGCCGCGTAAGTGGTCAATTAGTGGGGGAATTAAACTTTCTAAAAAATGGTATTAACGCCATGGCACAGTCTTTAGGTGACTACCATGAAGAAATGCAGGGAAGTATTGACCAAGCAACCATAGACTTAAGAGAAAGTTTAGAGCAATTTGAAATTCAAAACGTTGAACTCGATATTGCCAAAAGAAAAGCACAAGATGCCAATAAGGTTAAATCTGAATTTTTAGCGAATATGAGTCATGAATTAAGAACACCGTTAAATGGTGTTATTGGTTTTACCAGACAAGTCCTTAAAACACCCTTAAGTGATACTCAGCGAGACTATTTGCAAACGATAGAACGCTCTGCGGCCAACTTACTCTCTATCATTAACGATATCTTAGATTTCTCTAAACTCGACGCGGGTAAAATGGTCATTGAAAGTATTCCATTTTCATTACGCGAAACAGCTGAAGAAGCTTTAACGTTACTAGCACCAAGCGCTCATCAAAAAAATATCGAATTATCACTGCATATCAGCCAAAGCTTACCTGATTCACTCATTGGCGATGCCATGCGCATTAAACAGATCATGATTAATTTGGCCAGCAATGCCATTAAATTTACAGAAAAAGGCTCTGTAAACATCGACGTAAAATGTGAACATGTTGATGAGCACATGACTATCATCAAAGTTGAGCTCGTCGATACCGGTATAGGCATGAGCCAAGAGCAACAAAGCACTATCTTTGAAGCATTTGGCCAAGCAGATAAAAGTGTTACTCGTTTATATGGCGGTACCGGGTTAGGTCTCGTTATTTCTCAACGTTTAGCATCTGAAATGAATGGTGACATGGGATTTTTAAGTGTCGATGGCCAAGGCTCTACCTTTTGGTTCACTTTTCAATGTGAAGTCAACCCGATGTCTTTGGTCCCTTTATTAAATACTAGTGCCCTTGAACAAAAACATATTTTGTATTTTGAGCCTCACAATCATAGCAGGATGTCGACGACAGAAATAATGACCCGTTGGAAGATGAAAGTATCTCATGCAACGAGTCTTGAGCAACTTAGTGAAATATTGAAGCATCAAGAGCACTTTGATTACATATTAATAGGTCACGACGTATCACCCACAGGCATCAATGACTTAAAGAAATTACTTAAAAAGATTAGAGTTTATAAAACCCCTATACATATTGGCCTCAATAGTAATTCACCTAGCATTCATGAAACCCTCATTGCCAGTGGTGCATTAAGCTGTGTAAGTAAACCCATTACGCCTTATCGTTTATATAAAGCATTAAGACATCAAGGAGGTAGTATTACCGAGGAAATTAACAATATCCCCAACAAGAAAATACCCATTAAAGTACTTGCCGTTGATGATAATGATGCCAACCTAAAGCTTATTAAAGCGCTATTATTAGAACAAATTGACGCAGTGATAACGGCTACAAATGGTAAAGAAGCACTAGCACTATGTAAAAATGAAAAATACGCGCTTATTTTTATGGATATACAAATGCCAGTAATGGATGGCGTCACGGCTTTAACCGCGATAAAAGAGCACACCTTTAATGATACAACACCTATTATCGCAGTGACCGCACATGCTCTTTCTGGTGAAAAAGATAAGTTATTAGAGCAAGGTTTTGATTTTTATATGACGAAACCCATTGATGAAACGATGTTACGCCATACTATTTATGAATATTGTGATTTAAATGTTTTATCAAAATCAAACTCCACAACCATACAAGGTAGCGATACCACAAGTACAATACCCCCTAAAAGTAATGTTGTTATAGATTGGCCGCTTGCCCTTAAGCGCGCAGGTAACAAGACAGAGTTAGCTAAAGATATGCTTAAAGGGCTAGCGCAGAGTTTACCTGAAACGAAACAGAATATATCAGAAGCATTAACCACCCAAGATACAACGCAACTCAAAATGTTAATTCATAAACTAAATGGTGCATGTTGCTATTCAGGAGTGCCTAATTTAGGCAGTGTGACTCATCAAATTGAAACAGAATTGAAACGTGATATAAGTATTGATGATTTAGAGCCGGAGTTTTTGGAATTTTTTGAGCATTTAGATAGTGTGATTAAACAAGCACCTATTACATTAAAGTCTCTTGAAAAGTCATAATTTAAGTTGTCGTTAACTGATTTTAGTACTTATCTTATTTGACTATCAGGTGAAGTGTTAATATCACCATCTTCACTTATCGTTGCAGTGCCACCATTACAATTTAAAAATGCAATACTACGACCCCGCTCATTACGTACAAAATCTAATTCATAACCAAACTTACCAAGACTGCTTGCAGAAAATTTTTGCGCTAATGATAGTTTTGACCACCATACAGATTGCTCTGGCGGTTCTTGCCTGCGGTCAACAACAGGTAACTTCTGGGATTGCATAGTTTATACCAATTACTTCAATTAAAAAAAGTTCAACAGCGTAACTGAAGTATAGAACATATTTTTCAGTAATAAAGAATTGTTTAATTTTCATACAGGTGTTTTGCATGTATCAATTAGATAAAATCACCACCGACGTAGCATAAGTCACTTCATCTGAAAGAGATATATGCCACGTACTTGCCCCTAAAACTTGTGCTATCTCTTGTGCTCGACCTGAAAGTATCAGTACGGGTTGGCCACTATCTAAAGAATTAATTTGAAAGTTTTGAAAAGTTACACCGTTAGCGATACCTGTACCCAGTGCTTTGGATGCCGCTTCTTTCCCTGCCCAACGCTTCGCTAAAAACCTGTCAGGGAACTTCAGGCTAGCATGGTACTCGAGCTCATCAGGGGTTAAAACGCGACGAGCCAATTTACTTTTTGCCGTTACAGACATTTTTTCGATGCGGCTAATTTCTATTATATCTGTTCCAAGACCAACAACTGACACACCTATCTCCTACTTTTACTATGCCAAAGCTCTAGCTTCTAACATTAAGCGTTTCATATCACGAATGGCTTTGTCTAAGCCATCAATCACTGCACGTGCAATAATACTATGGCCAATATTCAATTCGATTATTTCAGGAATAGCAGCAATGGGTTTAACATTAAAATAATTTAAACCATGGCCTGCGTTAACTTTTAGACCTTTACCATGTGCATATTTAATACCTTCAATTAAACGAGCAAGTTCTTTTTGTTGTTCTTCTTCATTAGGCGCATCGGCATAGTGACCTGTGTGAATTTCTATATAAGGGGCTTTACTGGCAATTGCAGCGTCAATTTGTGCTTTATCGGCATCAATAAATAAACTGGTTTCAATGCCTGCAGCTGATAACTGTGTGACTGCCTGAGTAATTTTATCTAATTGTCCAACAACGTCTAAACCGCCTTCAGTGGTTAACTCTTCACGCTTTTCAGGAACTAAACAACAAAACACTGGTTTTACCTCACAAGCAATGGCAAGCATTTCATCCGTAACCGCCATTTCCAAATTCATACGTGTATGCAAGGTTTGTTTTAAAACATGAATATCTCGGTCTTGAATATGACGCCGATCTTCTCGTAAATGTACCGTGATACCATCAGCGCCGGCATGTTCAGCGACAGACGCTGCATAAACAGGGTCTGGAAAATTTGTTCCCCTAGCTTGTCTTAATGTCGCAATGTGATCGACGTTTATGCCTAATAAAATATCATTCATGGATATACTCTTATTTTATAAATAATTTTCGACTGTTGAGTGGTTTACCATCAAGAAAATGGTTAATGACTTGTCTCATCAATACTTTGTAACTATGTAAAACTTTTTTATCAGTAAGCTGTTGTTGCGCAATTGCTTGTATGTGCATTCTATCATAACAGGGAAGTTTCATTTTCGTTAGCGCTGGAATAAACCCTTGTTCTTGCACATAATAAAAACTAGAACAGTTAATTTCAAACACCGGACTAAAATCAAAACATTGTCCTAATTCATCCAGTAAGGCCATTTCAAATTGACGAAGAATTAGTTCAAGTGACTGACATTCAGCTAACGCTAACAAGCTATTTTTATATTGTAAAAAAAGCTCCGTACATTCAATATGTTCACCCAATAGACGGACAAGTAACTCATTTAAATAAAAACCGCTATATAAATGGTTACCTGTTAATTTGTAAGACTTTTCACTCGCTTCGACTCGACTCAATAACTTTAAGCTACCTCTGCCTTTGAGAATAATATTTAATGGGGAAAAGGGCTGAAGCAACCCCTTTTTATTTGATTTTAATGTTTTACCAATATAAACAATTGCGGATATTTTACCGCAATTCTCAGTAAGAAATTCAACTATTTGTTGATTCTCTCGATAGGGCCGACTGTGTAATAAAAACGCTGATTGCTCTATTTCAATCATTAGCCAGAATAGTCATCGCCATAACCCAAGCTACGTAATGCCCGTTCATCATCAGCCCAACCCGACTTAACTTTAACCCAAGTTTCTAAAAAGACTTGTTGCCCAAATAAGGTTTCCATATCTCGACGAGCTTCTTGACCAATAGTTTTTAATTTTTCGCCTTTGTTACCAATGACTATGCGTTTTTGTGTTTCTCTTTCCACTAAAATTAAAGCATTGATATGTAAAATACCTTTTGCATCCACTTTAAACTGTTCTATTTCAACCGTCGTTGAATAAGGCAGTTCATCGCCAGTGAAACGAATAAGCTTCTCACGAATGATTTCGGAAGCCATAAAACGACTTGAGCGATCAGTGATATAATCTTCAGGAAACCAAAACTCTCCCTCAGGTAAAGACTCAATACATAGCTCACGTATTTTATCGACATTGTCGCCCTTGCTTGCAGAAATAGGCACAATTTCGCTAAAATTATATTTTTCTCCCAATTTTTGTAAATGAGGCAATAGCTCTTCTTTGTCTTTAACATTGTCAATTTTATTAACCACTAATATACAAGATGAGCCACTTTTTTTAAGTTTACTTAAAACCAGTTCATCATCAGTAGTCCAGTGCGTACCTTCAACCAGAAAAAGCACTAACTCAACTTCTGCAATTGAGCTGCTTGCTGCACGATTCATTAAACGGTTAATGGCACGCTTTTCTTCCGTATGTAAACCCGGAGTATCAACTAAGATAGCTTGGTAATTTTTTTCAGAAAGAATACCTAAAATACGATGGCGTGTCGTTTGTGGTTTACGTGACGTGATACTAATTTTTTGCCCAAGCAAGGCATTTAATAAAGTCGATTTTCCCACATTAGGGCGACCAACGATGGCGATCATGCCACAACGTTTGTTTTGATTTGAGCTATTTGTCATTTTCTATAAGTTCCAATACCTGTTGAGCCGCTGCTTGTTCTGCTTTGCGGCGACTAGTACCTTTAGCAACAACCTCTGTTTTAATCACGCTGGTTGTACATCGTACGGTAAACTGTTGGTTGTGAGATTGACCACTGGTATGTATTACTTCATATAAGGGCAATGCAATCTTCCGGCTTTGTAAATATTCCTGTAAACGTGTTTTGGGATCTTTTTGGCCTATACCCGGTTTAATTATAGCAAGTCTATCGGCAAACCAAGTCAGAATAACTTCTTTACATTTAGAGCTATTGGAGTCCAAAAAAATAGCACCAATAATAGCTTCAACAGCATCTTCTAAAATAGAGTCTCGTTGATGACCGCCACTTTTAAGTTCACCTGGCCCTAAAATGAGATAGTCACCTAAATGAAAGTCACGGCCAATTTCAGCTAATGTTACCCCTTTGACCAAACTTGAGCGCATCCGTGTTAAGTCACCTTCATCTTCATTTGGAAATTGATTAAATAAACATTCAGCAATAACAAACCCTAGAATTGAGTCACCTAAAAACTCTAACCGTTCATTATGCTCACCTTTAGCGCTGCGATGAGTTAGCGCTTGAATTAACAAGGTTTGATTCTGAAAATTATAACCTATGTTATGACTTAACTTGGCAATCGTTTGTTTATTATGTTTTAAAGCAGTGCCCTTTAATGACAGTGTTTTTAACTGAGATGATTTCAAAACTAATTTATTCCACCTAAACGAGAAAACCTAACACCCGTTGGTATCCAGTGCGGCAAAAAACTATCCTCACTACGGTCAAAATCAAAGCTCATCCATATTGCAACGGCTTCTCCAACCAAGTTTTCTTCTGGCACAAACCCCCAAAACCGACCATCTAAACTATTATCTCGATTATCCCCCATGACAAAATATTGGCCTTGAGGCACAACAAATTCGTCACGTTGAGTACCCGATTGCATAAAGTAATGCTGCGCTCTTGGTAATGTTTGGCTATCGACGAGAATATCATGGCTTTTACTTGGCATGGCAGACGTATATCGATTTAATCCGTATGAGCCATCAACAGAATCATCTTCAGGAATAAAGGTTTGTACTACCTGCTCAAAGTCTGGGCAAGTAGCATCACTTTCTTTACAGGCAGGTTTAATATATAAAGATTTATTGCGATAAATAATTCTATCGCCGGGTAAACCAACGACTCGTTTAATAAAGTCAATCTGAGGATCTACAGGGTATTTAAATACCACTACATCACCTCGTTCAGGCAAACCAACTTTAAAAAATTTATGTCGAACCACGGGGTCACGTAAACCATAATTAAATTTATTCACCAAGATAAAGTCACCATCAAGTAAAGTTGGCATCATTGAACCTGACGGAATTTGAAACGGTTCCCATAAAAATGACCGTAAAATTAAGACAAAAGCTATCACTGGGAATATTTGCACTGAGGTATCAACAATAGCTGATGGTTCAGTTAAGCTAGAAATTGCGTCTTTGGTTAATTCACCACTACATTGTGATTGTGCACTAGCAAGTTTTAGCTGGCGTTGTGGTGCCAAATAAAACCTATCAGCAAGCCACACCATACCTGTAATAACAGTGATAATAACGAGGAATATTGAAAAATATACAGCCATGACTTTCCTATTAACTATCTAATTTAAGTACAGCTAAAAACGCTTCTTGTGGCACTTCGACGTTGCCAACTTGCTTCATACGTTTTTTACCATCTTTTTGCTTTTGTAGTAATTTCTTCTTACGTGAAATATCACCACCGTAACATTTAGCCGTTACGTTTTTACGTAGTTGTTTCACTGTAGTACGGGCAATTACATTGCTACCTATTGCCGCTTGAATAGCGATATCAAACATTTGACGATGAATAAGTTCTTTTAATTTGTCCACTAACATACGACCGCGTGCTACCGAATTTCCTCGATGGGTGATCATCGCCAGTGCATCAACTCGATCGCCATTGATCATCACATCAACTCGTACCATGTCTGCGGCTTCAAAACGAACAAAATGATAATCAAGAGAAGCATAACCACGACTCGTTGATTTTAACTTATCAAAAAAGTCCATAACAACTTCAGCCATCGGTAACTCATAAGTAACGGCTACTTGATTACCATGATAAATGATATCTTTTTGTACACCACGTTTTTGAATACATAGGGTGATAACGTTACCTAGATGCTCTTGTGGTACCAAAATATTAGCTTGAACAATGGGTTCGCGAATTTCGTCAATATTATTAACTGCCGGTAAATCGCCAGGATTATCAATAGATAAAATATCACCATTGGTACAAGCTATTTCATAGTTAACGGTTGGTGCGGTGGTTATTAAATCGAGGTCATACTCACGAGCAAGGCGTTCTTGAACGATTTCCATATGCAACATACCAAGGAAACCAATACGAAAACCAAAACCCAATGCAGATGAATTTTCAGGTTCAAAAAATAACGATGCATCATTTAAACTCAGTTTATTTAGCGCATCACGGAAATTTTCAAAGTCGTCAGAGCTGATTGGGAAAATACCTGCATATACTTGCGGTTGTACTTTTTTAAAGCCGCCAAGAGGTTTATCTGCCTCTCTTTTAAAAAGAGTAATGGTATCACCCACCGGTGCACCATGAATTTCTTTAATTCCGGCAATGATGTAACCTACTTCACCAGAACTTAACACACCCGTTTCTTTTTGTTTGGGAGTGAAAATTCCTACTTTGTCGATAATATGCGTTTGTCCGGTCGACATCACGACCATCTTATCGCCTTTTTTCACTTTGCCATTCTTAATACGTACAAGTGAAACAACACCTTGATAATTATCAAACCATGAATCAATAATTAAGGCTTGTAAATTTGCATCAGGATTGCCTTCCGGTGCAGGAATATTTGCGACTATTGTTTCTAAAACATCTTCAATCCCTACCCCTGTTTTAGCTGAACAAGTAACCGCATCCGTAGCATCAATACCGATAATATCTTCAATTTCTTCACTAACACGGTCTGGATCTGCCTGCGGTAAATCTATCTTATTTAAAATAGGTAGAACTTCTAAGTCCATTTCAAGAGCGGTATAACAATTGGCTACAGTTTGTGCTTCAACCCCTTGACCTGCGTCAACAACTAACAATGCACCTTCACAAGAAGCTAACGAGCGAGAAACCTCATAAGAGAAATCTACATGACCAGGCGTATCGATAAAGTTAAGTTGATACGTTTCACCATCATTAGCTTTATAGTCTAGAGTAACACTTTGCGCTTTGATGGTAATACCACGTTCACGTTCAATATCCATTGAATCAAGAACTTGCGCTTCCATCTCTCGTTCTTGTAAGCCACCACAATGTTGGATCAAACGATCAGAAAGTGTAGATTTACCGTGGTCAATATGGGCAATAATGGAAAAATTTCGAATATGTTTCATAGATGAAGATTCAATTAAACTGTTAGTAAAAGCATTAATGGCGAGATTTTAGCTAATTTAGCGCTCTGGGGCTATCTTTTGTTATCAATCAGGAGCTGATTTCTGTAACAGGCATGTTTTTAGCTAAAACACGAAGGACTTTAGGAACTAACTTATCGATTTTATTTTTAGATGATTGTAAATAACGCGCCAAGCGATATCCCAAATAACCACCAAACATGCCAAGTACAATGGCATAAATTTCATGAGAAAAAATGGATTGCTCAACTAACCATTGACCAAGGCCAGAAAATGAAATTAAGAAAAATAACGGTAGTAAATATACTTGCCAAGCACTTTCTAATACACATTGTTCTGAAAGCCCAATAACAACTGTATCATCTTTTTTAACCGCTAATTCGGTTATTAGGTTTATTGATAATTGTTTTTGTGGAAAAGCTTTAGCCACTTGACCACTGCCACAACTGTCAATTTGTTTACAGCCGCTACATGCCGATTTAATATCACAAACAACGGTGATACTTTCTTGGTTGATAGAAACAACTGTAGCGAGTTCTTCAATCATCTTTATAGTTATCTATTGATTATTGGATTTAGCTAAAAGAACAATAGAGTCTGCAATTGCTTTAGCCGTTTTTGATGGTATTTTACCAACAACACTTACTTCAAAACCTTTATTCACTTGATTAAGTACAACGGTTGCACCATCCATAACATATTCAACAGCTCGTTGCTTATCAGCACTGTTATTTATATATACTGATACATTAACCAAACCATCTGAAAACAACATAAATTCAACGGGCTGTTTTGTTGACGATATACGATGACGGTTAGCTTTAATCCTCTTAAAACCATTTGGTAGCCAGCCTACTCGCCATGCCATATCATTTTCTTGAAAGCTCTTTGGCACTTCACTTATCTGCGGTAACTCAGCTGTTTCTAGCTGTTTTAAGTTCTCTGACAGGTGTTTAGTGATTTCCAAGTGCGTAAATTGCACTTGTTCAAGTAACTGTCCTGTTCGAGTAATTAATGCAAATTTAAGTAATAAACTGCTTTCTTGATCTAACCATAGCCAATAACCAAAGCGATGTTGATCCTTTGATACAATACGAATCAATTGCGCAGGACGTCCTAAAACACGGCTACGACCAACTGAAACAAAATCATAACTACTTGATATTGATGACATATCACCACGAAAAACGGTAGGTATTGGACCACTAATTTGTTTTGTCGCGATTGAATATGGAGGAAGTTCTGGCTCTATATAACTGACAATACTGCCTTTTCGTAATACATCTCGGCGAGGCCCATTGAGTAAGGAGATAATTTCAAGCTCTTCACCACCTTCATTTATACCATGAAACCAGTGATATGGCTCAGCTTGATTGTTTTTTACAACAACAAAAGAAGTATTAAAATTAAGTTGTTTTAAAGAAAGAGAGAGTTTTTGAAGCCATGATGTGGCTTGTTCGTTTTCTGTTGCTATTGCTGAAGTAGTAATACTTAGCAATAGCAATACAATTAGTTTTCTCATTTATGCAGGTTTTCACCTTCTTCAGGGGACGCAGTCTCTTTATTATCAGCCGTTGTTGAATTTAACTTAATTTGCTGATGATGATCAGACAATAATGCTTGGAAGCGTCTTTGTTGCTGAATATATGCTTGTTTTTGTGATTTACGATCGGCTTGTTGAAAATTAAAACTTACCGGTTCAGCAATACCACCAAAAGGATTAGTTTGAATAATTTGTAGTGGTAAAGCCGACTCATTGTTAGCAATATTAGTTTGTTGAACACCTAATACCATAATACCGGCAGCAGATGCAGCGATTGCTAATTGACCAAAAGGTTTTGCAAATTGAATAACTCTGCCTTTTAACTCTTTTACAAACGAGCTTGATTTAACTGGTGAAACCTTCGGGGCAAGTATTGTTGGTTCATTATCAATAGCCGCAGCTATTTGAGCTGATAAATCAAACTGCAGTGTTTCGGGTATGTCATTACGAATAATGTCTCCCATTAAATGGTACCGTCCCCAAGTATCAGACAAATGACCATCTTTGCTTATCTCATCAAAAATCTCATCAAATGCTGCATCGTTTGGTTGATAATTATCTACACACGATGACATTGTCTCAAACTTACTTTCACTCATTACATACACCTTAAAATTAGCGTTGTAGTTTAATAGTTAAGATTATTAAGTTGAACAATCACTTAACCATCTTAACCTTGATAACATCAATTTTGAAGTAACGGCCTGATCTTTTTATCAATTGCATCTCGAGCTCTAAATATTCTCGAACGCACAGTGCCGACAGGACACTCCATGATAACCGCTATTTCTTCATAGCTTAATCCTTCAAGCTCCCGTAAATTTATCGCTGTGCGTAAATCTTCAGGTAATTGATCGATGGTATCAAATACTACTTTTTTTATTTCACTGGTTAATAATAACTTCTCAGGTGACGCGTTTTCTCTAAGTGCATCACCACTATCATAAATCTCTGCATCTTCAATATCAACATCAGAGCCAGGTGGTTTACGGCCACTAGCCACTGTATGGTTCTTTGCACAATTCACGGCAATTCGATACAACCAAGTATAAAACGCACTATCACCTCTAAAATTAGGTAAAGCACGATATGCCTTAATGAACGCCTCTTGTACTATATCTGGAACATCACTATGATTTTTAATATAGCGTGAAACCAAATTTGCAACCTTATGCTGATACTTTACAACTAGCAGGTTAAATGCGTTTTTATCTCCGCTTTGTACCCGCTCAACCAGCTTTTGGTCGACGTTTTGTTCGCTCATCCGAGCCCCATCTCCTAAATAATACTTAAATTTCCAACATCTGGCTCATGGCAAACGCATCAAGTAGGACTGGCCTAATGCAAAAAAGTTCGAAATAAATGAAAAATAAATGAAAAAAGATCAACATTTAGACTATAGCTCTGATTTTTACTGTCCTGTTCAGAGAATAAACGTTAATATTAGCCTTCTCTATAGAGTACATTAAAATCAAGAATTTATGAACAAGCAACACAACTGTGATGTATTAATAATTGGTAGCGGCGCTGCAGGACTCACCCTTGCTTTACATTTAGCCAAAGATGCTGATGTTGTTATTTTAAGCAAATCCCTTGTAAATGAAGGTTCAACTTTTTATGCCCAAGGTGGCATAGCAGCTGTTTTTGATGAAAATGACAGTATTGATTCCCATGTTTCCGATACCTTAATTGCAGGTGCAGGGCTTTGTGATAAAGAGATAGTTCAATATACTGCAGAGAATGCCAAAGCGTGCCTTGAATGGTTAATTAATCAAGGGGTTAATTTCGACCAAGAAAAAAACACTGATGGTGAGGTGAAATATCATTTAACTCGTGAAGGGGGTCATAGCCACCGACGCATACTTCATTCAGCCGATGCCACCGGACAAGCTATTCAAACGACGTTAGTTGACCAAGTTAAAAATAATAGCCGTATTAGAATTTTTGAACGTTACAACGCTATTGATTTAATATGTACTAATGAAGCTGACGGAATTGAGAAACAATGTCTCGGCGCTTATATTTGGAATCGTAATAGCGAAAAAGTAGAAAGTATATTTGCAAAAAAAACGATTCTAGCCACCGGAGGTGCCAGTAAAGTATACCAATATACTTCTAATCCTGATGTTGCCAGTGGTGATGGCATCGCCATGGCATGGCGAGCAGGTTGTCGAGTTGCCAATATGGAGTTTAATCAATTTCACCCAACGTGTTTATTTCATGCCGAAGCAGGTACTTTTCTACTAACAGAGGCTTTACGTGGTGAAGGTGCAATACTAAGACGGCCCGATGGCAGCCGTTTTATGCCCGGTTTTGATAAAAGAGCCGAACTTGCCCCTCGAGATATTGTTGCTCGAGCTATAGATTATGAAATGAAACGCTTAGGCGCCGATTGCATGTTCTTAGATATCAGTCACAAACCTGCCGACTTTATCAAACAGCATTTCCCAACCATTTATGAAAAGACCCTAAAGTTAGGCATCGACATTACCAAATCTCCAATACCTATAGTACCTGCAGCTCATTACACCTGTGGTGGGGTAATGATTAATAAGCAAGGTAAGACAGATATCAATAATTTATATGCTATTGGTGAAGTAGCCTATACCGGCCTACATGGCGCCAATAGAATGGCAAGTAACTCATTACTTGAATGTTTAGTTTTCGCTCGCGCAGCAGCGATAGAGATTGAACAGTCCTTAACAAAGAAAACAGAATATATCTCTTTACCTGCATGGGATGAAAGTCGAGTAACGGATTCAGATGAAGAAGTTGTCATTCAACATAATTGGCATGAGCTACGATTATTTATGTGGGATTATGTTGGCATTGTTAGAACAACGAAGCGTTTAGAAAGAGCGCTACATCGAGTTGAATTATTACAAAAAGAGATCGATGATTATTATCAAAACTTTAGGGTCAGCAATAATTTACTGGAATTAAGAAACTTGGTACAAGTTGCTGAACTTATTATTAAATCGGCGATGGAAAGAAAAGAAAGCAGAGGCTTACATTTTACCTTAGATTACCCTGAACTAAATGACGATGCTAAAACAACTATCTTAACGCCGAATTAATCTAAAGGCTCTTAATCGACTTTACGAGCATGATATTTTAAACGTTTTATTATTCGAGATATTCGCGAATAACTTTGTGAAGATACGCTATTTTTAAATAAAAATTGATATTTAAAAGCCTTATTCCTCCCTTTATTTACGGGCATTAACACTAACCAACAACCAAACCAACCTACTCGGCTGTTAATGCCTAGTTGAAATTCTTGATGTCCAGAAAAGGTACATTTCCCATCATTTTCTATTTTGAAAGAACGAATAGCCTGCTGGCGAAACATACTAACGCCAATATTATATTTTGACTCTACTGAGAATAGTTTTGACCATGTAGTTGAGTTCTTGGTCTTCACATTTTTCGTGCCCCATAAACCATGCAAATAACTCAGGATCTTGGCATGTTAATAATCGTTCAAAAATTAATTTATCTTTTTCCGATAGTTGCTCATAAGCTTCATCTACAAAAGGCATAAATAATACATCAAGCTCTAACATACCTCTACGACAAGCCCATCTTAAACGCGGCTTATTATCAATTACCGACATAGTTCACCTTTAAATATTAAATCTAGTGTCATTCTAACAATTTCACCAATATAAGCTTGTTTTATTTTATAATACCCTTATCTACTAAATACTATTATTGCAGTTACACAGACATCTTATGACTATTTCTATTGATAATGCTTTACCTGCTTTTGAGCAACTTCCAGACACCTTTGCGGTCTTGTTAGATGAATTTTCCGCTATTTCACTTTCAGGTGAAGAACAAAGTAGCTACTTACAGGGACAAATTACCTGTGATGTAAATACATCTAATGAAAACAGCTTTATTCATGGTGCGCATTGTGATGCCAAAGGAAAAGTTTTTTCAACATTTCGCTTTATTAATCGCAATAATGCGCATTTATTACTGCAATCTAAAAACACAATTCCAGCATCTTTAAAGGAATTAAAAAAATTCGGTGTATTTGCAAAAGTTGATATAGAAGAAGTAACAGACCTTGCCTATTATGCGCTTGTTGGTAGTGAAGCCTCCTCTTTACTACAGCAAAAATTTCAGCAAGTCCCTGACAGTTTAACCCCTGTTATTAACCTTGGCAGCACAACTATAGTGTATATTGCTGGACTAAAAAGTCGCTATCTATTAATTGATAACAAAAATAATATTGAAAACCTAGCCAGCGAGTTTTCACTCACAACCTATAATAATAAAGTTTGGAATTTATTAGAAATCATCGACGGCTTTCCTACTTTAAATGCATCGGCAATTTCACAATATGTGCCGCAAATGCTTAATCTACAAGCAATTAACGGTATTAGCTTTACCAAAGGCTGTTATTTAGGACAAGAAACTGTCGCGCGTATGCAATATTTAGGGAAAAATAAGCGTGCTTTATTTTCTTTATCAGCCGTGCAATCAACTAAAATTAACAGTGACGATATCATCGAAAAACAATTAGGCGATAATTGGCGAAAAGCAGGCAATATGTTAACAACTTATCAAGCTGATAATGGCACTGTCTATATTCAAGCAGTGCTTGCTAATGACCTCGAAGAAAATACGAATTTACGCATAAAAGAACAACAATCATCAATTGTTGTTCAATCGTTACCTTATTCTCTTAATTAATCAGGATTTCAAATGAAAATATCAGCAAACAAAGTTGTTGTCTTACATTATGCTGTATCTGACAATGAGGATACTTTAATCGATAGCTCCTATGATCATAGTCCGCTAGCCGTGATACAAGGTACAGGTTATTTAATTCCTGGATTAGAAGATGCTTTAACGGATCATGTAGCCGGAGACAAGTTCGAAGTTGAAGTAGCCGCGGATCAAGCCTACGGTCAACGTCATGATGGTTATGTACAAACTGTACCAAAAGACATGTTTGGCAGTATTGACGATTTAGCCGTTGGTGCACAGTTAAGAGCTACCACTGATGACGGTGAACAAACAGTTATCGTTATCGATGTGACTGAAGATGAAATTACCGTTGATGGTAATCACCCATTAGCAGGCATGGATCTTAAATTTGATGTCGAAATTCTTGAGGTTAGAGATGCAACTGAAGATGAACTAAGTCATGGGCATGTTCATAGCGAAGATGGCTGTGGGCATCAACACTAAGATTTAATCAAAAAACATTAAAACTAATCCACATCTATTAATGTGGATTAGTGTACACCAACAAACAAGCACTTTATAAACAAGCACTTAACCACCAATCAATTACACCGTCTACTTTATCAATTATGTATTATACTTAACATTAGATTGTCAATTTCACTTATTCCTGAAGCGAAAGCGCATTTATACGCAGAAGTAAAATGAGAAGTATCAGATGATTAAGTGTATTTTAATAAAACTTTTATACCTACTTTTTATATTCTTCCTACTAGCTTTTAAACTAAAAGCTCAAAAAATTCACATCGTCACCGAAGAGTTTGCACCTTACAACTATATTAAAAACAATCAACTTACCGGTATTCATACCAAGTTTATTAAGAGAATCCTCGCTAAAACTCAGATAGAGGCCGAGTTTCATATTTACCCTTGGGCACGTGCTTACAATATGGCGTTACAGCAAAAAAACACCCTTATCTACTCCATTTCTCGCAGTAAGAACCGCGAAAAATTATTTCAATGGGTTGGCCCAATCACACCTGTGACTACCTGTTTATTTGCACTCAAAAGTAGGAAAGATATTAATTTTGATGATTTAGAAACAGCTAAAAGATATATCACAGTGACACAATTGGAAGGACGTACTGCCCATGTATTAATAAGAAAGGGGTTTGTTAAACGAAAAAACTTGATGGATGCAACCTCACTTGCGAGCGCATTTAAAGTATTACTTAATGCCCGTAGTGATCTAATAGGTTACCCTGAACTACCCATTTATCATCTTATTAAACAACAAGGCATGAAGCCAAACGATATTATTAAGAAGACCCATTGCTTTACCGACGTTGAGCTATATATGGCTTTTAGCTTAAATACCCCGGTAGAAACAGTCGAGATATTTCAACAAGCACTTGATGAGCTAAAAAGCTCAGGAGAATATAAAAAGATTTTCATTGAATATCAAAATAGTGCTCACTAACAAAAGTAATGTATTAAAATAAAATCATTTTAACGCCAAGGAGCCTACTTTATCTCTAACCTCTTGATAACGAATAGTGTCACACAAACCAAAACCTACTAATTTTTTGACTTTATTTCGGGCAAATAAAGGCATACTTAAGCCCGTTAAAAATCGACACCTAGTTTCTAATGATAAATCATTCAACCCTTTTGTCTGCATATGCTCAATCAAGCTTTGTAGTACTTGAATAAGTTTTTCATCACTAGGTAATGTATTAACAATCGAGTATTCGAGTTTCGCCACTTGCCCTCTACATACTGAGCAATGCCCACAATTTTCAGGTGAGTTTATATCATCAAAATATAATGATAGGTTTCGAGTTAAACATTTATCCAATTCAAAAAATCGTACCAAAGCAGCAATTCGCTTAATTTCCTTTTGTTCTTTTTCGATAAAGTAGTGATATAAAACTTGAGCTAATGACGGGTCAGCTAACTCTGTTTGATTAATATCATAAACTTCCGTTATACGTTTAGTTTCTAATTCAATGCAGTGCTTTTCATGCAGATACTCTAAAGCGGTGACAACTCGGCCACGTTTACTTTGATAATGTTGAAATAAAGTTTCAAAATCAGGTTCTCCCCAAATTTTTTTAAATTTAGAGTGGGTAAAAATCGCTTCAAGAAAATCTCGACGCTCACCAATAAAATTTGCAAGAATTTGTTCTTTAGGTATTATAAATTTATATTTGAAATCAGCGAAATAAGCAAACAAAGGCTTTAAGACACCAAATAACTCTAGCTGTACTAATAACGTTTTCATCGGTAATTGCTTTATATTACTGGCATTTGATAAAGCTAAGCCTTGTAGTTCCCAACGTCCGTAATTAGTTTCCTCTTTAATATTATTAAGCACATACTCAATACTTTTTTGTTCAGGAGTATCACCAAACACAAAGTTTTCAACGGTATTTATGCCATCTAAATTTGCTAAAGTAATGCACTTCGCAGGTAAATCATCTCGTCCCGCGCGACCAATTTCTTGACTGTAATTTTCAATAGATTTAGGTAGGTCATAGTGAATAACAAAACGAATATTCGCTTTATCAATCCCCATACCAAAAGCAATAGTTGCCACAATAACCTGTATTTTATCCGCCATAAAATCATCTTGAATTTGCTGACGATTTTCACTAATAAAGCCAGCATGATAAGCAGCAGCACTGATACCTTGTGTTGATAAATACTGAGCAACTTGTTCAGCACTTTGCTGCAAAGTTACATAAACAATACCGCAACCTCGTTGTTGTTGAATAATCTTTGACAGCTGATTGTTTTTTTCAGATGAGGAAACGGCGATAACATTCAAATCAAGGTTTGCACGATAAAAACCCGTTTGCACAATAGATGATGCCGAAATTAAAAATTTTTCCGCCATGTCTTCTTTTACTTGTCTGGTTGCTGTTGCTGTTAATAACAAAACCAGCGGTATATTAAGCTCTTGTCGATAAGTCGGTAATTTTAAATAATCTGGACGAAAATTATGACCCCACTCTGAAATACAATGAGCTTCGTCAATAACTAACATCGACACGGCAACCGAGCTAATAAACTGCCGAAAACGTTCATTTTTAAAACGTTCAACCGAGACCATCAAAATTTTTATTTGTCCAGAGCGTACATCAGCCATAACAGCTTGGTTTTGCTCAGCCGTTAATGTTGAGTCAATACTCGCCGCTTTTATATTATTACGGGTTAAAAATGCCAGTTGATCTTTCATTAACGCCAACAATGGCGAAACAACTAAGGTTAAATGAGGTAAATGTATTGCTGTAAATTGATAACATAAAGATTTTCCAGAGCCCGTTGGAAAAATAGCTAAAGAAGAATTACCTGCTAATAACTGCGTTATGGTTTGTTCTTGCCCATGACGAAAATTATCAAAACCGAAATTTTGTTTAAGAGAATGAGAAAGGTTGAGCATCGTAAAATCCTTTAACCGTGTTCAAAATACACACGATAAGTAGAAGACCAAATAGGATAATCGACTTCTAACAAGTAACAAACAAAGTCGTCTTTATTAAAGTTTGAATAAGTAAAAAGATAATCACTCATCTCACCAATTTGCAGTTCGTCGTTTATTCTCGCTCGTGGAGAGTCAGGATGAAGTACATTTAATTCAGGAAATTCAGGTAAACGCTCAGTCCACATATCATCTGCTCGTAACTTGCCTTCTTCAACTTTTTGATTACCTGAATAACAACCTACATTAACCGTGCTACAACGATCAATTTTCTTTTCTAGAAAAACCAAGGTGAGAAGCTTCTTCGTCGGATTTTTAATAGAGACACTGGTTGAACTACATTGGCTTTGATGTACTAATGGATTAGCGAGCTCATCAGGGTTACTAAATAAAAATGTCGCGTCAAAAGGTGCACACTCATTACCTTCAATATCATTAAAAACAATACCGGAGTTACTGGTCGAATAACTTGAATAAGCTTGCAAAACCCCATTACTTGATAGTTCATCAATCACACCGATATGAAATTGACTAGTATCAAGGCGAGAGTCTTTAGAGATATTTTCAGGTGATGTAAAGCCCTCGGGATGAGGGTGAGTATAAAATTGCACAAAAGGCGGTGAAGCTTTAGAACGCTGAATTCCGCGTTTAGAAATCATCGCAACTTCTTGCAAAAACTCTTTATTCTCGTCATTTTCTTTAATGATATAACATGAAAAAAGGATATCCACAGATGAACCAATTAACTGTTTCGACGCTAAGTAATGCTGCTCTCTTTTCTCAACAGCTGTCAGCGAACTATTATATTGGTTATTCTTAACAGAATTATTACTGAGAATTCTTTTTAGTTCGGCATGACTGCGTGCATATTTCTTTATTTGACTATCAAAAACTTCTATCGCTTTAGATGCCTCAAGTATCAATTGTGTTTCCAATGGCTTTTTCGAGGCTTGTAATAGAAACTCTTGTAGACCAGCAATACCCGGTAAAAAACACAAAACTTGCTGACCATTTTTACTTTTTTGAACGCCATTTAAAATACGCTGGCAATTTGAACGATTAAATTCCAACCAATGTGACATGCCCGTAATGGTTTGTGCAGAATGTGGAAATTTGGCGACTATATGTCGTAAAACACTTTTTAAATTTTCACCGGTTCTATTTAACGCAATTAAATCTTCTTTTTCTAAAAGCATAATCTTAAATACTATTTCCTAATTGTATACCCAAACCATTTGAAAATTCCGCTTTAGGGTGATTTGAATAGAAATACTTTATCATGCAATAGTATAAAAAACACAATCACATCCTTTGACTTCAATGTTAACCTTTTGGCTTCTCTGCAATTATTTGTGCTATCGCTTTCTTCGACTGGTTATTTTCACACATCACTACCCCTTCAAAGTGATGATGTATTTTCCAGCCAGAAAAATACTCAAGTAATTCACCTGAATTTAACAAAAAAGCAGGATTATAAGGCCGTCCATATTGACTCTGTTTTGTAGTAAAAGTTTCATAAAAAATAAAACCTTCCGGCATAATAGCATTTTTAATTTGTGCCATTAATGGTCTATGCAAATAATTAAAAACTAAAACTGCCGTATATGCTTCTTTGTTTAATAATTGATGTTGATGTTGTTCAAAATCGATTTGCCAATATTTGGCTAAATGTTCTTTAAGTTTATCATTCACAAAATTACTTTTAACCGTAGCAAGTGCAACATCGCTAATATCAGCAAAAGTAGTTGGAATGTTATTATTCACTAAAAACGAACCATTTCGACCTGAACCACAAGCTAAATCTAAAACTGGAAACTGTTGATTAGTTTTCCTTAATAGTGGCAAGTACTTCTCTAATAATAATGAATGTGTCATTTATAGACCAAAGGCTGTCGAAGTGATTTTTCTAATGACCTTAAGCCTTGCAAGAAATCTTTTTGCCCTAAACCTAAACGGAAATAATTTCCTGATAAACCAAATAAAGAACAAGGTAGAATAAGCAGTCCACTTTTTTCCGCAAGCGTTTTAGCCCAGTCAACAACCGATTGCTCCATTAATAACTCAACAACCGCCAGTACACCTGCTTGTGGTGGACACCAACTAAAGTAATCTTCATTGTTATCAATAAACAATTGAAAGTGTTCAATATTTTGTTGGATAATATCGTTATTTCGTTTAAATATTTTTTCACTATTATTTAATGCCAACAAGCTAAGCTGCTCATCAATGGCGGAGCAACAAATTGAGCCATAACTTTTGATAGCCAATAGCTCTTTTAATAACAACGCATTTTTTGTTATTACCCAACCAATACGAAGCCCAGCTAAACCAAAGCTTTTCGCCATTACCGATACAACAATACTCTTTTCATAACTCAGATAGTTATGTGACAACGCCAACTTTTGATAATTAGTGGCTTGAGATACATCATCAGCAAGTAAATAACATTGATATTTTTTAGCTAAAGCTAAAATTTTATCTGCTGTTTGACTATCAACAATACTACCCGTCGGGTTATGCGGTGAATTGATCACAATCATCTTCGTTTTATCGTTGACCACATATTCAAGTTGATTAAAGTCTATCTGCCAATTATTTTCAGCACGCAATTCAAGACATTTAACCATTGCACCACTTGCTTTTACCATCGATGTTAGAGAAGGATAACAAGGTGTAAATACCACTACTTCATCATCCCTTGTTAATAGGGATTTATAAATTGCCGATAATGCCTCCTGTGCACCACAAAAGGTCAGTACATTATTATGTTCAAGATCAAAGTCAGCATGGTTAATTTGATTGTGGTAACTAACAATAGCTTTTCTTAATTCAATGTCGCCAAGTAAAGGAGCATAACTTAAATCAATGTCACCAATAGATTTTTCAGCTAAAGAACACAGTTCATTTACTGTCATCGATTGTGCACAAGAGTTACTTAAATTATGTGTAATCTTGGTTGTTGTACTTTGGCTAAAAGCGATATGAGCAGGTAACGACAGTTTATATTCATCCATAATTAAGCACTGTTTGCTTTACGCTGCCATATGGTCATATGCGTATTAGTAATATTAAAGTTACGTTGGTTTTCTTTCAACACTCTTGAGAGTTCCTGTTGATCAACAAGATTAAAGTGTTGATGTAATTGCTCAGATAAACCGTCAAAACCACTAAGATTTTCACCATTAACTTTTTTACCACCCAACCACTTTTCTTTAATCGTTTGTTTTTCACTAAAATTATAATCAGAAACTATTATCAATAACCCATCAGCAACTAAACGCTGATGAATAGTACTTAAAAATAACTTTGGATCATAATTTTGTTCAATAACATGTTGCGCTAAAATAACTTCGTAGCCAGTAAATATCGCTTTAAGATTACTCGCATCTCCCTGACTAAAATGCAGTTGATTACCGTCATTAGATAAAGCTAAATCATCAAGAGTAACTTCATTAAAACTAACGATGTCACCTTCTATTTCTGATATATAACGTAGTCGTTTGGTATGCTGTAACTTCACACCGTGTTGAATATAACGCGCCGAAAAATCGACACCATCAACCATATTGAAAATAGCCGACAACTCAAAACTACAACGACCAACACTACAACCGAGATCTAATATCTTTTGAGTTTTCAAACCATATTTACGACAATAATGCACCACGGCTTTGGCTATTTCACGGGGATAATTAGGAACATTAAATAAGCTTTCACCGTAGTGACAGTCTAATTGCTGGCAAATATCTTTTGCTGTTTCATAACTGTTAGCTTCATTTATAGTTGAACAAGGAGCTTCACTTTCAATATATCGAAAACCCGCGTGTTGAAAAAAGTGTCGTCGAAATGCATACCGTGATGATCTAAGTGCTTCATTGCCCGTTGATAACCATGATCCCCCTTTTATAAGATTATGTTTACCGTCAAATGTTGGTGTTGAAAAATCATCATATAAGGGGTGCACATTAAACCCCTCAAAGCCATCTATCGCTGACTCAGTCCACTGCCAAACATTACCAATAATATCAAAAAAACCATCATTTTCAAATTGTGTAACTGGACACGATGAAGCATACGATTCCAAATTAATATTGCCCGGCGCATGCTGCCAAGTTGTTAAATCATCTGTTATTTTATCACGTAGGCAATACCACTCAGCTTCAGTTGGTAATCTCACGTTGCTATTAGCTTGTTGAGCTTTCCAATGACAAAATGCTTTTGCCTCCAAATAATTGGTTTCTACCGGCCAATCATGGGGCAATGGCATTTCATTAAATAAATTTCGTTGAAAATACTGCTCACCTTTTTTAAACCAAAACTTTGGCATTAAAGGTTTTTTATACGCCAGCCACTGCTTGCCCTCATCCGTCCAATAACTTTCATCTTGATAACCACCCGCATCAACAAAAGCCATAAACTCATGATTGGAAACTAAATATTTTGATGCTTTAAATGATTCAACGTCTACATGTTCAGCGCCATATTCATTATCCCAGCCATAGGTTTTATCACTATTTGTTTTTCCCAATATAACTTCTTTACCTGTCACTTCTAATAAGCTATTGCGAGGAGCATCGCCTGTTATTGCACATGACTGCCAATCATCTGTTGCTGTTAAATGTTTGAGAGGTAACATCCGCATAATCACTGAAGACGTTTCGATATGAATTCGCTCATGCTCACAGCCCATCAACAATACCCAAGCAAGAGAGTCTTGTTTAATAGGTAATTGCAACTGCATATCATCAATAAGGCTATTGATTAACTGATAAACTTGTTGACGATAACCTTTGATTTCAGTCACTTTTGGCCAATCATAATGTTCACTATTTAGATCATCCCAACTCATTTCATCGACACCTACTGCACATATAGCTTCTAGCTTTTTATTTATACGCGTAGTTAGGTATTTACCTAATATTAGTTTGTTAATATAAAAAGTTGCGGTATGACCAAAATAAAAAATTAGCGGATGCCGTAAGGATTCTGGACGTAAATAATAAGCACTGTCACAATTAATATGAGCGAATAAAGCGTCATAAGTCAGCCAAGTATTTTGGAAATATTCTTTTATTTCAGCTCTTTTCGCTGCAATGGAGTTGCCATCTAATAACGGAGGCTTATGTTGTGGTAAAGGTTTGCTTTTTTTTAAGAGCTGATTTAAGGATTTATTCATAATGGATAACTTTTAATTGTTCTAATTTGCTGTTTTTAACAGGGTATTTTGTTGATAATGTTTTAAAATAGCTCGCTGTAATTTATCACCTAGCCTATCTATATATTGAGTATTACTATTTGATCTTACTTGTGATTTTTCTTGCATTAGGTTAATAGCATTACTAAACCAACGGTCTTGAGCAAACAAACTTATTGCCCCATCATCGCTAGCATTATCATATAAAGATTTAGGTAAATCAGTCGCAAGCTGCTCTTTATTCAATAATAACTCACAACCGCCTTTACAATAAACCTCAATAGCATCAACTAAATTTAGCAAACCGTAAACTACATTTACATAAGCATTATAAACAAGACTAGATGCACCTAAACGATGTTCAATGCGCGCTGTTTTTTGCCAGTCAATTTCAGAAATAATGACTTCGTTAAATTTATTAAATAAAAGAGGTTGTTCACCCATTTTTTGATTATGTTTTCCCAGTTCTTTATACAAAGCGATACTACCTTGATGCCCCCCTGAAATATCAACTGGCGAACATAATTCTTGCGCTAAACCATAACGTTCTTTTAACGCTAATCGTTCAAAAGCCTCTTCTTCAGGCAAATATAACAGACAACAAGCA
Source organism: Colwellia sp. (assembly GCA_013215655.1). Classification (GTDB taxonomy): domain Bacteria; phylum Pseudomonadota; class Gammaproteobacteria; order Enterobacterales; family Alteromonadaceae; genus Colwellia_A. Next base: position 49,844 of record JABSOX010000027.1, read on the forward strand.
AGGCTGGTATTCATAAAACATTGTTGTAAATATTCACCAAAAGACTTATCTGCGATAATATTGTCACCATTCAGGTTGGTCGCACTAATATTCATTTGAATGGCGTTAGGTATATGTACTACGCGATTATCATTAGTAAAAATATTGTTACTACCTATCGCAAGTTTCCCTTGATCTCCTGACCAAACAACGGGTTTAATTAATGTTTTTTGAATACCTTGCAATGATAATAAAGAGGGAATATTAGCAATGGCTCGCGTTAAGTTAGTTGCTTCTTTTAGTGGCGATTGACCATTAAATTTCGAGACATATTCCCATTGATTTTTCCAATATTCAGGAACCAACTCACCATCAATATCTAGGTATTGAAACTGCTTATTAATAAGCGCATAGTTTAATGAAAACTTGCTATTATCTGGCGATTGAAAACAGCCTTCCAGTTCAAAATGAATGCTAGGACGAAAGCCAAGTTGAGTGATATATGCCTGTATGATTATTATTGCTTCTTTGGCTAAAGCATTACACGATTGCATGAATAAAATTTAGTTAACCTTTAAAGTATAATTAGCAAAATAAATGACTTAATGATAAATGCATTAATTTCAAAAAAAAGTTTCAACAAACAATTTCAAAATACAGCTTAAAATAAAAACATTACCCCATACTATCGATATACATAGTGACGCAATTTTTCCCTTGGTTTTTTGATGAATACAGCGCTTTGTCTGCCTGAACATAAAGTTCTTTTTCATCCAAGGTACTTTTATTTAAGCTTGAAAAGCCAACACTAACGGTGATATAAAATGCTTGTTGCTGATCCGTTATAAATTGATGTTGACTAATATTACCTAATAATCGCTCAGCAATAGCTTCACATTGTGATTCATCAATACGAGGTAATATACACAAAAATTCCTCGCCGCCAATACGCCCCATCACATCTTCATTGCGCAGAGTCATCTGTCCTATCTCAGCAACTTTTTTGATCACTTCATCACCGACAGGATGACCATAATTGTCATTGATTACTTTAAAGTCATCTATATCAAGCAATAGTACCGACAGTTTACTTTCTTTAGTCGATTTAGCGTTTAGAATCTTTCTTAAATATTCAAAAATGTAACGACGATTATAGAGCCCTGATAATGAGTCTCTAATTGACAATGCCATCACTTTTTTAGTATTTCGCCTTTGTAAAATGAAAGCTCCCATACTGACAAGACTCAAAAATATACCAAAAAACATCAGATAACCTTGATGGATATTTTGTTGTTGTTGTTGTTCAATTTTAAGTTGTTGTACCTTATCTCGCTGCTGCAATAAAGATAATTCAATATTTTGCCGTTCAACTCCCATTGTTGCACGTACTTGCAACAATCTAGACGCTGAGTTATCGATCAATACTTGCGTATATTTTTTATAATAATCAGTCATCAATTCATAAGCTAGACCAAAATCACCTTGAGCATAAGCTAATTCACTTAATACTTTGAAAACCTCTAAATGCCACGTTGTGCCAAGCAATTCAGGTAAACTGTCAAAAATACCTATCGCTTTATTAATAGCTATTTCGGCTTTATCAAATTCATTTAATGCAATCAGACAACTCGCCTGTCGCTTATAAAGCTCAGCATTATAATCAATAATGCCCTTGAGGCTTAATGCTTGTTCTATTACGAATAAAGCACGTTCACAAAAGCCTCGTTCTGCCAATGTCATCCCTAAAGCATATGCACCATGAAAAGTAATTTCGACATTAGGCACATACAACATTTTCTTTTGATAAAGTTCAAAATATTCAATTGCTAAATCATATTTCTGCCAGTATCGATAGCTCGCAGCAATACCATAAATCGCTTCGGCAATATGAGCGCGATAGCCAAGTTGTTCATAAGTATCCAATGCTTTTTCATAATAGGTAATCGATTTTTCGTATTCACGCATATAACCATAAATTGCCCCATAAGTTTCATTAATTGCGGCAACTAAAAAGTGGTCTTCTAAAGCAAAAGCTTGTAAATACGCTTCTTGTAAATCAATCAATGATGTTTCAAACAGCTCATTAAGCCCATGGGTATAAGCAAGCTCTAATTTACCTTGAACATAAAGCTGATTTAAGTTCTTTTCACGCGCCTGTCGTAACGCCTTAGTTAAGTAATGTTCTGACTTTGCATATTCAACATTTAAGCGCGCGGCAATGCCTGCATAAACATTCAAACGACTGATAATTTCTATCGGTGTTTCTTGATCAACAAGTTGTTGTGCATCAGCAACTGTATTTTTAAATTCACCAAAAAAATATAATAAATGTTCACTTTGTGCTTTATTTAATAACCACCACAATTGTTGTTCAATATTCATGGCTGAAAACGTTTTTTCTAAGGTCAGTAGTTTTTGATAAGTTAACCAAGGTTCACGACGAATATCATCGTCCATAGTGACAGTATTTAATGATGATTGTGCTTCACTTATCGGCACTACTAGGCAGCAGATAGCCATTAATGAAACGATGAAGACCTTGAAATTCATTTTTCTAAAAAATCCGTGTAGTAAGAAGAAAACCCTAATAACTAATATTATTATAGATGCCCGTTAGCAATCAAGGTAGATGTTTCAAGTACTCTGAAAAATAAAGGGGCTTTAAGCAATGACATACCTATTGGCTTAGTAAGATTAACCTCTATTTTTACAATAGAGGCTAGCCCACATTCCTTTATAGGTTTTCTTCAGCAAATGAAGCCAGGCGACTTCTCACTACACCATTTAAATTAATGGTACTACTACCGGGAAAGTCCTTAAAACGTTCCACAATATAAGTTAGCCCTGAGGTAACTGCGGTTAAATAATTACTGTCAATTTGTGCTAAGTTTCCTGAACAAACTAGTTTAGTACCTTCACCACAACGCGTAATAATGGTTTTCAATTGTGACGCTGTTAGGTTTTGGCATTCATCTAACAAAACTAAAGAGTTTTGAATACTGCGACCACGCATAAAGTTGACCGATTTAAATTGGATATTTGCTTTCTCCATAATGTAATCCAAACTGCCATTCATGTTTTCGTCTTGTTTATGAAGTACTTCCAATGAATCGGTAATTGCCGCCAGCCATGGCGCCATTTTTTCTTCTTCAGTGCCGGGTAAAAAACCGATCGACTCGGCTATTTCTGGTGTACTGCGGGTAACAATAACCTTGTCATATAGACCTCGTTCAATCACTTGTTCTAATGCAGAAGCCAATGCTAACAAGGTTTTACCACAACCAGCAGGTCCGGTTAAAATAACCAAATCAATAGTAGGGTCTAACAAAGCATCCAATGCCATACCTTGATAAATATTTTTTGGATGAATCCCCCATGCTTGTTTTGCCATCAATCGCTCACGTGATAAATCGGCTATAGCGAGTTTATCATCATCCCAACCAGTCACTTTGCCGGCAAAATGTTCAGTATCATCAATAATGTACTCATTCATATAACTATTAGGCAAAACATCTTTTTTGACATAATGAGTAGTATTGCGACCTTCTGTTTCACTTTCACATTGATCAATATGCTGCCAAAAATCACCCTCAAACTTATGATAGCCCTTGGTTAAAAATTGTATATCGTCAATTAACTGATCCGTTCGATAATCTTCAGTATGTGCTAAACCGGCGCCCTTAGCTTTAAGACGCATGTTGATATCTTTAGTGACTAAAACCACTTTTTTGGTTGGATTTTCAGTTTGCAGATGAATAGCGGAATTAATAATGCGATTATCATTTTCATTAAACGATAATGTCCCTGCGGTTTGCTCTATGGTGTAATCATTAAATATCGACAAACAACCACTAGGGTGATCATCATCGGTTTGTGGTAATTTAACCCCGGCAAGAACTTCTTCTGGGCTAGCATCTACCAGGGTATCCTCAAGTGCTCTGATCGCGACACGCGCATCACGACTAACATCTTTACGTCTGTCTTTAATGGAGTCGAGTTCTTCAAGTACCGTCATCGGCACAACAACATCATGTTCTTTGAAAGATAAAAAAGCGAAAGGTGCGTGCAATAAGATATTGGTATCTAAGATATAAATAATTTTTTCATCAGTCATATAGGCATTCCTAGCAAAAGTGACAAATTATTAGCCAGACTGAGTGATAAATATTAGTGCTATTCAACTCAGAGAACTAGCTAAGCCAAAATTTTATATACTACAAAAATCATGAGTCCTTTGAGTTGAGTTAATAACCACTTTGCCAGTTTACTTAAGCGCTGGCAAGTAAGATCTTTGATCTAAATCAAAGCTAAATAAATTGCTTTTAAATTTATCTGTACTACGTAAATAAGACCCGTTAATCAACTATTCAATTTCCAAACATTATTTTTATTTCTTTCAGTATTTTCGTTAGATAATATTTTCAGAAGTTTTTGATGATCACATCTATTATTAGCGTTATTATAGCGCCCTTTTTTTCAGCCATATTATTGGTTTTAGCTAAATTGGAGTTTCGTATATGTCATTTTACCCTGGTCAACGATGGATTAGTGATGGAGAGTCAGATCAAGGATTAGGCACAGTAACTTCAGTTGAACACCGTTTTGTTACCATCGTATTTACGGCGACAGGTGATTCACGTCAATATGCTATTGCTAACGCACCATTAACCCGAGTGATATTTAATCAAGGTGATCATATACCTAGCCATGAAGGTTGGTTACTTACCGTCGACTCCTTTGAAGAAATTAATAACCTGATCACCTACCATGGTACTCGTCAAGACAATGGTGAAAAGACCTCACTTAAAGAGGTGATGATTGACCACTTTCTTAAATTTAATAAGCCACATGATCGTTTACTCAATGGTCAAGTTGACCGACTCGACTGGTTCCGTTTACGTAAAGATTGTTTACAGCACCAATATGAGCAGCAACAATCTGATTTAATGGGCTTAAGTGGCGGCCGTGTTAGTTTAATTCCTCATCAGTTATACATTGCCGAAGAAGTTGGTAGTCGTTTTGCCCCAAGAGTATTACTTGCTGATGAAGTAGGTTTAGGTAAGACCATTGAAGCGGGCTTGATTATTCATCAACAACTTGTCAGTGGTCGAGCGCAGCGTATACTTATTATTGTCCCAGAATCGTTGATGCATCAATGGTTAGTTGAGATGCTACGTCGTTTTAATTTAGCTTTTAGTATCTTTGACCATGAACGTTGTGTAGAAAGTGCCCATGCTGATGAAGGTGAAAAAGTAAACCCTTTTAGTTCTGCACAGCTTGTACTAGTAAACTTAGGTTTTATTACTGATAATCCAGAATGGTATGAAGCGCTAATTGCTGAAGACTGGGATCTAATGGTAGTCGATGAAGCCCATCATTTAAACTGGCAAGACGGCATTCCAAGTATTGAATATCAATGCATTGAGCAACTAGCTCAAGTCATACCGGGCGTATTATTATTAACCGCGACACCCGATCAATTAGGCCATGAAAGTCATTTTGCTCGTTTACGATTACTCGATCCTGATCGATTTTTTGATTATCAAAAATTCATCGAAGAAGAGCAAAATTATACTGCCGTTGCTGGCGCCGCTAATACCTTAGTTGCCGGAAAACCTTTATCAAAAGAGCAAAATCACACCCTCACTCAGTTATTAAAAGAAACAGATATTAGTGATCTGCTCGCCACCATAAACCAAAATGATGCGACTGAAAAACAAGATGCTGCACGACAGCAAGTACTTACTCAATTATTAGACAGACACGGTACTGGGCGAATTCTTTTTAGAAATAGCCGTAATACCATTAAAGGTTTTCCTAAAAGAAAATTATTGGCAACGCCATTACCTATACCTGAAGCATATGAAACACTATTAAATGACTTATTGCTAAGTGATAATATTGAGAACCTAAAAACTTCAGCGCAAGCTAAGCATCTATTTACGCCAGAAATTTTATTTGGCTTGGAACACCATGAAAACTGGTACGACACTGATCCTCGTGTTGATTACTTAATTGAATTACTGCAATCCTTAAATAAAGAAAAGCTATTAGTTATATGTGCACATGCACAAACGGCAATCGATTTAGAAACAGCATTACGTGTTAAAGAAGGCATACGTGCTGCTGTATTCCACGAAGGTTTAAGTATTTTTGAACGCGATAAAGCCGCAGCATATTTTGCCCAAAGTGAAGACAGTGCTCAGCTATTATTGTGTTCTGAAATCGGCAGTGAAGGCCGAAATTTTCAGTTTGCGCATCATATGGTCTTATTCGATTTACCCAGTAACCCTGATCTTTTAGAGCAACGTATTGGTCGTTTAGATAGGATTGGGCAAAACCAAACCATACGAATTCATGTGCCTTATTTTGAAAACTCAGCACAAAGCCTGTTATTTAATTGGTATGACCAAGCCCTTAACGCTTTTGAACATACCTGTATTACCGGTCATGCGGTATATCAGGCATTTGGTAACGAATTATTGACCTTAGCTTTAAGTGCACAATGGCAGTCTAGCGAAGCTCAACAACTCATTGATGATAGCCATAAAAAACACTTAACTATAAAAAGTGAATTAGAGTCTGGTCGCGATAAACTGCTTGAACTACGCTCATCTGGGCAAGGAAGAGCGGCGGAACTTGTTAATAAAATTAATCACCTTGATCAACAAACCGCTTTACCACAATTTATGTTTCAAATATTAGATGTTTTTGGTATTCAGCAAGATGATAAAGCCGATAATTCAATAGCTCTACAACCGACAGAGCATATGTTAAATAGTAACTTCCCATGTTTACCTGAAGACGGTACCACCATTACTTTTAATAGAGAAACCGCACTTACCTGTGAAAATTATCAGCTCTTAACTTGGGATCATCCGATGGTGCGTGGTGCAATGGATTTGGTTTTATCAGATGAAATAGGCAATGCCAGTATTGGTTTGTTAAAAAACCCAGCGTTACCTGTTGGTACTTTCTTCTTAGAGTGTTTATTCACCATTGAAGCGACCGCGCCAAGTCATTTACAGTTAGGCCGTTATTTACCAACGACACCGATACGGGTTTTGGTCGATAAAAATGGTAATAACTTGGCCGATAAAGTCAGTGAAAGTGTTTTAGATCAACAACTCACACCGGTAAAAAAACAAGTTGCTTTACAATTAGTTAAAGCATTGAAAGCAGAAGTTACACCGTTAGTCGCTAAAGCTGAAGCCCACGCTGAACCACAAGTTACTGCGATTCAAGATAAAGCCTTAAAGAGTATGCACTTAACACTTGATGAAGAGCATCAACGTTTAACGGCATTATCAGCCATTAATCCTAGTGTTCGCCAAGAAGAATTAGACTTTATTAAAATGCAACAAAATGAGCTAACCAATTATATTACCAAAGCACAATTAAAGTTTGAAGCTATCCGCATGATTGTGGTTACTCACTAATGAGTGCTAATCCCGATTTTGTTTATGCGCCACCAATGTCGCCTTATCTCGATATTCTTTATCAAGATGATGATTTGGTGGTGCTCAATAAAGGCAGTGGTTTATTATCGGTGCCCGGTCGATTAGCCGAGCACCAAGATTGTTTGCAAAATAGAGTCACAAAAGTGCTACCAAGCGCGACTATAGTACACCGTTTGGACATGGCAACTTCTGGCATTTTATTGATGGCCTTAAATAAACCTGCGCATGTTAGCATCAGCCGACAATTTGAAAAACGTCAAACAAAAAAAACTTATATTGCTCGGGTTTATGGTCAATTAGAGAAAAACGAAGGCTCCGTTGAATTACCACTTATTTGTGATTGGCCTAATCGTCCCAAACAAAAAGTAGATCATGAAAATGGTAAAAAAGCATTAACCCATTACCGAGTAATTAGTCGAGCAATTGGCCAAGAAATGAACCAAAACGATAACAGTACTCTCGTTGAATTAACGCCCATTACTGGCCGTTCACATCAACTAAGAGTGCATATGCTTGCTATAGGTCATCCTATTTTAGGTGATAGATTATATGCCCATGATAAAGCATTAACGATTAGCCCTCGTTTACAATTACATGCACAAATGCTCACGATAAATCATCCAGTAACAGGTAAATCATTAACTTTTACTTCAAAATGTCCATTTATTTAACGTGGCATTAATAAAGATTGAAGTAATATTGCCGATAAGTATTTATTAATACCGAACTTGTTAACAAATAGCCCTCGATAATTAGGAACAATAAATGCTACAACGTTTTGCCTTAACCTGTATTTTAATTGTTCCGCTACTGTTGGTTATTAACTCAAGTTATGTTTTTGCTGAAGAAGAAGAAGAAACAAAAACGGAACAAAAAGCAGATGAAGAGAAAACCGAAATAAAAGAAACAACCGCTAATGCTTCTGCTAAAAAACAACGTAGTGACATAAAAATTGTCGCGCCAATTGCTAAATTCTCTCAACAAAAAGCAGATTTAGACCACTATTTACCTAAAAACGTAATTAAGCCAATCCTTGCAGGTCCAGATGGTTACACCACCTTAGTAAAAACCAATACTACAAAAAATAACAAAGGCGTGGTTATTCTTTTACCTGACTGGCAACAAAATGCTACCAATCCAAAAGCGATTAATTATTTAAGAAAGGCATTACCCAACAAAGGCTGGACCACGATCAGTGTGCAAGCTCCAAACATGCCAAATAATTACCCTTCACGCGCAATTAAATTATCACAACGAATTGAAGAAAATAATAAAATTCTGACACCGTATAAAGAGAAACTACAATCTTTAATGGCTGCGGTGATGGAACAAGCAAAAAATTATCCGGGAATATTTTTGGTGGTTGCTCAAGGAAGTCATGCCGCCGTACTGATCGATATTTATGAAGAAGATGCTAGTCTGACACCAACAGCGCTAGTAATGTTAAGTAGCTTTATGTTCACTGATGAAGCCAATGAACGTTTTGCACAAAATCTCGCGTTATCTGAATTACCGGTCTTAGATTTGTTTCTTAGAAGAGATCACCCTTTAGCCAAAAGTAATGCTCTGCTCAGAAAAAAATACACCAATAATGAAATGAAAATAACCTATCGTCAAAAACAGCTACACAATATCAACACTGGCTATTATCCAAAAGAAACCTTACTTAGAGAAATTAACGGTTGGTTAAAATCTATCGGTTGGTGATTCGATTAATTACAATAGCAAAAAAAACAATCACTTATCACGTTCTGAGATCAACTCATACGCTGCTTGGATGTCTTGCGTTTTCTGTTTTGCTTCTTCCATCATTTCAGCAGGTAAACCTTTAGCAACAAGCTTGTCTGGATGATGTTGAGACATCAATTTTCGATAGGCTTTTTTAATATCTTTACCACTGACTTCTTTACTTACACCTAATAACTTATAAGCATTATCTAATTGTTGTTGGCTACTAACGCCAGAACGACTACCCTGCCCTTGATGAAACTGCGCACCTGCGATAATCATTTCTAAGAGCTTATCAAGTTCGTGTGCCGAATAACCTAATGATTTAGCAACATGGTGTAACGCCCTTCTTTCGTCTTGATCTAGTTCTCCGTCAGCAAAAGCTACTTGGATTTGTATTTCTAGAAAAAGTAATAATAGGTCTTGACGAGTTCCACAAAATTTAGTGAATGTTTGTAGTTTATCTTCTAAATCAAAATCTGCTGATTTTCCGTCACGAAAAGCATCTTGAGCTTGCTGACGTAATTCTCCTTTTAGGCCTAGTTTATCCATATAGGCAGTAGCAAAAGCTATTTCATGACTGCTCACTTGCCCATTTGCTTTAGCAATATAGCCCATCACCGAAAAAGTACTATAGAAGAATATTGTTTGCCGTTCTTGTTCACTTCCTCTACCACCCGCTAAATTATTAAAATTTAACGAACGGCCTTTGTCAAAACTATGACCAAGCCACATGCCTAATAAAGCACCAAAAATATTTTTACTCAGCATAAAACCAAATAAAAAACCAAAAATCTTACCCCAAACTTTCATACGAGATCACTTACCTTTTCTTTTGTTTAACTATTTAATTGAACTAACCGCTCTGGTGTACCAACATCAGTCCATGCCGATGTTAATAAGCTCCCTGATATTTTACCCAATTCAGCCTTTTTACGTAATAAAGGCCCTAGAGCCAGTACATCATCATTATTATTTTGTCTTAGTGAATTAAAAAAACTCGCTCGATAAAGCCCAATACCACTAAAAGTATAAGTCGACTTATTTTTGTTTGGCTTTTTATTGCCAACCAAATCATCTTCAAAGGTAAAGTCACCACTAAGGTTATGTTCCGGATTAGTCACTAACCATAAATGAGCAAGCATTTTATCCGCCAATGTAGGCAGTTTATTAAATGAAAAGTCAGTAAAAATATCGCCATTGATCACCAAAAATGGTTCATCATGGTTATCTGAAGACAACAAAGGCAATGCTTTAATAATTCCCCCTGCTGTTTCTAAAGCGCCATCACGCTCGGCACTATATTGAATAGTAACACCCCATTGACTGCCATCTTTTAAATGGTTTTCAATTCGCTCACCCAACCATGCATGATTTACCACAATATCTTTAATACCAGCTTGTGCCAGATTAATAATGTGGTGTTCAATTAAAGGTATACCCGCCACCTTTAACATAGGTTTAGGGCAATGATCCGTTAATGGTTTCATTCTCTCGCCGCGCCCCGCAGCCAAAATCATTGCTTTCACTGAGCTTCTACACTTTTATTTATTACTGGATCACTTTGCAAAATAGCAGGTAAAACGCGCTCTTTAACAAGTTTATGTAAAAATAGCAGCTCAGGGTATGACTGACTAACATCAACAATATACTCAAGTGTTAGGGGAATATCCTTTAAATAACTGCCTTTACCATCTCGATGAAAAAGACGAGAAAATATACCTGCCACCTTTATGTGGCGTTGCAAGCCCATCAAATCAAACCATCGTCGCCACTGGCTTTTATCTATTGATGTTGATGTTGATAAATAATGCTTAGTTATAGTTTGACAAAAATACTCAAATAAAACATCAACATTATATTGTGGCCAACGTAGATAACAGTCTCGTAATAACGAAACAACATCATAAGTAATAGGGCCTTGCACAGCATCCTGAAAGTCGATAATGCCTAATTTATTATCTGCCAACATCATAATATTACGACTATGGTAATCGCGATGCATAACCACTTGTGGTTGTGATAATGCACTATCAATTAACAATTCAAAACAATGGGATAACTGCTGCAATTCAACTTTATTTAATTTAATACCAAGATGTTCATCCAATAACCATTCTTGAAAAATCGCAAGTTCCATTTCAATAAAATCACGATCATAAATAGGCAGCGATTCTTTATCTTCAAAGGTGATGCTCGAGATTACCGGCAATAAATCAATGACCTTGCGGTATCGCTCAATCATATTATCTGAGTCAACTGTTTCAGCAAATAAGACATCACCAAAATCACTTAAACAGAAAAAACCAGCGGCTCTATCCATCGCTATTATCTGTGGTACATTGATTCCTTGTTTGCCTAATGCTTGCTGAATTTTAATAAAAGCATCGTTATTTGATTTATCAGGTGGCGCATCAACTGCAATAAATGATTGCCCATTGCAATGAAAGCGATAATAGACTCTAAAACCAGCATCACCCGTCAAAGAATTTAATTTAATTGCTCCCGTAGAAAAATGTTGATTTAACCAGTTATTCAATTCAAGCATTCGATTTTCTTTCAACAACGACAGATCCTTAAGATAAAGAGCAGAAATATTTAAACAACCTATTAAAACAGCTTTTACGCAATGCCGTCGAGTAATTATCGCTCCATTAAACAGAATAATTCATTATTATTTCTCGGTTTAATATGAGAGCAACGAAATTGCTATATTATTTGTAGGTTTAACGGTAAAATAGCCGACGTTTTTCATATACCCCCGCTCAGCTGTAAAATGGAACTTCAAAGCAACTGGGTATTGCTATTATAAAATTATACTCTCGGACTTTTAATGTATTCTCCTCGTTACCTTACATTGCTTTTTACCTGTATATGTTTACCTGTCCATGCTTTAGCACAAGAGGAAAAACAGGTAAAAACACTTACAGCTCAATGTCCAATACCTCTTTATAAAAAGCTATCTGATATAACACCTGCTGAAAATGATAAATCAATTATTATTACCTCAACAAAGTCACAAATTGTAAAAGATCAATTTGCCAAATTTACTGGCGGCGTCACACTGGTTAATCAATCTGAAACCATCATTGCAGATGAAATTGAGATCAATCGCGCCTCTTCATTAATTAATGCTACAGGCGATATCCACTTTCAAAATAAAGCGATTAATATATTTGCGTCTAAATTAAATGCCAGCGAAGCATCAAAGGCGACGCAATTACACGATGCATCATATCAACTAAACAATAACCCAGGTCACGGTAGTGCTAAATTAATATCGGTAAATGATCAAGGCGAGTTAACCCTTATAGATTCATCATATACAACCTGTTATGGCGAAACACCTGACTGGTTGATGCAAGCAAGTGAAATAAATATTTCAGCCGAAAACAAACAACTTGAAGCCTACAATGTACGCTTTAAACTCTTTGATATTCCTGTGTTATATGTACCATACTTTTCAATTCCTATTACCGATGAACGTCAATCTGGGCTTTTATACTCGACAATTGATTCAAGTCAAAAGTCCGGCATTGAAGTCACGATGCCTTATTATTGGAATATTTCAGAAAATATGGACGCCACGATAACAACCCGTTATATGTCAAAACGCGGTACCCAGTTGCAAACAGAATATCGTTATTTATCTGATTTACAATCCGGCACAATTAACCTTGAATATTTAGATAGAGATAATTTATTAACAAACAATAATGATTCCCGTTATTTGGCTCGTTTACAGCATGTGGGTAACTTTTCAGGTCGTTTTCGCGCCTATATTGACTATACAACCATCAGTGATGATAACTACTTAATTGATTTAGGTAGCGCACAATATAATTCTAACGATGCCTATTTATATCAAATTGGCGAACTTGCTTATTTTGGTGATACTTGGCGGGCAACAGTACAAATACAAGATTTTGAAGTATTGGGAAGTCATACACCTAGTTATAAAACAGAGCCACATATTGAAATAAGCAGCCAACAAGCTTTACCTTTTAGCAATGCGGTGTTCGATATTTATTCTGAGCTTACACGGTTTGTAACCCCGGATAAAAATTTACCTGAAGCGCAGCGTTACCATATTGAAGCTGGCATCACTTTACCTATTTCGACCCCTTCTTGGTTCATTAACTCAGAATTAAAGCTATTACAAACCACTTATCATCAAGAAAACATTCCATTAAATAGTAGTCTAAAAGAAAATGTCAGTCGTACCTTGCCAAAATTTAGAATGCATGGCGGTATCAATTTTGACAAACAATTGGCATATCAAGGGAATAACTATACTCAAACGTTAGAACCACAATTACAATATTTATATATCCCCAATGAAGATCAAAGTGCTATTGGTGTATACGATACAACAACATTACAAGATGATTATAATGGACTATTTCGTGACAAACGTTTTAGTGGTTTAGATAGAATAGCTCAAGCTAATCAATATTCATGGGGCGTAACCAGCCGTCTATTAAACGCTGAAAACCAAGAGTTATTTCGTTTAAGCCTCGGCCGTATTGTCTATCTAAATAACAATGATAGTGCTCTTCATAAAGAGCAAACAATTGCGACCGAAGAATCTGCTTTGGCGAGCGAAATTTACCTGCGCCTTAATCGAAAATGGCAGTTCACTGGTGATATTCAATATAACACGGATACCAGTACCACCAATAAGAGTCAAAGTAAGATTGATTACCAATTTAGTAAAAATCAGACAATTCAATTGAACCATCGTTATACTCGTAATGTCTCAGGTATACGCATTGAACAGGTTTCATTGTTAAGTAATGTTATTTTAAATGAAAATTGGCAAGTTGTTGGTCGACTAACACAAGATTTACAGCAAAAACGAAGCCTCGAAAGTTACCTTGGCATGCAATACAATAGTTGTTGTTGGGGAATTAGGTTATCGTACCATCGCCACATCAATTCAAATTTAGAAGAACAAAATATCAACAATGATAACCGCGATGCATTTAATAGCGGCTTTAAAATCGAATTTGTATACAATGGCATGAGTGGTAAACGCTCACCCGATAGTATTGCAGATATGTTTAACTCAAGTATATTTGGCTATAAACGCCCTTACTTTCTCAATAATTAATAAAGAAATTAACGTTACATGAAAAATACACTGAAATTAATAGCATTAACCACATCATTGCTTCTTAGCACTCATTCATTTGTTCAAGCCGCTGAGGTTGAGTTAGATCGCGTTGCCGCCATAGTTAATAGTGGTGTGGTCTTAGAGTCTGAAATCAAATCGATGATCACTACAATTAAGGCACAAGCTGAGAAAAATGATCAAAGCTTACCTTCTGATCGGGCATTACGTACACAAATCACCGAGAAACTAATTAACGATAGCTTAATATTACAGATAGGTGAGCGTATGGGAGTGCAAATTAGTGATGCACAACTAGACGATACACTGGGTAATATGGCCAAAGAAAACAATCTGACGCTTGAGGAATTTCGTCAATCAATCGTAAAAGACGGTATAGATTATGAAAAATATCGTGAAAATGTTCGTACTGAAATTATTTCTGGTGAAGTTAGGCGCTCCAGCGTTGGTCGTCGAATTTACATTTCACCGCAAGAAATAAGTAATTTACTGAATGTGATGAAAGAGCAAACCAACAATGATGTTGAATATCATTTAGGGCATATTTTAATCGAGTTTCCTACTGACCCTTCTCAAGAAGATATGAGTAATTCAAAATCTCGCGCCGACAAAGTTATTGAGTTACTTAATAATGGTAGTGACTTTACAAGAATTGCTATCGCCTCATCTAGCGCTGATACCGCCTTAGAAGGTGGTGATATTGGTTGGATGAGTATTAATGAAATGCCAACCTTATTTTCAGAAGTTGTTGATGGCAAGGATAAAGATACTGTCTTAGGACCTATTCGCACCGGTTTAGGTTACAGCATTGTTAAGGTTATAGATATTCGAGGTAAAGAAGTTGTTGAGGTTGAAGAAGTTAAATCTCGCCACATTTTAATAATGCCAACCATAATCCTGAGTGAAGCCAAAGCTGAGGAAATGTTACAAGGCTTTTTAGATAAAATTAACGCCGGTGAAGCAGACTTTGCAGAATTAGCTAAAGAACATTCAGAAGGTCCTACATCAATTCGTGGTGGCGAT
>JABSOX010000028.1 GCA_013215655.1 Colwellia sp.
AACCTGCTGCGTATGATGATCCTGATGCAACCGCAAATGCCGCATTAGCCGCTAGATTGCCTTATTTATTTGCGACCTGTCGTTTTGCCCATTACCTTAAATGTATCGTGCGAGACAAGGTTGGTTCATTTAAAGAACGTGAAGATATGCAAAAATGGCTGCAAAGTTGGGTTAATAATTATGTTGATGGTGCTCCAGCAACGTCTACTGAAGAAACCAAAGCTCGTAAGCCACTATCTGCGGCTGAAGTTGTAGTAGACGAAGTTGAAGGTAGTCCAGGTTATTACAGTGCAAAATTCTTTTTACGACCGCATTACCAATTAGAAGGTTTAACCGCATCATTACGTTTGGTGTCTAAATTACCTTCTGAAAAATAATGAACTATACAATTAAACTAAATAAATTAAAGGAGAGTAATCATGGCTGTTGACATGTTTTTAAAATTAGATGGTATAGATGGTGAATCAGTAGATGATAGCCATGCCAAAGAAATTGACATTCTTGCCTGGTCTTGGGGTATGAGCCAAAGCGGCACATTCCATTCAGGCGCAGGTGGTGGTGCCGGAAAAGCAAATTTTCAAGATATTAGTATCACTAAATATGTTGATAAAGCATCAGCGACATTGATGACCAAGATTGCGACGGGTGATCATGTAGCTAAAGCAAGATTAACTGTACGAAAGGCAGGTAAAACGCCTTTAGAGTATATGATTATTGAGATGGAAAAGGTCATGATCACATCATACTCAACCGGTGGTTCTGGTGGTGAAGACAGCTTAACTGAAAATATCACCTTAAACTTTGCTAAAGTATATGTTAAATATGTGCCACAAAAAGAAGATGGTACAGGTGATGCAGAAATCGAATTTAAGTTCGATATTTCGAAAAACATAACTGAATAGCCTGAATGATGAGCCAACCTTTCTAGGTTGGCTCTTTCGCGGTTTTTTACCTAGTTAAAAATTAAGTTGAGTAACCAAATGAACGCTGAAAGCTTTTTGCAAGCAGGTGACCTTCAATCCTGTAAAAAACAGCTATTTAATGATATTAAAAAAGACCCAAGTAATGTAGAACTCCGTATATTCCTATTTCAGCTGTCTTGTATTAATCGAGACTGGCAACGTGCTGATACACAGCTCGACGTTCTGAAAGATTTATCAGACTCAACATTAGCGATGGTCAATACTTATAAGCAATTGATTGAATGTGAATTAAAACGCGAAAAAGTATTATCAGGTAATATTGAACCTGTTTGTTTTGGTGAACCCTCAGCTTGGCTCGCCTATTATGTAAAAGCTTATCAACACTATTGTAATAATGAGATTGAGCAAGCTAACCAGTTATTACAAGAAGGTGCAGAGATGGCGCCTGCCATTTCAGGATCAATTAATGATGAAGCATTTGAATGGCTAAGTGATGGTGATATTCGATTTGGCCCCTCGATAGAAGTGATGTTAAACGGCGGCTATTACTGGTTACCATTAGAATATGTTAACGAAATTAGCTTTGAACCTGTCGACGATTTACGCGATTTGGTATGGCGACCAGCCAATTTAACCTTAAAAAACAAAGGTCAGCTAATTGTTTTTATACCCGTGCGTTACCCTATTACTGCAGAGACTAATGATGCGCAATTACTTGCCAGAACCTGTGATTGGCAAGAACCTGTAGAAAACTTTTATATGGGAAATGGTCAACGTGTTTTTGTCAGCGATCAAGCTGAATACCCGTTACTCAATGTGAAAACAATTAAGTTTAATCACGTCTAATGCCTGAACTTTCTCAAAAGGAGCGCTTACAGCTCTCATTACTTGACCGCTTATCTGACGATGAACCACATAAACTATCTGAATCACGAGAAAAACGCATTATTTCTGTTTCTCGTTTAAAAGAGTTGGTGCAAAGAGATTTAGCATGGCTACTTAACAGTGTTGCGGCTTCGGCAAACATGGATTTCAGCGAGTATCCAGAAGTAGCTAAATCGACGCTAAACTACGGAATTCTTGACTTATCAGGGATCAGCAGCATTGTCTTTAGCCCTAAACATATTGAACGCGAGATCACTAAATGTATAAAACATTACGAGCCGCGTATTATCCCCAAGTCATTAAAAATAAAAATTGCTGTTTCTAAACAAGAAATGAGCGGCAATACTTTGTCATTCGAAATATCAGGCGATCTCTGGGCGCAACCTTTACCATTGCAGCTATTTTTAAAAACAGAAGTCGATATAGAAAATGGTAGTGTGACGCTAAATAATTGGAACTGAAAATTTAATGGAAGCAAAATTCTTAGAATTTTATAACCAAGAATTAAAATTTATCCGCGAAACTGGCGCTGAATTTGCCAAAGAATATCCTAAAATTGCAGGTCGTTTAGGATTAGATGGCTTTGACTGTTCAGACCCTTACGTTGAACGTTTATTAGAAGGTTTTGCCTTTCTTTCTGCCCGCATTCATTTGAAACTGGATGCTTCTTTCCCTAAATTTACCCAACATTTGATGGAACAGCTTTTTCCGACTTTTTTGCAGCCGTCACCATCAATGATAATTGCACAATTTAATCCAGATTTTGAAGAAGGCAGTTTAACAGAGGGAGTAAATATTCCTCGGCAAACGGCACTGCACAGTTTATTAGGAAAAGGCGAACAAACGGCCTGTGAATATAGAACTTCACATGAAGTTACTTTGTGGCCAATAAAATTGACTCAGGCCGAGTATATTAATGCTCAAGAGCTTGCCTCATATATCACTAAAACGTCCATTAGCTTTACTCCAAAAAGTGCTGTAATGATCACCTTAGAATCAGCGCCGGGTGTTAAGTTCTCCGAGATGACACTTGATTCACTCATGTTGCATATCAGAGGTACCGAGTCTTTTCCGCTGTACCTCTTTGAATCACTATTTAAAGGTTACCAAGGCTGCCTTTATAAAAGTACCGGCAATATGTGGCGTAAGCAGCAAGATGAAACGAAAATAACCGCCCACGGTTATGACAAAGAAGACGCCTTATTACCCTACTGCAATAAGCAATTTGATGGCTTTCGCTTGTTAAAAGAGTATTTTGCTTTTGCCAAACGTTACCTATTTTTATCTATAGACAATTTACAAACTACACTTAGCCAATGTAACGAAGAAAAAATTCAATTATTATTTTTACTCGATCACAATGACCCACGTTTGGAAAATTTAGTCTCTGCTGATAATTTTGCATTGCATTGCACACCTGCAATCAATTTATTTCCTAAGCGCGCTGAACGTATTAATATTTCCCGAATAAATAACGATTTTCATATCGTACCTGATAAGTTAAGACCACTAGACTTTGAAGTTTGCACCATAGAAAATATTAAAGGCTTTAGCTCGGGGATAGAACCTACCACTCAATTTTTACCGTTATATGGTGCCGATGATGCACACACCAATAGACATAACGCATATTACACTACCACTAGAGATACCCGCAGTTTAAATGTAAACCAACGTAAGTTTGGCCATAGGTCAAGTTATATAGGTACG
This sequence comes from Colwellia sp., assembly GCA_013215655.1. GTDB lineage: Bacteria > Pseudomonadota > Gammaproteobacteria > Enterobacterales > Alteromonadaceae > Colwellia_A. The sequence goes on from JABSOX010000028.1 coordinate 3,519, forward strand.
GAAGTCTATTTATCATTGGTTGATCCCAAAAACGCGCCTTATGCCGATAATTTGCGTCAACTGTCGGTTGATACCTTATGTTGCAACCGAGATTTGCCCTTAATGATGCCCTTGGGTAAAGGAAAAACGGACTTTACTATTGATACTGGAGCACCTTGTGAATCAGTTCGATGTGTTGGTGAACCAACTCGACCTAATCCTCCCTTAAGTCAAGGCAATGTGGCTTGGGACTTAATTAATCAATTATCGATAAACTTTCTTGGTATTACTGACAATGATTCGACATCAGCACTCACTAAGCTTAAAACGTTACTTGGCTTGATGATGAATAAAAAAGACCATGCTCAAACGAAACAAATAGACGGAATTATTGCTTTGAAAACTAATCAAATCACCAGCCGTTTGCCTTTTGCTGGCCCCATTTGTTTTGGCAGAGGAGTGGCTATTGAAATAACCGTGGATGAACTCGCCTATGAAGGTAATAGTATATTTATGTTGGGGATGATCCTCGACCAGTTTTTTGCTCAATATGTCAGCATAAACTCCTTCACACAACTTGTCCTTAACTCATCAGATAGTAGAGAGATATACCGATGGCCAATTCGAATCGGCTTGCGAAGCGCTATTTAGGCGATTTAGTCAACGACCCTGAAGAACTTTATCAACAGGGTTTTGCGCCGCTATTAAGATATTTAGACGCCAATGCACCTTTAGCCAAACGCATCGGTTATTCAATATCGCCTAAACAAGATTTTGTCCGTTTTGGTCAAACACCTTTACTGCATTTTCATTCGTCAGCGTTCACTAAGGTGAAATTTGACACTAACAGTGGCGACTATAAACTTAAAAATAGTTATTGGGGCATGCTAGGCATCAATGGACCTTTGCCATCACACCTTACTGAATATGCTATAGAAAGAAGTTTTCGATTAAAAGACAATACTTTTGCAGAGTTTTTAGATATTTTTAATCATCGTTTTATTTCACTATTTTATCGTGCTTGGGCGGATGCCGAGCCTACGGTAAGCCATGACAGACCTGAACATGACATTTTTAAACAACATCTCAGTGCCTTCTCAGGTGAATCAAGTACGGGTCAAAATACTTTTGATCAAAACAAAAATATACATCAATACCTAGCCGGACTATATAGTCAGAAAAATCGTAGTGCTAAAACACTGAGTCAACTACTTACCGAGTACTTACATCTTGACGTTAGTGTCGATGAATTTCAGGGACGTTGGTACGATTTACAACCAAGTGAACAAACACAACTTGGACAAAACAATGCCAATTTGGGTATTAGTAGTTTAATAGGCACACGTACATACCAACGCAGTTTTAATTTTGCTATCAATATTGGCCCTTTAGATTATCAACAATATATTGCTTTGCTGAATAATAAACATTGTTTAGACACGATTGTTGAACTAACACAAAAAGCGGTTGGCCAAGAATATGAATTTTCAATCAATATCGTCTTAAAAGCACGGCAAACACAAGCATGTCAGCTAGGCTCAGCAAAACTTGGAATAAATTCATGGTGTCAGGGTAAGTTAAGTCATTTAGCTCAAAATGACCCCATAATCGTCTTTAAAAAAGCATGTTAATAATTAATTAAGGGAGCAAATATTATGACTGAGATTAGTCGCGTCAACCTCTTCGGAAAGTTAGACCCTATTGCCTATAAAGCAGTAGAAAGTGCCACTGTTTTTTGTAAATTGAGAAGTAACCCCTACGTTGAATTAGTGCATTGGTTTCAACAAATAGTGCAATTACAAGACTCTGATCTGCACCGGATCATTCAGCATTTTGAACTAAATCCCTCAATATTAGCTAAAGACATGACTAATGCATTAGATGCATTACCACGAGGCGCGAGTTCAATTTCAGATCTGTCCAGTAAAATTGAAGATAGCATTGAGCGTGCCTGGGTATACGGCAGCTTAGTTTATGGTGATTCAAAAGTAAGAATGGGTTACGTTATTCTTGGCATGTTAAAAACACGTGAACTAAAAAACAGTTTATTGAACATGTCTGGCGAATTTGCCAAAATTAAAGTTGAACAGTTAGGCGACGACTTTGCACAAATAGTATCAGGTTCTTGTGAAGACAATACCCAAGCAACTGATGGTACAAATATTGGCGGTAATGAACCTGGTACGGCGAGTGATGCAATGTCGCCAGCAACAATGGGCAAACAAGAAGCCCTTAACCAGTTTACAACCAACTTAACCGAACAAGCCGCTAACGGTGAATTAGATCCTATTATCGGTAGGGATGACGAAATAAGACAACTGATCGACATTTTAATGCGTCGTCGTCAGAATAACCCCATTTTAACCGGTGAAGCCGGTGTGGGTAAAACTGCAATCGTAGAAGGTTTTGCCCATCGAATTAATAAAGGTGACGTCCCCCCAGCTCTTAAAGATGTAAAATTACTTTGTTTAGATATTGGTTTGCTACAAGCCGGAGCCAGCATGAAAGGTGAGTTTGAAAATCGCCTAAAACAAGTCATTGAAGAGGTTAAATCTTCACCTACGCCTATTATTATGTTCATTGATGAAACCCATACCTTAATAGGTGCAGGTGGCGCAGCCGGTACAGGTGATGCGGCTAACTTATTAAAACCTGCTCTTGCGCGTGGCGAATTACGCACCATTGGCGCAACCACATTAGCTGAGTACAAAAAATATATTGAAAAAGATCCCGCGTTAACACGTCGCTTCCAAGTCGTTAAAGTAGAAGAGCCCAGTGAAGAAAAAGCGATATTAATGCTAAGAAATATTGCCGGTATGCTAGAGAAACATCACCATGTAGAAATGCTAGATAAAGCTATTGAAGCAGCAGTAAAACTTTCTCATCGTTATATTCCTGCCCGCCAATTGCCCGACAAAGCCGTAAGTTTATTAGATACCGCAGCAGCCCGTGTAGCCGTTAGCCAATTTGCTACACCAGCAGAATTAGAAGACTGTAAACAACGCATTGAAAATTTAACCGTTGAACAAAACATTCTTGAAAAAGAAGCCGCTATTGGCGTTGTTAATCAAAAACGCATGGACGATATTGTGGAATGTTTAACTGTTGAACAAAATAAAGAGCAAGAACTTACCGATAAATGGCAACAAGAAAAAGAAGTAGTAGATGTTGTTTTAGCCTCAAGAAGAAAGTTACGTGATTTACTGACTGAACAAAAAGCTTCAGCATTACAGGTTGCTGAAAATGCACTCAATGAGGATGGCACTCCTGTTGTTGCACTAGATAATTCATCGGCTATTGCAGAAGCAAAAACAGAGCTTGATGAACAACATAAAAAACTAACGGCATTGCAAGGTGAAAACCCGCTGATACTTCCCGCCTGTGATGAACAAGCGGTTGCTTCTGTGGTTGCTGATTGGACCGGCGTACCGGTAGGCAAGATGGTTAATGACGAAATTAATACTATCTTAAACTTAGCCAACATCATGAAAGAACGCGTAATAGGCCAAGATCACGCGATGGAAATGATCGCCAAACGCATTCAAACCTCTCGTGCAGGCTTAGATAACCCCAATAAACCTATTGGCGTCTTTATGCTTTGTGGCCCATCAGGAACCGGTAAAACCGAAACCGCATTGGCACTAGCGGAAGCGCTATACGGTGGTGAGCAAAATGTTATTACCATTAACATGAGTGAATTCCAAGAAGCTCATACCGTATCAACCCTTAAAGGTGCGCCTCCTGGATATGTAGGTTACGGTGAAGGCGGTATTTTAACTGAAGCCGTTCGTCGTAAACCTTATTCCATCGTACTGCTAGATGAAGTGGAAAAAGCCCATTCCGATGTGCATGAAATATTCTTCCAAGTATTCGATAAAGGTGTGATGGAAGATGGCGAAGGCCGCACAATCGACTTTAAAAACACCTTAATCCTACTGACATCTAATGTCGGTAGCGAATTAATCATGAACATGTGTAAAGACCCTGAGTTGATGCCTGAGCCCGATGGTATTGCTAAAGCCTTACGTGAACCACAATTAGGTGTATTTCCTGCAGCATTATTGGGACGAATTGTCACTATTCCCTATTATCCGCTGTCAGACGATATGATCAAATCCATCACCCGCTTGCAACTTGATCGCATTAAAGACCGTGTAGAGACAGGTCAAGGTATTGAGTTTGTTTATAGTGATGCGGTGGTTGATCTAGTCGTAAGTCGCTGTACCGAGTTAGAAAGTGGTGGTCGTATGATCGACTCAATCCTCACCAATACATTGTTACCTGAAATTAGTAATAAATTTTTGACTCATATGTTAGAAGGTTCGCCTATAAGTAAAGTGGAAGTAAATGCGAAAGATGGTGAGTTTGTTTATGAGTTGAGTCATTAGGGATTTAGCTTAAAAAGTGCCCATGCTTTTTTGTGGGCTCTGATATAGAAGGGAATAAAAAGGTCGGGTGATTTAAAGTTACTCTGACCCCTTCTATTATTATCAATGCACTTTTCTAGTAAACAATAAAGGACAATACAAATGGGTAATATGCAAGTTGATCTGTTCCAATTCGCAAAAAGATTATTGATAGAGGACGGCCATGATCCCGGTATGCTGTCCGATGCTAAAGTAAAATCTTGCATAGATATTATCCCGTATAAGGATCAGATAAGATTGCTGGCGATGCGGTCGGAGTACCGAAACGCAGGAGGGCAAACAAGGGGAGCCACTAATCAGGGTAATCCAGGTGGTAAGACCGACAAAACGAAAATGGCGGCAAGGCTGCGAATGCTAGCGAAAAATTTCGACCATTCGACCCCATATGATGAAGGCGTGTTTTGGACAGGAATAGACAATAACAAGTTGAGGTGGTTAGTCCAGTCTTGGAATAAGCAGAATCCTGGAAAAATATTTGGTCAACTTGAGGCGACAACAGATACTCGCTTTATGGATGGCGCGTTAACCGACTGGGGTCCTGGAGGTGGAGCGACAGCGTATTTCGAGGCCGCATCCGTAGAATTAGGTAAACAGGCATCGGGTCATGTAACGAGCATACAAAGGTTTGGTTTGCAAACGGACTCAGGCAAGATTTTCACGCATAAAGAATTTCCCGCACTACTTAAAGGTATGGATGATGATCTTGGAAAGGGTCTGCCTAGGGTAACTGACATAACCATTGTGGTTGTCGACCCAATAGGCTTTCCCGGCATCAAATGTAAATCATTCACCAACCTAGAAATCAACAACATTAATCTAATAGACAAAGTCGGTGACCAAGCGCAAATATTCACAATTAATCAGGGAAAACCGGCCGGAAAAGTCGGTATTCATGGTGTTACTAAAATCCCGGATAAGGTTCGCTCTTTTTGGCTGAGGCGATATCCGCTGCCGGTAAGTCAAACATCTCTTGTCTTGGCTAAGCATATTGAATCGATACTTTACGGATCCGAAGACTTTGATTTTAACCGCCCCCGTTGAGCCCTGGAGAATAAAAGAGGCAAAAATAAAAGGGCCCAAAATAAAATTAGAATATTACTAATACCTTACTACCTGAGATTAGTAATAAGTTTTTAACTCATATGTTGGAAGGTTCACCGATTACTAAGGTCGAAGTAAATGCGAAAGATGGTGAATTCATTTACTAAATAGTTCATTAGCTCGTTGGTTGCTCAATATTTAAAGTGTTACTTTTATACAACATCATACCTAGAGTATGAATATTAGAATATAAACTTTCAATTAATAGGGATTATTATGGGTGCAAATAGGTTTAGTAATTTCAGAAATGAAGGCGGAATTACTCTGTCAGGAAAGACAATGCTCTTCAGAAAAGTAGGGCATTCCACCAGCAACTGGTTTAAATCAAAACGTTCTACTTCAAAAATGGACAAGGTTAAGTCAGTCGGGAAATCAGCCATTACTGATGGGGCAGGTCTAGCAGGTGCAGGCGTCGCAATATTTTCAGTGGCAGCTAGTGTAACAACTGGAGTAGTAGCAATAGTTGGAGGTCCTGTGACCGCTATTGCCGCAGGAATAGTAACTTTGGGGTTTTTAGCCAAAGGGGCATATTCAAATCGTGATGGTGCACACGCAAAATTACTCCCTTACGTTTACAGTATAATTGATGATATGGCGCCAAGGGTAAACATCTATACAAACGCTGAAGGTCTTAAAGAAGCAGCTACAGCTGCTGCTTATTTAATGAAGGAAGCGCCGTCCCAATATAAAACAATGGCCTCTAAATTACAGACAAGGGAAGATACTTTTAAAAAGTTTTGGAAAGACTACGAAAAAGAAATATCCATGTTTACCGGTGGACAGTGGAAGGGAATACAAGGAAAAATGGATCAGTATGAAAGGATCCCCCCCGGTCAAAGGTCTGAGAATATGCTAATTGAAATTGTGGGCTATCATGAATTTTTAAATAAGGCGAAAGTGAAATCGGAAGGGATGTGGGAACGGCAATCTAAACAAGGAGGTGCCGTTTTTGAATTTATGCGCAGGTTAGTGAAAGTGGGAAACTACCTACAATGTGCGAGTATTGTTTCACTTGCAACCTACAATGAAGTAGGAATACAACGAAGTGAAGGTGCTGAGAGTGATCCGTTTAAACAATGGCAGACCAGTATTGACTACAGAAAATATATACAAGAGATGTCAGACTTTCAATCTGAAGCTGACATTAATTATCGAAATTGGGATGCTTTCGCTCAAAAAAATGGTGTTAAGTGATCTCTGTTTAGGACAAAAATATGTATCTATGGACACTAATTTCCTATTCTGAATTTTTTCACGAAAAAAAATATATTAGGCCAAAATATAGTGTTATAGAGAAAATTAAGTAGCTCATTTCTATTCAATGACTCTTGAAAGCTATCGTGCCAAGCACTATGCTTTATTTATAATAATTTAGTTATAAAAATTAAACTTTTTAGAAAGGAAGTACTTTGTGAAATTTGACGACGGTTACAAAAAACGAGCAGCAAATTTAATAAAAGATGCCAAGAAAAAAGCATATTCTAGTAAGACCAGTGTTGCCTTTAAAAATTACAAAGCAGACGGGCCTGTTGGTAGAATTCTCACCGTTGCTGGTGGTTCGCTTATGATTTCAGTTACAGCAGCTGTTGCCGGTTCAGTTGCCTTGGCAGCAGGTATTGCCGCATCTGCCGTGACTTTTGGTATTGCCCCTGCGGTTTCAATTGTACTGACTTACGCACTTGCCAAAGCTGGAGGCGAGTTTTGGTATCAGAAGAAAAGTAAACAACTTAAAAAAGGTATTTCAGACGATGAGCCATGGGCTTTAACTATTAACGATCCTGCTTTATTAGTACCCGGCATTTCTAAGGTACTAAAAAAATGGACCCGTGTACATCGTCGAGCAACCCAGCTACAAGGTGGAGTACGTGGTACCGCTACCGGGGCTAGGCATTCTTTAACATCGATGCGTGCAGCGATGAAAAATACTCGTTTAGGACGCAGGATTTATAAAACCGAAGAAACGATGTTTAGCCCGTTTGGTAAAGCTTCAACGGATCACGAGCTCAGTGATCGTCTTTATGAACTACGTTTTTATTCGCAAATGTTATTTAATTATGTTCGTACCTTAATCGATGATGTCGCAATTAAAGAACGTGATGGTGTTGTTGATATGTGTGAACTTGCCTATATCCATGTCCTGAGGCAAGTAGATTTTACCGGTCAACATCAACACTGTAAAAACTGTTATGGCATGTCAGACAAACAAGTTAAATCTCGTTTAAAAGAATTTGAAAGAATGGCACAAACGTCAAGTAATGGCCAAAAGACACAAGCTTCATTTGTAGTAAAAGGAGGACCTAGCAATGGACTATTACAACAAATGACCAATAGAAGTTCACATATTTCAAATAGCAACGCGTTGTTAGCAAACCTCCAGATGATCCAAACGAATGCTGATGATAATAACCGTAAAATGGAAAAGACGGCGAACGATCAAATGAACACGTGGGGCATGCGATTAGCCCAAGGTTCACCGGAGGCAACGGCTGCATATCAAGCCGTCACTAAAACAGCCTATATGGCAGAAGGTGCTGCACAACAAACTGTTGGTGACGCAGTTTCTTTTGTGGCGACTAAAGGAGGTTATGGTGCAGCATCGGTAGTATTTACAGAATTTGCTTTAACCGTTAAAAACAGGCTCACTCGCCACTCTGTTCTTAAACGCACTGGTCAAGCTTTTGATTTAACACAGGAAGGGAATGGTGCTCGTAATGAAGCCACGGCCGAGTTTGAAGACTTGCTTAAATCAACAGACATCACTAAACGAGGATATCGAGTCGCCACTAAAGTTGCTTCGTATATTACAAAATTGTCTGAAATAAAAGCAACACTTCAACCGACCTTCAATAAACTAGCACAACAAAATAACCAAGCTATTTTCTCATCGTGTGACGAAGCTCATGAATTTGTTTATGGGTTAAATTACTATTTTAGAAATTGTGAAAAATTTATCGCTTTTCTTGTTTATCTCGAAACTATTCTTATCGATGTTGACTTAAAAGTTGCCACGTTAAATATCGGCCCTAGTGTAGGAAGTATTATCGATACCTCTTTACATGCCTCCATTCCACCAAAACCTAAAACCGTAAAATAGAGATTTAGAGGGGGTGTTCTGGATACATGGCCAGTGTCACAAGTAGTTGACCTCTTACCGTTTTAACCATTTTATTTTGGAGATAACAATGTCAGGTCGACTTAATTTTGAATATGGATTTAATACTAATACCGCTCAACCGCTTGATAACGATACACCGATGAGAGTTTATTTTTTAGGTGATTTTACCGGCACTAAAGCAGCAACTAAAAATAGCAGCATCAACAAAATCGTAAAAATAGACATCGATAACTTTGATGACGTTATGATTAAGTTATCGCCTTTGGTTAGTTTACCCTCAGGGCATCTGCTCACTTTTAATGAGCTAGAAGACTTTCATCCTGACAATATTTTTGAGCATGCAATTTTTAAGGATTTACGCCGTTTAAAGCGAGAGTTGGGTAATTCAGCTACGGCAAAAAGTGCTGCTAATGAAATTATGTCAAGTTATCAGTTGGAGGCGGAAACAGTAACTCAAATAAGCCACGATGCTGATACTTCTAACACTGAAATTACCGAGGATAAAAACGTTGAAGGCAGCGATGATATGTTTGAGCGCCTCTTAGGTAAAAAACAATCTACACCACCTTCGACTAGCTCTGCTACCTCTAATATTTCCGCTATAGGGAATTTGGATCGCTTTTTAGGGGATTTACTTAGTCCTCATATTATTAAAGACACTAAACCTGAGCACAAAAGCTTGATGATCTTCATTGATAGCGCCATAGAAGAATTGATGAAATCTATATTACATTCAGACGAATTTCAAAGGTTAGAGTCTGCTTGGCGATCGGTAAGAGATGTAATATTTAATGAAGAATATGACGAAGAAAACCAATTTTTTTATTTGGTAAATACCGATGAAGAAGCCCTTAATTTAGCTGTGACTGGAGATACGCATTTAGTCTCAACTCTTAGTCGACATATAAAAAATACCGATGTTGATTGTTACGATGTGCTTGTTGGTAACTATCAGTTTTCGGCGACGAATGATGATGTAACGACCTTAAATTATCTCGCCAGTATCGCTGAAGTTCTAAAATGCAAGTTTGTTAGTGCAGCGAACAAAGACTTAATTGATACTAACGAGGGTTCGCTTTGGCATCAATTTAGACAAACGCCACAAGCAAGCCATGTCGCTCTTAGCTATCCACAAGTGCTATTGCGTATTCCCTATGGTAAGAAACATGATGAGATTGATGTGTTTGCTTTTGAAGAGTTTAGCCAAAGGCATCAGCACGACAATTTATTATGGGGGAACTCAGCCTTTGCTTGTGCAAGATTATTGATCAGGCAATTCCATGGTCAGGGAAATAGGCAGGACACATTAGATGCAAATATAACCGAGCTGCCCGCTTTTGTTTATAGCGAAGATGATGAGCAAATATTACAAGCCTGTGGCGAATATCTTTTGTCAGAGCAACAGCTCATTGATATTCGAAATAAAGGTATAATGGCATTTGCTAGCTTTCGCAACAAAAATAGCATTCGATTATTTGGCGATGATATATATGCGGTGAGTGCTTAACCCAAGTTTAAATTAGTTAAACTTCTAGCTGAGATAAATTTAATTATCTCAGCTTACTCCGCGTTGCTATGCCAGTTAGTACACTCTACAACGACAGGTCTTCAGGAGGTAATATATACCCTTGATAACCATCAGCTCTTAAAGACGTAAACTGTTCCAGTTGTGCTTGGTCTTCAATACCGGTGATGATCACTTCAATGTTCAAGCCTTTAGCAACATTCATTAATGCACGGCATAATTCATTGCTTTGATTTAATTTTTCATAGAATGCAAACGACTGATCTAGTTTAATATAGTCAGGTTGTATTTTTTGTAAATAATCTAGGGAACCTATTTGACGTCCACATTGGTCAATACCTACTTTTGCTCCGGCAGATCTTATAACTTCGGCAAGGTGGTTACATTGCTCAAAAGAATTGATTAATGCTGATTCAGGCATTTCAAAAAGAATACGACCAACATGTGCTGATTTTTTAAGGAATTTTCCAAGCCATAAAGCAAATTCTGGATCTAATAAGCTATCGTGGGTTAAATTAATGGCAATAGGTTGTTGTGCTAGTTTTAGAATGTTTTTTCGCTCAATGGTTTCCAATAAACATCGGTCAAGTTGGCTACCTAAAGATAACAATTCAATAAACGGCATAAATTCAGCAGCGCTTACTATTTGCCCATCAATATTTAAACGACAATATATTTCACGTTGAATAACATCATTTGTTGTCATACTGGTAATTGGCTGCCATTGAAAGACAAAATGATTGTTATTTATCGAGTCTTCTAGTTTGCTGCGCCATTGTTCACGGCTATATTTTTGAGCTTGTTTTGCATCAATCCAATGACTTATTTTTCCTTCTCTAAGCGCTTGTTGTAATGCATTGTCCGACTGTGACATTAAGTCAGCTGGTGTCATACCATCAATACGTTGACTAACCCCTAAAGTAAACTGAGTGTTCGCAGGACAACCTGCCTTGGTAATTTCTTGATTGATGATCCGGATAAGCGTTTGTAAATATGTTTCTATTTGATGATGTTCGGCTTTGGTAATTAAAAATGCAAATTCGATGTTGCTGATACGAGCAATGATGCTCTCTGTTATTTCTGGTAACTCTACTTTCATCCTATTGGATAATACTTTGATGATTTCATCACGTCCTTGATAACCGTACTTACTGTGAATTTCATCTAACCAATTAAACTTTGCAAGTATTAAACCTCCGTAACCCGGTTCATTTAACCAGTTATTAAGCTGTGCTGATAAATACTGGCGATTAGGTAAGTGAGATACTTGGTCAATTAGTTTGTCTTCTTTAAGTTCGTTGACCTCTTGGTCTAGTGTTGAAAAAACTTGTTTTAATTGCCCCGACATTGAGTTAATCGCAATAACAACATCTTGTAGTTCCGTCGTTTCTGGTAAGTCGATATCTTGTCCAAAGTTACGTTGTGCAATTTCTTTTGCTTGTACTGCGATACCATTAAGGGGTTTTAATATTTTGTTCAACCTAAGGCGAAGCGCAAAAATAGATAGAATAAACAACAAAGACAAAATCATAATAGTGTCGTTCATTATTCGCCATAATTCTTGATAACCTAATGCCGGATGTCCCTCAATTTCAAGGGTTGCAAGTTGCATCCACCCAGAAGTAATGACACTTTGTTTTGTTTGAGCTTCGAATAACTCCAAGTCAATCAACCATTGAGGCACACCCTCTATAACGATTGGGTTTTCCCACGTTTGTTTTTTGTTATCTGCCAGCCAAGTTAAGGTGACTTTCCGATAAAAGCCGCCTTCAAAAATAACGTTTACCAATGTTTCAGCAGAAACAACATCTCCTGTTTCTACATGAGGTTGTAACATTAAGCCTAATGAAGTCATGGTATTATTAAGATCATTTTCCATCTGTTGACTCATAAAGTCTCGTGCCTGAGTGAACTGAAAGTAAACCAAACTGGTCATCACGAGGAGAAACAGTCCAAATAATAATGAGTTTATTTGTCTAAATAGGGTCATTTCTTTAAAACTCCAGCTTTAGCTTGGGTTGTTTAAGTGTTGCAGTATTAATACGTTGACGAAGGTCACGCCAAGACTTCAGACGTGAAGATTTACCGCTAAGTACACCACGTCCTTTTTCTTTATTTAGCCATAGCTGACTGCCATTAAAGCTATATATTGGTGTAAGGTCGTTACGTTGAGTCGCTGGTTTTATCCGTCCATCGATATTATCCAAAATGAGAGGAATAGAACCTGGAGTATCGTAATAGGCAAGTACCATATGGTATTGATTGAGGTTTATCGCTTTAACCATAGTGATCCTCATTTTTTCATCAGGAATGCCTAATTCTAGTAACGTATAATATTTGGCAATTGAATAGTCTTCACAATCTCCGCCATTAACACCAATGAACTCAACAGGGGTAGCCCAATAATTGTTAACCCCCCAGAGTTTGATGTCATCAATGAAACGAAACATATTAAAAAAGCGATTCACTTTTTTTAATGTTTCTTTTTCTGTAACGTCAGTTTCCTGCTTCATCAGTTTGAACCAAGCTCTGCCTCGTTTCCCTGCTCTTTGTCCATACGTTTTTTCCAAAGAGGTAATAATTTTAGCCTCATCTAGTTGTGAGGCTTGAGATGCATAGAGTGCTGATAATAGCGAAAAGCTCAGGAGTAATACTGGAATGGGCTTTGATAACATCCATGTTATTAAATGGCTCGTTCTCATATTACTCAATGTTCATTACAGTGTCTGCTCAACGGTATAAATCGTCCACAGCATGTCATCTACATGTTTAGTATGAGTTAATTCAGCCATAATACGACGATTAATAGCATGAGCTTCAGGTGTATCACCCTCTTCTTCTAATCGTTCAAACCCATAACCAACTGATGAGACACGTTGCTCTGAAAGATTAAAATCATTAACTAGCACAAAAGCGACTGCATTAGCTCTATTATCAGATAGTGCTTGGTTTAAATCACCATCGCCCACCATACTAGTGTGCCCCTCAATAACTACGTTAAGCTCTTGGTGCTTCTCCAGAAACTCGGCTAGTTCTTTAATTTTTCCATAAGCAGAACTTGGAATAACATAAGAGTTGTTGGCAAATTTGATATCAACATTAAGCGGCTCTATACTGGGTGTTTGTCTTCCACATCCATAATTATCTATAGTGGCTCCTAACACAGTATTTGCACACTTTTCTCGTGCTTCAATAACACCATCTTTATCATAATCATCTAGATTTTTTAATTGCTCAACAGAGCTTTCCATTACGACGATGCTAGTTTCGGCACAAGACGTTATCAAAAAAGCACAAAATATGACAGTTAACAACTTTGTAGTTGTACCAATTCTTGTTAGTTGTAGATTATTCATTATTAGCTCCCTGTTCATAATTATGCTCCCCTTGCCATGCTGACGAACGAGTGACACGTAACGAGTCAAGCAACTGTCCTGTAACATTTAATAAACGATATCTTGCACTAAGTTCACTAAATTTTGCATCCAAATAATCTTGGCGCGCTTGAAAAAGTTCATTTTCTGTATCAAGTAAATCCAATAAGTTTCTTTGCCCTAAACTAAATTGTTCTTTATACGCTAATTGCGTTTCTTTGGAGGTGATAATATGTTGTTTGATGTATTGTTTTTGTAAACCCAACATTTCAAAAGCATTCCACGCAAGTCCAAAACTTTCAGTTACTTGACGATGGGCACTATAATTTATTTCTTTTGCCTCAGTCACTTTATATGCGGCGCCACGCTCTTGCGCTGAATCCCTGCCACCGGAAAATAAATTGTACCTTAAACGCAACATCGCGGTTACTTCGTTACGATGCCCTCCTACATTTGCAAAGGTACGGTTGAGACCCGTTTCTCCTGCAATATCATTGTCAGAACTTGCACTTAGCTCAAATGACAATGTTGGATAATAGCCTGCTTTGGTGGATTTTTTAAAAGAACGCGCCGCATTAATATCCTGTTGTGCCGATTTTATAACGGGATGATGTTCAATCGCAAAATTTAAGCCATTGTCATGATTTTTAGGTAACATATCAGCATCGGGTACCGGCATTACCAAGTCTTTTGGTGGGGTATTTGTTAAACGTATAAATTGTGTTCTGGCATCTAAAGAATTATTACGTGCAGCAATCATATTTGATTGTGCTCGCGCTAGTCGTCCGGTAACTTGCGACAAATCAGCAACGCTGCCCAATCCTGATTCCGTACGTTCTTTTATTTGTTCATAGATTACCTGATGAGAGGCAATGTTTCTTTCAGCTAATACAATCAGTTGCTCTGTTTTCAAATAATTCAAGTAGGATTTACTTACTTGTAACGCAAGGTCTTCAGCTGTTGCAATCAATGTCCATTTTTCAGCACTCGCCTCATACGTCGTGCGGTCTATTTCATTGCTGGTAAACATTCCATCAAAAATAATTTGTCTGAGACTAAGACCAAATTCACCACGATATTCGTCAGTTTTACCATCATCATAACCAAATGAGCTTCTGCGATTACCGGGATTGTCGGTATGTTCATAACCATAACCAGCCGTTAGGTCAATAGTCGGTAAATAGCCTGCTGATGCTCGATTAACATCTTCTTCTTTTGACTTAAATCGAGCAAATGATTGACGGATATCTGGATGAGAGTCCAGTGCATACGCAACAGCTTCTTCCAAACTCTGTGCGTTTACTTGGGTAGAACATAGTACAGACAAGTTCAGCAATCCAATTGCTCCTATCCTACTAAGTTTACATTTAGTTAATTTCATGAATAATTCCGTTTTATTGTTATTTATTATTTATTATCACTTATTTTTAAAAAATCACTACCGCTCTCGCAGTGCTGCTTCATTTGCTCTTAAAATAGGGTTTAAGATATATTCTAATATAGTACGTTTTCCTGTGATAACATCAACTTCCGCCATCATACCGGGAATAATAGGCATTTCTTCGTTGTTCTTATTTTTGATACTTGAAGCATCTGTTCTGACTCTGATGAGGTAGAAGCTATTTCCGTCTTCGTCTTGCGTTGTATCGGCGCTAATATGTTCTACTTTTCCAGTTAAGCCGCCATACCTGGTAAAGTCGTAGGCCGTTATCTTAACCACAGCAGGTAAGCCTGGATAAATAAATCCGATATCTCGAGGCTTTATTTTCGCTTCTACCATTAATTTATCTTCTGTTGGTACAATTTCAACGATCGTCTCACCTGGTTTAACGACACCACCTAGTGTATTAATGTGTATTGTTTTTATAGTGCCAACCACTGGCGACCTAATAAGTGCCTTAGTTACTTTATCTTGAGCGCCCACTTGCGACTCATTGATTCGAGATAACTTATTTTGCATTTCATTGAGTTGGGCACGAGCTTCTGTTCTATAGATCAGCGCTGTTTCCCGGCGATTTAATATCGACTCTTGTAATGACGAATTTAATTTAGGTGACAATAAACGAACTACACTTAATTCACCTTTGAGTTCATTCACACTACGTTCTAATTTGTATAATTCAATCTTGGAAACGATGTTCTTTGCGGCGAGCGGTCGAGTTAACATGAGCTCTTTGGTTGCCAATTGATAACTGATTTTCATGGTTTCTATTTTAGATACCAATTCGGCCACTTCTTGTTCTCGTTGCTGTATTTGTTGACTCTGAATAGCCAGTTGATTATTTAGATTATCTAAACGGCCTGAATATTCATCTTGTTGCCTTTTAACCATTAATTCAGCATTTGTATTAAGATCTTCTGGGTAAATTGGCTCCTGCTTATTTACCTTAATTTGCAGTCTCCAGTCATCATTATTGCCGATAAGAATACTAGATAACTCTGCCCTTAAGCGGATAATATTTGATCTTAAGCTATCGACTTCTTGCTTTTGTTCGGCAAAATCTGAGCGAAAACGGGTATCATCAATTCTTGCAATAGGTTGCCCTTTAGTTACTTGCATACCTTCTTGTACAAACAATTCTTGTAAAACACCCCCATCTAAACTTTGAATGATTTGTATTTGAGAAGAAGGTATTATTTTTCCAGAACCAGAAGTAACTTGTTCCAAGGCGGCAAAGCTTGACCAGACAATAAAACTAAAGAGTAGTGCTGCCATTGCCCAAATAGTTAATCGGTGCAAACTTGGTACTTCGGTAAGCATTGCTCCATAGACATCATCGGCCATTTCTAAATCTTGTTGGCTTACTTTCATAGTGAAGCCTCCTGATTTAACTTACCGCCGGCAAGCTGCTTTAATACCACGTCTTTAGGACCATCAATAACCAATTTGCCTTTTTCTAATACTAGGATACGGTCAACTAAATGTAATAACTCCGTTTTATGAGTAATTAACAATAACGTTCTTTCTTTTCCCGTTGTAGAAATAGATTTAATAAACTGCTTTTCAGCGCGCGCATCTAGGCTAGCAGTAGGTTCATCTAACAATAAAATTTGCGGGTTATTTAAAATGGCTCTAGCCAGTGCAATTGATTGACGTTGGCCGCGAGATAATGCATTGCCACTTTCTCCTACTTGTTGATCAAGTCCTTGAGTTTCGTGGTCAGTAAAACTACTTACACCGGAAAGTTGCACAGCCCTGATCAATTGATATTCTGTTACTTGTCTTGTACCAAATAAAATATTATCACGAATTGTGCCGTGAAAAAGTGTAATATCTTGTGGTAAATAACCAAAATTACGACGTAAATCACTTGGATGAATTTGCTGATGATTTAACCCATCAAACCGTATACTTCCCGACGTTGTTTGATAAAGACCCAACAACAATTTTGCCAATGTCGTTTTACCTGAGCCGTTGCGACCGACTATGGCTATTTTTTCCCCTTGCTTGATGTTAACTGACATTTGTTGCAAGGTTTCGGTATCGGCATTCGGATATTTAAAGCTAATATTTTCGGCACTAATATTCCCTGACAATTTAGTACGACTAGGTAAGTGCGCTTTATTCTCAAATTCACCCTCTTGTGCCATTAAGTCATCAAGCTGCCTTAATGCACTGACGGTTTGATTAGAACGGGTCATTAATCCCGCAAGTTTGGCTATTGGCGATATGGCTCTGCCCGTTAACATAACGGCGGCGATAATACCGCCCATTGAAATAAGGTTGTCTGCAACACGATAGACCCCCAAAACAACAACACCAACCACCGATATTTGCACAACAAAACTGGCAAAATTAACCACAGAATTAGTAATGACTTTTGTCTTTAATAACCAATTTGATGTATGGCCGATCATTTGTTGCCAAGCGTTTTGTACGATACCTTCAGCGCCGTTGGCTTTAATCGACTCTAAGGAGCTAAGACATTCAATCAAATGACCGTGACGTAAACCAGAAAACTTATTGCTCTCTTCGATAGCAGCACGAAGTTTAGGCTGTTTTAAAAGCGTATAGCCGATGATCAGTACTGAAGATATAATGGGGAATAACACTAAATCTCCGGCAACCAGCCATATACAAAACATAAACAATAAAGCAAAAGGTAAATCAACCAATGCTGTTATTGTTGCCGAAGAGAAGAATTCTCTAACGTTGTCAAATTCACTTATTTGTTTTGCCATACCACCGACACTAGGGGCACGTTTTTCGAGCGGAATGCCAATCACTTTGGCAAAAAGTTTAGACGATACTTCAATATCGATTTTTTTCCCGGCGACATCAATCAAATAACCACGCAGTTGTTTTAAGATAAAATCAAATATATAGGCAATACCCGCACCAATAGCGAGTACCCAAAGGGATTCAAAAGCCAGATTGGGTACTACTTTGTCATATATATTCATTACAAAAAGAGGTGAAACTAGAGCGAATATATTGACCATTACCGAAGCGATAATAACATCGCGATAAATTGGCGCGGCACTCTTTATATGCTTCCATAACCAGTGTTCATTAGAGTCGCTGATATGAACATCAAAGTTTCTATCACCACGATATTGTTGTTTAATCAGAAATAAATAACCAACAAAATTAGACTCTAATTCTTCTATGGTAAGACGTTCTTCACCTCCTGTTTCAGGTAAAGTAACAATAGCCTTGTTTTCTTCTAAGTTAAGCTCTTGTAATACACAGGCATTTTTATCTTTGAGCATTAAAATGCAAGGTAATAACATCGCAGGTAATTCGTTTAAGCCTTTACGTACTAATTTAGCACTGAGACCCGCTCTTGATGCAGCTTGTGATAAAAGCTCAGGAGTCATTTTACTAGTCGTTACAGGTAGTCCTGCAATAAGAGCCTCAGCTGAACATGGATTACCAAAATGCTCAGTGAGCAATACTAAGCTATCCAATAAAGGATCAGTATTTATCCTTTGAGAAGCATTTATTGTCCATTGCGATGAAGGTTGAGCAGAGGATTGCACTGAGTTTTAATTCCTTAAAAACGCATCATTAGTAACACAGTATATGAAATTCTACTATGTTACTAATCTAATGTACTGCGTATTGCTACGCTAACGTAATACGCTTAGTTATACCAGTTCACTCGAGTCCATTTCTACAAGCGGAGCAGCGGTTGGAGCAGCGGTATCACTGACAATAATCGCACCATCAGCTAACAAACCATTAGTGATATTTTGATGATCTTCAGCTTGTTTATCTCCACCTAAAACGATGTCTTGCTCGATAAGTGCAGCATTTTCAACTTCTGATAATTCAGATAACGCAGCTGCTTCTTGGTGATCTTCGTTTAAAGCTAGATATTTATCAAGACTGTCAGTACGCTCTTCACTTAATAAATCACTTAAATCAAGTGGTTCTTCATTGCCAAAAGAGTGCACATTCACAATATTGTCACTTGTATCTTCTTGAACCATTGACGTATCTATTGTACTTACTTTACTAAAACTAATTTCACCACTATCGTCAGTACTTGTAAACGGTGCAGGTTCCGGCGTAGGAGCTTCTGTCGCGCCAACCGATATTGTTAGCGTTCCGATATCAAACTCTGGCTTGTTTGTATCACCATCTTGAATTGTATATTTAAATTCTATAGTACTCGCTGTAAATATCGTGGCTCCTTCCCTTGAAAATGTATAACTCCCTTCGCTTTCAGGGGTATCTTTTCCGTAAACGGTTAGTGTTCCGTGAGCGGTTAGTATAGTAATAGATAACCCGTCTACTAAGTTATAATCTACCCCATCATATGTAAATTTGACCAAATGCCCGCCATTCAAATCATCTGGACGGTCTGATGAACTACGCACAACCTCGCCAGCATCATCAAATGTTTTGATTACATTACCCCTAATTGTGCGTTGGCTAATACTATTTGTGTCATCAACAGCAACTGGCGCTGAATCAATTACATTAATAGTAACAGTCCCTGTATCAGTAGAGTTTTCAGTTGCACCATCGCTCAACGTATAAGTAAAAGTAGGGTTAGTATCTACCTCTAAATCAAAGCCTCCGGTCTTCGTATATGTGAATTGTCCTAGAGCATTAATGCTTAGTGTGCCACCCTCAACAGGTATCTCAGTAAAACCAGTAGTCTCTACCGGTGTACCGTTAACGTGAGTGACAGACAAAACTGTACCATCATCTCCATCAATATCAATGACTCCATCTCCATCATCATGCGTAATCACATTACCACTGACCGCACCGTCTTCATTAACACTAAACGTATCATCAGCTGCTACAGGGGGGATATTGCCAGGAGGTCTTATATTAATCGTTAATGTGGCGGTGTCGGAATCTGGGTCAACAGCATCACCATCTTGAATGGTATAGGTGAATACGTCATTTACCGTATCGTCAGGCAGCGCCATACCATCTTTGCTTGTGTAACTATACGCCCCCGATTTGAATATCGTTAAGGTGCCAAATTCAGTCACTATTACAATTGGCGTACTACTATTAACAAAAACCTCACCGGAAACTTGAGTTAGTATTATCGTACCATCGGCAGAGGTATCGGTTACATCACCGGGACTACTTGCATTAATAATATTGCCAGTGACAGTGACACTTGCTACTTCGTTACCTGAACCACTTTCAAGCACAACGGTATTAATATCGTTATTTGCATCAGGGACAGTATCTACAGGTGGCGGTGGAGGAGGTGGAGGAGGTGGAGCAGTAACTGTTATTGATAAGGTTGAATTATCAATATCACCTTCTCCATCAGTAACGGTATAATTTACATCAGGCACTGAGCCACTAAAACTATTAGTTGGATCAAAGTTATAACTACCATCAGCATTAAGCGTTAACGTACCTTCTGTCAATACTGCGGTATCGCCAGCTGCATACGTATCATTGCCTATGGTAAAATTTATCACTGATAAAGGGGCATCAGGGCTTGAGGCGTTGTCTAAAACATTACCTGTTACTGTGGACGTTTGTTGGACACTTACGGCTTCATTACCATCGGTTAGATCTGATACAGGTATAATATCAATGCTTAATGTTGAGGTATCCGTATCACCTTCACCATCTATTACCGTATAAGTAACAACAGGTACTGCGTCGTTATAGTTATCTGTTGGTACAAAGATATAACTACCATCAGCATTGAGGGTGAACCTACCTTCAGGTAATTCCGCTGTTGAACCCACGGTAAAAGTACTGTCACCTATGGTAAAACTTGTTACCGTAATAGGATTGTCAGGACTTGAGGCGTTATCTAATACATTACCCGTTAATGTAGTATCTTCTAACGTAGTTTCTTCTTCATTACCATCGACAATATCAGCCACCGGCGTTATTGAAATAGTTAATGTTGAAGTAACAGTATCACCTTCGCCATCTATGACCGTATAAGTAACAACAGGTACTGCGTCGTTATAGTTATCCGTTGGTACAAAGATGTAACTACCGTCTGCATTAAGCGTTAATTTACCTTCTGGTAATTCCGCTGTTGAACCCACGGCAAAAGTATTGCCGTCTATAGTAAAACTGGTTACCGAAAGAGGATTATCAGGGCTTGAGGCATTATCTAATACATTGCCAGTTAACGTAGTGTCTTCTAACGTAGTTTCTTCTTCATTACCATCGACAATATCAGCCACGGGCGTTATCGAAATACTTAACGTTGATGTTACGGTATCGCCAGCACCATCTAATACCGTATAAGTAACTACAGGTACTGCATCGTTATAGTTGTCTGTTGGTATAAAGGTATAACTGCCATCAGCATTAAGAGTTAAGTCACCTTCAGCCAATGCGGCAGTCGTGCCGACATTAAAAGTATTATCACCTATGGTAAAACTGGTCACTGATAATGGATTATCAGCGGTTGCTGCATTGGCTAATACATTACCCGTGATAGTGGTATCTTCAAGTGTAACAACTGCCTCATTATCATCGGTTAAGTCAGAAACAGGTGTCACAGTAATATCTAACGTTTCTGAGGCATTGGTATTTGTCGTATAGGTTACGGTTGGTAGTACACCATTCCAATTCGCTAACGGAGTAAAACTGTAACTTCCATCGGTATTGATGATTAGACTTCCACCTTCTACCACTGCCGTTTGACCATTCAAATAGACGGTTGGATCACCTGCTACGGTATACGATTGCACGGTTAAAACATCGTCAAGATCGCTGTCATTGTCAAGCACATTTCCTTGAGCAACAGTATCTTCTTCAATAATGTTTTGATCACTTTCGGTAAGTGTCGGTTGAGATATGCCGATTGCTGTTTCAGGTTGATCGGTAGGTAAAACGTTATTATCTTGTTCAGCTGTATCGAAACCTGCTTGCGCGAGTGTTTCGTCGGCGTTTCTATCTAAAGTAATAAAGCCTGTGCCTTCGTTGCCTACAAGGCCTCCAGCGGCAGTATCAGGAAGTTCAATATCATCACCAGACTCAATAAGCGCTTGAATCGCTGCTATATCGTCAAGTACACCATCAGGTGTATCCGTACTGGCTGTGGTACTCTCGTTACCACTTGCTATATTTTCTACATTAAGCTCTTCGCCGGCAATACCGGTGTGGCTAGTAATACGTTGTTGACTACCATCATCATAAGCTAAGGTAATTTCGCTGTCTTTTCCCACAGAAATTTCAGTACCCAATTGAAGCTGATCTCCAACATTGAGCAAGGAGTTTTCCCCTAAACCTGTTTGAACCATGCCTTTGATATCGACGACTGTTGCGTTACTTGGCGCTACAAAGATTTCCATAGACTACATTCCTTAAAATTTATTGAATTCCCAACCGTGACTCTACGAGCGTATCAAACAACGAGCATGTTGATGAAAATATGTTATTAAGTTACCTAGTAAGTGACAACTTGCTCAACAGCAATAATTGTCATCACTTAATTTTGTTTGATAAATGTACTATCAGAGATAGTACCAGTATATCGCTATTTTCTCCATTACAACCTATTACATCCCACTTGTTGACTATTCAACCAAGCTTTCATTATTAATAGTCGCAATTAATAATCATGTTATTCACATCTCGATCACTTGTAATAAGTTAGTACAGAGATTACAAAAATGGCGATATATTTAATATCGCCATTTAAAGATTAATCATTATGTTACTTAAATATTGTACTTAGAAATTACTGATTTTTTAAACGACGTGCACCTAAGCCAAATAAAGCGAGTGAAAAAATAGCAAGTGTTGCAGGCTCTGGAACATCAACTACACTTCTATATACTTGAGTAGCAGTACCGTCGTCACGAGGTAAACGGTCCTTCACCCAAGCAGAGAGATCTCCAGGATTATTGTATAGTCCATCTGGACCTACTATAGGTCCGTTGGGAGTAGTGTAGTCCACTTCAGTTACAGCATTCTCAGCAAATTCTGAGACTCCAGTAGATACACCATCACTGTTTACAGCATTATATAGGTCATACCAAGCTAAATTGTTGATAGTATCAATAGCATCTGTAGCCTCTTTTGTACTTGTAGCGTACTCTTGACCATAACCAAGCGTTCCAAAAAAATATTCTGCTGCTTGCAAACCATTAATAGCCTCAGCAGTAAAAAGATTTGGTGCTAGTGTATCAATACCACTTTCAGCCAGTACATTACTACCAGCCAGCTCGTAGCTACCAAGATATTCCCATGTTTGGCCTGAGCTATCAGTTATTGTATCTCCGATGATTAATAAACCCGCATTTGCACTATTAGTTAAACCAATAGAACATAAAATAAAAATTGCCAATATTATATTTAATAATTTAGAACTCATATTACTTCCCTCAATCTCCAAGATGGAGCTACGACGGCTTTATTACCTTTATAAGGTTAAAGCGCTTAGTTGTTCATACAACAACTTAATCCAAGTATTAGTGATAAAGCATAAAGTAAGCCAAAACAAAAACAACCATAAATAACAATAACTTAACGTCACAGGCTGTTTTTCATACTTTGCTACTGTTAAAAATCCTGACACAACTGTCTATCTTAATAACCGCTGTTATTTAAATAATTTTACTTATCACTGTTAATAACAACTACCACCAAAAAGTCATCATTTTCAAGTACTATTCAACCATTGATAATAACTACGATACGTTGGTTATACTAAAGCCACCATACATTAAATCAAGTGTTCACAATAGAGTGTTGATTTATAAGTATAGTTAATCGTTCAAAAAACTGCCCGTTAACTATCTACTGCATAGCTACATTGGTGTTTTGTTTTCGTCTCGCAATAGATGAGATAAATATTGGTACTCAGTATATTCTGAAATAGAGATGGTGTAATTGGTGAGTTTTTCAATTAACTGCTGGAATCGTCTGCTTTGATAGGTGGTCATATTACTACTCCCATAAAGTTCAACACTTTAAGCGTAGTTCATATAATCATATATTTCCAAAGTTCTTCTATACACATTACCAATCAAGATCCATGTTCTAGGTTCATTAAACAATAACAAGGCTACTTTTACTTGTACCATCAGCACATTATTTACATCAACTATTCAACAAAGCAGTTGCCTATAGTAATAACATTTTGTAAGTTAAGAGTTCTTAAAGGAAAATTCGTCTGATAATGATAGAAAATATAAAAAGCAACCATTTGTGTAATGTAACTTTACTCGGTAACTTAGTTGCTAAGCCAGTGATTCGCTACCAAGCAAACCCTATTTTAGCTATCGCTGAGTTTACCTTAGCGACTCATAGCCGTTGGTTTGATAAGGCCAGTAAACAATATAAAGAATGGACAAGTTACCATGTTGTAAAAGTGATTGGTGATATTGTTGAGCGCTCTTTAGTACACGCACAAAAAGGCGAATTAATTTTAATTCAAGGTTATTTACTTAACAGTAAAAAAGCGGGACGAGAGATTATTCATGCGACCTACGCACAAACATTTGCTAAAGGTTATGCTCGCTCCATTAATCAGATACATTGCAGCGGCCAAGTTAATTCTCCGATCCAACTGGTCACCACAGAACAAGATAAAGAATTGGCTGAAATAAAGTTAACAATTAATCATTTAGTCTATTCACCTATCACTCAAAAAATTAATACACTTAAAATTGAAAGACTTGTACATGTATGGGGAAAACAGGCACATTATTTAAACGAGCACTTACAAATTGGTGATCAAGTAGTTGTCGATGGTAAATTAAGCTATTTAAATAATGTCGATAAGTCACAATTCATCGAGGCACAACAGGTTATTTTGTTAAAGCAATAAACTCATGCTAACTTATAGTTAACGTCATAATTGTTAAATACGATCGCTATATGGATAATATAATTGACATAAAATCAAAGCACTACTTAAGATTGTTAGTACTCTACCTGTCTTTATGGTTTAGTCTTCCCTTATACGCTGAAGTTAATCAAGAATTAGCTGTAGAAACTAATTATTTCCCCTATTACTGGTTAGTTTTGTTTGTTTTATCTTTATTCATATTTTTAAAAATAAAAAAAATCGCCTTACAATCCCACCCCAAATTATTACTCAAATCGCTTTACACACACCTAGACTTAAATGATGACGAAGATTCCATATCCCTCTATCACTCTCACCAATCAAAACCTCATTTAAAATTACAGTTAACAGATATTATCCAAAGTGAAGTATTCCTAAATGATCGGCTCATCAATACTATTAATGAAACAGAAAACAATCGATTTAACAAAAACATCAGTAATACCATGCTAAATGCTTTCAATGTAGAAAGTCGTTTTAAAATGATTGATAAAAGACTCAGAAAAATTCATATTGTTATCACATGCCGGCATAACAAACATACTGTCTGTTTGTATTTACGGGAAGGAAACCAACGATTAACAAAAGATAAATATCAAACTGTGGTAGAATTTATCAATAATTGGTGCTGGTTAATTGCCATTCAAGTCAACCCAGAAAATACAGAAGCACCACAAATAACCGAACCTGCTGTCGATACAAGAGCAATTAAACCCAATGGATAAAAGGTAATAGATAAAGAGTACCAATGAAGCACCTCAGTAAACCAATCGTGATCATTTCTGTTTTTAGTATGATATTTATGTTCAGTATTTTTTTATCATTACAAGCATCCAATCAACAAGCTATTCAACAATATCTACAAACTATAATTCCCGACACCGCCTCTGGCGCTTTACTACTTTTTTTAATATTATCGATTGCCACCAGCGTTGGTTTACCAAGACAAATTGCAGCATTTTCTTGTGGTTATTTATTTGGCGTTGTTTCAGGAACTTTTCTAGCAACATTAGCTGCAATCGCTGGTTGTTTGATAACACTCACCATGTCTCAGTATTTATTACATCGTTTTGTGATGAATAGATATAATAAACAGGCAAGTAAAGTCAGCTATTTTTTTGCGCAGCAAACGTTTACCAAAGCACTCATCATTAGATTATTACCCGCAGGCTCAAACTTTATTACTAACGTTATTGCAGGAGTAGTTAAAGTACCTCAAAAGGCCTATCTACTGGGAACAGGTATCGGGTTTATTCCACAAATGTTTATCTTTTCATTAGCAGGGAGTGGTCTACGTTTGGAAAATAGTCAGCAACTTATGATAAGTGCAGGTTTATGTGTAATTGCTTTTTTACTGGGGGGTTGGCTATACCGTAAATCTGTTTTTGGAAAAAAGCATTCAACGGAGCTTAGCTCTTAAAGTACCTTTGTCGAGGTACAGGTGATTAATTCCCGATATAACCTAAGTACTTACATCCGTATAAGCAAACCATCGACCTACAATTTTTTTGTCTGGAAAATCATACGTCCTGAACATCGTTGCGCTATCACTTCGACGTGAATGGATGCACTAATGCAGCAAAGGCATGGATGCCTAAGAGCTGCCATATGATCGCAACATTGCCTGCACGGATGCAGGTACTTAACTTTTGTCTGGAACTAAAAAGTTGACCGTTCATCCTAAACATCGTTGCTCTTTCACATCCATGTGATCGCAACATACTGTTCATCCTGAACATAAAAAGGAGCCGAAGCTCCTTTTGTAATTTGATTTAATACAACAGTGATCAGTATTAAACTATTTTAATGTTAATAAATATGCGATCAATTTATTATAATCATTAACAAAATCTTTTTTATCTAGGGCTTGTGAGTTAATACGATATTGACCATTCACCATTACCGTAGGTACACCCGTTAACGCACCTTTTTTAGCAAAGAAATCTTGATTTTTCTTCATCAATTTCGCTTTACTGTTAACAGTGAAGCTTGTCATTAATTTGTCAAATTTATCGCCATCAGCACCATTTAAAACGAAAATATTACGAATATCTTTTTCTGAAGTGATAATAGCGCGTTGTATCTGGATATAATTGAAAAGTGCACCGGTTAATTTTTTCTCCATACCTAATTGCTGTGCTACAACGAGCGCTTTACTTAACATTTGTTGAATTTTAGGAGAAGCTTGGCGTAGAAAATCAACATGATTTAATTCCAAAGCAACACCTTCAGGCAGGCTCTTTTTTATTTCATCCATAAAGGGTTCAAACTTCATACAATGAGGACAATAAAATGAAAAGTACTCTCTTACTTCTGCTTTATTTGAAGCCTGCTCACTCACTTTTGTATAATGCTCACCTTCAACATAATTAGCTGAATAGCCAACCATAGGTATTAATAGCATGATAAAAACACTTAAAAATTTTTTCATTTCTTATTTTTCCTTTTAACTTAATTTACCAAATATCATTCAGTTATTTACGCAGGTAACAAACTCAGTGGTGGTTGTTGCAATACAAACATTTGTTCTTTTAACATCAGTATTTGCTGCTCCCAGTATTTCTCGGTATCAAACCAAGGAAAATTTCGAGGAAATGCAGGATCTTGCCAACGTTTACATAACCAAGCCATATAATTAACAACACGCATGGTACGTAATGATTCTATCAAAACAAGCTGGTTAGATTCAAATGTAAAAAACTCTTCATAACCCATTAATATTGTATCTAATTGTAATAATTGCTCTTGACGGTCGCCTGAAAGCATCATCCATAAGTCTTGTATCGCTGGTCCCATACGACAATCATCTAAATCAACAAAGTGTGGCCCCTTGTCTGTCCACAAAATATTACCCGCATGACAATCGCCATGTAAACGAATAAGTTGCTGTGGCTGATATTGCTTTACCGCAATCTCAATAACCTGTTCCAAAATAGTAAAAAAGGGTAAGGTTAACGACGAAGGCACAAATCCAGATTTTTCAATGATATTCTGTGCTTTATAAAGCATTTCAGCTGTAGAAAAAGTTGGACGATGTACAAATGTTTTTTGCGCAGCAACCGCATGAATACGGGCAATAAAACGCCCCATCCACTCCAGTTGTTCTAGGTTATCAACCTCAAATATACGCCCACCACGACAAGGATAAACGGCAAACTGATAGCCTTTATGAGAAAATAACGATTCACCCTCAATTTGTATGGGTGCAACAAACGGTAATTCGCTCTTGTCTAATTCTAAAGCGAAGTCTAACTCTTCCCTTATTTGTGCTTCGCTCCAACGCTGTGGACGATAAAACTTAGTCACATACTTATTTAATTGCTCATCATGAAATTGATATACACGGTTTTCATAGCTATTTAACGCTAATAAACCACTATCAACCTCAAAGCCTACACTTTCTAAACCGTCTAAAATTAGATCCGGTGACAAGGAAGTAAAATCAAATACCGACATTAATAAGGCTCTCTAAAAAATAACATGCGGAACTATAAACTGAAAATTCAACAGACCCTAACGTTTATTAAAAAATCGACTTTCATGCTCTAGTTTAACGTCACTTTGGGGCTCAATTTGTTCAATGACAAAGGTTATATCACTCATGTAACCTTTCAATTCATATGGATCTACCGAGATGCTCATCGGCAGGGTATAAACACTCGCTGCTTCAACAATAATTTCTTGCTCGCCATGCCATTGGGTATTATTAATGCCTGTCACTGATAAACGATAACGGTTATCTGTTTGTGATTTATTAAGTATTTTGAGCGTATACACATTTTCAATATCGCCGTTAAAATTTTCTTTTGCTAACTCAGTACGATCTCGAATAATATCCAAAGAAACAGGAACACGATTTACTATTTCCAAAATAAGCAACGATGACATAATAAACAGCACTACCGCATAACCAATTAATTTAGCCCGTACAAAATGTACTTTTTTTCCTTGTAATTCATGTTCGGTGGTATAACGAATCAAACCTCGTTCATACTTCATTTTATCCATGACACCATCACAGGCATCAACACAAGCACCACAGTTTATACATTCATATTGTAATCCATTACGAATGTCGATTCCCGTAGGACAAACTTGTACACATAAATTACAGTCGATACAATCACCCAGCCCCATTGCTTGATGATCTTGTTTACGATCACGTACGCCGCGACTTTCTCCCCGAGCCTCATCGTAAGATACGGTAAGTGTATCTTTATCAAACATTGCAGACTGAAAACGTGCATAAGGGCACATGTGTAAACACACAGTCTCACGCATCCAACCCGCATTGCCGTATGTTGCCAATGTAAAAAAAGCTAAAATGCCCGCCATAGTTGCCGTGGTATCAAGGGTAGCTACATTAATAAAAACTTCACGCATCGGTGCAAAATAGCCCGCAAAGGTCATCGCCGTAAATAAGGAGAAGAATAACCAAGCACTGTGTTTAACTGTTTTTCGCCAGAACTTATTAAAATTCATTTTTTGACTATCGAGTTTTTTGCGCTTATTTGCCGTTCCTTCAATTTTTTCTTCAAACCAAATAAAAATAAAAGTCCATACCGTTTGTGGGCACATATAACCACACCAAACTCGCCCTAGAAAAGTCGTCACAAAAAATAGCAGAAATGCGCTAAGAATAAAGATCCACGCTAATAAGGTTAAATCTTGTGGCCAAAGAGTTAATCCCCAGATGGTAAAGCGCTGCGTATCAATATTAAATAAAACCGCTTGGTGACCGTTGTATTGCAACCAAGGTAATAAAGCAAAAAAAGTAAAATAAACCATATTCATTCGTCTACGTAACTGCTGAAAGAACCCTTTTACTTTACGGACGTAAATTTGATCGCTGGGTTGATAAGTTTCAACACCTTTCGCTTTATGGATTTGTATATTTTTGACGGGTATTTGAACGGCATTTTTAACTTGATTTTTCGCTGAGCTCACAATAAATCCTTGAAAAAAAGAACAAATGCATTAATGATAACGACTTAATGTTCTACTAAACTAAATTATAAGAGTTGTGGAAATTTATAGCTTGGGGAAAAGCTTAGCACCAAATAAAATAATAAATTGATTACTTAGCGAGAATTATTTTAATTGATGTTATACCCAAGTATCACGCATATATTATACGGCATACTATGAAAAATTTATTGATTTTGATCGTCTTTGCAGCAGTATTTTTACACTTTTACCCACAACCTGAACTTGAACGATGGTTTAATAATCAAAAACAAACAGCGATTTCTGCTTTTTCAGACGCAACCGATACCAGAGCACGATTAAGCCCTAGTATTATCTATAGAGATCTTACGCCGGAATTTAAGAGCTTTAATTCAGAAGAGTTGAAAATGTTGCAAGAAATGACCTCTTCTCGAAAGCTAGTTGCAAATTTTAATACTGAATATTGTCGTTCTGATAAACGCAGCCCACGATTTCATTCTTCGAATCAACAGAAAATATGTAAAGTCATTTCTAAATATCAAAATTTACTTTAACGATAAAATAACAAAAGCATTAATCATTGCGATTAATGCCTTATTTTAAACTTCTTTAATCTTTCAATATATACCCGTTAGCTTACGCCGATAAATGTTCCAAAATATCAGTAAATTGTTTTGCGCTATCCTGTTCTAAGGCATGTTGACCACCACGCACTACCCACTGACCGTTGACCATTACGTCACTGACCATATTTTGTTGGCTGGCAAAGATTAAACTGTCTAAAAGGTATTGATCACTATGAGCAAATAGTTTCATCTCATTCTTTTTAAGTACTAATAAATCCGCTTGTTTACCAATACGTAATTCACCAGTATTGCTATTGGTACTTTGTGCGCCACCCAAAGCCGCTTTTTGCCATAAGTTTTGACCAACCGATGCTTGTTTCGGTGAAGCCAAAATAGCACGCTGCTGCTTAATTAGACGTTGTGCGTACTCCAACCACCTTAATTCTTCAACGGGATTAACCGAAATATGACTATCAGAACCAATAGCAAAAGTGCCTCCTTCTAATAAAAATTCTGTCGTTGGAAAAATACCATCGCCTAAATTAGCTTCTGTGGTTGGGCAAATACCCGCAATGGCTTTGCTGGCGATAATTCCTTTTCGCTCATTGTCATTAATATGCGTAGCGTGAATTAAACACCATTGCTCATCTAACTCGGCATTATTTAATAACCATTGCACCGGACGTTCACCATAATGTTCAAGGCAATCTTCAACTTCTTTTTGTTGTTCGGCAATATGAATATGAATAGGTGCTTTAGCGTCTAAATTGCGAACGTGATTTACCGCACTATGTAATGATTTTTTATCAACCGCTCGTAAGGAATGAGGCGCAATGCCGACATTGGTATTGCTATATGTTGAGCTCAATGAAAAGCAATCACTGACTAACTGATTAAATTGCTCAGTTGAGTTGATAAAGCGTTTTTGACCATCATTTGCGGGTAGTTCGCCAAAACCAGCATGACGATATAAAACAGGTAACATCGTTAAACCAATACCTGTGCCCTTTGCCGCTTTAAAAATAGCTTCAGCCATCTCACTCAATTGAGCATAATTTTTGCCATCAATTTGATGATGTAAATAATGAAATTCAGCAACTCTGGTATAACCCATCTTTAACATTTCAATATAGAGTTGTGTTGCAATTACTTGTGCATGCTCAGCTGTTAATTGACCAAGAAATTTATACATGATGTTGCGCCATGTCCAAAAGCTATCTTGTCCTTCACTGCCCTGTTCACTAAACCCTGCAAATGCTCGCTGAAATGCATGGGAATGGCAATTAACCATGCCCGGAATAACAATACCTTCAGCACGCTCAGCACTATCAACAAAGCCAGCAATAACATCAGTTATAACGCCTTTGTCAATCACTAATGTTTTATCTGTTGCCCAACCGTCAGCTAATAGTATTTTTTCTGCAAATAATTTCATCATTTTCAATTCTCTACTTTTGTTGAGCAAAGTCGATCAAGCATTGCACTAATTGTTTTAATTTAGGTTTAACCTGACTCGCAAGTTGCTCATCATATGCGGGGTTAGGTTCATTCATGTAAGTATGTTGCGACAATTCTAGCTGTACCGCGTGAACATTATTTTTTGGTGAACCATATTGTCGAGTAATAAAACCACCTTTAAAGCGACCATTTGTTATTTTGTTATAAGGAGCAAAGTCTAATTCGTTTATCTCAGTTATTAATTGTTCAGAACAACTTGTCCCGTTGGCAGTGCCAAAATTGAAATCAGGTAATTGACCTTCAAAAAATCTTGGTACATGTGAAAGTATTGAATGAGCCTCCAGCAATACGGCTTTGCCAAATTCATCTTTTATAGCATTTATTGTGGTTGATACGGCCTCGTGATAGGGCTGCCAATAAAGTTTAATTCTTTGTGTAACTTCATCGGTATTTGGCTGCCTGCCTTCTAAATAAAGCGGAGATAAATCAAAAGCCGTTGTTGGGCACAATTCAGTGCTATTTGCACCCGGATATAAGTCAACACCATCAGGGTCACGATTTAGGTCAATAACATAACGACTATATTTAGGCATAATAATATATGCCCCCATCGCTTTAGCAAAATCATATAGCTTATCTTTATGCCAATCGGTATCAGGTACTGTTTTCGCCAATTCGGTCATGTTATTGGCGATACCTTGCGGAATTTGTTCGCCGTTATGAGGCATACTAATCAATAAGGGCACACTACCCTTGATCAGTGTATAACTTGGTGACATTATTAACCCTTTTAATTGTATATACAACTTAGATGACTAATTTATCATGTCAGTATAGGGGTAGACAAGTTGTAATAGTGCTTAAAATACGTTTAAAATCAGATCACCCCATAACTAAGTTATTCTCTAATGATAAAAGCTTTTGTTAAGCAGAGAGTTACCCGAAAATACGGCATCTACCTACAATTCTTTATTTTAGGACTTGTACTATTACAGCTATTGCCATCCCAATCTTATGCTTCACAAAAAAAATTATTCAAAGATGAACTAACGTTATCAACTCTTCCAGCAAATAAAATCATACATATTGCGCTGCCAACAGAACAAGCATTAAATAATACTGGCGATGATAATTTTCATCGACTGGTAAAGTTTTTAAAAGAATATTGGCAAATTTGGGCGATTGATCATCAACAGCCGATTAAATTTGTACATATGTCGTCAAGCAACGCCTTTATTGCACTAAGAAATAAAGAGATAGACATTGCAGCAGTGACTGTTTTTAACAAAAACGAAAAGAATATTTTATACAGCATTCCCTATGCAAAATTTCAACAACGTATTTTCAGACGTTTAGCAAGCGATGAAATAACTGGTACTCAACTCGCCATTCACTCATCTAGAAATACCACGCTAGATTTTCTAGGCCCACATGTAGATCGAAGATACTATAAAAACGTTGATGACTTATTAATAGACCATAAACAATTTAATGCTTTGTATTCCACTAAACCTTGGTTATTAACGCAAAAGTTAAATGATTTAGGTCTAATGAAAGAGTTTTATATTTCAACGGATGAAGCTCCAACAATCAATTTTCACTTTGCCACACATGCCAGTAACCGTAACTTACTTTATTTAGTGAATAATAGCTTACGCATGGTAAGTAAAGCACAAGCCAATTTGTGGAAAAATAAGTATGCGACATATCCGCAAGGGCCAATAAGTCTCACTATTGGCAGTTACCTTACACAGCTTTCGGAAACCGAAAAACAATATATAATCGATCATAATCAGCTCTATTTTCCGGTGACCAAAAATGGTTTTCCGCCCTATATTATTACCAAAGGTTTTGCCAATATCACCGAGCGAGGTTTTGCTATCGATTTGATTGAAATTGCCCAACAAAAACTCGGCATAATATTTAAGCCAACCTTTGTTGATACTTTTGATCTTGCTATCGACGCTATAAATAACCACCAAGCCGATTTTTTTGTACAAGTTGAAGCCAATAATGACCGAAAAAGAGACTATAACTTTTCAGTGCCTTATCTAAAATCTAACTACAGTATTATTTATCGCTATGATTATTCATTCATTAATAATATTAACGAGTTAAGTCGTGAAGTTATCGCTGTTGTTAGCAACTTTAACGCCAGCATTATATTAAAAAAACAATATCCTAAGACTAGTTTTATTGTTTTTGCCACAATTGAAGAAGCAATAAGTGCTGTTTCTCACGGCGAAGCATCAATATTTATTGGCCGCTCACTGACGGCTGCTTATATTATTAAGCAGCAGAGTTTATCCAACTTAACCAGCCAACCTTTAGCACAATTTCATCTCGACGCTCAGTTTACTTTTGCGACTTTAAAGGCTAATAAAACACTCATTACCTTATTTAATCGCACCATTAATAGTATTACTGCCGATCAATTTGATGATTTATACGCAAAGTGGAGCAAATCAGCCTTTTCGGAAAACAACGCACAACGGCAAATAGATACGGTCTATCGCCAAGCGGCTTACATTCTTAGTATTACTTTTATAGTTATCTTGATCATTTTTTGGATTTATTATCGACGGTTACAAATCCAAAAATCTCTTCAAAAAGAAGTTGAAAGTGCTTTAACTATAGCCGAACAAGCAAGAAATCAAGCCGAAGAATTAGCAAAAGCTAAGATCACTTTTCTGGCCCGCATGAGTCACGAAATTAGAACACCAATGAATGGAGTTTTAGGCATGGCTGAAGCATTAACCTTCACCAAACTTGATGCTAATCAACAAGAATTATTAGGTACATTAAGAGGCTCTGCACGCAACTTATTATCACTTTTAAATGATGTCTTAGATTTTTCTAAAATGGATGCTGGCGAACTGACTTTAGAAGATGTACCTGTTAACTTCCATCTACTAACAAAAAATATCATGAGCAGCTTTAGTCACATCAAACGTCAAGATACATTAAAATTACACTACCATGTTGATGATAAAATCACCCATAACTATCTCACCGATCCAACCAGAATTACACAAGTGCTCAACAACCTGATCAGTAATGCAATAAAATTCACCGAAGATGGAGAGATAACGGTTTCAATAAAGCTCATCGAACAAAATATTGATAGCGAAAATATTACTGATACTTTACAAATTTCTATCCAAGACAGCGGTATAGGAATCGCCAAAGAGCAGCAATCATTATTATTCACACCTTTTAAACAAGCTGATAGTGATGTTACTAGAAAATATGGAGGTACCGGTTTAGGGCTGAGTATTTGCCAAGAAATTGTTACCGCAATGGGTAGCATTATTAAATTGGAATCTACGCTCAATATTGGCAGTAAATTTCACTTTATTCTAAAGCTTAAACAAGCAGGAATTGAGTGTGATACTGAAGACCGTAGAAAAAACACACGTTTAGCCAACGCCATTGAAGATGACAGATTTAAGAATTTACGAATACTCGTTGCAGAAGATAACCTTGTTAATATCAAAGTATTGACTGCGCAGTTAATGCGTATCAACATCAATGCAGATGTTGCTCAAGATGGTGAACAAGCACTTGATATGCATACTAAATGCCCTTATGACATCATCATTTCTGATTGTCACATGCCTAAAATGGATGGTTTTGAATTAGCGCGTAACATTACTCAGTCAAACGCTCAAAAACCAGTTTGGCTCATCGCCATTACTGCCGATGCGTTAGCAGGAGCAGCTGATAATTGCCTAGCCGCTGGCTTTAATGACTACATGGCTAAGCCTTGCTCTCAAGAAGATGTCACCAATAAACTTAATAACGCCTATCGTCAGTTAATGAAAGCATCGCAAAATACCTAATCGTTTTTTACTATTACAACAAGTTGTTTTTATCGCTTTAATGCGTATTCAGTTCACGTCATAATAGTCTTATCAAATAAATGCAGGAGCACAATATGTTTTTAAATAAAGAAGGCCATCAAGTCCCATCAGTTACTTTTCCATTAAGAAAAGATGATAACTGGACACAAAGAGCAACTGAAGATATTTTTGCAAATAAGACCATCGTCTTATTCTCTTTGCCGGGGGCATTTACACCAACTTGCTCTTCATCACACTTACCTCGTTATGATGAACTTGCGCCTAAATTTTTTGCCAACGGTGTGGATGAGATTATTTGTTTATCGGTAAACGATACTTTTGTTATGAATGCATGGTCTGCAGCTCAGAATACGCAGAGTATTAGCTTTTTACCTGACGGTAACGGTGAATTTACTGAAGCAATGGGACTATTAGTTGATAAAGCAGACATAGGTTTTGGTAAACGTAGCTGGCGTTATTCGATGTTAGTTGAGAATGGCACAATTAAAAAAATGTTCATTGAGCCTAACTTACCAGGTGACCCGTTTGAAGTATCAGACGCTGATACCATGCTTAATTATATTAACCCTAAAGCAGTTCAAACTGATGCAATTACTATATTCACTAAGCCTGGATGTCCATTTTGCAAAAAGGCGAAAGAATTATTAAATGAACAAGGTTTACAGTTTGAGCAACTTACCCTCGGTGAAGATATAACGCTTACCGGATTTAGAGCCATTGCAAACTCAGATACCGTACCGCAAATATTCATCAATGGTCAGCATATTGGTGGTAGTGAAGAGCTTTCAGCGCATTTCTCAAAATAGTTTTTAGTGTAAAAATTGATTAAGCATTAAGAGAAATACAAAAGAGGCTCAAGTGAGCCTCTTTTTATGTTCAGGACGAACGGTCAACTTTTTAGTTCCAGACAAAAGCTAAGTACTTGCGTCCATGCAAGCAATGACACGATGACATGGATGTCATTAAGTGT
The DNA here is from genome assembly GCA_013215655.1 of Colwellia sp. GTDB lineage: Bacteria > Pseudomonadota > Gammaproteobacteria > Enterobacterales > Alteromonadaceae > Colwellia_A. The sequence goes on from JABSOX010000028.1 coordinate 40,096, forward strand.
CTATGTGCAGGACGAACAGTTAGAATATCTATGTGAACAATTCAATAACTCTATACCTTAAATTTACTAACAAGTTCGTTTAATCCTTTAAATTCCTGCTGTAAACCATCACAAGCTTGCTGTGTTTCTTGTAAATTTTGTACGCCTTGTTCGCTTAACTCCATTAATTGAATAATATCTTCATCAATAGATTCTATGACATTTACCTGTTGTCGAGTCGCTTCAGATACCGCCTGATTCTCACTGTCTACTTGAGTTAAACTACCAATAATAAGTTGCATTTTTTCATCGGCAACAGTTGCTTTATCAACGCTTTCAGCACTATTCTTCTGACTCTCCGACATGGATGATACAACAGCAAGAGTACCCTTTTGCAGATTATCGATCATCGTTTCAATTTCAGCAGCAGATTCTTGTGTACGTTGTGCTAACTGTCTTACTTCGTCAGCAACTACGGCAAAACCACGGCCGGCCTCCCCTGCTCGCGCCGCTTCTATCGCTGCATTTAACGCTAATAAATTTGTTTGTGAACTTATGCCTTTTATCACATCTAAAATACTGACTATATTTTTAGTTTCGGTGCTTAGCTTCTCTATTTCTTCACTTGAACCACTCATAATATTCGACAAATTTTGAATTGACTCAATATTTTCGTTAAGTGCTAACATGCCCTGTCGTGACTCTTCTTGCATTGCCGAGGTTAAATCAGATGCTGTCGTGGCATTGTTAGATATCTCTTGTGAAGAACTATTTAATTCAGTCACGGCTGTCGAAACACTGGTGCCACGACTTAGCTGTTGCTCCGCTAATTCAATACCAACCGAGGCTCGCTCTCTTACTTGACCAATATGAGCATCTAGCGTGGTGGTAGCACTGTGCACTTGTTTCATAGATTGATGCACAGTGTTGATAAAATCATTGAAATTTTCGGATAATAGACCAATTTCATCTTGAGTTGTCACCGATAAACGCTGTGTGAGATCGCCATCTCCTTGAGAAATGCCTCTGACAGCAATATTAAGTTGGTGAATAGGTTGCATTAATTTTGACAATAATAAATGTAATAAAAGCACGGTGATCAATACACTTATAACACCAAATATGATCGCACTATTACGCGCATCCATAACTTCTTGGTAAGCTTTTTCTTTATCTAAAACAACACCAACATACCAATCAACTGAATTTATGCCCTTAATCGCTATAAAAGAAACTATTTGTGAGTCGTTTATTTCATTTAAAGCACTGTTAAACGGTGGTGTTTGCCCAAGTAAATCACCAACATTTTTATCAAAGTACTTTGGAATAGGATGGCTTAATATTTTCCCTTCTGAAGTAACAAGATAGGCATAACCAAGCTCTAGAAAATCAATAGCATTTAAGATATTAGAAATATCATCGAGAAAAATATCGCCGCCAGTAACGCCACCAAAACTACCATTAATTTCAATTGGTGCAACCGCTGATAAAACTAACTTATTACTTGTGACATCGATATAAGGTTCAGTGAATGAGCTTTTATTAGTTTCTTTAACAAGTGTATACCAAGGCCTTCCTCGAGCATCATAACCTTCAGGTAAAACTAAATCTTGGTCATCAAGAATAAATTCTCCTGACTCTTCAACGCCTACGTAAGCATTTTTGAATGAGCCCGCTTTAGTTGCCTGTTGCACTCTTTGTAAAATGACATCTCTATCCATGTTAGATGCGGCACTATGTGCAATTGCATTAACAATATCTGATTTACTATTTAACCAATTGGCAATATTACCTGAAACTGAAGTACCTATTTCATCAATGGCTCTGTTTAGGTTCTCTTCGGTATTATTTTTTAATGATATGTAATTGGTGATTGTTGATACAGTTAATATCAGAATCAACAGGCTTGCTGCAACAATAATAATTTTTTGTGCAAAACCTAACTTTATCGCCATAATTCTCTCTTAATCGCTAAATAGGTAACTCTTTATCTACCATATCATTAGGACATCTTAGAACCAAATTGTCAGCTCAAAAAGCCCACAACTTCAATAAATTAATTCATTGTTATGATGCTTAAAAAACCCAGTACTGTTAATCTTACGTTACAGTATTACAATGAAAAAACGTTTAAATGGATAATCAGCCTTTTAACCCACTACATGGCATAACACTGCAGGCCATTGTTACCATATTAGTTGAACATTTTGGATTTGACCATTTAGGCCAACAAATCAAAATTAAGTGTTTTACGCATGATCCCAGTATCAAATCAAGTTTAAAGTTTTTACGTAAAACCCCATGGGCAAGAGATAAAGTTGAACAGCTTTATGTAAAAAATAAGCACCTCTTTAAAGAAGTATCATAATTTCTCATCAACAAGAAAGTGACCTAAAATGAGCCAAATACATCATTACACCTTAACTTGGCAGTGCCCTGATACATCAGGTGTTCTCGCGAAAGTTACCCAAAATTTATTTGAACATGGCGCATTTATCACCGAGACATCTCAATACAGTGATCCCTATAGCAATACTTTTTTTTCACGAATAGCCTTTGACGATCGCAATTTAACCGTATCTATTGAGGAGTTTATTTTAGCAATTGATATTTTAGCGCGGCCTCTAAATATGCAATATCAATTAACCAATAAAGAGTGTTTTCCCAAAGTTGTTATTGCCGTATCTAAGTATGACCATTGCTTAGTTTCATTATTAACAAAGTGTAAGGCAGGTGTATTACCGATTGAAATTGTTGCAATTGTATCAAATCATGTCGATTGCCAATCATTAGTTGAATGGCATGGAATTCCCTATCATTATTTGCCCGTTAATAAAGACAATAAATCACAGCAAGAAGCTGACATTCTCAATATTATTAAAGATACTGACGCAGAGCTGCTGATACTAGCGCGTTATATGCAAATATTATCAGATGATTTATGTACAAAACTTAATGGTAACGCGATCAATATTCATCATTCCTTTTTACCCAGTTTTAAAGGTGCAAAACCTTATCATCAAGCACATGCTCGTGGCGTTAAAATTATCGGTGCCACTGCTCATTATGTAACCGCTGATTTAGATGAAGGTCCTATTATTGTGCAGGAAGTTAAACCCATTAATCATGTCTTTACCATCGAACAAATGGTGCACTTAGGTCATGATTTAGAAGCAACAGCGCTATGTCATGCAGTGAAAATGCACGCCGAACGACGTATTTGTTTAAATGGCGATAAAACCGTTATATTGGCTTAAGAAAAAATTATTCCCACCATTTAAATTCTCGCTTCCTTTACGCTTCCTTTACGCTTCCTTTACGTTTACTTTTAAGGAAGCGAAAAAACTCACTTCTAAAGTTTACTCATTACATGCAACAAGCCCTAGTGTAAATATTTTCTAACACTCAAATTTAAACTAATCAACGGAAAAATTAGTAACAACTGTGACTTTGTGATAAAAATCACTTTATTCAATACTATTTATTAAAGAAGAACCATAACCATGATCAACTTAAAACGCTTTCATCATGTTGCTTACCGCTGTAAAGACGCTAAACAAACAGTAGATTGGTATAAAGAACATCTGAATATGGAACTCACCGTTGCCATTGCAGAAAATGAAGTACCTTCAACCAAAGCACCAGATCCTTATATGCACATTTTTTTAGATGCCGGTATGGGTAATGTATTAGCATTTTTTGAAATTCCTAATTCACCCGATATGGGTCGCGACGAAAACACCCCAAAATGGGTACAACATATCGCCCTAGAAATTGAAGATGTTGACGCATTAGTTTCCGCAAAAGAAGAGCTACAAAACAAAGGTGTTGATGTATTAGGCCCGGTAAATCATGGTGTATTTAAATCAATTTACTTTTTTGACCCAAGTGGTCATCGCTTAGAGTTAGCGGCTAATACCGGTACAGTAGAGCAAATGGCTGAACTTAAACGTGTTGCACCATTAATGGTTGAAGAGTGGGCACAAACGAAAGTTGCACCAACTCATGCCGCTTGGTTGCACAAAAAGGATTAATTTTCATTTTCGAATAAACTCGTATATTTGAGCCTAGCCAGTTACATTTGTTAACTGGCTTTTTTATGTTTCTTCAACGATCACTTTCACTACTATTTTATTAATAAGCTTTTATCACAACAACGAATTTTTTCGTATAATAAACCTCCAATCCTTCGTAGTACATTTGCCATAAATACTGTAAGACATTGACCATAAGATCAGAAAATTTTAACAACAACGCATGTGACTACTGTTTTTTTTATCTACAAAAACAGCTAAGTAACATTTTTTTAACAAGTAAAAGTAAGAATTACTTAGAATTCTAACTTGCTGCATTTAATTAGTTGCGTAAAGTATTGACCAGCTGCTAAGGCAGCATAAAATAAAAATATGGAATGTACGGCACGGAAAGCATATAAACACATAATAAGTGTTATTTTTTGAAATACGGATTGTTTACTTAATATCAGGATGATTTTTGATGATTTTTTGTCCGGGGGGACAGTACGGATAGCCAATAAGGTGTCAGGACGACCGAGAACAAAAAAATGATGTATGGAAACAAATAAAATAATAACAGGGTAGATTAAGACTTTACAGGGACTGTGCTAATAGGTTTGGATAACCACTTAAGAATAGGAACTAAAGTATTTGCAGGCATTGCCGCAAATATCTTCTCCAAAAGCGATAGTGAAAACTATCGCTTTTTTTCTTTTTATAGCCCTATACCTTCTTATCACGTAAAATAGCGCCATTATCTCCAAAAATTGAAGAATTATGTCTCGTTCAAAGAAATCAAGAAAAGCTGGTGTTGGCTCTAATGGCATCGTCAAAGATGAAAACAAGAAAGAAAAAGAAATAGCTCCTCATAGTAAAAAGCCTAAAAATAAAAGCGGTAAGCAAGCGGGAAATCGTCAGCAAGAAGCTTTCAACACAGGTAATAACTCACAAGATCCTAAAGTAAATAAAGACCCACGTATTGGCAGTAAAAAGCTTATTGATTTGGGTATACCAACTAAAAAAGCTGCACAACCGTTTAAAGCAAAAAATAAAACTAAGTTGGAAACATCTCCTATAGCTGCCATTCGAGTCATCGAACCCGAACAACCTTTAGAAGACGAGTTATATGCTATAGAAGACGATACTCAATTGCAGGAAATTTTAACCAAACAAGATGACGATGTTGAGTTAACAGAAATTGAAATTAATTATTTCAATGAAAAAATGGAAAGACACCAAACACTTCGTGAATTGTTAGGATTAAGTGATGACGAGGAAGAAGAAGACGAAACTAAATCTAAATCTAAGTCAGATTCTGAAGATGACTTATGGGATAAATTAGATAATAACGATTTATCTGATTATTAATAAGGTTTATTGATGTTATCTAGTTCCTGGAGCTACGCAATTATTACGGCAATAACCATCATTGCCGTATTAACTTGGTACGCATTTAAGCTTTTAAAACAAGTGAAGGTGCAAACCGAAAAACAGCAACAATTAGAGCTTCAAAAGCAACAGGCGTTAAAAGTACATGACAAAAAAATCATTGATAGCATTGTTATTATTGTTCGAGCGATGAAAGAAGAACAATGTGATTTTGCTGAAGGCTGCTGGCGCTTATGTGTTTTACTCGATTCATTAAAGTTAAGTGAAAGTTTATCGATACACTTTCCGGCGATCTTTGAACTTTACAATGCAATTAAGCACATGCCGATCCTCGAACAAAGAAAGCAGCTTAAAAAGCAAGAACGTATGAAGCTCGATTTTGAGCGGATGAAAATAGAAGCAGAATTAACCAACGATATCAAAAAAGACCTCGAACAACTCCATCAATATGCACTTGAACGTATTTCTATGCTTATCCGTTAATCTTTAACTATAATTTAATTGTCTCTCCGCGTTTAATGAGGTTAACCAGCTTATGTCAGAACAATTAAAAACTCAATTTACCCAACGAATTGTTGAGTTACAACACCGTGTTGATTCTATTCACCAAGATTTTGCTAGTGGTAGAGATGCCGACTGGGCAGAACAAGCAGGCGAACGTGAAAATGATGAAGTACTTAACGCACTTGAATCTGAAGCGAGAGTTGAAATACAAAAATTATCTAATGCTATCACCCGAATTAATAATGGCGACTATGGTATTTGCCAAACATGTGGAGAAAATATAGCGAAACAACGTCTGCAAGTTCAACCCGCAGCAATAAAATGTATAGTGTGCGCCGATTAATTATAATAAATAATCATTAGTTGTAATCAATACCATCTCATCACTAAAACTTGAGCGTGATCAATGTCACATTATTTATGCTGAGTATAATTAACACAACATTGATTTGATCAGCGAATAATGACCATGCAAGCAAACCAATTTTTTGATGAGCGATTACTTAAGAAATACAATACCAGTGGCCCAAGGTATACCTCGTATCCTACCGCCCTTGAATTTCATGATGGTTTTTTGCATGACGATTTAATTCAAGCCATACAACAATCCCCTAATCGGGAATTGTCTTTATATGTGCATATCCCCTTTTGTCATAGCCTATGTTACTACTGTGGCTGCAATAAAGTGATCACCCGTCATCGCGACAAAGCTGATACATATTTGGAGTATTTAGCCGAAGAAATTGGTTCACGAGCCGAACTTTTCACCGATTATACGGTGAAGCAATTACATTGGGGCGGCGGCACACCAAGTTTCTTAACTCATGTTCAAATTACAAAATTAGTATCATTATTAAAAGAAAAATTCACTTTTGCTGATCATGTCGAAATGAGTATTGAAATTGATCCTCGCGAAATTGAAATGAACCTTGCTGAACATCTATTTGACCTCGGTTTTAATCGTCTAAGTATTGGTGTGCAAGATATCGATTTGAAGGTTCAACAAACTATCAATAGAGTACAATCTACCGAGTTTATTAGTGATTTTATTGCCCATGCAAAACAAATCGGTTTTAAGTCAATTAACATCGACTTAATTTACGGTTTGCCACATCAAACCTTAGAAACATTCACCAAGACTTTAAATAAAGCCCATGAAATGGATGTTGACCGTATTTCATTGTTTAGTTACGCACATATACCCAGTCGTTTCGCCGCACAACGTAAATTACGTGATGAATGGTTACCGAGCGTACAAGAAAAATTTGCACTGATGAAACTGGCTATCGAACAGCTTTGTAATTTTGGCTACGACTTTATTGGCATGGATCACTTTGCCAAGCCCAAAGATGAACTATCTATTGCGCAAAAAGATGGCTCCTTGCATCGCAACTTCCAAGGTTACACCACCAAAGGAGGCTGTGATTTATTAGGTTTAGGTGTTTCATCTATAAGTAGCATTGGCACTTCCTTTAGCCAGAATATTAAAGATCTGCAAGCTTATTACAAAGCAATTGAAAGTAAAAAAAATGCGCAAGAAAAAGGTGTACGTTTATCAACAGATGACATTATTCGTGGTGAAGTAATTCGTGAATTAATGTGTAATTTGTATGTAGATAAAAACGCAATTAGCAAAAAATATGATATCGACTTTGCGCAATACTTTGCTGAAGATTTGCCGCTACTTAATACCTTTATTAATGATGGCTTAGTTGAAGATACTGCCGAATTTATTAGAGTAGATCAAAAAGCTCGTCTATTAATTCGCATTATTTGCATGAGTTTTGATGCTTATATGAAAAAACACATTAATCAACAACGCTTTTCACGAGTTATCTAAAGAACGCCAATGCAGGTTGACCAACATAACTAATCAACAAAGCCTAAACTAAATTCACATTTGGCACTGTAAAATACCAATTTAGTGCCTTTTTCGGTAACCCTTTCATTTGCTAATTCAACCCATTGGTAATAAATATTACGATGTACTTTTGCCAATAAATTTCGACGCACAATGACATATAATTCACCGTTCTCATTTATCATCAACGGATGTGAACCATCTAATACAAACTCATCATCTAGATTAGTACTTACCTTCATCACCGATTTTTTATCATCCTGCCACGACCACTGCGTTAAAACAAAAGGGGCATCTTCAACCGTAATTTTTACTTTTTCCACCGGAGTAACAAGAAAATACTCATCGCGTTCTTCGTCAACTTCTCGGAGTAAAACTGAGGCGAATAATTTTACTAACGACAAACGTTTAAAAATGGTGCCACCATGAAACCAATCGCCATTAGCTTTAACCTGTAAATCCATTTCCCCACAATATGGTGGATTCCAGCTTTCTATAGGAGGCAGCGATTCCCCCTCTTCCTTTTTTAATTGGTTTATTTGTGCAGAAAAGTTTTCTAAAGACATATTGGCTAAACCAGAATAATCATTAATAAATAGATTTTAACAGTTATTCCGTTTTTTGATAAAGTTTATGGTGATTATCGTCACTTGATTTATATAAATATTAAGCCCATGCTGACGCTATAAGAAAAAACAACCTCTATGAACTTCAATGACAAACTAGATACATATCATTTCTTTAACGTCATTAAGCATCGCTTTTATTCCTGTAATCATTGCGCTTTATTTCTTACATCGATGGTCACTTAATACCAAAAATGCTTTTTACGCTATTATCCGCATGTTGGTACAATTACTTATCATCGGCGGTGTACTCAGTACCATTTTTAATTCCGATAATGCTTGGCTCATCACCACCATTTTAATCGTTATGGTATTGCTCTCTAGTTGGATAGCATTAAATACCATTGAAGAAAATAGAATTAAATTATTAATGCCTACCATTGCCGCAATCAGCATTGGTGGCGGATTTACATTAATAATAATTAGTCAGGGAGTTTTACAACTAACACCTTGGTATCAACCACAAGTCTTAATTCCATTGGCAGGGATGATATTCGCCAATGCAATGAACAGCGTTAGCTTATGTGCAGAACGACTATTTTCAGAACTAAAAAACAATACACCCTATCTTCAAGCCAGAAACCATGCACTTAATGCTGCCTCAATTCCAGTAATCAACTCACTTTTTGCTGTGGGTATTGTTTCTTTACCCGGTATGATGACTGGACAAATTCTTTCCGGTATTTCACCACTTATCGCCGCCCGCTATCAAATAATGGTGATGTGCATGATATTTGCCTCAGCGATTATTTCTGCGGTGTTATTTCTTGTACTAGTAAAAACTCACAAGAATGAGTATTGAAAATATATCAGCATAGTAATCTGCAACATTTAGCTTAACCCTAAATACAACCCATTAATAAAATTCAATTACTTTAAAGTATCGAACCATTATTTTAATAGTTCATCATACAAAAAAATTTGAGAATGAATTTTTTGTTGCCTTTTTATCCTAGTTGTATACCAAAGTTTTTTGGTTCATAGTACAAAAATATTGTTTTTCCATTGCCTATAAGAGTTCGTCGTCATCAAGGTTTAAATGTATGCAACAAATAACAACTTTCAATAACCTCGGCATGATCATATCAAGACAATACACCCATCTAATTAAGCTCTTAATTCTTTCAATAATGTTTGTTTACATTGGTTCTGTTAGTGCAAATGAAACCTCACAGCCTATCGTCATTACTGGAGGCGGAGACCATCATCCGTTGAACTTTCACTTGCCAAATGGTGAACCTGCAGGTTTTTACATCGATCTTTGGAAGCTATGGTCAAAAAGTAATAACATTCCGATTACTTTTGAAATTACTACCATGCAAAAGAGTTTGCAACTTGTAAAAAATAATCATGCGATACACTTAGGACTATTTAAAAATGAAAAGCGCGCGCTTTGGGCCGATTTTTCAACGCCTTTCCATCAGGTTGGTGCAAGCCTATTTTATAACCAGTCGGCACAAAACAATGATATAAAGAAAAAATTAAAAGACTTTGAAGGGGAGAAAGTTGCAGTCCTTTCTGGTTCCTACCATGAACAATACCTTGCAGATAACTATCCATTGATAAAAAGAATAAGCTATTCAGCTAAAGATAGTTTTCTTCAGTTATTCAATGAAGAAATAGAAGCTATTTTTGATGAAACTCCAGCAATGAACTCTGTTATTTCTCAACTTGAAATGACCGGTGTCTTTGAATCAACAGAAGTTACTTTTGCATCTAATTTGGTCCATGCTGTAATAGCGAAAGGTCAGCCACGTTTATTAAAAAAAATAAATCAAGGATTTGAAAATATTCCTCTGAACCTTCTACTGTCATTAGAAGAAAAGTGGTTACCAAAAGAGCCAAAATTCTTCAGAGAGCTAGCACCACTTAATACACTCACATTAGCTGAACATAAATGGCTGATGCAATACCCAAGGTTTACATCCCCTATTGAATTAAATGCATACCCTTATTCCTTTAGAGGAAGTAATAAAGTAGATACAGGAGCATGGGTAGATTATCTAACACTCATATCACAACGACTCAATATCGAAATTAATACCGTTGGGTTTGATACATGGAGTAAAACTCTAAATGCATTAATGAGTGGAGAATCCGATTTTATTCTTGGCATTGCTGAATCAGATGAGCGCCGTAAACATTTCTATTTCACAAAACCATTTTTTAGTTCAAGTTCCGTCATTGTCATGAAAAAAGATAGTTTTTTCATTGAATCAATGAACGGCCTCAACGGTAAAAAGCTTGGCATAATCAAAGGGTATATAGAGGCAGAATTTGTTGAAAGAGACTTCCCTAATATTGACATTGTCTTAGTTGATTCAGCTCCTGAAGGTATGAAGCTTGTGAGTGAAGGTAAACTTGATGCTTTTATAGCTTCATTAGATACAATAAATAGAACATTGAGCAAATATAACCATACCAAACTCATAATTGCTTCTATGACTCCGTATAAATTATTACTGTCGATTGCTGTAAAAAAAGAACTTAAACCACTAGTACCAATACTCAACAAAGTTATAGATAGTATTGACGAAAAAACCAGATCCTCTATTGGCAATAATTGGCTATCGGCTCGCTCGAGTGAAGGTACAGATATTAGAACTATTTTATATTGGGCACTTCCCATTTTGTCTTTTTTAACAATAATCATATTGGTCATCTTAAAAATCAATAATAAATTGAAAAATGAAATCGCACAACGTGAAGAAATTGAAAGAGAAAGAAAAGGACTAGAATCGCAATTAATACGTTCTCAAAAAATGGAAGCTGTGGGAAGCCTAGCAGGTGGTATGGCACATGATTTTAATAATATTCTAGGCATCATTATTGGCAATGTAGAACTTACGAAGATGAATATACATAATACTGAAAAAGTAAAAAAATATAATGAAAATATATATCAAGCATCTGACCGTGCACAAAAATTAGTTCGTCAAATAATGACATTTAGCCGTATGAACATAACGTCGTTTAAACCGCTTAATTTGGCACTTTCGGTCAATGAATGCATAAACCTTATTAAATCAACATCCCCCGCAAACATTGAATTTGTTACTAAGATTAGTCCGAATGAGAATTTCATTATTAATGGTGATGAGACTCAGATTTCCCAAGTATTAATAAATTTGTGTACCAATGCAATACACGCAATGTCTAAAGAAGGAGGAAGATTGATAGTATCTCTAGCGCAGTTCCCTCCTGAAAATACTGACTTATCCGAGCAACGTGACAACAATTATATTTTGACAATAACGGATGCTGGCTGCGGCATTGATGAAAAGATCATCAATAGTATATTTGATCCCTTCTTTAGTACAAAAGAAGTTGGGCAAGGTACAGGATTAGGTCTTTCTGTCGTTCATAATATTATCAAACAACATCGCGGCGACATTGCTGTCAAAAGCACCATAGGAAAAGGGACAACCTTTACAGTTTGCTTGCCTGTGTCAAAAGAAAGTATTGAAGAAAAACAAACATCGAACTATGAAAATAAAGTAGGAAAAGGACGGATACTCATAGCAGAAGACGAGGAATGCTTATGCATGTTATACAAAGAACAATTGGAATTGGCTGGTTATGAAGTGACCATATGCGCTAATGGTCAAGAGGCACTATCTGAATTTAATAAAAAGCCTACTAATTACGACCTGGTTTTAACGGATCACTCTATGCCAATTATGTCTGGAACGGAATTGGCGAAAAAAATACTTAGTATTCGCCCTAATTTACCAATAATTCTTGCTACTGGTTATGCAGACTTAATGTCAATGGATGAAATGAATTCAATAGGACTTAGTGCATGTCTCATAAAACCTGTAAGAATTGATGAGTTAAATCAAACTGTGCATAAATGCTTAACCTCAAGTATCGAATCGTATGTTTCACCAATTAATACAACATAAAATCGATATTCTTCTTGTCAATCTACGCATAAATGCAATATACTCCTCGCGCCTTATCACTGGGCGCTTCAAGTAATATCAGTGGTGGCTATAGCTCAGTTGGTAGAGCCCCGGATTGTGATTCCGATATCCACGACCTCAAAAAATCTCTTTTATTCCTATTTCACACTTTAACAATCAATCTTATAAAACCACTAAGAATATAGTCCGTAGCTTAATTAACACCGATTATAATCTTTATTCATATCTAATAGACTTTCTTCTTTATAACTCGCTCCGTTCCATATTAGTTGCACAAATGTATCTATCAGGATCTAAACCGTTACAAACAAGGTACAAAAATTGGTTCTTTCGTTAGCATTGGTGTTAAGTAATTAACTTTAAATATCAACTTCTGTTACTGTTTATTTTTTGTTCTTTTTGTTCTTTTTGTGGATGTTCTAAAATATAAGACATTATTGAATCAACAAGTTAACTTGTTGACTCTATTGATTAATTCATTATACTTATGTAGGTTCACTTCAGCGAAAAAGTAACATCCGATTATTTTTACGATGTAGATGAATAATCAAGCGTACTAGTTGTACTGAACGTACTAAGAGTACAACAGTGTGAGATTCACACTGTCAGCACAATAGTGATAAATTCACACTGTAAGTAAGATAATGCGTAAGTACCACTGTTAACAGAATAGTGAGAAAACCGCACTGTTTCTACAATAGTGAGAAGAATCGCGCCGTACGCATGATAGTTAAAAGGGAATAGACTTAATATTTGACTGAACTCATTTCGCGAGGAACGCGAAAAGAAGGTTAGGTTTAATAATTAAAGTTCATAACCGACTCCCCCAATGGATATACCTGCGGGGGCACTCTTCTTTAAAAAATAAAAAGGAACTTTTTTGAGATGCAAGTGGCACTTCAATTTCCAATTGCAGATGCGAGACCATTTAGTTCTACTACGAATTTGCGTTTACCGTTACCTGACTTTCCTGAACCTATCACTGAAATCAACCCCCAGTTTGTTCATTATTTTGGTAAAGCATGTGAAAGAATAGATGAGCCTGATGAAGCGTGGCCTGATGAGATAAAATACGTTAGGGCAAATAGAGCTTTGAAATTTGATAAGCTTGAAAGTCGGTATTGTGGTTTTCCAAGTAGTAAATCTCAACCTAAATGTACATATCGTCGTCTCTTAAGTGATGGTTCAGCTGTTGTTCGAGCCGAGGTTGGTTTCAGACTTATTAATTCTGTAAAAAATAAAAAATATTCACTTAAAGAAGTACTTTCTATTATAAGTGATATCGCTGAGATTCCTTGTATAGTTCCAAGCCCGGGTAATATTGACAAAATACGCCCTATTTTGGCGCAGGGTATTAATTTAACTAAATTATATTCATTTGCTAGCAGTAAGCGCTCTGCAGAGAAAGAACCTGTAAATTTTAATCTTGTCGAATCTGGAAGTCCTCTCATAATTGTAGAATTAAAGGCAAATGAAGTAAATGTAGATATATGGACAAAATATAGTAATAGAGCAATTAAAGTTGAAAGTAAAAACGTAAATGGTGCGAATGTATTATTCTGCCGATTTGGAACAAAAGTAGGAATAGTATCAACTTGGATATTAGAAAAGGGTAGTGCCTCGAATGAGCAACTGCGAAGTATACGGGTATGTCTAACTAGAATTCATGCAGAAAGAGAAGTGCTGGATCTTATATTAAAACAAATTCATCGTGGAAATATTCTAAACCCTTCCGATGAAGAATCTATTAATCGTTTAGATGAATATTTTAATAAGCGATTAAATATAATTAAACGCGAAATGTGGGGGGGGATGAAACAATCTGCGATAGTAAACGCTATTGACGCCACACATGATGTAGTTCGATCGGCAATTCAAGCTCAATTAGTGGCTCGTTATGAAGGTGGGCGTCGGCAAGTATGGAATAAAATAAATAATTATCAAGAAGATAGACAATCTTCAAAGATATATAAAACAATTTTTATAGAGAATGGTGGAATTATGACAGATAAAAACATTACAGTTGGTGGTACCGGAAACATTGTTAATATTGCTGAGTATATGTCAAATGTGACTAATACCGTAAACAATAATATGTCTTCGCCTAACGGTGAAGAAGATATAAAACAGATGATTATACAGCTAACAAAAGAAATTGAAGATATATCCTCTATAGCTGATGCTAGTCAAATAGAGATTATGGGGAAAAACCTCGAAGCTTTAAGTAAAGAATCTGTTAGTGTTCAACCCGAGAAACGATGGTATGAATTCAGTATTACTGGAATCAAAGAAGCAGCCCAAGCAGTTGGTAGTATTGCAAACCCAATAATAGAAACTTTAAAGAAGCTGAGTACGTTAGTACTTACTTAGCACAAACCAATTAAATACCTTAGGTATTGAAGTATAAAGAAAATAGTAGGGTGAATGGCCTACAGATATATATCAGTAAGGTATTAGTTTAATGGCTTTAAATTTACAAGTTCCATTATCAATGAGTAAGGGTCTATCAAAAGCAATAGTCTTTCATGGTCTAGAGTTTTCTATAGTAGTGCATCCAACTATTCACGGGGACCCGATACTTACCTCACAAGGATTCTATTACCTAGAACAGATGGATTCTGTAGCTGAAATTCGTTTTGAAACTGGGGTTGCTCGTTTAAACGATAATCAAATTGAATACCTAATAGATAACTATCTATTTGAATATAGTGTCATCCACAAGGAATCACAGCTTAATACCAAAGTTACAGATTTTTATTATTCGCGTAGGGATCCCAGTGATATTTACCACTTATATGATCAATTTAATACTCAAGCTTTAGTGTTAGACGAATTGAATGATACTTCTATATTAAGTATTCAATCTCTTGAAGGAGAGCCTGAATACTATTTCCATGATTATTGCTTGGTTAAATCTTACAGTGAAGATATGGTTAAAAATCACGTTAGTGCTTTGTCACAATTGGTAAATAAAAAGCTATTAGTGAAAATATTGCCTACAGAAGAGCGTGACGGTTATTTCGGTAAACTTCGCATGTTAAAGTGTGACGATGGATTAATTGATTATTATCAAGCAAATACGTTTGAGTATGGATTTGGTCCGAGAGATCTCAAGCCTGGTCAAGAATGGATAACACTAAGTTCAGAAATTAAAGGAAATATTGATTTTGAATTGCCAATAGAAACCGTTTATCTTAACAAAAAGTACAACCCAATATTACTACCTTATTACTTCTCTGGTTTAAAAGAAGTTAATCCATTATTGAGTTTCATCGGCTTTTATAATGTCCTAGAGTATTACTTCGAAGAAGCCCCTGTCCTTTTAAGTAAAACAGCTAAGGGAGAGAAAGAACAAATAGAATGCGTGTTGCTTTGGTTAGTTACTGATCAATCTATAACTGATTTCTTTAATAGACAAAGTCATGACTATAATTCCGTTATTGGAAATGAAATAAAAACGTCTTCAACCGTTAGCATTAAAGGGTTGGATATTAAGAGCGGATTAAATTTAATTAAAAAACTTTCAATCTGGATATATAACATTAGGTGTGCTGTTATTCATTCTAAAAAAAGTCGAAATAACAAAGAGGTCGCGATATTTAAACCATATTCAGAAGACGTAAATAATATGGCAGTATCCATTCCAATAATTAAATGGTTGGCTATTAAATGTATTAAAAAAGACAGTGAATTGAATAGGTTTAGTGATTTATAAGCGATGGAGGTAATTATGCGTTCAGAAGATATATCCGGATATGCTTACCCTGTATTAGCTGTATGAACAGAATACTGGCAAAGCTTTACTTCGTCATCCCATGATTATGTCGAGTTGCCTTTTGAGATTCTCGATGGGGGGGTCTAATGAAAGGCTTATTCGATGAGTTGTATTATGACTGGAGGTAACCATTTAAGATTTTCTCTACTATTTTAAATCACTGCCTTTAGCGATTCACGAACAACTTGGCTAAGTTTATTAACATTAGCTTCTGTATGTACTTTTAGTCAATGATCTTCTCTGATATCAAGATAAAAACTTAACCGTACTTTCTTTCTAGGTAGTTTCATTTTAGCTCTACCGCCGATAGAGTTCTCGAGCTCCCTTAATGTCTGCATCTTAATTTCTTAACTCCTAGGGCAATGATAGCGTCATATACTTGCTCATGTGCTATTCGTGTTTTATTAAACTGAGACTCACATTTTACTTGATGAACTTTGCTATACACTCGCTGCCATCTTTAGCCACTCGTTCGAATAATGTTGTTGTGCGAATACCGAAAATAGGGAATTTCCCTAATGCATCAACTAAGTAATCTTTAGCGTGTTTAAATTTACTATCACTAGTGGAATTATTGATGTTTGGACTTTCGCCTTTATAACTTGCCCCGTTCCATATTAGCTGCACAATTGTGTCTATCAGGGTCTAAACAGTACAAACACAGTAATGGTGCAGTTTATTTCTCTAGTAATGGCGTAGGTTGAATACGTTTATTCCCGTTTACTATTTACTGTCTTCTTCTGGTTGTCACTAGGTCTATCGTGCTATCATTACCACATAAGACACACCTACAAAACAAAAATAACACCACACCAAAAATTACCCCATTAAAAACACCAATAAGACACCATAGGATTATATATACATAGATTTCAACAATAAATGCCCTATGGTGGCACTTTGCTATATTTAACTTGCATGCAGAAACAATTAAACATATCATACCGATTAATAAGACCACTATAGCAAGAGTAACACATCTATGTTTGACAAAATATATAGCACGGTTAAAAGGAACGGTGGATTTTTAACAATTAAGATGGAACGTTTGAGGGATGTCTACGGTGTTTCGAAGCTTGGGCCACGAGTGATAAAGAAAATTGAACTCCAGCTTAAAGCAGCACGATTAAAAAGTGTCGACCCCTTAACTTTAGATCGTTCGGACAAGGTGCGATTGTATATTCTAGATGGGCGTGAAGAAGAACTGGTGAATGCTTTTAAAAATCCAGGGAGTGAGTTTGACGACATTTTATCTAGGGCTAGTAATAATAGGATTGATTACCTCAACGCTATAGAGCGAATTGCTGAAATTGTTGACGAGACTTTAGAGTGAATACTTACCGTTACAGCTTTTCTATCTTTTAATTATTCATTAAAAACAAAGTAAAGGACATCATATGAAAAAGCTAAAACCTTCGATTATATCCCCTATTAATTCACTTTTAGATGACCCTGTAATTTCTACTCTACGGGATGAGAAAATTGATGATGGGATGCATATTCGACTAACTCGAGTACAAAACATCAATGGTGAGTATGCTTATATTCGTGTTTCAAATAAACGCTATCTTTTAGTTAATCAAAAGACAGGGCTTTATCTTTCAAATATTCCTGATGATTTGTCGGGGTTAGATATAAAAGATTATTTACAAGAAAATACAGAGGCAAATGATTTTTTACCACTTGATGCTGTACATAATTACGATCCTGTTTATCAAGAACTCGTTGGTATCTACTCATAGATGCTTTAAAAAACGCTTTTATTTTCTTTTAAATAAAAATGGACTAGGCGTACAAATTAAAAATAAAACACTTGATGTTATTATTTTTAAATTGTAATCTTTAACTGAATTTGCGCTCTAACGATTGCGATTTAATCAGTAAAACAGTCAAAGGCTGTGCCATACATAATATTCTGCGGGCAAAACACTAACTATTATTTAGTAAGTAATGTACAAAAGCATTTAATATAATTAAATGTTTTCTTTATAACACTGGGGTCTACCAGCTTGTAAAGTATCTAATAGCAGAATAGACAAGCTATAAAACCATACCCCGTATTATATGGAAAATAGACATGTCTAAATTAACTACCAATAAAGTATTTTCTTTTTCTCAAGCTATCGCAGCACAGATAAAAGAAGATTGCCCACAAATAAATATTTCTTCAAATAAACTATCAACAATCATAGCTAAAGAAGTTGGCTCCTCTCCTGCTGAACTGGATCTTTTACTTCGCCTTCACAATAAATATCTGGAGTCGAATTGTGGCCCAGGTTTATCACTGATTGGAGTATTTTACAACCAAGAGGAAAATGAAGCAGATATAGCCTTATTAAAAGTAGGGAAGAATAAAATTGAAGAAATTCGCATTGAAAAAAAAGTAGACCTAACAGGAAACGATAAAAGAACTAAAAAAATATTTAAGCTTATCAATAATTATAGCGATACGATGGGCTTCACCGTTGGCTGGTTAAATGCTAGCAATGCAGCTACTTTAGATCAAGCCAAAGATTATTGCCATAAGGTAGTAAAGAAAACACCACCTAATAACTGCATTAATATTGAGACGAGAACTTTTAGCGAAACATTTAAAAACGAAAAAGATAGAGATTCCTTTAATTTTATAAAAAGTAAAAATACTGCCCAGCTTGGTATTTATATGGTTACACACTCACATCCATATTTACCTTTACAGATAAGTTATTATGTTGGTAATTTTCAACATCCAGATTTTAGAAATATTTATGCAATATCGCTTAACAATAAACCCAGTAATATTGGTGATTTTAAGAAATTAGAACTCGAAGGTAATACTTTTCCAAGAAACAGTAGTAGTGACACATTAAGCGTAAAATTGAATACAATGCATCTATTTACCCAATCATTGACTAAGACGAGTGTTTTATTTGATATTTTAGATGTTAGCTTTAACCATAATTTTGAAGAAATTAGAGAAACATATACCTATAACAGCCAAGCTATTCTAGGTTATCAAAACAACCTAAATGATAAAAAGGAAGTCACTTCCCAACCCTTACAAGCAATTGTTCCAAACGAACAATATAGTTATTCGAATGTTAAACCCTTATTTGATTATGATATGGATAAAAACCCGCAAAAATATCAAACACTAACTAAAGGCTTCAAATTCGAAAGTGATTTTTTTAGTGTAAATCATAATTTATCACACACACCGATAAAAATAGAACGAAAAACCCACGCTAAAAATATACTCGACAAAGCACTAGAGCTAAAAGAGCAATTCACCACTCCAGAAAAACTAAGTATTAATAATTAGATATTGCTTGGTCCTCAAAGTAAATCAAACTGTAAATAAAAAATACTAATAATTTTAGCGTGGTATAAAAAAATGACGAAAAACGAAATAGTTGAACTGATGCCTTCAGTAAAGTTGCCACTTATCAGTGTAATAGGAATAGGTGGGTGTGGCGGAAATACAATAGATTACTTATTTTCTAAATCGCAAGTTGAATCTGAAATGGCTAGATATCTTGGTATAAATACTGATAGTTCTTCTCTAAGCCACATTAAATCACATGGAAAATTATTAATTGGAGAAGCCCTAACCAGTGGTTTTGGTGCTGGAGCGGATCCAGAAATTGGCCTAAAAGCTGCTAAAGAATCTGAAGAACAAATACGAGCATTTTTGGAAAAGAGTAGCGTGGTTATAATCGTTTGTGGGCTAGGTGGTGGTACCGGAACTGGCGCCAGTCCTTTTATAAGTCAGTTGGCAAAAGAAATGGATATTCCAGTTATAGCTGTAGCAACATTACCTTTTAGATCAGAAGGGAAGCTAAGGTGTCACTATGCCAAAGAAGGAGTTATAGAACTTAAAAAATCGACTGATGCGTGTATATTGCTAGAGAATGATTTACTTATTTCAGCACTTAATAAAGAGGTTGGTTTATTTTCAGCATTTGAACATTCAAATAGAGTTTTGTATAACCTTGTGCTCGCTCTTATAGAGTTATTAAGCGGATCAGGCATAGTGAATGTTGATCTTAAAGATTTCTCTAAGGTACTTGGTTTTCAGGGTGATTCTGTTTTAGGCGTGGGGAAAGCGGAGTCAGAAGATTCTATAATCGATGCGTTAGAAAATGCCATTAATAACCCGTTGGTAAGCCAAGTTGACATCAGTGATGCTGCTGGAGTCATTATTCACCTATGTTGTAAAAATGAACCAAGTTTAAAGACTTACGAGGCAATATTGCATCATATAGAAAACAAACTTACGCACAAATTGCCTTTGATAATATCTGGCGTTACACAAACTCAGAATATTGATTGCGAACTTGAAATCCTTATTCTCGCCACAGGAATTTCAGAGATAAACAGTGAAAATCGCACTGAGAAAGCTCTTACTTTTAATGATACAGGAAAAGAAGTCGAACAAGCAGATTACCTCGACATTCCAGCATTTATCAGAAAAAATACATAAGGAAAAATGACATATGAATCTTAATGGTAGCTTAGCATTAGAGCTTAAGTCGGGAGAATTAATACTACATTCCACTGATTTTGAACTTCAAGAGGAAGATTATAGATACCTTGGCGACGGGGAAAGACAATTAGAACAACTATATACATATACCAATGAGACTGATGACGGAGAATACATCAACCTTTCTATACAAGTCACAAAGTACAATGGCAGTATCAAATTATACCCCTTAGAGAATAGAGGAGATGGTAACGTCACTGAAGCCTGGCTGGGTGTGTAAAACATTTAAGTCAATATTTTACCTAGCTTACTCTAATAAATGCATTCAAAAGAGATAACCTACTTTGGGTTATCTCTTTTTTTTTATTTATCATCAACGCCTTTCAATAGCGGTTTTACCAAATTACGTACCATTTCACTTACACATAAATCATTTTTTGTCACGTATACTTTCAATAAATCGAAATCCTCTTGGTTCAAATAAAAACTTAGACGAACCTTTGAATTACCTGACTTTGGTCTGCCCCTAAGAGATTTCTGGACATCACTAAATGTTTGTAATTTCATCATTGAGTGCCCAGTTCGATAATAGCGTTATACACTTCTTCATGTGCGATTCTTGACCTATTGAGTTGCCACTCTCCGTTATTATTGTGAATATTTTTAAACCATTCTTCCCCATCATTGGCGACTCGGTCGAACAGGGTCGTAGCTCTAATAGCAAAAATAGGTATATCACCTAATCTTTCTGATAAGAACAGTTTCGCTTCATCGAACTTCTTTTTCTTAGTGAAATTATTGATGATGATGGCTATTGGTTTATTCATAGGACTTACTAAATCAACAGTTGATATTGTTGCCGTTAGACTTCTAATATCTGTAAGTGTTGGGATAACAATTACATCAGAAACTTCTGTTGCTTGAACAGCTTTTGGGTCAAGTTGTGTGGACATAGCGCCGAAATCGAAAACTACACGATCAAGCGTAAGCAGCTCTTTTGGAATTTTTCGCTTGTTCGCCTCAATTTGAATGGCTTTAGTGCTGGTAGTGATTAAATCATTGGTCACATAGTCAGCATCGATTTCTGCCGCTAAATTGATTGCCAATGAGGACTTTCCAACGCCCCCTTTATAGCTTAAAAATAAAATCTTAATTTCAAAATCGTCCATCGCTTTTTCCTCAAAGTGAATTAGTTTAATGCCCTTAATTAGGACTAATTACTTGTTCGGGAAAGTGGCGCTATAAAAGTACTTTTTTAGCTCCCCATTAGTACTATTGGGGTACCGCTGATAAGTTTGACTTCCCCGTAATAGAGGAGCTAATAAACAGATATTAAGTCTTTAGATAAACAGCTAAGGAATTAATGATGCTCAAAAAATTCAAGTTCACTGACAAATTAATAAAAGCCTTGAAAACACCGCCTCGCGATTCACCATCAACAGAGCTAGAGGTAACAGATACGCAAACAATTGGTCTCAAATGCTTGGTCGGTAAAACGGGGAATAAACGTTTCCTTTTCAGATATACCTTTAATCAACGCAAGCAAAGCGTTGGTTTAGGTCGCTTTAGTGATATTAATGTTGTTGATGCGAGGAAGTTAGCGCAAAAGCACCGCATGGCCATAAATGGGGGTATTAATCCTAAAGTTGACCGAAATTGCCCTACCCGGTTAACCATTGATGAATTTTTCCAGCAGCATTACTTACCGAGTATCAAAAAACGAAAAAAGAGCTGGCGTGATGACCTTTATCGTTATGACACGCATATAGCGCCGGGATTTGGCCAAACGCTGTTTCAAGAATTACGTACCATTGATGTTCAACAATTACATTTAAAAATGATGGATACCATTAATAAGTATGGCAATTTATACGCTCCGGCAACAGCTAATCAAGTATTGATGATACTTAAAAGCATGACTAAGTATGCGATTGACCTTGGTGTTATTGAAAAAGATACATGTAAGCCCGTAAAGCTTTTTCGCTTAAACAATGCTCGCACCCATTTTCTAACTACGTTTGAGATTAAACGCTTACTCAAAACTTGTCGTGAGTATTCCAACAAAACTATTGCCGCTTTTATCGCTACCTTGGCTTTAACAGGCTTACGTTGTGGTGAAGTATCGAATATTAAAGTCAAAGATGTGGATATTAAAAGACGTATTATCCATATTCCTATAACTAAAAACTTTAAGCCCAGAACAGTATTTATTACAGATTTACTATTATCCTATATTGCTAATATCCCATTAAAACCGGATAACCCTTATCTATTTGCTGGAAGAGTAAAAGGCCAACCATTACGTTCAACGCGTAAGACCTTTTTCAAGTTACTCAAACGTGCACAAGTCAATAGTGACGGTATCTGCCAGCACTCCTTACGCCATAGTGTGGCATCTAATCTTGTTTCAAATAATGTGTCACTCCGATTGGTGCAAGAACAATTAGCGCATAAGTCCATTATCTCAACTCAGCGATACGCCAAAGTAAACACTGAGTCTATGCGTCAAACCAGTGAAACACTGTCGAATATGTTTGGCTAAATTTATTTAACAACATCTGTATAAAGCCCATTCCATAGAGCCTTAATAGGTATAAAGGAATGGGCTTTTTCATATCTAAAAGGAAATAATATGCAAGTGATTAACTATTTGCCAATAGCTGAACAGCTCGCATTAGAGCGTTTTACGGCTCAATGCGTGGTTGACTTGTTAGTGGAGCCATTTGGCACTGCTAGCGCAGCACGAATTTTTTGGCGTGAATATTCAAGCGTGATTATCTGCTTTAACCGTCAAGATGATTTACCAGCCGCTTTGAATATCTTTGATGATGTTACACGTCAATTTATCGAAGAAGCTGAGCTTAACCCAGAGTTCGTTGAGAATTTAGCTGATGGCTATCAACTGTCATTAACCATTACCAACGATATGGGAACGGGCTTATATCTCATTAAACCAAAAGAATTAATCATCTACCAAGGTGATGCTGATGAGTAAAAGTACATTAATCCGCATTATTTGTAACGCTGACATGCCATTTTTTATTCGCTGTGATGCACAGTATCTATTAAATCAATTAACAAAATAACCACATAAATAAGGAAAATACATTATGGCTGTAAAAGCTAAAAATACCAAAGCTAGTGATAAGACTAGCACTGATAAACCGATTAAAGCGGATGAAAAATTAAACGATGAGATTATCTCTGACTTACCCGTTGCAGCTGAAGTCACTGAAGTCGCTGAAGTCGCTGAAGTCGCTGAAGTCGCTGAAGTCGCTGAAGTCGCTGAAGTCGCTGAAGTCGCTGAAGTCGCTGAA